>NZ_JABX01000137.1 GCF_001469165.1 Thiohalocapsa sp. ML1 | reverse complement strand
TCGCCGTGCCGTCGCCGGGCCGGCCGTCGCCGGGCCGGAGAGCCGACCTCCAGGTCGGCTCTTCGCCAGCGCATCGCGCTCTGTCGCCGTGTTGACCTGGAGGTCAACACTCCCGTCAACACTCCAGTCAACACTCCAGTCAACACTCCAGTCAACACTCCAGTCAACACTCCGGTCAACACTCCGGTCACTCCCGTCAACACCTCGGACATTAAATGAAGACTACGAGAGCGACAGTGACGGAAGCCCGGTCTCATGTGCTCGGCAGCCAAGCGCTTGCCGGGCCGTCGCCGGGCCGTCGCCGGGCCGGCCGTCGCCGGGCCGGAGCGCCGACCTCCAGGTCGGCTCTTCGCCAGCACATCCCGCTCTGTCGCCGTGTTGACCTGGAGGTCAACACTCCAGTCAACACTCCAGTCAACACTCCAGTCAACACTCCAGTCAACACTCCAGTCAACACTCCAGTCAACACTCCAGTCAACACTCCAGTCACTCCCGTCAACACCTCGGACATCAAATGAAGACTACGAGAGCGACAGTGACGGAAGCCCGGC
>NZ_JABX01000136.1 GCF_001469165.1 Thiohalocapsa sp. ML1 | reverse complement strand
TGTCTCGATGCCGGCGGCGGCGCGTTCCGGCGCCAGGCGATAGGCTTCGCAAACGTCTTCGCATCGCTCGTCGAACTGCTCATCGCGCGGCGTGTTGAGCCAACCGCGGGTGCGGTGCGGCTTGAGAGCGGCCTCGCGCAGGAAGCGCCCGATGGAGCCGGCCGAAATGCTCTCGGCGATGCCGCGAGACACGGTCTCCGCGGCCAGCGCGGCCTGTGTCCAACGGTTCAGCTCCAGCCCGTCGCACCGCGGCGGCTCGCATGCCAGCGCCAGGATCGAGCAGAGCTGCTCGGGCGTGAAGGTCGGCGGCGTGCCGGGGCGCGGCGCATCGACCAAGCGCTCCAGCACCGAGTGCGCCCCGGCGCTGCTCGACCAACGCTGGCGCCAGCGCTGCACCGTGGCGCGCCCGAGCGACAGCTGGTCCGCGGTGGCGCGCACGCCGACGCCGGCGGCGGCCAGCAGGACGATCTGCGCGCGTGTCACCAACACGCGCGGCGCGTTGTGTCGGCGCACCAGCGCCTCCAACACGCGACGATCCTTGTCCGAAACAGACACGGGAGCGGC
>NZ_JABX01000135.1 GCF_001469165.1 Thiohalocapsa sp. ML1 | reverse complement strand
GTTGCCATCACACGCGATGCACCCACTCGTCCGACCGCTGCCCCGAATTGAAGGGGATTGAGACCTCCTGTTAGGAGGCATAGGGCTACTCCTGTCCGTCCGACCGCTGCCCCGAATTGAAGGGGATTGAGACAAACCCTCGTCGAAACGAGGGAAGCATCAACAAGGGTCCGACCGCTGCCCCGAATTGAAGGGGATTGAGACCTCGGCGTTGTAGCCGATTTCCACCATCTTCTGCCGTCCGACCGCTGCCCCGAATTGAAGGGGATTGAGACGCACGGCGAACACTTCGTATGGCACGCCGGTCAGTCCGACCGCTGCCCCGAATTGAAGGGGATTGAGACCGAAGGCTTCGATCTTGTGGGGGAGGTCCTTGGCGTCCGACCGCTGCCCCGAATTGAAGGGGATTGAGACAGCTCCCCGGCCGCGCATTGCGGTATTCGCGCGTCCGACCGCTGCCCCGAATTGAAGGGGATTGAGACAAAGACGCGACGGCTTCCAAGCCGAAATACTCACAGTCCGTCCGCTGCCCCGAATTGAAGGGGGATTGAGACATCCAGCGAGGAGCCACAGGCCGGCAAGGA
>NZ_JABX01000134.1 GCF_001469165.1 Thiohalocapsa sp. ML1 | reverse complement strand
TTCAGCGCGAGGTCCTCGTCGAGCGGCAGGCGCTGGCGCTCGCCGGCGATGGGTGGCTGATTGGTCGGGGGCTTGATGCGGGCCTTGGCCAGGCGGCGCAGCACCCGATGCTCCACGAGTGCCAGGTTGCGCCCGCGCAGCCCGGCGATGCGCAGCGGCGCCTTCAGGTGCTGCGTCGCCGGTGCGGGCATCTGCCAGACTTCTATCTCGTTGTCGTCGGTGCCGTGGGCGCGCACGCGCAGCTCGTACCGCGGTGTGCCGGCGGCGGCGTCGCCAGTGGGCTCGGGGCCGGGCTCCGGGCCGGGCAGCGCGGTGGGCAGCGCGTTCATGTGCCGCCCTCGGCGGTGATGGTGACGTAGGCGGCGCCGGCGCCGAAGCGGGTCAGGCGCTCGCCGAGCTTCGCGGGGGCCTCGCCGCTCAAGCTGAGCCCGGTGTCGGCGAAGGCGATGGTGAAGCCCAGGTCCAGCGTCTTGTCCTTGGCCGCCCGCAACTGCGGCTCCAGGAAGTCCTTGAGCGGCTGGGCGTCCTCGCAGCCGCCGCTGAAGTCGATCTCCAGCGTGCCGCCATCCTTGGTCTCGTAGCCGCC
>NZ_JABX01000133.1 GCF_001469165.1 Thiohalocapsa sp. ML1 | reverse complement strand
GGGGCCTTGATCATAACTCCGACCAAAACCCAGTAGTGCACTGAGATATCGCCTTGAGGGAGGGTGGCAGAACCTCCGAAATTTCCTACCCTTGGAAGTGCAAGCTCACCGAGGGTCAAGAAACATGTTCGAAGGTTCTACCGTCTCAGACTTTAGCCCAGCGGCAAGCGCTTCGCCAGTGGCAGCCGGATCGAAGCCGGCGACGCGTCTGGAGCGGGCGCAAGCGCTCGCGGCGGCGGCGCGCTGCCGGGCGGCGGGGCAGAGCGAGCGTGCCGCGGCTGCTGGCATCGGGCGCCCGCGCAGCACCTTGCGGGACTGGTCGCAGGCGGACGCGGTCTCGCCCGAGGTGCCGGCGGCCTTGGCCGCGTTGTTCGCCTCCGAAGCGGGCGTGCGGTGGCTGCATCGGCTGGTCTTGGCCCTGCAGTTCGTCATCACCCTGCGCGCCGGCGGCGGCGTGCGCTTGGTCTGCGAGTGCTTGGAGCTCAGCGGCCTGTCGGCGTTCGTCGGCGCCGCTTACGGCAGCCAGCAGGGGTTGAACGCGGCGCTCGAGCAGGCCGTGGTGGCGATTGCCGCCGAGCAGCGCGCGGCGCTGGCCGCGGGCCTGGCGCCGCGGGCGGTGT
>NZ_JABX01000132.1 GCF_001469165.1 Thiohalocapsa sp. ML1 | reverse complement strand
GGCGGGTTCGATGCTGCGCGGTTCATTGCGGCAACGGAGTCTTAATCCCCTTTTGAGCGGGTCATTGGTTCGGCGTGACCCTGGCTGCTAAGCAGCGCGACTGATGCGTCTTAATCCCCTTTTGAGCGGGTCATTGGTTCGGCGTACGGATTCTTTATCCTGTCGCGCGATGGGCAAGGTCTTAATCCCCTTTTGAGCGGGTCATTGGTTCGGCGCGCAAGGCCAAGGCCAAGCGCACGCGCCGTTCCGTCTTAATCCCCTTTTGAGCGGGTCATTGGTTCGGCGGTAACACACAATGGCACATGAATTGGACATCAGGGTCTTAATCCCCTTTTGAGCGGGTCATTGGTTCGGCGGTAGACCATGTGCGTGGGTCGGATCAAGGGCAACGTCTTAATCCCCTTTTGAGCGGGTCATTGGTTCGGCGTTCGGCTGGCCCTGGTTCCCGAGCCGAGCCGAGGTCTTAATCCCCTTTTGAGCGGGTCATTGGTTCGGCGTCAACGCTGGCTTGTACCGCGCAACGGGTAGCAGTCTTAATCCCCTTTTGAGCGGGTCATTGGTTCGGCGGCCGAGCCGAGCCGAGCCGAGCGTAACCTTTCGGTCTTAATCCCCTTTTGAGCGGGTCATTGGTTCGGCGAAACCCCGAGTGGGGCTTCCATGGGGC
>NZ_JABX01000131.1 GCF_001469165.1 Thiohalocapsa sp. ML1 | reverse complement strand
CGGTGGTCAAGCGCCGGGCCTTGGCCAGATGCGCCCACGCCCGCGCCGGCAGGTCGGCCGCCTTGGCGAGGCCGTCGAGCTGTTGCCAGATGCCCTCCAGGCGGGTGGCCAAATGCTCGGGCGGTTGCGCCTCGGCCCGCTCCAGATCGTAGGGGTGATACGCCGCGCCGATGGCGCAGATCAGCGCGCGCGCCTCGCCTTGGCGCGCCTGCGCTTGCTCGCGCGCTGCTGCGGCCCGGGCCCAGGTCGCGAGTGCGTCGCGGATGCGCTGCGCGAACGCCGGCGGACGCCCGGGGCCATGGCGTTGTGCGCGATACGCCTGCTCGGCTGCGCGTGCTTGCTCCAGCTGCGCCTCGGCGCTCGCGACCTCGGCATCGGCCGCGCGCACCGCGCGCGCCAGTGCCAGGCCGGTCGCCTTGGCGACCTCGTGCTGGAGATGGAACAGGTCCGGGGAGTGATGGGCGCCGTAGTCGGTCTCGATATGCCGGCGCAGCGCCGCCGCCTCGTCGGCCGTGCCCTGCACAATCGTGATCGGCAAGCCCGCGCAGGCCGCGTTCAGAGCCTGCGTCCAGGTCTGCGCCGTGCGGTCCGCGGCGTAGCGCTCCAGCACGATGAAGCCCGACACCGGCTCCAGCGCCACCAAGCAGATCGCCGGATGAAAGGTCTCGTCCTCGCACACCG
>NZ_JABX01000130.1 GCF_001469165.1 Thiohalocapsa sp. ML1 | reverse complement strand
TCCAGCGCGGCTAGCGCGTAGCCCGGATGGAGCAAAGCGCAATCCGGGTCCGGCCGAGCCATCGGCACGGGTCGGGGGAGCGACGACCGGGCGCGCCGGCACGAACCGGGCGGCAACGCCGACCGGGCGCCCGCTCCCGCATGCCGCTGCGCTGCATCCGGGCTACACTGCTGCTATGCTCTACGCAACATCGAAACCGTACACGCTCTGCCCAGCCGCGGCACCAGCCCCATGACACTCGCCTTCAAGCTCGCCGAACAGGTCAACGACGCAACGGACGATCGCACCCGGTTCCGCTTGATTGTGGATGCGATCCGGGAGCTGGAGGAGGGTTGGCCGCGGCCGGGCGAGATTGCCCGCGGTGCAGACGTGCGCGAGACCGAGCTGCGGCTGCAGAAGGAGATCGAAGTCGTCCGTAAGGAGATCGAAGTCGTCCGTAAGGAGATCGAAGTCGTCCGTAAAGAGATAAAGGAGACCGAGCTGCGGCTGCAGAAGGAGATCGAAGTCGTCCGTAGGGAGATCGAAGTCGTCCGTAGAGAGATCAAGGAGACCGAGCTGCGGCTGCAAAAGGAAATCGCGCAGGTCCGTGTCGACCTCAAATCCACCGAGGCCAACCTCCGCACGGCCATGCATCGGCAGACGGTGTGGATCATCGGCGCCATCGGCGCCGTCACCGGCCTCGTCCGCCTGCTTGACTGGCTGCTC
>NZ_JABX01000129.1 GCF_001469165.1 Thiohalocapsa sp. ML1 | reverse complement strand
ATCGCCTTAGGCAAGCAGCCAGTCAAGCAGGCGGACGAGGCCGGTGACGGCGCCGATGGCGCCGATGATCCACACCGTCTGCCGATGCATGGCCGTGCGGAGGTTGGCCTCGGTGGATTTGAGGTCGACACGGACCTGCGCGATTTCCTTTTGCAGCCGCAGCTCGGTCTCCTTGATCTCTCTACGGACGACTTCGATCTCCTTCTGCAGCCGCAGCTCGGTCTCCTTTATCTCCTTACGGACGACTTCGATCTCCTTCTGCAGCCGCAGCTCGGTCTCCTTTATCTCCTTCCGGACGACTTCGATCTCCTTCCGGACGACTTCGATCTCCTTCTGCAGCCGCAGCTCGGTCTCGCGCACGTCTGCACCGCGGGCAATCTCGCCCGGCCGCGGCCAACCCTCCTCCAGCTCCCGGATCGCATCCACAATCAAGCGGAACCGGGTGCGATCGTCCGTTGCGTCGTTGACCTGTTCGTAGAGCTTGAAGGCGAGTGTCATGGGGCTGGTGCCGTGGCCGCGCAGGGCGTGTACGGTTTCGATGTTGCGTAGAGCATAGCAGCAGTGTAGCCCGGATGCAGCGCAGCGGAATGCGGGAGCGGGCGCCCGGTCGGCGTTGCCGCCCGGTTCGTACCGGCGCGCCCGGTCGTCGCTCACCCGATCCGTGCCGATGGCTCGGCCGGACCCGGATTGCGCTTTGCTCCATCCGGGCTACGCGCTAGCCGCGCTGAA
>NZ_JABX01000128.1 GCF_001469165.1 Thiohalocapsa sp. ML1 | reverse complement strand
GCGTGCCGCCTCCTTGCGGCCTTCCTCGCGGCCTTCCTCGCGGCCTTCGTCGCGGCCTTCCCGCTTAGCCTCGTTCAAGAAGGACACCTCGTCGTGCAAGGCGCGCTCGCGCACGAACGCCAGGCGGCGCGCTTCTTCATCGGCGCTGAGGGTTCGGATGCGGTTCATTGCCTGTTTGACTGGTTCGTGGGTGACGGTCGCCATGATGAGCTCGTCCTGCCAGTGTTTGAAGAAGGTTATCCAGGCGCGCAGCGGGCCGGGCGGGAGGCCAAGGCGGTCGGCCTTGTTCAGTTCGATCAGGTTCATCTGCAGGATGTTCCCCAGGGACACGTTCGGCTGGCGCTCATCGCGCATCTCAAAGCGCCACCAGGGCGGGAAGCCCTGGCTACGTACGCAGCCGGCGGCGCGGGTAGTGATAACGTGCGACGCCGTCCTGAGCATGCCGACCCGGTGCGTCAGCGCTCGCGGAGCGATTTCACCACCTCTGCCGGCAAGCCCGATGCTGCGGCAATCTGCTCGTCGGTCAACAGGTTCATTGCGATGAGGTTGCGTGCCGCCTCCTTGCGGCCTTCCTCGCGGCCTTCGTCGCGGCCTTCCCGCTTAGCCTCGTTCAAGAAGGACACCTCGTCGTGCAAGGCGCGCTCGCGCACGAACGCCAGGCGGCGCGCTTCTTCATCGGCGCTGAGGGTTCGGATGCGGTTCATTGCCTGTTTGACTGGTTCGTGGGTGACGGTCGCCATGATGAA
>NZ_JABX01000127.1 GCF_001469165.1 Thiohalocapsa sp. ML1 | reverse complement strand
ATCGGCGCCGTTATGCCGCAATCGAGTCGTTGAAGATCGGTTATGGCGGCATCGCCTATGTCGCCCGAGTGCTCGCGATGAGTCGTCGTACGATCCACACCGGGATACGGGAACTGGAGCAGATGGGCGACGACGATCCGGATGACCCGAAACGCCCGAGCGGAGACGCCAACCGAGTGCGCCGGCGCGGGGGCGGTCGACCGCCGATCACCGAGCGCAATCCGCTGCTGAAGTCGGTTCTGCAAGAGGTTCTCGACGTGCACAGCGCTGGCAGTCCAACCGATGAGCGCGTGCGCTGGACAGATCTCAAGCCATTGCAACTGGCGCAGCGGCTGCTCGAGCACGGCATTGAGGTCAGTCGCAATACTGCCGCCGACTTGCTCGATCGGGCCGGCTTTCGTCGCCGGGCGCTGTGCAAGCAACTGATCACTGGGCAAGTCGACCCGCACGAGCGTGATCGACAGTTTCGCCACATCGCCGCCTTGCGCCGCTTGGCATGCCGACGCGGTATCCCCGTGCTGTCCATCGACACGAAGAAAAAGGAACCGCTCGGCACCTTGCACCGCCCCGGGCAGTGCTACAGTACCGCCCCACAGGCGGTGTACGACCACGATTTCAGCCACCTCGCCGAAGGCCGCCTGGTGCCTCACGGCGTCTACGATGTGCATGCGAATGTGGGCTTCATCACCCTCGGCACCTCGCGGGAAAACAGCGCCTTCGTCTGCGATGCCATCGCCTTGTCTTGGGAGGTGCTGTTCAGTGCAATGTATCCCGATGCCACCGAGGCGATCTTGTTGTGCGACTGCGGCGG
>NZ_JABX01000126.1 GCF_001469165.1 Thiohalocapsa sp. ML1 | reverse complement strand
GGGGGGAGAGCAGGCGTTGAGGTGACGCGAAGGTTAGCAGAAAAACGTGGTCTGTCCCTGTTTTCCGTCGTCCCTGTTTTCCGTCCCTGTTTTCCGTTTTGAAAAACGTGGTCTGTCCCTGTTTTCCGCCTTCCACGTGCGCCGGCCGAGCATGGCGGCGATCTGACGCTCGAACTTCTCGCTGCCAAGGACAAAACCGCCGTTCGTGCACTCGCGCAAGCGCCCGAGAACCTCTGCACTCAGCTCATCTTCAAACAAACTGCGATAGGCTGCGCGGCGCGAAAAACGGGGACAGACCACGTTTTTCACAGACCAAGCTCGCCCTGCCCTTCCGCGTGGCCATCATTCCGGGCGGATCTTCCAGCCGGAGCGCCGGCATCTTGGTCCATAACCGACGGAAGAAGAAGGAAAAACGGTGCTGGACGGAGAGGCGGCTTACTGCCTACAGGGTCTTGGCAGTTTGCCGAGGGAAGCGCACGCCGAGCGCATCAGAAAAACGGGGACAGACCACGTTTTTCACAGACCAAGCTCGCCCTGCCCTTCCGCGAGGGGAAAAACGGGGACAGACCACGTTTTTCACAGACCAAGCTCGCCCTGCCCTTCCGCGTGGCCATCATTCCGGGGCCGTCCGGGCAACCCCTTCCACGTGCGCCGGCCGAGCATGGCGGCGATCTGACGCTCGAACTTCTCGCTGCCAAGGACAAAACCGCCGTTCGTGCACTCGCGCAAGCGCCCGAGAACCTCTGCACTCAGCTCATCTTCAAACAAACTGCGATAGGCTGCGCGGCGCGCTTCGTCCGACTGCGCCAACTCGCGGTAGAGGGCGTGTGCCC
>NZ_JABX01000125.1 GCF_001469165.1 Thiohalocapsa sp. ML1 | reverse complement strand
GACATGCTCGCCTGGGAGAACAGCGGCTTCTCGCTGGATGCCGCGGTGCGCGTCGGTGCGCACGATCGCGCCGGCCTGGAGCGCCTGCTGCGTTACTGTGCCCGCCCGCCGTTCGCGCTCGAGCGCCTGGAACCGCTCGACGCCGAACGCGTCGTCTACCGGTTACCGAAGCCCCAGCGCGATGGCACCACGGCGCTGTCGCTCACCCCACTGGAGCTGATCGACCATCTCGCGGCGCTGATCCCGCCGCCCAGGCGGCATCGCCATCGCTACCATGGCGTGCTCGCGCCCAACGCGCCCCTGCGGGCGGCGGCCGTCGTCTTGGGGCGTGACCTGACCGACGACCCGAGCGCATCTGCCGAGCTCCCCGCACCCTCGCCCGCCCCGGCGCCGAATGCTCGATCCCCGGCGCGCTATCTCTGGGTGATGCTGCTGGCCCGGCTGTTCGAGTCCCTGCCCCTGGTCTGTCCCTGCTGCGGGGCGGACATGCGCATCATCGCCTTCGTCACCGAGGCCGTCCCAGTGCAGCGCATCCTTGGCCATATCGGCGAGCCCACCGAGCCACCGCCGATCGCCTCCGCCCGCGGACCGCCCGGCTGGGACGAGGCGCCCGAGCCGGCGCCGGACTGGGACCTCCTCCAACAGCCCGAGTCCGACTTCGAGTTTGATCAGCGCATTGCGTGGTAGCCGCCGTCTCTCGCAGGAGACGGTGCGGCTTTCCTCGTCTCCCGGCGGCACGCCGCACCGCAGCTGCGAGCCCCAGCACCCCACAACGCGCGCGCCTGCACCGCCCCCGACACCCGTCAGCCCCGCTGTTCGGTGTTGACCACACATCCCGCCCTCGCTAT
>NZ_JABX01000124.1 GCF_001469165.1 Thiohalocapsa sp. ML1 | reverse complement strand
AGGTGGTGTTCATCGGCGACCGCGGCATGCTCAAGGCGAAGGGCAAGGCGGCGCTCGGGGCGCAGGGCTGGCGCTACATCAGTGCCCTGACGCGCCCGCAGGTCCGCGCCTTGCTCAACACCGGCGTGCTGCAGCCGGACTTGTTCGATGAGGACATCGCCGAGGTGGCGCAAGACGACAAACGCCTGATCGTGCGGCGCAACGAGCGCATGCAGCGGCGCGTGCGGGCACGCCGCGCCGACAAGCTGCAACGCCTCGATGAGCTGATCGCCGAGCGCAATGCCTTCGTCAGCGGCTCCACCCGCGCCGATCCCGCCGCGGGGCTGCGTCAGCTCGAGCGCTGGGTGAAGCGCTATAAGCTGCACGGCTTCGTGTCATTGGCGCTGGAAGACAACCAGATCCGCTGCACCATCGACGCGAACAAGCTCGCTGAGGTGGCCCTCCTCGATGGTTGCTACGTCTTGGAAACCACGGTGCCCGCGGCGCAGATGGCGATGCACACGGTCGATGAGCGCTATCGCGATCTGCAACAGGTCGAACGCGGTTTCAGAACCATCAAAACGGATTTCCTGGAGGTGCGCCCGATCTTTCTGCGCAACGGCAAGCGCACGAAAGCCCATGTCTTCGTCGCGATGCTGGCGCTGAAGCTCACGCGTCGACTGCAAACGCTGCTGCATCAGGCCTATGGCACCACGGCGGATGATCCCAATGCCATGACGCCTGCGGATGCATTACAGGCACTGAGCCGCTTGACCTATTTGATCTACAACGTCAACGGCAACCGTTACGCCCGCCTCATTCAGCCCGACGACGCGCAACGCACCCTCCTCGATGCGCTCGGCGTGCGCTTCCCTCGGCACACTGCCAAGACCCTGTAGGCAGTAAGCCGCCTCT
>NZ_JABX01000123.1 GCF_001469165.1 Thiohalocapsa sp. ML1 | reverse complement strand
TGGACCTCGCCGAGCACTTCCTGCGGCGCGCGCAGTTGACCCGCAGCAAGCTCAGCATCGGCTGTCGGTTGCCGGATGCGGCACTGGCGCCGCTCGACGACTGGGTGGCGCACGCCGAGCGGCAGATCGACCAGATCCGCCGGCGCGTCCTCAACGGCGAGCGCATCCCCCATCACGAGAAGGTCTTCTCCATCTTCCAGCCCCACACCGAGTGGATCAACAAAGGCAAAGCCGGTGTGCCGGTCGAGCTCGGCCTGCGGGTCGCGGTCGTCGAAGACCAATACCGCTTCATTCTCCACCACCAGGTCATGGAGAAGCTCACCGACGACCAAGTGGCGATCGCGCTCATCGACGCCACCCGCGCGCGCTTTCCCGAGCTGCGCAGCATCAGCATGGACAAGGGCTTCCACAGCAAGCCCAATCAGGCGCACTTGGCCAACGTCGTCGCGATGCCCGTGCTGCCGAAGAAGGGCAAGCGCAATCAAGCCGAAGCCGCGCACGAGCAGAACCCCGAATTCATCCGCCTGCGCCGCCGCCACTCCGCGGTCGAGTCCGCCATCAATGCGCTGGAGGCGCACGGCTTGGATCGCTGCCCGGATCACGGCATCGACGGCTTCAAGCGCTATGTCGCGCTGGCGGTGCTCGGGCGCAATCTGCATCGCCTCGGCGCCATCTTGCTGGAGCGTGAGGCCGAAGCAGAACAGCGACGACGACAGCGCGCTGCCTGAGCCTGATTCCAACAGAGTGGACGCGCCGCCCGGGGATTGGTCCGCCCCGACAACGGCATTAATGAGAGCGGTTCGCATTACCCGGCCTGCGACCCAGGCGATCAACCCACCAATGGACAAAACCGCACGGCTTCACGCTTCGTGAATGGCGATTCCGGGCGGAAAAGCGAGTTTTCTGTCAGGCAC
>NZ_JABX01000122.1 GCF_001469165.1 Thiohalocapsa sp. ML1 | reverse complement strand
GATAGCCGCGGTACGTGGCCTCAATCTCCGCCTCACGCGCGGCGCGCTTGTCCGCGGATTTGGCGCGCGAGCGCTTGCTCTGCTGCGTGCGCCGATAGGCCTGCTTGAAACAGCGCTGGTTGTAGGCCGCTTGCCGCCAGTCGGTTAAGGTCTGCTCCTCGCACAGTTGCGCGCAGGTGACAATGACCTTGCGGATCGCGTCGAGCAACAGGTTGGTGTCCGTGGGATAGTGGACATCGGTTTCGACGACGAAAGAGTCAGCGCGGACGTTGAGCGCTTCGTTGGGACTTTTTTTTACCAGGGCATGGCCGGCAGCGATGACGACTTGGTTGATGCGATCGAGGATGTCCGGGGTGAACAGGCGCAGGTTGTCCTTGAGCGTCTGCAGGCTGTAGTGCGTGTCGTCTTCCCAGTCGCCGTGGCCGAGCATCTGGCGGATCGTGGCATGCTGGTTGGCCAGTTCCTGAATCCGATCGTAGTCGGCGTTCAGACCCTGTCGCAGCACGCCCAAGACCAAGATCTTCCATTGCTCCATGCCGGGCCGCCCCATGTCGGGGTTCACGGCGCTCTGCCCGTCGGCGCCGCGTGGCAGCACTTCGGCGAGGATCGCAAATACCTGCGCGCGCACCGCGGGCGTGACGTAGATGTATTGCAGCCCGCGCAGAATCCGTGGAATGTCGTCACGCGAGCGGGCGTCGAGCACGATCTGCGCGATGTCTTGCTCGCCGAACTTCAGCTGCGGGTCGATGATCTGTCGCATAAGATTGAATGACGAAGTTTATGCGTCCATATTCCGCCGGTTGCGTAGTGGATGTCGAATGAACACCCGACCGCAATTCGACGCGCCCTAAAATCAACAAGTTGCGAGCCGCCGTGCCGCACAGCTCGCCATGACGGCGCCGGGCAGCCCCGCCGCTTCGACCATGGGGCCAGATTCTAAACCCTTGTAACGATGAGATAAAGCGCTTTCTCGGTCAGG
>NZ_JABX01000121.1 GCF_001469165.1 Thiohalocapsa sp. ML1 | reverse complement strand
GCAGCCGGGCCGGAGAGCCGACCTCCAGGTCGGCTCCGCAGCCGGGGCCGGAGAGCCGACCTCCAGGTCGGCTCCGCAGCCGCGATACCAGTGCATCCCGCTATGTCCGTGTTGACCAGGAGGTCAACACTCCAGTCAACACTCCAGTTAACGCTGCCGTGCACCGGCGGCAGAGCCGCCAATCCCGGCGCCGAGGCAGAGCCTCGGCACCAGTCAAAGCGCGGCAGCGAAGGACTTGCCAGTCCAGAGCCGGGCCGCAGCCGGGCCGGAGAGCCGACCTCCAGGTCGGCTCCGCAGCCGGGCCGGAGAGCCGACCTCCAGGTCGGCTCCGCAGCCGGGCCGGAGAGCCGACCTCCAGGTCGGCTCCGCAGCCGGGGCCGGAGAGCCGACCTCCAGGTCGGCTCCGCAGCCGGGGCCGGAGAGCCGACCTCCAGGTCGGCTCCGCAGCCGCGATACCAGTGCATCCCGCTATGTCCGTGTTGACCAGGAGGTCAACACTCCAGTCAATACTGCCGTGCACCGGCGGCAGAGCCGCCAATCCCGGTGCCGAGGCAGCGCCTCGGCACCAGTCATAGCGCGGCAGCGAAGGACTTGCCAGTCCAGAGCCGGGCCGCAGCCGGGCCGGAGCCGGGCCGGGCCGGGCCGGAGAGCCGACCTCCAGGTCGGCTCCGCAGCCGCGATACCAGTGCATCCCGCTATGTCCGTGTTGACCAGGAGGTCAACACTCCAGTCAACACTCCAGTCAACACTGCCGTGCACCGGCGGCAGAGCCGCCAATCCCGGCGCCGAGGCAGCGCCTCGGCACCAGTCAAAGCGCGGCAGCGAAGGACTTGCCAGTCCAGAGCCGGGCCGGAGCCGGGCCGGGCCGGGCCGGGCCGGAGAGCCGACCTCCAGGTCGGCTCCGCAGCCGGGCCGGAGAGCCGACCTCCAGGTCGGCTCCACAGCCGGGGCCGGAGAGCCGACCTCCAGGTCGGCTCCGCAG
>NZ_JABX01000120.1 GCF_001469165.1 Thiohalocapsa sp. ML1 | reverse complement strand
GGTTCGGCGTGAGCTGAGCACGATGCTCGACGAGGAGGACACGGGTCTTAATCCCCTTTTGAGCGGGTCATTGGTTCGGCGCGCACAGCTCCAGGTCACCGCGGTACACCTTCGCGTCTTAATCCCCTTTTGAGCGGGTCATTGGTTCGGCGGCAATGGGGCAGCGTCCACACTTCGCCCTTGGGGTCTTAATCCCCTTTTGAGCGGGTCATTGGTTCGGCGGATGGCTTCACGTACCACTGGCAGGTGGAAGATCCGTCTTAATCCCCTTTTGAGCGGGTCATTGGTTCGGCGGTCCGGTCTGCACTGTTCGCCTGCGGCCCGCGCGGTCTTAATCCCCTTTTGAGCGGGTCATTGGTTCGGCGTCTGCGCGCCTTTGGGCATCGGGAGGCTTGACTAGTCTTAATCCCCTTTTGAGCGGGTCATTGGTTCGGCGGGAGCCCCGGACCCATCGGCGGTGAACGTCGCGTCTTAATCCCCTTTTGAGCGGGTCATTGGTTCGGCGCGCAACTTCTGACGAGGTATTTCGCATGTTTGAGGTCTTAATCCCCTTTTGAGCGGGTCATTGGTTCGGCGCGCCACATCTTGATGGACCTGGATCTCTTCGGGAGTCTTAATCCCCTTTTGAGCGGGTCATTGGTTCGGCGACATGCAGCGCATTGCCCTTATTGGGCACGGCGCGGTCTTAATCCCCTTTTGAGCGGGTCATTGGTTCGGCGCCGCGTCGTGTGTGCAAACACGTTGGCCGTTGTGTCTTAATCCCCTTTTGAGCGGGTCATTGGTTCGGCGAGATGACCGACCACAAGACCACCGCCTTTGCCGAGTCTTAATCCCCTTTTGAGCGGGTCATTGGTTCGGCGGGCTTTGCCCGCAGTTACCACGCTGCGGGCTTCTGTCTTAATCCCCTTTTGAGCGGGTCATTGGTTCGGCGATGCACGCGCATTGCCTTATTGGCACGGCGCGTGTCTTAATCCCCTTTTGAGCGGGTCATTGGTTCGGCGGGACACCACCGCCAGGGACGGCACCAACCGAGTCTTAATCCCCCTTTTGAGCGGGTCATTGGTTCGGCGGCTGGCGCGCGGTGACGAGCTCGCGCAGCTGT
>NZ_JABX01000119.1 GCF_001469165.1 Thiohalocapsa sp. ML1 | reverse complement strand
GCCTGAGATCCGAAGTCGGCGACGGAACGTCTGTCGTCGCGTGTTGGAGTTCTGCCAATCATTCGGTGTCTCGCTCGGCTTGAGGCGGGCGCCTCCGCCGTGGGAGGGGCTTCAGCCGCAACGCGCATCGGCACCATGCTGTTCTCGTGACACCGCTCCCGCGGTGTCACGCCTCTCCCGGCGCTCCCGCGCCCAACTCCGGCACGCGCGCCTCGCGGCGAAGCTAACCTGGCGTAGGCCGCGATTTGTGTCGTGATCTGTACATGGTTTGAGCTGCTTTGCGCGCCACCTTTCCCCTTGGTTGCGACGCCGCCATGCCGAGTCTATCCACCAAGGCCAGCTTCGCTGCGCTGGCGTACTGTGCGATGTTCACATTTCTGCGGAGATGCTTCAAGGCCGCGTCGCACAAGTACGTCGGGCGCGCACAGGGCATGGCCGGATCAGCGCATACGCCTGGCGTCAGCGCAACCTATGCACTATTCAATGCGCTTGAGATCGCGATAGAAGTTTTCATGCGGTCCAACCATCAGCAGCTTGACCGTGTTCTCGTCCAGCACCCGGTAGGCGAGCAGGGCCAGCCCGTTACCCATGCGAAATTTGTAGACTCTTACACCTGCAAGGTCACCGACCTTCATTTCACCTGCGTCCGGTTGGCGGCTGATCGAACGCACAGCTTCATCGAGCTTCGCCTTTTGCGTGCGGTGCATTTTCTTGACCGCGCGCGCAAAGGTAGGCGTGATAAGGAAGCGCATCAGCCGAACTGATACTCACCTTCCGGTTCTTCTTCATCGGCAAGCAGGATTTCGCGGATAACGCTGAAGGGCAAATCCGGATTCTCCGTAGCGATCTTACCGATCCGAGACCAGTATTCGATTTGTTTGGGTACCGAGCGATGCTCGACCGCGCCGTAGCGCTTGGCGCTCTCAACAAGCGGCTCAGGCAGCTTCACGTTGATGGACATGTGGACCTCCGCTTCAAGGCTTCATAGTAGCCCGTACAGGAACCCTAACGGAACCTGGACGGTTTAACTGAGAAAGCGCGGTTGGGCGGCCGTCAGGGTGCTTCCCCCGTGGGAGCGGCTTTAGCCGCGACAGGCGCGCGTGCCGCAA
>NZ_JABX01000118.1 GCF_001469165.1 Thiohalocapsa sp. ML1 | reverse complement strand
ATGTCCAAAGCAAAATTCGAGCGCAAGAAGCCGCACGTGAACGTGGGCACGATTGGTCACGTGGACCATGGGAAGACGACGCTGACAGCGGCGATCACGGTGACGCAGGCGAAGAAGTTTGGCGGTGAGGCGAAGGCCTACGACCAGATCGACAACGCCCCCGAGGAGCGCGAGCGCGGCATCACCATTGCCACGGCGCACGTGGAATACGAGTCGGACAAGCGCCACTACGCACACGTTGACTGCCCCGGGCACGCCGACTACGTGAAGAACATGATCACTGGTGCGGCGCAGATGGACGGTGCCATTCTCGTGGTGTCGGCCGCCGATGGCCCGATGCCGCAGACGCGCGAGCATATCTTGCTGTCGCGCCAGGTGGGTGTGCCCTACATCATCGTCTACCTGAACAAGGCCGACATGGTGGACGACGCCGAGCTGTTGGAGCTGGTCGAGATGGAAGTGCGCGAGCTGCTCTCCAGCTACGACTTCCCGGGCGATGACACCCCGATCATCACCGGCTCCGCCAAGCTTGCGCTTGAGGGCGACGAAGGTGAGATCGGCACGCAATCCATCGTCAAGCTGATGGACGCGCTCGACAGCTACATTCCCGAGCCCGAGCGGCCCATCGACGGCGCCTTCCTGATGCCGATCGAAGACGTCTTCTCCATCTCCGGGCGCGGCACCGTCGTCACTGGGCGCGTCGAGCGCGGCATCGTCAAGGTCGGCGAAGAGGTCGAGATCGTCGGCATCCGCGACACCGTCAAGACCACCTGCACCGGTGTTGAGATGTTCCGCAAGCTGCTCGACCAGGGCCAGGCCGGCGACAACATCGGTGTGCTGCTGCGCGGCACCAAGCGCGACGATGTCGAGCGCGGACAGGTGCTGGCCAAGCCCGGCAGCATCACCCCGCACACCAAGTTCGAGGCTGAGGTGTACGTGCTGAGCAAAGAAGAAGGCGGTCGGCACACGCCGTTTTTCAACGGCTATCGGCCGCAGTTCTACTTCCGCACCACGGACGTCACCGGCGCCTGCGAGCTGCCGGAGGGCATCGAGATGGTGATGCCGGGAGACAACGTGAAGATGACGGTCAGCCTGATTGCGCCGATCGCCATGGAAGAGGGGCTGCGCTTTGCCGTGCGCGAAGGCGGCCGTACCGTCGGTGCGGGCGTGGTCGCGAAGA
>NZ_JABX01000117.1 GCF_001469165.1 Thiohalocapsa sp. ML1 | reverse complement strand
CTGGAGTGTTGACCGAAGTGTTGACCGGAGTGTTGACCTCCAGGTCAACACCGCGGCAGAGCGGGATGCACGGATATCGCAAGCGCCGAGCCGACCTGGAGGTCGGCTCTCCGGCCCGGCCCGGCCCGGCCCGGCCCGGCAAAGCCCGGCTCGGCTCCGGCTCGGCAAGTGCTTCGCTGCCGAGCTCCCGAAACCGGGCTTCCGCCGTTGTAGTTGTCGTAATCGTGGTCTGAACCGAATACCCGGACCCGAATACCCGATGCGTTGCCGGGCGTTGACTGGAGTGTTGACCGGAGTCTTGACCGGAGTGTTGACCGGAGTCTTGACCGGAGTGTTGACCGGAGTGTTGACCGGAGTCTTGACCGGAGTCTTGACCGGAGTGTTGACCTCCAGGTCAACACCGCGGCAGAGCGGGATGCACGGACATCGCGAGCGCCGAGCCGACCTGGAGGTCGGCTCTCCGGCCCGGCCCAGCCCAGCCCGGCAAAGCTCGGCTCGGCTCCGGCTCGGCAAGTGCTTCGCTGCCGAGCTCCCGAAACCGGGCTTCCGTCGTCGTAGTTGTCGTAATCGTGGTCTGAACCGAATACCCGATGCGTTGCCGGGCGTTGACTGGAGTGTTGACCGGAGTGTTGACCTCCAGGTCAACACCGCGGCAGAGCGGGATGCACGAACATCGCGAGCGCCGAGCCGACCTGGAGGTCGGCTCTCCGGCCCAGCCCGGCCCGGCAAAGCTCGGCTCGGCTCGGCTCCGGCTCGGCAAGTGCTTCGCTGCCGAGCTCCCGAAACCGGGCTTCCGTCGTCGTAGTTGTCGTAATCGTGGCATGAACCGAATACCCGATGCGTTGCCGGGCGTTGACCGGAGTGTTGACTGGAGTGTTGATTGGAGTGTTGATTGGAGTGTTGACTGGAGTGTTGACCGGAGTGTTGACCTCCAGGTCAACACCGCGGCAGAGCGGGATGCACGGACATCGCGAGCGCCGAGCCGACCTGGAGGTCGGCTCTCCGGCCCGGCCCGGCCCGGCCCAGCCCGGCCCGGCAAAGCCCGGCTCGGCTCCGGCCCGGCAAGTGCTTCGCTGCCGAGCTCCCGAAACCGGGCTTCCGTCGTTAATCGTGGTCTGAACCGAATACCCGATGCATTGCCGGGTGTTGACTGGAGTGTTGACCGGAGTGTTGACCGGAGTG
>NZ_JABX01000116.1 GCF_001469165.1 Thiohalocapsa sp. ML1 | reverse complement strand
AGTCGAAGACGCGGAAACCGGGCGCGCCGAACCAATGACCCGCTCAAAAGGGGATTAAGACCTCGTAGCCGTCAGCGATCACGACGATGCGGACCCGCCGAACCAATGACCCGCTCAAAAGGGGATTAAGACACGCGTCCGCCGCTGATATCAAAAAGGAACTGGGCGCCGAACCAATGACCCGCTCAAAAGGGGATTAAGACATGGCTCGCACCTCGGCGGCGGTTGGGGGGGTGCGCGCCGAACCAATGACCCGCTCAAAAGGGGATTAAGACATGTAGGAGATCTGCTTTTGGGTCGGGGCGTTGCCGCCGAACCAATGACCCGCTCAAAAGGGGATTAAGACCAAGACGATCGATCGCCTTCATGCGGCATAACAACGCCGAACCAATGACCCGCTCAAAAGGGGATTAAGACGCGGGAACGATGCTGTTCCCGCGAAGGGCAAAACGCCGAACCAATGACCCGCTCAAAAGGGGATTAAGACCTCGCACCTCGGCGGCGGTTGGGGGGGTGTAGTCCGCCGAACCAATGACCCGCTCAAAAGGGGATTAAGACTCTTGGTCTGCTGCATATTCCGGTGACTCGGAGCGCCGAACCAATGACCCGCTCAAAAGGGGATTAAGACCGCGGAGCATCTCCCCGACCGTGAGGTTTAGGACGCCGAACCAATGACCCGCTCAAAAGGGGATTAAGACCTCTTGCTCGTCGGCGAAATCGACTTGGGCGAAGCCCGCCGAACCAATGACCCGCTCAAAAGGGGATTAAGACCGTCCCTGCGACCCGACCGAGCGCTGTTATCTCGCCGAACCAATGACCCGCTCAAAAGGGGATTAAGACGTGCCGCGCTTGACGAGGCGGGCGCTGCGGGCGGCGCCGAACCAATGACCCGCTCAAAAGGGGATTAAGACGCTCCGCACGTATGGCCTGCCTGTTCCCAGGCTGACGCCGAACCAATGACCCGCTCAAAAGGGGATTAAGACTGCGCCGAAAGAGACAGCATCCAGGAACCACTCCGCCGCCGAACCAATGACCCGCTCAAAAGGGGATTAAGACATAGCTCGTTCATCGCTTGTTCCTCGTCGGCCCGCGCCGAACCAATGACCCGCTCAAAAGGGGATTAAGACCGCCCGTCGCGCAGCAGAATCCGCACGTCGTAACGCCGAACCAATGACCCGCTCAAAAGGGGATTAAGACCGCCGACGCCGCCGTGGTCCCCGCAGTGCTCCCGCCGAAC
>NZ_JABX01000115.1 GCF_001469165.1 Thiohalocapsa sp. ML1 | reverse complement strand
GCCGCGGCGATCTGGGGGGACGAGGACGCATGATCAGCACCCGAGATCGCCGCCAAGCTGTCGAGCTGATCGACGAGGCCGTCGCCGCCGGCGCCCGCAGAGCGCGCGCCTGCAAGCTGCTGGGCTTGAGCGTGCGCACCGTGCAGCGCTGGACCCGCGACGGCGGGGTCCTTGAGGACCGCCGCCCCGGCGCCGAGCGGCCCATCCCGCCCAATGCGCTCAGCGACGCCGAGCGTGCCGCCGTGCGCGAGATCTGCAACAGCCGCGAGCACGCCAGCCTGCCGCCGAGCCAGATCGTCCCGCGCCTGGCCGACCGCGGCATCTACATCGCCTCGGAATCCACCTTCTACCGCGTGCTGCGCGACGCCGACGCCCAGCACCACCGCGGCCGCGCCAAGGCCCCGCGCACGCCGCGGCCGCCGACCAGCCACACCGCCCACGGCCCCGACCAGGTCTGGTGCTGGGACATCACCTACCTGCCCGGCCCCGTGCTCGGGAGCTTCCTCTACCTCTACCTCATCCTCGACCTCTACAGCCGCAAGATCGTCGGCTGGGAAGTGCACGCAGAGGAGAACAGCACGCACGCCAGCGCCTTGGTCCAGCGCGCCGTGCTCGCCGCCGGCTGCCTCGGCAAGCCGCTGGTCCTGCACGCCGACAACGGCAGCCCGCAGAAGGGCAGCACGCTCATGGCCACCCTCGAGCGCCTGGGCGTCACCCCCTCCCACAGCCGCCCGCACGTGAGCGACGACAACGCCTACGCCGAGACGCTGTTCCGCACGCTGAAGTACCGTCCCGCCTATCCGGCCAGTGGGTTTGCCGACCTGGCCGCGGCACGCGCCTGGGTGCTGGCGTTCGTGCGCTGGTACAACACCGAGCACCGCCACAGTGCGCTCGGCTTCGTCACCCCCGAGCAGCGCCACAGCGGCGCGCATGTGGCCATCCTCGCCCGGCGCCAGGCCCTCTATACGCAGGCCCGGGCCGCGCGCCCCGAGCGCTGGAGCGGCGCCGTGCGCGACTGGACCCCGCCCGGGCCGGTGACGCTCAACCCGGCCGGCGCCGCCGCCCAGCAGCCCCGTGCACAGCCCGCATGAGCACCGCCTCGCGCCGCTCAGCCGCGCCTGCCCCGGGCCATCCTTGGGAGGGAGGGAGCGAGCACCCTCTTGCCACCTTGGTGCCGTCCCGGCACAGCCCCGGGCCTGGTGGCCATCCTCGGTCGGTCGGTCGCTTCGCACGCAGCCAGGCGCCCGCAGCCGCGGGCCGGGTCAAGGTGGAGCGCCCGCAGCGAAGCGCAGCGCAGCGAGGACGAACGACCTTGACCCGGTCCACGGCGAAGGGAGACTGGGCGGAGTGCGAAGCGAGCGGCCGACCGCTCGGCAGCCCCGCTTCACCGACCCTACTGTCCACGCGGCCAGGGTCGCCAAGCCCCTGATGTGCGTCTGCGCAGCGAGGCCAATTAAA
>NZ_JABX01000114.1 GCF_001469165.1 Thiohalocapsa sp. ML1 | reverse complement strand
TTGGCGATGTCGATGCCGCCGTCGGCGGTGCTGGCGGCCTGAATCTCCAGGCTGCCGCCGCCCGCTTGGTCGAAGTCGATGCCGCCGGTGCCGAGCGCGCGCAGCGCGGTGACGGTCACGTCCGCGGCCAGGGCGTTGGCGATGGTGATGCCGCCGGTGGCGCTCTCGGCATCGAGGGTCTGCGCCGCTGTGGTGACGTTGATGAGATTCCCGGCGTCGAGGTCGGCCGTCCCGGCACCGATCACGCCGCCGGTGATGCTGCCGCCGGCGGCGAGGTTGGCGGTGCCGGCGCTGATGCCGGTTTCGGCGACGACGAGGTTGGCGCTCGCGCCCAGGGTCGCCGTGCCCGCGGTCTCGACGTCGTTGAAGGTGACGTTGCCGCCGCTTTGGTCGAAGTCGATGGCGCCGCCACCGCCGGCGTGCAAGCGCGCAACGGTCACCAGGTCCGCGTGGACGTTGTCGATGTCGATCGCACTGGCAACGATGTCGATGGTTCGGACCGCGGTGCCCAGCGCGGTATCGACCAAATCTGCGGCATCGCCGACGACGCCCGTCGTGTCGATGGTCAGCGCGCCGGCGGTGAGATGCGTCCCGGCACCCACGTCCGTGACGCCGGCGGCGCCGAACAACGTCAGCCCGGTTTCGCCGAAGTCGGCGGTGTCGATGTCGATGGCGCCGACGCGACCGGCGTCTGCACCGATCGCCAGGCTCGCCAAGCTCAGTGCCGCGATGTCGTCGTCGTCCAGCGCGAAGTCGCCATCCGCAGCGCCGTCGCCGAGGGCAACCGTGGTGCCGGCGCCCGGCAGCAGGGTCAGCGCGCCGGCCGGCGCTTCGATCTGGATCGCGGCGGTGGGATCGTTGGTCTCGATGACAAGAGCGCCGGCGGCGATCTCGATGTCACCCTCGGTGCTGCGCAACAGGCTGTGCGACGGCGCGTTGGCATCGTGCAGGGTCACCGCGGCGCCCCCGGCATCGAGCGCGAGGGTGCCCGCGGCGGTGCCGACGGTGACGCCGCTCTGGACAACGATGCCGCTGCCGCCGCCCGTGTCGGTGCTGACCAGCGTGACGGCGCCGTCGCCGGTGGCGGTGACGTTCTGCGCCACGGTGAGCACGCCGCCGACGCCGACCTCGATATGCCGGTCGTCGGCGCCGGTGGTGATGGCGGCGCTGCCGCCGAGCGTCAGCGCGTCGGCCTCGGCGATGTAGATGCTGCCGGCGCCGGTGGTCGCGGCGTCGAGCGTGTCGACGTCGGTGTCGAGCGGGTCGGCGGCGCTGCCGATATCGGTCACCGCTTCGAGCGCGGCGCTCGCCGCGGCGATGCCGCCGCTGCCGCCGATACCGCCCGCCGAGGTGACGGCGATCTCGTCGTCGTCGGCGGTGACGGTGCCTTCGAGCGCGATGTCGCCGCTGCCGGTGGTGCTGAGGGCGATGTCGGCACCCATGCCGTCGGCGGTGACCGGCCCGCTGATCGTCAGCTCGGCGCCGGGG
>NZ_JABX01000113.1 GCF_001469165.1 Thiohalocapsa sp. ML1 | reverse complement strand
TTGAAGTTCTACTACGAGCACGTGTTGCGCAAGCCGTGGGAGCATGTGGGCTTGATCAAGCCGCCGCGGGGGCGGCATCTGCCGGACATCGTCACGGTCGATGAAGTGGCACGGCTGGTGCGATCGACCCGGGTGCTGAGCTACCGTGTGCTGTTCTTCACCCTCTACAGCATGGGCCTGCGTTTGGGCGAGGGGCTGGGGCTGACGGTGGCGGACATCGATGCGGCGCGCCGACGGGTGCACATCCGCGACGGCAAGGGCCGCAAAGATCGGTTGGTGCCGCTGCCGGATGCGACGCTGGTGCTGTTGCGCCGGTTTTGGGCGCTGCATCGGCATCCGCGGCTATTGTTTCCGAACCGCACGGGCGGGCTTGCGGCGGCGGCCAAGGCAGCGAACCCGCTGGCGCCGGCCGGCGTGCAGACGACGTTGGGCAAGGTGGTGCAGTCCTGCGGGATAAAAAAAAGATCACCCCGCATAGCCTTCGCCACAGCTATGCAACCCACCTGATCGAGGCCGGCGTCGATCTGCGCGAGGTGCAGGCGCTCCTCGGCCACAGCTCGATTCTCACCACGGCCCGCTACACTCACCTGACGCAGACCACCGGGCGCACCGCCGAGCAGGCGATCAACACGCTGGTGAGCGGCATCGCCGGGGACTGCGGGGTGCGCTCATGATCCGCTTGAGCAGCCTCATCGAGACCTTCGAGGCGGACTACCTGGCCACCTATGGCGACGCGGTCCTGCCGAGTCAGCACAAGGCGCTCTCGGCGCTGAGGACCTGCCGGACGTCGGCCGCACCTGTGATGCAGGCGCGCTGCGAGGCGTGCGATCACGTCGAAGTGGTCCCGCATTCGTGCGGTCATCGCAGTTGCCCGCACTGCCAACATCACGAGAGCCAGCGCTGGATCGAGCGCCAATTGGCCCGCCAGGTGCCCGCGGCGTATTTCCTCATCACGTTCACGCTGCCGGCATCTCTGCGGCCTCTGGCGTGGGCCAATCAGCGCACGCTCTACGACCTGATGACCCGCTGCGCTTGGGAGACGTTGCGCACCTTCGCGCGCAACGATCCGCAGTTGCAAGGCGAGGCCGGTGCCATTGCGGTGCTGCACACCCACTCGCGCCGGCTCGACTACCATCCGCATGTCCATGTGGTCATGCCGGCGGCGGCCATCGCGGCCGAGCGGCGGCGCTGGCGCACCAAGCAACGCAACCAGCGCAGCGCCGGCAAGGGCGCCTATCTGTTCAGCCACAAGGCGCTTGCCAAGGTCTTCCGCGGCAAGCTGCTCGCCGCCGTCACCGGCGCCGGACTCGCGCTGCCGCCGAGCTATCCGAAGGACTGGGTGGTCGACTGCAAGCACGTCGGCAGCGGCGCGAAGGCACTGGTCTACCTCGGGCGCTATCTCTACCGCGGGGTCATCCGCGAGCAGGACATCCTCGCCTGCGAGAACGGGCAGGTGACCTTCCGCTACCGCCACGCCAAGCGCAACCGTTGGGAGTACCGCACGTTGCCCGG
>NZ_JABX01000112.1 GCF_001469165.1 Thiohalocapsa sp. ML1 | reverse complement strand
TTAATCCCTTTTGAGCGGGTCATTGGTTCGGCGGACGGGCGAAGGGGACTATCGCGTCGCTTCGCGGTCTTAATCCCCTTTTGAGCGGGTCATTGGTTCGGCGTGCACGAAGCTTACGGATTCTTTATCCTGTCGCGGTCTTAATCCCCTTTTGAGCGGGTCATTGGTTCGGCGTCAGTAAGAGCGATGCGTATGCCTTCTTTTGTCTTAATCCCCTTTTGAGCGGGTCATTGGTTCGGCGTCGGTACCGCGTACGGGTTGCTGCAAGGGGTTACCGTCTTAATCCCCTTTTGAGCGGGTCATTGGTTCGGCGGCCAAGCGTTGTCAGATAGCGCGACGTTTGACGGTCTTAATCCCCTTTTGAGCGGGTCATTGGTTCGGCGTGGTTCCGCGGGGTTGGAACCCTTGCCGACGCGCGTCTTAATCCCCTTTTTGAGCGGGTCATTGGTTCGGCGCGCTAGTAAGCTAGCCCCACAATCAAACAACAGCGTCTTAATCCCCTTTTGAGCGGGTCATTGGTTCGGCGTCATGTCCGACCGGTATAAGATCGTTCAGCCGGCAGTCTTAATCCCCTTTTGAGCGGGTCATTGGTTCGGCGTTCGCTACTCGGTGGACGAGGAACACGCCGCCGCCGTCTTAATCCCCTTTTGAGCGGGTCATTGGTTCGGCGCGACTGACGTAATCCCATTAGGACGTAACGGCGCGTCTTAATCCCCTTTTGAGCGGGTCATTGGTTCGGCGCTAGCCTTTCCAATCACAACAGCAGGTAAACAGCGTCTTAATCCCCTTTTGAGCGGGTCATTGGTTCGGCGGGCCACACGCACGCAAACGTCGAGACGACGCGTGTCTTAATCCCCTTTTGAGCGGGTCATTGGTTCGGCGGAACCCACGACGGCGAACCGATCAGCGTCGCCATGTCTTAATCCCCTTTTGAGCGGGTCATTGGTTCGGCGGTATGCAGCCCGGAAAGCCGGTGCAGTGCTTTGTCTTAATCCCCTTTTGTGCGGGTCATTGGTTCGGCGGAGACCGAGTATTACGGCGTCAACCTCGACGAGTCTTAATCCCCTTTTGAGCGGGTCATTGGTTCGGCGCCACATGGGGCCGGAACTGCGCCGGGTCCGCCTGGTCTTAATCCCCTTTTGAGCGGGTCATTGGTTCGGCGCCAGCGTCGGCACGGGGTACAGTCCGGTCGCAACGGTCTTAATCCCCTTTTGAGCGGGTCATTGGTTCGGCGTTAACGCGGGCGGGTACGACGATGGCGGTGCTTATGTCTTAATCCCCTTTTGAGCGGGTCATTGGTTCGGCGGGGTACGATGCGGAAGTCGTACACGTGGACACGTCTTAATCCCCTTTTGAGCGGGTCATTGGTTCGGCGGTATACGCTGCTCGCAACCAGCGCTGACGGCGTCTTAATCCCCTTTTGAGCGGGTCATTGGTTCGGCGGCCAAGGCCAAGCGCACGCGCCGTTCCCGCGGTAGTCTTAATCCCCTTTTGAGCGGGTCATTGGTTCGGCGTCTGTGCGGTACGTTGTCCGGGAATGCGGACGTGGTCTTAATCCCCTTTTGAGCGGGTCATTGGTTCGGCGCGTGCTTGGTTTGACACCTACGCCACCGACGTCTTAATCCCCTTTTGAGCGGGTCATTGGTTCGGCGGGCCGGGCACAGCCCAACTGAGCCCGCTCCGCCAA
>NZ_JABX01000111.1 GCF_001469165.1 Thiohalocapsa sp. ML1 | reverse complement strand
GGCCCTTCGGTGCACTTGCGCCAACGAGCGCGCCGCGCAAGCCGACGCTCCGTGCCCTGGAACCCGCGCGGTGTTGCGGCCTTGACTGGAGTGTTGACCTCCAGGTCAACACGGCGACAGAGCGGGATGCTGTCGCGCGTGCGGAGCCGACCGGGAGGTCAGGCTCCCCGGCCCGGGATTTCGTTGCCGGTGCGCGGGCGCAGGCATCAGTGCCCTTGCGCGAGCACGGCCTTCAGATCCATGCCTTGCAGGTCGTCGGCCGATGCAGCCTCATCCGGTGTCGGAAATATCGGGCTGCCCGGCGACCACAACTCCAGGCTGTCGGCATGCCGGTCGTAGAAGCCGGGGTCGGTGGTGACGCGGACCGGGGCCGACATGCCGGGCGCGAGATAGCTGAAGTCCTTCTTGCCCACCGCGCCGACCTCCACACCCGGCAAGCCGGCCCTCCAGCGTGCTCGCGAGTGCCGCGAAGCTGCTCGCCAGGCGCCGCCGATAGATGGTCATCACGAAGCCGACGGCGGTGCGCTGATCGCCGGCGTTGTCGTAGGTGCTGGAGATGTAGTCCTCCACCTGCTCGTAGACGCGCCGCTTGGCATCGCTGAGCTGCACGAAGCGGTCCGACACGTCGCGGTCCGCGATCGGCGTCGCGAGCTTGGCCGCCTTGTGGTAGCGGCGCAGCAGCTCGCGGGTGTGGCGGGAGATCAGGTGCTTGAGCGGCGTCTGCGCCTTCATCAGCCGCACCGCGGCGGCGCGCTCGGAGGTTTCCAGCCGCTTCAGCGGTATGGATGCGCCGTCCCGCAGCGCCCGGAGCACCTTCAGCTTCAGGCGGCTCAGCTCCGGCAGCGCGCGGGCTGCATCCTCGTCCGACACGGCGCCGTAGGCTTGCTCCGCCGCACGAAACAGCCGCGCCTTCGGCGCCATGACCAGGATCCGCCGCGCCCGACCCGACAACCAGGCCTGGCGCAGCAGCATGCCGGCCTGGATAGTCTTGCCCAAGCCCACCTCGTCGGCGATCAACAGGCGCGGCGGCCACTGGTCGTAGAGCCGCTGGAAGGCGCGCACCTGATGCGGCCAGGGTGTCACCGCGCAGGTCGCCTCGCCGACGCGCTCGCCACCATTGGGCCGGCTCGGTGCATGCTTGATAACTCCCGCCGCGGCGCCGGCGGCGAAGCCGGATCGGCCCGTCAACCGCCGGCTCCTGATCTCCGGCCGACAGCGCCAAGCGCTGTGGTCCCAACCTGTCGCGCTCCGCTCGCATGCGCCTGGAGACGGCCGAATCGCCGCTAAACTGTACATAAATACAGTCAAGCGCCGAATTCCAGCCGGATACCGACATGGCCGTCGCGTCACCGGGATGCGGACCTGCCCCGTACTGCCGCCGCCATCCCGAGCAAACCGTGCTCTACCAAGTCGTCCAGCAGCACCTGGAGACCTATCTGGCGCTCGCAGGGGAAGACGACTGGGACGGGCAGCGCGTGCCGGCCTACGTAGAACGGGAGTTCCGGCGTTATCTGGAATGCGGCATCCTCGCCTACGGCTTCGCCCGCGCCCGATGTCCGGACTGCGGGCATGACTTCCTGGTCGCCTTCGCGTGCAAAGGTCGCGGCCTGTGTCCGTCGTGCAACGCCCGGCGCATGGCAGAGACCGCGGCGCACCTGGTCGATCACGTCATCCCGCCGCTGCCGGTGCGTCAGTGGGTCCTCTCGGTGCCCAAACGCCTGCGCTGGTACCTGGAGCGAGAGCCGCGGGCGATCAGCGCCGTACTGCATATCCTGCTGCGCGTCATCGAGGCCCATCTGCGCCGGAGCAGCGATGCCAGCACACAGGCCCGCTTCGGGGCGGTGAGCTTCATCCACCGCTTCGGAGCGTCCCTCAACCGGCACATCCATTACCATTGCTGCGTCATCGACGGGGTCTTCGAGCCGGCCGAGGATGCCGGTGATATTCCGCAATCCGTGCGTTTTCGCCCCGCCGCTGAGCTGACGCCGGAGGCCGTCGCCGCCATCGCCGAGCAGGTGCGCGTGCGGGT
>NZ_JABX01000110.1 GCF_001469165.1 Thiohalocapsa sp. ML1 | reverse complement strand
CCGACCAAGAGGTCGGCTCTCCGGCCCGGCTCCGGCCCGCCTCCGGGCGGGCAAGTGCTTCTGGTGCGTTGATTGGAGTGTTGACTGGAGCGTTGACTGGAGTGTTGACTGGAGTGTTGACCTCCAGGTCAACACGGCGACAGAGCGGGATGCGGTCGCGAGTGCCGAGCCGACCAGGAGGTCGGCTCTCCGGCCCGGCTCCGGCCCGGCTCCGGGCGGGAAAAAGCTTCGCCGTATGTAGGTTCGGGTGAGGAAGAACCCCAACGCGACGCCGTGGCAATCCCACTGCTTCACCCCGTTCTGCGCGCCTCATCCGTCGCCTCCTTCCCGAGTCCAGCGCTCCCACTACGGACACCCATACCCTCCGCGAGCAGCGACACCACCAGGGTGTTCATGCTCACCCCCTCGGTCGCGGCCCGCGCCGAGAGACGCACATGCAAGCTCTTGGGCACGCGCGCAACGAAGCGCCCGGACTCGCCGCCAGCGCCGGGCTCCGGAAACCGATCCCCGGACTCCTCGGCCACCCGAAGCCAGGCGCGGGCGGCCTGATAACCGTCCTCGATGGCCGCCGCGGGGCTCTCGCCGTCGCCCATACAGCCCGGCAGGTCCGGGAAGGTGGCGAGCCAACCGCCGCCGTCCTCCTCGGACAGTGGCCGCAGCTCCACCCGATAGCGCTTCGGGTCGTTCATTCTTCGTCTCCTGTCCCATGCTTCACAAGGCGCACGAACTGGCGGATGTAGATCGGCTTGATCGGCCTGTGGGCCGGGACGCTGACCTTCCTGCCGTTCGTGTGGCGGATGATGCAGTGGCTGCCGCCGGGGCGATGGACCCTGAGCCCGTAGGCCCGGGCCACGGTCTCCACCTGGTCGATGGTCCAGTCCCGAGGATTGGCCTCCATCGCCGCCAGCAGCTTCGCCGACTTGCTCATGGGTCAGATTATACGGGGCAGTGTCACGCATCGGTCCGCTGGTCCCCGGAACGCGTGAGCTGCGTAGGTTCGGGTGACGAAGGAACCCCAACGGCCTCGCGAAACGTCCCTTCCTGCCCCTTGCATCCCCAGTCTTCCGAAAGCCAACCGTTGCGCACATAGACGTGAAAGGTCGAATACGGCCAGTCCCGCACCGCCGCAACATACCCATGCTTCACCGGATTGAAATGCGTGTCGTCCACATGCCGCTCCACGGCTCCGGGCGGGCATCTGCTTCTGGTGCGTTGATTGGAGTGTTGACTGGATCGTTGACTGGAGCGTTGACTGGAGTGTTGACTGGGTGTTGACCTCCAGGTCAACACGGCGACAGAGCGGGATGCACTCAGGGCGCGAGTGCCGAGCCGACCAGGAGGTCGGCTCTCCGGCCGGGCTCCGGCCCGGCTCCGGGCGCGCAAGTGCTTCTGGTGCGTTGATTGGAATGCTTACTGGCGTGTTGACTGGAGTGCTGACTGGAGTGTTGACCTCCAGGTCAACACGGCGACAGAGCGGGATGCGGTCGCGAGCGCCGAGCCGACCAGGAGGTCGGCTCTCCGGCCCGGCTCCGGCCCGGCTCCGGGCGGGCAAGTGCTTCTGGTGCGTTGATTGGAGTGTTGACTGGAGTGTTGCCTGGAGTGTTGCCTGGAGTGTTGCCTGGAGTGTTGCCTGGAGTGTTGCCTGGAGTGTTGCCTGGAGTGTTGCCTGGAGTGTTGACCTCCAGGTCAACACGGCGACAGAGCGGGATGCGGTCGCGAGTGCCGAGCCGACCAGGAGGTCGGCTCTCCGGCCCGGCTCCGGCGCGGCTCCGGGGGCGCAAGTGCTTCTGGTGCGTTGATTGGAGTGCTGACCGGAGTGTTGACTGGCGTGTTGCCTGGAGTGTTGACCTCCAGGTCAACACGGCGACAAAGCGGGATGCACTCAGGGCGCGAGTACCGAGCCGACCAGGAGGTCGGCTCTCCGGCCCGGCTCCGGCTCGGCTCCGGGCGCGCAAGTGCTTCTGGTGCGTTGACTGGAGTGTTGACTGGAGTGTTGACTGGAGTGTTGACTGAATTGTTGACTGGAGTGTTGACCTCCAGGTCAACACG
>NZ_JABX01000109.1 GCF_001469165.1 Thiohalocapsa sp. ML1 | reverse complement strand
AGTCGTCGCGGCTAAAGCCGCTCCCACGGGGCCTGGCTCACACACGAGCGCCGTGGGAGCGGCTTCAGCCGCGCTCTTTCTTCGCGCCCGCCGCAGTCGTCGCGGCTAAAGCCGCTCCCACGGGGCGTGGCTCACGCACGGGCGCTGTGGGAGCGGCTTTAGCCGCGCTCTTTCTTCACACTCACCGCAGTCGTCGCGGCTAAAGCCGCTCCCACGGGGCCTGGCTCACGCACGAGCGCCGTGGGAGCGGCTTTAGCCGCGCTCTTTCTTCACACTCGCCGCAGTCGTCGCGGCTAAAGCCGCTCCCACGGGGCGTGGCTCACGCACGAGCGCCGTGGGAGCGGCTTTAGCCGCGCTCTTTCTTTGGGCTCCGCAAGCAGCCTCAGTCCTGCTGCTCCGGACCGATGAGTGCTTCCAGGTGGTCGGCGTCGAGAATGCCGTCGAGCCAGGCGTCGAGCTGGGCGATGGGCGCTGCTTGGATGCGTGCGATGGCCCAGTCGGGCACGGGGCCGAAGCGGCGGGCCAGCAGCCGCCCGAGATCCTCGGCTTTGCCCTCGGCTTTGCCCTCGGTTATTCCCTCGGCTTTGCCCTCGGTTATTCCCTCGGCTTTGCCTTCCGCAAAGATGCTCTGGTAGGCGCGAGTCTCTTGAATGGGGGTCGATAGGTTCAGCATGGCCCAAATCTCCTGCGCGGTCAGACCGCGAAAGCGTTCGAAAAACCAAAATTCCAAGACCTGCGACAGCGCTTCGCGCGCTTCCTCGCCGAGCGGCGCGCGGCGGATGCCCTGCCAAAGGCTCGGGGCGCGGCGGCGTAGCTCGGCGTCGTCTTCGATCACCAGCGGCGCGAACACGGCGACATAGGGGTTGTCGGGCTCGCGCTCCAGCCACTGCGGCAGAAACCGATCCAGCGCGACGATGCACAGCGGTCGCTCACTGTCGTTGGCCCAGGCCGGCTGGTCCGGGCGGTCGCGCCGCGCAGCAGCACGCCGATGCCGAGCACTTCGCGCTCGGGAAACTGCTCGCCGTACAGGCCCATCTTGGTGAGCAGGTTATACCAGGCCTTGGCCTGCGGCTGCCCTTGGAATTCGACCACGTACGCCGGCCCGGCGTGCCCGTCGGGCTCGAGAATCCCGTCCAGACGCCGCTCCAGGCTCTTGATGGTGAGCGAGCTGAAACGGTACGCACCCGAGAGCGTGTGTCCACCGGTCAGCACCCGAAAGGCTTCGGGGCCGGCCCGGAGGAAGATGTAGATGGGGTGGTCGGTCATCATGGCATTGATCTTCAAGATTCTCGGGCAGGCGCATCATCCAGTCCAGCACGGCGAATAGATCCAGCACGCGCCGCGTCCAGCCGTGGCGGTAGAGCATTTGCACCAGCCGGCGCTTGATTCCGGAGAAGGCGTGCGCGAGCATGCCTTTCGACGAGTTGTCGTCGTCTGCGGGGGTTGCGCTCAGCGGGGTTTGCCGCGGCACGATTGTTGTGTTCCGATGCGCAGCATCGTACACCTATCCGCCGCTTCGTGCGCGGTTTCGTGCCTTCCGCTGGGGTTGGCATTGGGGCAGCGCGCGGTTGTCGCGGGGGAGGCGCGGATCTTTGTGGGAGCGGCTCACGCGCGAGACAACATCCCCGAGATGGTCCGAGTTATGATAAGGGCCGCTGTCGGCTTCCCGGCAGCATAATGCCAAGACGGCGCGCGCATGCTCAGATTGAGCTGGCAGGTTTCCAAGATGCCCAGAATCGCGTTTTTCTTCGGCATTTCTATCTATATGTACATGGACGACCATGGCGTCCCTCATTGCCACGCAATGTATGGCGATTACGCTGGCGCGTTTCGCCTTGAAGACGGCGAGCTGATGGCAGGCCAAATGCCACCGTCTCAGGCCAAGAAGATCAAGCGCTTCATTTGCGACAATCAAAGCGAATTGTTGGAGAAATGGGATGAGCTCAGCGGTTGAAACACCCTGGCCGCGGGTGGTCGAAGCCAAACCACTTGAGCATCACCGGGTGGAAGTCTCCCTCGCCAGCGGAGAACGCTGGACGATCGATCTCGAAGCCTTGATTCAGCGTCGCGATGCGTACTGGCGGCTTCGCCGGCATCGTTACTTCCGACAGGTTGGCGTGGACCCACTCGGCGCGCTCTGCTGGCCGGAAGGTGAGGATTTGGCACCGGAGAGTCTCGCCCGTTATCGGTGCGATTGAGTGGTACCGAGGCGGGAGCTTCGGCACAGCTCAGACCTGATGCTCGCGTGGGTGGTGCGTTGACCGCAGTC
>NZ_JABX01000108.1 GCF_001469165.1 Thiohalocapsa sp. ML1 | reverse complement strand
GGAGCGGCTTTAGCCGCGCTCTTTTCTTTCCCGCCCGCGGCACCGTCGCGGCTAAAGCCGCTCCCACAGGGCGAGGCTCTCGCACGAGCGCCGTGGGAGCGGCTTCAGCCGCGCTCTTTTCTTCACACTCGCCGCAGTCGTCGCGGCTAAAGCCGCTCCCACGGGGCGCGACTTACGCACGAGCGCCGTGGGAGCGGCTTTAGCCGCGCTCTTTCTTCCCGCCCGCCGCAGCGTCGCGGCTAAAGCCGCTCCCACGGGGCGTGGCTCACGCACGGGCGCTGTGGGAGCGGCTTCAGCCGCGCTCTTTCTTCCCACTCGCCGCAGTCGTCGCGGCTAAAGCCGCTCCCACGGGGCGTGGCTCCGGCGCGTGCGCTGTGGGAGCGGCTTTAGCCGCGCTCTTTCTTCACACTCGCCGCAGTCGTCGCGGCTAAAGCCGCTCCCACGGGGCCTGGCTCCGGCACGTGCGCTGTGGGAGCGGCTTTAGCCGCGCTCTTTCTTCACACTCACCGCAGTCGTCGCGGCTAAAGCCGCTCCCACGGGGCCTGGCTCCGGCACGGGCGCTGTGGGAGCGGCTTTAGCCGCGCTCTTTCTTCCCGCTCGCCGCAGTCGTCGCGGCTAAAGCCGCTCCCACGGGGCCTGTCTCGCGCACGGGCGCTGTGGGAGCGGCTTTAGCCGCGCTCTTTCTTTGGGCTCCGCAAGCAGCCTCAGTCCTGCTGCTCCGGACCGATGAGTGCTTCCAGGTGGTCGGCGTCGAAAATGCCGTCGAGCCAGGCGTCGAGCTGGGCGATGGGCGCTGCTTGGATGCGGGCGATGGCCCAGTCGGGCACGGGGCCGAAGCGGCGGGCCAGCAGCCGCCCGAGATCCTCGGCTTTGCCCTCGGCTTTGCCCTCGGTTATTCCCTCGGCTTTGCCCTCGGTTATTCCCTCGGCTTTGCCTTCCGCAAAGATGCTCTGGTAGGCGCGAGTCTCTTGAATGGGGGTCGGTAGGTTCAGCATGGCCCAAATCTCCTGCGCGGTCAGACCGCGAAAGCGTTCGAAAAACCAAAATTCCAAGACCTGCGACAGCGCTTCGCGCGCTTCCTCGCCGAGCGGCGCGCGGCGGATGCCCTGCCAAAGGCTCGGGGCGCGGCGGCGTAGCTCGGCGTCGTCTTCGATCACCAGCGGCGCGAACACGGCGACATAGGGGTTGTCGGGCTCGCGCTCCAGCCACTGCGGCAGAAACCGATCCAGCGCGACGATGCATAGCGGCCGCTCGCTGTCGTTGGCCCAGGCCGGCTGGTCCGGGCGGTCGCGCTCGCGCAGCAGCACGCCGATGCCGAGCACTTCGCGCTCGGGAAACTGCTCGCCGTACAGGCCCATCTTGGTGAGCAGGTTATACCAGGCCTTGGCCTGCGGCTGCCCTTGGAATTCGACCACGTACGCCGGCCCGGCGTGCCCGTCGGGCTCGAGAATCCCGTCCAGACGCCGCTCCAGGCTCTTGATGGTGAGCGAGCTGAAACGGTACGCACCCGAGAGCGTGTGTCCACCGGTCAGCACCCGAAAGGCTTCCGGGCCGGCCCTTAGAAAAGTGTAGATGGGGTGGTCGGTCTTCAGGGCATTGAGCTTCAAGATTCGCGGGCAGGCGCATCATCCAGTCCAGCACGGCGAATAGATCCAGCACGCGCCGCGTCCAGCCGTGGCGGTAGAGCATTTGCACCAGCCGGCGCTTGATTCCGGAGAAGGCGTGCGCGAGCATGCCTTTCGTCAAGCGCTTCATTTGCGACAATCAAAGCGAATTGTTGGAGAAATGGGATGAGCTCAGCGGTTGAAACACCCTGGCCGCGGGTGGTCGAAGCCAAACCACTTGAGCATCACCGGGTGGAAGTCTCCCTCGCCAGCGGAGAACGCTGGACGATCGATCTCGAAGCCTTGATTCAGCGTCGCGATGCGTACTGGCGGCTTCGCCGGCATCGTTACTTCCGACAGGTTGGCGTGGACCCACTCGGCGCACTCTGCTGGCCGGAAGGTGAGGATTTGGCACCGGAGAGTCTCGCCCGTTATCGGTGCGATTGAGTGGTACCGAGGCGGGAGCTTCGGCACAGCTCAGACCTGATGCTTGCGTGGGTGGTGCGTTGACCGCAGTCGTCGCGGCTAAAGCCGCTCCCACGGGGCCTGGCTCGCGCACGGGCGCTGTGGGAGCGGCTTTAGCCGCGCTCTTTCTTCACACTCGCCGCAGTCGTCGCGGCTAAAGCCGCTCCCACGGGGCGTGGCTCCGGCACGTGCGCCGTGGGAGCGGCTTTAGCCGCGCTCTTTCTTCGCGCCCGCAGCACCGTCGCGGCTAAAGCCGCTCCCACGGGGCGTGGCTCACGCACGGGCGCCGTGGGAGCGGCTTTAGCCGCGCTCTTTCTTCACACTC
>NZ_JABX01000107.1 GCF_001469165.1 Thiohalocapsa sp. ML1 | reverse complement strand
GTTCGGTGTCGCCGCGCCCTCAGCCCCCGCCGAGCAGATCCGCGCGAATCCCGTCCAACCACTTCGCCAGGCGCTGCGGCGTCTCGTCCGGCTGGTTGTCCTGGTCCAGCACCAGCCCGCAGAAGCACCCGTCGCCGATATCGGCCTTCGAGAAGTCAAACTCGTAGCCGTCGGTGGGCCAGTGGCCGAGCAGTTGGGCGCCGAGGCCCTCTAGGTGCTCGTAAAGCATGCCCAGGGCATCTACGAACTCCATCGGATAGCCCACCTGATCGCCGAGGCCGAACAGCGCGACGCGCTTGCCGCTGAAGTCCACCTGATCCAGCTCGGGCAGGAAGTCCTGCAAGGTCTCGGGGTACTCGCCGTCGCCGACGGTGGGGACGCCGAAGATCAGCGCGTCGTAGCCCATGACGTCCTCCGCGCTCGCCCGCTCAAACGGGTGCAGCGCGACGACGTCCGCGTCGAAATGCTCGCGCGCGATGAGCTTCGCAATCTTGCGCGTGTTGCCGGTTTCAGAGGTGTAGAAGAGACCGATGCTGGCCATGGGATGCTCCTGTCGTGGACCTGTGGATGAATAACGACGGCGCGCACGCGGCGCAGCCAGCCTGTTCGCTCCCATTGCCCCGAGGCCGCGGGCGCCGGTCGATCAGCGCACGGCGGCGTGCGCTCCGGGCTATTCACCGCGCTGCCGTCAGCGCCGGGTCGCGCCGGCACCAGCCGGCCCCAACAAGCTGCTGGCCCACATCAAATGCGAACTGTTATCATTCTCTACAGTGTCCCGAGGGGCGTCAAGCCGTTGCCGGGCCGATCCGGCCAAACGGATGGGCGCCCACCCCAGTCGAGTCGCCGTCCAAGCCGAGGAACCCTTGCCATGTCCGACCAGCCCACCGTCGAGGAGCTGTTCTCCATCCTGCTCTTCCTGCTCTCGCGCCAGGCCCTAGAGCCATCGCCCGCGCTGCCGACGGCCATCCGCGAGCACCTCCTGCGCCTCACGCGCCACCCGGACGCCGCGCGCCTACCGCTGCTGCGCAAGACCTCCCGACGGCTCGCCGTGCACTGGGGCGCGGACCTGCCCGAAGCCGGCGCTCGATGCCCCGCAACCCTCCGTGCGGCGGGCGTGACGCTGCATTGACGGCGCCCGCGCCCTAAGCAAACGCCGAAGTATTTGGCGTATCCCGCCGGGCAGGATGCCCGGCCATTGCCAGTGCTATTAAGGCACCGACAATGCAGCAGCCGGGAGACCGCGTCTTCCGGCTCCGTCCGATGGTTGGGCAGGGTGCCCAAGCAATCGGCTTCTCCCTAACCCGGCCAAGTCGGAACCAATAAAGCTCGCTACCGGCTTCGCTCGCCCGGAGCCCAGCAACGACGCGGGTTCCGCGCGAGCCACTGAAACGTCTTCGTCATCTTGTTCAAGAGCTCCGGGATAAGGGACTAAGCGAAACATCGCTCAGCTCTTCGGCGTCGGCGCGCGATGGGCGATCTGGTGGTCCCCGCGCAGCGCGCGAGGCCCGCGCAATCGGCACGGGCTTGAGCCGCATTCCCCAGGGGCATGACGTCTTGGCCCTGCCTGACCATCAGCACGTCGCGCCCGTCGATGCTCGCGAAGCCGAGCCCCGCCGCGCCGATGTCGCCCAGATCCGCCGGCGATAGCCCGCGCAGCCGCCAGCGAGCCGAGAGTCCGCAGTCCGCCCGGGGCTTGCGCAGACAGGTCATGCCCGGCGCACCGGCCTAGTGGCCGAAGCCGGACGCGCGGCTACGCACCTGCCCCAGGGCGGTCGCCCGGTCGCCGCGCTGGCGCCGCGCTCCGCGGACGGCAACGCAGGGCCGCGCACTGCCCGTGACGCCCGCCGGATGTCGGCGGTGCCGCGCTCGCCCGCCACCGCCAGGACCCACGTCGCCGGCCGTTGCGCCACCACGCCGCGGGACCTGCCGTTCATCAGCACCCCCAATGCCGAGCCCCCTCGTCAGGCAGCACCACGAGCCGCGACTCATGCCGCACGGTGCCCCCGCGTGATGGGCGACACATCCCGCGCCGGGCACGTCGAGCCCGGCCCGCATCCCACCGAAGCCGGCCCGCGGGTCGCCAACGGGCGCAGCGCGCCTTCCGGGGCCAAAGACTTGCTTCCTCACTCCCATTCAATTCGGGGCAGCGGTCGGACGAATGGGTAGAGCGATGCATCCAGCGCTATCTGTCTCAATCCCCTTCAATTCGGGACAGCGGTCGGACCTGCCGCGGCGCTTTAAGGCGCTGCTTCGGCGTCTCAATCCCCTTCAATTCAGGGCAGCGGTCGGACATCGGCACTGCGGTGGCAGTGATCGCATTCGGAGGTCTCAATCCCCTTCAATTCGGGGCAGCGGTCGGACGTCGAAGCACCGGCGGGACGCGCTCCCGCTCGGCGTCTCAATCCCCTTCAATTCGGGGCAGCGGTCGGACGGAAGGCAAAACCCGCATGTGGATCGCGCCGTCGGTCTCAATCCCCTTCAATTCGGGGCAGCGGTCGGAC
>NZ_JABX01000106.1 GCF_001469165.1 Thiohalocapsa sp. ML1 | reverse complement strand
GCGTATTCCGGCCCATCGTGACCGCCGATTCCGTTTGATCGTGACCGGTCGTTCCGGGCGAACGTGACCGGCGATTCCGTTTGAACGTGACCGATTTCGGGTGTATTGCCGGAATTCGCGGTCACGCTCCCGGAAGCGCCGGTCACGATCCCGGAATCGATCGTACAGCGCTGGATTTTCGCAATTTCTTCCGGCATACCTGCCGCCCTTTTGCCATCACGAGGGGGACAGAGCGAATGCCGGGCAAGAGGAGTCCAATGCGCAAGATCACCGAAGTGTTGCGGCTGAAGTTCGCCGCGGGTCTGAGTCACGAGAAGATCGCCCGAGCCGTCGGGCTCTCGAAGGGGGCGGTCAACAAGTACGTCAGCTTGGCCGAGGCGCAGGGGCTGTCCTGGCCGCTGCCGGAGGGGCTGGACGAGGCGGCGCTGGAAGCGCGGCTGTACCCCTCGCGGGGCGGCGTGCGGGAGCGGGTCGAGCCCGACTACGGCGCCATGCACGCTGAGCTGCGGCGCAAGGGCGTGACCTTGCAGTTGCTGTGGGCCGAGTACGTTGCTGCGGTCGGCGACGGGGCGTACCGCTACAGCCAGTACTGCGAGCGCTACCGCCGCTGGGTGAAGCGCCAGAAGCGCAGCATGCGCCAAGTGCACCGTGCCGGCGAGAAGCTGTTCATCGACTACTGCGGTCCGACGGTGGCCGTACTCGACGGCGCTGGCGGGCCGGCGCGCGCCGCGCAGATCTTCGTCGCCGTGCTCGGTGCCTCCAGCTACACCTACGCCGAGGCCACCTGGACGCAGAGCCTGCCCGACTGGATCGCCTCGCACCAACGTGCGTTTGCCTTCTTCGGCGGCGTGCCCGAGCTCTTGATCCCCGACAACCTACGCTCGGGCGTGACCAAGGCCGACCGCTACGCGCCCGAGCCCAACGCCACCTACCTGGAGCTGGCGCGCCACTACGGCACCGCCATCCTGCCGGCGCGCCCCTACAAGCCCAAGGACAAAGCCAAGGCCGAGGTAGGCGTCCAGGTGGTGGAGCGCTGGATTCTGGCGCGGCTGCGCCATCAGACGTTCACCTCGTTGGCGGCGCTCAACGCGGCCATCGCCGAGCTGCTCGTCGAGCTCAACGAGCGTGCGTTTCAGAAGCTCCCCGGCTCGCGCCGCAGCCTGTTCGAGCGTCTGGAGCGCCCGGTGCTCAAGGCCCTGCCCGAGGCCCCCTACGAGCTTGCTGAGTGGCGGCGCTGCCGCGCCGGCCTGGATTACCACATCCAGGTCGGCGATTGCGCCTACAGCGTCCCGCACGCGCTGGCCGGGCAGCTCCTGGATGTGCGCCTGAGCGGCACCGGCCTTGAGGTCTTCGCGCGCGGCAAGCGCGTGGCCGCGCACCCGCGCGGCAGCGCCGGGCAGGACTGCACCCGGCCCGAGCACATGCCCAAGGCGCACCGCGAGCACCACCAATGGTCGCCGCAACGCGCGCTCGATTGGGCCACAGCGATCGGGCCGGCCACCTCGGCGCTGGTCGCGCGACAACTGCAACAGCAATTGCATCCCGAGCACGCCTACCGCGCCTGGCTCGGCCTGCGCAAGGCCGAGCGCAGCTACGGCGCCGCGCGCCTGGAGGCCGCCTGCGAGCGCGCCCTGGCGATCAACTCCCCGATCTACCGCAGCGTCGCCTCGATCCTCAAGCAAGGCCTCGACATCCAACCGCCGCTGCCCGCCCCGGGCGAGGACGCCGACGCCGCGCCGCCCGCGCACGCCAACCTGCGCGGCTCGCGTTACTACCACTGATGCCGCCCCTTCCGATCCGAACCCGGAGATTCCCATGTTGCGCAACCCCACCCTGGAGACCCTGCGCGGGCTCAAGCTCACCGGCATGGCCGAAGCCTTCGAGCAGCAGCTTGCCCAACCCCAGCTGCACGAGCTGTCCTTCGAGGACCGCCTAGCCTTGCTGGTCGAGCGCGAGCACCTCGCGCGCGACGACCGCCGGCGTACGCGCCTGCTCAAGGCCGCCACGCTGCGCCTGAACGCCTGCCTGGAGGACATCGACTACCGTCCCGCCCGCGGCCTGCAACGCGCGCGCATGGCCGCACTCGGCACCTGCGACTGGGTCCGCGGCCATCACACCCTCTGCCTGACCGGCCCCACCGGCAGCGGCAAGACCTACCTCGCTTGCGCCTTCGGCAACCAGGCCTGCCGACAGGGCCTGTCGGTGCGCTACCTGCGCCTGCCGCGGTTGCTCGAACAACTGCGCATCGCCCACGGCGACGGCAGCTATGCACGCCTCATGGGCCAGTTGGCCAAAACCGATCTGTTGATCCTCGACGATTGGGGGCTGGTCAAGCTCACCGCCGCCCAGCGCACCGACCTCCTGGAGGTCATCGAAGAGCGCCACGGCCTGCGCGCCACGCTCATCGCCAGCCAACTGCCCGTCGAGCACTGGCACGACAGCATCGGCGAGGCCACCGTGGCGGATGCCATCCTCGATCGGCTGCTGCACAACGCACATCGCCTCGCCCTGAGCGGCGAGTCCATGCGCAAGGGCACCGACCCCGCGGCGCAGCAGGCCGACTGAGCCCCGCGCCGAGCGCGTACAGCGCGACCGCCACCACCCCCCGGCTGCGACGCAGCGCCAACGCGGCGCTGGGCTCGCGGCCGGGGCGCGCACGTCCGGTCGCCCTTCGGGCTCCCTCCCGTGCGCGCCCCGGCCGCGAGCCCAGCCCAACCCCTGACATCCCCTCCGCGCCCCCCGCGCTTGACCGATCGTGACCGATCGGTTTCCAATGCAACCGCCAGCGCTGCCAGGATCGGCACACCGGTCACGATCCCCGGAACGACTGGTCACGTTCACCGGAATAGGCAA
>NZ_JABX01000105.1 GCF_001469165.1 Thiohalocapsa sp. ML1 | reverse complement strand
CCCTGGCAGATCGCGGCTAAAGCCGCTCCCACGAAGATCCGCGCTTGCCCCTGTGGGAGCGGCTTTAGCCGCGACAGCACGCGTTCCGCAGCCCGGCCGGTCGCGGCTAAAGCCGCTCCCACGAAGATCCGCGCCTGCCCCCGTGGGAGCGGCTTTAGCCGCGACGCGTATCGGCGACCATGCTGTTCTCGTGATACCGTTCCTGCGGTGTCACGCCGCTCCGGGCGCTCCCGCGCCCGCTCCAGCACGCGCATCGCGGCGAAGCAAACCTGGCCTAGGTCGTGGTTTATATCGTGATCGGTATACGGTTTGAGCTGCTTTGCGCCGCACCTTTCCCCGTGGTTGCGACGCCGCCATACCGAGTCTATCCTCCAAGGGGAGCTTCGCTGCGCTGGCACCATCATGTCCGAACTTCACCGCATCACCGTCGATCCGGACATCTGCCACGGTAAGGCCTGCGTGCGCCATATGCGCTGGCCGGTGGAAGTCGTGCTGGACATGGTCGCATCCGGGATGTCGATTGATGACATCCTGGCTGACCACCCGGAACTGGAGCGCGAGGACATCATTGCGTGCCTGCACTACGCACGCACGCTGGTCTCGGGCGAGCCTGCCCGTCAAGTGGCCTGATGCGCGTCCTGTGCGATGTGCACGTCCCCTATGGATTGGTCAGCCGTCTCCGACAGACAGGCATCGATGCGACTCATGTAAACCGCCTCCTCAATGGCTCCGAGACCACCGACTCCGCGATTGCGGCGTACGTCGATGCCAACGATATGCTCCTCATCACTAAGGACGGTGACTTTCGAGACTCGCATTTCCTTCGCGGTACCCCCGCCCGATTGCTCCGAATTACGCTGGGCAACCTTTCCAACGCCGAGTTGACCGCCCTATTCGAAGCGCATTGGGGGACCATCACCCAGCTTGCGGAGCAGTCATGCTGCTATATGGAGCTGTCGCGTGCCGGTATCGTCCGATTCCCTCGCAATTCGCCGACATCGTAACAGCCATTGTCTGTCATGCCTGACCCTGCGCGACGGCAGATCGGCGTGTCCGCGCTGGCGGTGCAGCGCCCAAGGCCGGGAGCGCGTCAGCGCCGACCATGCCCAAGCCCCCGTGGGAGCGGCTTTAGCCGCGACAGGCGCGCGTGCCGCACCCCGGCAGATCGCGGCTAACGGCCATGGCGACCAGCGCCACCCCGCAGGATGAAAGGCGCTGCTCGCCATCGCCGTTTCCCTCACCCCGGCCCTCTCCCAACGGGAGAGGGAGGCTAACGAGCGCCGCTACGCGCGACTTTCATGGTAAAGCCGCTCCCACAAAGACCCGCGCCTCCCCCGTGGGAGCGGCTTCAGCCGCGACGCGCATCGGCGCACATGCTTCCTCGTGGTCCCGCTCCAGCGGTGTCACGCATCTCCGGGCGCTCCCGCGCCCGCTCCAGTGCCCGCACCAGTGCCGTGGCGTGCACAATCACGCAGCGCGCAAATCAAGAAACCCCATGCCCCAAGACGCAACCGCCCTGAGAGAAGGCCGCCTCGTCCGCTGGAACCAAGACAAAGCCTACGGCTTCCTGCGCCCGGATGATGGCGGCAAGGACGTCTTCATGCACCAGAGCGCCCTGCCGCAAGGCAGCGCGCCCGACATCGGCAGCCGCTGGGTGTTCAGCACCGGCAACGATCCCAACGGCCGCGGCCAGCGCGCCATCAAGGCCGTGCTGGCGACCGGCGCCGTCGCCCACAGCGCGCTGCCGGCAACCCCGAACCGCGGCACCCGACCAGCCGCGCGCCCGACGCCACGCTCGCGTCCTCACCAAGCCGCGCCCGGCCCGACGCACGCCCCACGCGAGCACAAGCCCGCCCGCGCGCAACGCCGCCGCGATCAATCCCTGCGAGCGCTGCCCCTCCCGGGTACGCCGACTTCAGTCGGCTCCCCCGGGTACGCCGACTTTAGTCGGCCCCCCAGCGCCCGGAACCTCATCCGCCCCGCAGCCGAGCATGAGCAACCGAAGTCACCTTCCCCCAGAGCCGGATCACTCCGGCGTACCCGGGACGCCGACTCATGCTCACTCAGGACAACCTCGCCGCCATCCGCCGCACCTGGCGCGTGCCGGAGTCCTCCCTGCACCTGGCGGAGCTATGCGGCGGCTGGCCCGGCGCCTACGTCGCGCAGCAGACCATGCGCCACAAAACCGTGAAGCAGCCGTATCAAGCCATCTACTGGCTGATCGTGCTGCTGCACGTCGGCGTGGCGGCGCTGTGGCTGATGGCGCCGGGCGTCGTCTTGGGTCTCGTCACCGAGCTGTCGGTCCAGCGCGGCTAGCGCGTAGCCCGGATGGAGCAAAGCGCAATCCGGGTCCGGCCGAGCCATCGGCACGGATCGCGGGAGCGACGACCGGGCGCGCCGGTACGAACCGGGCGGCAACGCCGACCGGGCGCCCGCTCCCGCATGCCGCTGCGCTGCATCCGGGCTACACTGCTGCTATGCTCTACGCAACATCGAAACCGTACACGCTCTGCCCAGCCGCGGCACCAGCCCCATGCCACTCGCCTTCAAGCTCGCCGAACAGGTCAACGACGCAACGGACGATCGCACCCGGTTCCGCTTGATTGTGGATGCGATCCGGGAGCTGGAGGAGGGTTGGCCGCGGCCGGGCGAGATTGCCCGGGGTGCAGACGTGCGCGAGACCGAGCTGCGGCTGCAGAAGGAGATCGAAGTTGTCCGTAAGGAGATCGAAGTCGTCCGTAAAGAGATAAAGGAGACCGAGCTGCGGCTGCAGAAGGAGATCGAAGTCGTCCGTAGAGAGATCAAGGAGACCGAGCTGCGGCTGCAAAAGGAAATCGCGCAGGTCCGTGTCGACCTCAAATCCACCGAGGCCAACCTCCGCACGGCCATGCATCGGCAGACGGTGTGGATCATCGGCGCCATCGGCGCCGTCACCGGCCTCGTCCGCCTGCTTGACTGGCTGCTT
>NZ_JABX01000104.1 GCF_001469165.1 Thiohalocapsa sp. ML1 | reverse complement strand
CCGTCCAGCACCGTTTTTCCTTCTTCTTCCGTCGGTTATGGACCAAGATGCCGGCGCTCCGGCTGGAAGATCCGTCGGATATGCATTAGCGTTATTAAAAAGCATAGCTCGCAATACCGGGGCCTACAGCTCCGTCACGAATGACGGGCGACTTGTCGCCAATGCGCCCAACGGGAGTACAAGCCCGGAATGACGGTGACGGTTTAGGGCGATTGAGCGTGAGCGGCGACTGGCTCCCACGCTCCAGCGGAGAGCAAGGGCAGCGTGAGCGGCGACTAGCTCCCACGCTCCTGCGTGGGAGCAAGGGCGGACGCTCCAGCGTCCCGAGCGCGCTGCGTCGGCGACGGCGCCGGAGACACGCGGCGCTGGAGCGTGGGAGCGAGCCGGGACGATGCGCTAAGGATGCGAGGTTTCGATTCCATTCGATTCCATTCGATTCGATTCGATTCGATTCGATTCGATTCGATTTTGATACCGATTTCGATTTCGATGAAGCGGCGGTTGAAGCTGGGCGTTCGGGGATGAGTTTTCTCTTCTCTCGTCTTCTTCTCTTCTCTGCGCCCTTGCGCCTCTGCGCGAGACATCTTGCATTCCACGATCCCATCACCCAGTGCAGGCCAAGCAGTGAAGATCATTCAGATTCCCAGGCGCTTCGTCGCCGACGAATGGGGCGGCACCGAGACGACCATTCTCGAGACCAGCCGGGCACTGCGGGCCGCCGGGCACGACGTCGGCATCTTCACGAGCCTCGCGCTCTCCGACACCCGCCGGGAGCTGATCCGCGACGTGCCGGTCAGGCGCTTCCCGTACAGCTATCCGTTTTGGGGCCTCACGGACGACAACCGCCGCGACATGGACAAGAAGGGCGGCAATCTCTTGTCCTTGTCGCTGCTGTGGGCGCTGCTGCGCGAGCCCGGCGTAGACCTGCTGCACGCGCACAGCGGCAAACGGCTCGGGGCCGCCGTGCGCACGGCGGCAAAGCTCCGCGGCATTCCGTACGTCATCACCCTGCACGGTGGCCACTTCGTGGTGCCGCAGGGCGAGATGGACCAGATGCTCGCGCCGATCCGGCGCAGCGTCGAATGGGGCCGCCTGTTCGGCATGGCCATGGGCTCGCGCCGGGTGCTCGAAGACGCCGATGCGCTGCTCTGCGTCGGCGGCGACGAGCTGGCCGCCGCCCGCGAGCGGCTGCCGGGGCAGCGCGTGGAGCTGATGCCGAACGGCGTGGACTGCGACACCTTTGCGCAGGGCGACGGCGATGCCTTCCGCCGCGCCTTCGACCTCCCGCCGGAGCGGCGGCTGCTGCTGTGCGTGAGCCGCATCGACTACCAGAAGAACCAGATCGCGCTGGTGGAGGCCCTCGGCCGGCTGCTGCCGACGCACCCGGACCTGCACCTCGTGCTGCTCGGGCCGGTGACGGTGGCGGGCTATCGCGAGCGGCTCGACGCCCGCATCCAAGCCCTCGGCCTCGGCGAGCGCGTGACGCTGATCCCAGGGCTGCGCTCCGACGACCCGCTGCTCGTCGGCGCCTTCCACGCGGCCGAGGTGTTCTGCCTGCCGTCGCTGCACGAGCCCTTCGGCATCGTCATCCTGGAGGCCTGGGCCGCCGGGCTGCCGGTGGTGGCCTCGCGCATCGGCGGCATCCCGTCCTTCACGCAAGACGGCGTGGACATCCTGCATGCGGAGCCGGGTGACGCCGGCGCCCTTGCGGAGCGGCTCGCGCTCGTGCTGGCGGACCCGGAGCTGGCCGGGCGCCTCGCGGACGCCGGCCGCGACAAGGCCCGGCGCGACTACGACTGGCGCGCCATCAGCGCCCGGCTGCTCGACCTCTACCGCGAGTTGGTGGAGACCCGGCGCGGCGCGGCATGACCTGCGCCCCCGCGGCCACCCCGCCGGCCTGCGCCGCCTGCTGCTGCGCATAGGCGGCCATGGCCATGCGCTGGCGCTTGCGCCGCTTCGCGGCCAGGACACGCTCCGTCTCTACCCGTGCCAGCGCGCAGGCAAAGCCGCCGAACATGAGGTAAGTAAAGGTGAGCTGCGTCTGGCGCCAGTTCCATTCCAGCTTGCCAATCAGCATCGCAATGAGGAAGCCCGCCAAGAGCCCGGCGGCGAAGACGCGCTCGAACCCGTCCTGCCGCTTCACAATGAAGCGCAGCAGAATGAAGATGAACCCCAGCATCATCAGCACGAACAGCCACCGGCCGATGACGCCGAGCTCCGCATAGTGCAGCCAATAGATGTGATGGGCGAGCCCGCCGTGGTCGATGGGCGGCAAGGTGTCCCTGAACTGCTCGATGTAGCCGGTGCCGAAAGAATAGTTATTGAGGCCGATGCCGAGGAAGTGATGATCGCCCATGTGCTTGGCGACTTCGTTGAATAGATCACGGGCCTCGGCGGACTCGGGCGGAGCATTCTGGAAGCGTTCGATGATGGGCGGCAGCACCACCGCGAGCGCCGGCAGCGCCGCGAGAATCATGATGCCGATGGCGGCAAACTTCTTGCCGCGCTTCTTTCCGGGCTGCTGCAGCCCGAGCAGGATCGGCGTGATCATCGCGTAGCCCATCACCATCGTCACCATGCCGCCGCGGGACAGCGTGGCGACGCTGGTGAGCGAGCCCGCGCCGAGCGCGGCCCAATAGATGAGATTCTTTTTGTCGAAGAGCTTGTCGCTGTCCCCCATCAGCATCGCGAAGATGATGAAGTTCATGAAGTTCTGAAAGGTCACCAGGGAGTTCTGGTGGTCGAACGAGCCACGCGGCGGAAACACCCCGCGCTGGTACTTGTCCAGCAGCACGCCGATGAAGCTGTAGAAGGTGAGCCAGATCACGCAATTGACGACGAAGCGCAGGTCCTCATCGTCGCGGATGTAGTTGTACGCAATCCAGAACAGCACATAGCCGCGGACCAGCCGCGTGACGCCGAAGAACGCGAACTGCGGGATGATCGCCCAGGCAACGGACGCGGCGCACCAGCCGAAGTAGAGCCACATCGTGACCTCGTTCGGGTGCCGATAGTGGAGCTTGTGCCGC
>NZ_JABX01000103.1 GCF_001469165.1 Thiohalocapsa sp. ML1 | reverse complement strand
CAGCCGGTGGTGCGCCGGCCGCGGGTCCCCGCGGCCGGCGCACCACCGGCTTCATGGAAGATGTTTTCTATGCCCTCCCCGTGATTCCTCGACCCCGGGCTCGTCCAACGACCGGTTCAGATCGCGGCTCGCTTCGCTCGCGCGATCTAACCTTATTCGTTAGGCGATTGCCGAAAAAAACGTACCGAATGGCGCAGGATTTTCGTCCGCCTTCAAGGAGCGGCAGCGGGTGCATAGTCGCACTATGCACCCGCTGCCGCGACGCAGAAGGCGGGCGAAAAGACAAGCCAGGCGGTATGTTTTTTGACAGAAATCGCCTTAGTACGCGGTGCCGCGGCTATCGCCCATCAGGGTTGGAGCCTCCATCACCCCGAGCGCGGACGCACCGACCCCGGACGCACCCCGAATCTGGCGATATAGGCGCGGCTGAAATGGCTCACGCTGGCATAGCCCAACCGGGATGCGACGACCTTGAGCGGGACGTGGCTGGCGCGCAGGAGGGCATCGGCGGCGTCGAGCCTCAGGTCGGTGACATAGGCGAAAACGGTGCAACCGAAGGCATCCTTGAAGCCCTGATTGAGCGCCCGCGCCGAGAATCCGTGGCGCCGGGCCAACTCACCGAGGTTCGGAACCTGGCCTTGCAGTTGGTCTAACTCCTCGCGCACCCGCCGGATGCGCGCCCGCCGGTTGGCCTCGGGGCAGGGCAGGGTGTGCAGATGGCGCGCCAGGGCGACCAGAAAATCCAGCACGCGCGCCTGGGCATGGAGCCGGCGCAGGCCGCCCGTGAGGGAGTCGGTCAGGGCCGCCTCCAGGACTGACTTGATGTGTTGCGGCACCGGTCGCACGCTGGCGGCGGGCGCGCGCCCGATCTCCAGCGCCCGGAGCAAATCCCGCGCCGCTGCCGCCCCAAGCAGGCCGTCCAGACGCGAGCGCTCCATGCCGAGCGCGGTGACCTCCAGCATCCCGCCGGCCTCCGCCAGGTGCCGGTGGTCGACCCGGTCGAGGTGGGCGAAGACGCAGGACTGGCTGTCGTGCGCCAGCCGCAGACCGACCCGCTGATCGTGCAGCACGCCGGCGCCGACACGCACGGACTGGACGAAGAAGATCGGCTCGGCCAGATCGGCTTGCACCGCGGACATCGGTCTCAGTCCGCCCTGGCCGGGCGCGAAGCGATGCACCACCCGGCACAGGTGCACACCGAGGTCCAGATCCAGCATCTCCATCCAGCCGTCCCCCGCGCCCTCGTCGAAGGGGGCGGGCGTGCGCGGCAGGGTGCTGCACCGGGCGCCGAGGCAAAGCGGCTCCAGATCGGGTTCCACCAGCCAGCGGATGGCCATGTCGAGGACGGCGGTGCGCATACCGCAGGACTCTACCACCTGCCGTTTCGGGCATCACGCCGCCCAGGATAAGGCATCGGGGGAAACCCCGGAAACGCCGCAAAACCCCTTAGGATTTCGCAAGGTCTTTTTCTCCTCGTTGCTGACGCAGGCACGGCGTCGGCCGTCGGGCTTGGCCAAACCGACGGCTGATTCAGTCCGTCCTTCACTGCCGACAACAGATATTGACAACCATGAAGCTCTGCCCGCTTGTCATCCTCCCTGCCGCAGCGTTGGCCCTGCACACCGCCGGGGCCGCCCAGGCCGGCCTGGCCGTCTACAGCTTTCAGCAGGTCGTCAACGGCTACACCGCCGCGGTGGACGCAGGCATCGATCAGGGTGAGCCAACCACCCGGTTGGGGGCGGCGCCCTCGCTGTCCGTCGACTTGGGCAGCGCTTCCAGCGGCGTCACCAGCGTCAGCGCGATGTTGCTGCGTTTCGACGAGGTGTTCGGCAGCGGCCCCGGCAAGGTGCCCGTCACCGCATCCATCACCAAGGCCACCCTGACGCTCAGCGTCAACGATGCGGGCAGTGGCTTCCAGTTGTTCGACATGCTGTCCGCATGGACCGACGGGATCACCTGGGACTCGTCCTTCGGCACATCGGGGTTCCCCGCCCCCAGTGTCGGCGCCGCGTCCACCCCGGTGACCTCCGCGGGCAACGATTCCAATGCCAGAACGTCCCCCTGGGCCTATTGACCCTGGACGTGACGGCCTCCCTGCTGGCCCAGCAGGCCGGCAGCCTGCCCGGCTATGGCTGGGCACTGCTGCCCTGGCCGACCGCCGGGTGGAACGGTGTCGACCTGGACACCAGCGAAGCGGCAGCCGTCCTCAATCGCCCGCTGCTGACGACACCGTGCCCGAGCCCGAGCCCGGGGCAACGGCCCTGTTGCTGCTGGGGCTGGGGGCACTGGGGCTGCGCCGCCGAGCGCCGCTCACGGGCCGGGTACGTCCTGAGCACAGCCCCGGGACTTCTGAAAGGTCGGCGATTCCCGCCGGTCCAGCGCAACCGACCCACCAACAACGGAGCAATCGACGATGATCAGACCAGACATCAAGACCCTGGCGGCGACCGGTCTACTGGCCCAGAGCGGCGCGATGACGGGCGGCGCGATGACGGGAGTCCCGCGCATGCGGCGATTCATTGCACCTCTGCTGCTCGGCGCATCGCTGCTCGGTCTCGGCATCACGCTCGGCATCACCAAGGCCGACGCTGCCATCGTGCTGCTCGACAATACCAGCGGCTTGACCGATACCGCTTATAACGGCGGCAACCAGACCACTTGGAGCATGAATACGCCCGCCTACAACCGCATCAATGGCCGGGTCTTCACCACGGGTGATACGGCCTGGCTGCTCGACAGCGTGTCACTCCTGCTGCGCGACGATGGCCCGCTCAACGACATGACCTGGCGGGTGTCTTTGTGGGCGCTCGGGGACAGCGATACGGCGCCTGCCGGCGGCGCTTCACCGGCCTATCAAGAAGACTTCTCCGGCATCGATCTGACCTCGACCGCCGCGTACATCACCTTCAGTCCGACCTCGGACTGGCTGATGGCTGCGAACGGTCGGTATGCAATCGGCTTCGCCAACGACATCGGTGACGGGCGCACTAACTGGGGCTCAACCGGAACCAGCGGCACGCCATCATCAACGGTCGGCTTTACCTAGTG
>NZ_JABX01000102.1 GCF_001469165.1 Thiohalocapsa sp. ML1 | reverse complement strand
TAGTTACGCGAAGAATTGACCGGCGGCCGAGGTCCCGAGTGCGGCTCCCCGGCCTGAGCGCAACCCGCGGAGCAGCCTGCACGTCTGTCCTGCCTCCCACCTCGGCAGCACCGACGTCAACAGGGTTGCGGTCACAGCACCGTGCGCTCCGATAAGCGCCATCCGGTTTCGACTGTTCAGACGCAAGCCAGGAGCGACGTAATGAACCATGGCAAACGCATGACCAAGCTCGGCCTCGCCGCCGCCGCCGTCGGGCTGGGCATGGGCAACGCCCATGCCGTCCCTCAGCCCTACACGAACTTCTCCGACTTCGAGAATGCCCTCGCCACCTCCGGACTAATCGCAAGCCGCCAGGGGTTCGACGGGATTGCGGCGGACACCCCGATCAACAACGGGGACACGCTCGTCGGTTTTACCTTCACCGACATCTCGCTCGAGTCCGGGCAGCTCGCAGTCGTCGAACCGTCTGATTCCCCCGAGACAAGGAGCCAGTCCAACGCCATCGGCACGAGTTGGCCAGCGGATCAGCAGATGCGCAATCCGGATTCCTTCACCCTGACCTTTCCGACACCGTCGTACGCATTCGGCATTTGGTTCATCGCGGAATCGGGATTCGCGGAAGACGACGATTTCAGCATCTCGCTGCCGGGCGTGACCAATTCCCCATCGCAGGGTTCCGTTGCCGCAAACGGCGTGCCGTTGAACACCAACTTTTCGAGCTGGTTCATCGGCTTCATTGATGCGACCTCGCCTTTCACGACGGCGGTCATTGCTTCGACCGATGTAGAGGATACTGGCACTTTCCTGTTTCGCGTTGACGATGTCTACACGGCCCAGCGGGCGCCAGCGCCATCCAGTCTTCTACTGCTCGCGCTCGGCGCAGGCATTCTGGGCTTTCACTGGCGCGCCGCGAGCCAGCACAGGGTTTAACCCTGCAACGCACTTGGGAGCAATAGGCGGGACAAGATTGAGGGCCTCGCCGATCGGAATCACCAAACCGCAGCCAGTAGCCGCAGCCAATGCCCATCCGCCCGTGATGGGCTTAACTTTGCTCCCATCCCACAGCCCGTCGGGCTTTGATCATTAGTGCGACTAAGGTTGCCTTGCGCAGGCAGATTGCAGGCGCCGCGGGCCTTGATCGGTATCCCAACCAGCGCCGCAGGCTCCGTCCGTAGTCACGGCTGCCTGCCCTGATGGCGTCAGGACGGGATGCCCCAGCAGTCTGAGGGTTGGAAGCGCTGACTGCGCGGGACGCCCACGCGCTGCCGCGACAAAGCTCGCCTGGCAGCTCTGGGCCGACTTGTGATCGACGGCGCTGTGGCCTTGGTCATAACTCCGACCATTGCCTCATTTCTCTCTTCTTCTCTGCGTCGCGGCGTCTCTGCGCGACATCTCTTTCTTCCGGCCGCGCACAGGTCCGCGTAACCTCGCAACCGTCTGCCCAGTCTTACCGCGGCCCATGCTGCGGTGAGTCATAACGCCTCATCAACGAAAAAGCCCGAAAACAGTGTTTTCGGGCTTCGTGGCGAGGCTAGGGACCTCGGCCAAAAGATCAGTCAACAGCGGCCCTCACCGCTCTGCTGATACGCTGACTCCGCCAGCGCAGCAGTGCGCGATGTCTGCTCAATAATTGGCACACACATGGGCGGCGCGGTTGTAGATATCTTCCACTGCGAAGTGAAGTTGGCTGACGCGGATCGAACCCATACCGAAGGTGCTTATCGCACTCCCTTCCGCGCCCATATGATCCATGATGTCCCGAATCTCCGCGACGGTGTTTTCCACCAGCGTGAGGTTGGGCCTGCTGGTGAGCGTGACAGCAGGCGAGATGTATTGCATAGCGGTTTGTATCGCCGCCAAGCGGTTGCCGATCTGCGTCAAGTTCGGTCGCCCGCCGCCCGCAGCGGTGTCGACGACGAGGCAGGCGCGCTCGACCAAAGTCGCACGATGGGTGAAAGCACGTTGCGCCAAATCCGTGACTCGAACCGAGCCCGTGCTTGCGGGTGAGCTGAAACCGGTCTCAGGGAAGTCCAGCACGGCTTCAAGTACGTAAATCGCGTCTTTCAGCCCGTTTGTGTCCGTACCCAGCGTGGAGCCGAAAAACGGCGGCGCTACGGTGCGTGATTCAACGTCGCCGAGATCGATCTTGAGTTGCTCGACATCGACGGCCGCAGCGGCGGACTGCGGCAGCGCCAATGCGCCCGTCAGCGCTACGGCGGCGGCGGTGAGGATTCGCTTGGTCGTATGCATCAGCTCGGTCATGTCGGCTCTCTCTAGTCGGTGTCCGGTTGCTTCGTTATCGGCAGGTCGCGCTGCCGCCGTGCTTGTGTGATGCTTATCTTCGTCGAGAGCGGTCGATCCGCCTATGACCAGCGCGTTTAATGAACGCTAGGCGCACGCGGAAACACGTGCTAGGAATATGCTTTATCAGCGCCTAGGCTTCACGTTATCGCTATTGCAATCAGAGACTTGACGGGCATCCGCCGGGGTTTGCCCCAGGGCCGCGGCGCACTGCCCAGTATGGAGTTAGACGCGACTGATTCGCACTTTCTCTCGCAACCGGGTTGGGATTGGAAAGGGATTCAGGTCTTTTCGGCAGGGGCTGGAGACGAGTGCACGCACGGGCATCCCTAGCTCAGGAGCTAGCGAGGCTTCGCCTCAGACCGACGAGTCGTGCTCATCGAAATCGCTATCGAAATCGAAATGGAACCGAGTGGCGACCGATCCCGACCTCTGCGCCGCGGGGCAGTGAAGCGCCGGAACGGCGGAGACTCGGCAGCGAAGCACTTGCCCTCCCGTAGCCAAGCCGGAGCCGGGCCGGGCGCGGCCGGAGAGCCGACGTCCAGGTCGGCTCCGCACTCGCGACACCAGTGCACCCCGCTCTGTGGCCGTGTTGACCTGGAGGTCAACACTCCAGTCAACGCGCGTCAACACCGCGAACGTTCGATTACGACCACGATCACGACGACGACGACGACGACGACGAAACCACATTGAACCAAGCACCGGACTCGGCGCCGGCGCGCCTGACTGGGATCGCCGGCTTTCCAGCCGGCTCGCCGCCGACGCGGCTCGATGCCGCGTCGGCGGCGTCCGAGCCGATCAGAGGGCACAGGCGCAGTCGTCCGCCCGGCGGCGCGGCACGGGCAACCGCCCGGCTCCCGCGCCGCAGATCGCGCGCCGGGGGCATCGAGCCCCCGGCACGCGAAGCCGGCTGAAAGCCGGCGCTCCCAGTCCGCGCCGGCGCCGCTCACTGGGACCGCCGGCTTTCCAGCCGGCTCGCCGCCGACGCGGCTCGATGCCGCGTCGGCGGCGTCTGGGCTTATAAGAGGGCACAGGCGCAGCCTTCCGCCCGGCGGCGCGGCACGGCCAACCGCCCGGCTCCCGCGCCGCGGATCGCGCGCCGGGGGCATCGAGCCCCCGGCACGCGAAGCCGGCTGAAAGCCGGCGGTC
>NZ_JABX01000101.1 GCF_001469165.1 Thiohalocapsa sp. ML1 | reverse complement strand
TTCATACTGGTGCACTAGATTGCTTGACGGCGCCGAATGCTTGCAGATGAGTCAAGTTCCACGACGACAAGGCGCTTGCAGGCAAAAGGACCGAGGGCCGAGGGCCAAGGGAGCCCGCGTCGGCCCTTGGCCCTTGGCCCAATGCGCCGACGAGCGGGCTGCGCAAGACGAGGCGCCGTGCCCTGGTCGGTCTGAGGCTCTGCCTCGCTAGACATGTGTCTCGCGGTCGGACGTCCCTTGAGTCTGGTGCGGGTCGGGGAAGAGTTTCGATTGCGATCCCGATTTCGATCCCGGTCAGTCCCGCGCACAAAGCCCCTGCTCCACCGCCATCACCGCCGCCTCGACGCGCGAGTGCACCGCAAGCTTGCGCAGGATCGCCTTCACATGCAGCTTGACGGTGCCCTCGGAGATGCCGAGGTCCCGGGCGATGGCCTTGTTGCTCTGCCCGGCGGCGAGATGACACAGAATCTGCTGCTCCCGCGGCGTCAGCTCCGCCAGCCCGGGCCGTGCCGGTGGCCGCTCCGGCTCCGGCTCCTGGCGCAGCGCACGGGCCAAGATCCCGGTCAGCTCCGGCGCGACGACGGTGCGGCCGGCGACGATGTCCGACAGCGCCGCTACCAGCTCGTCCGGCTCCATGTCCTTCAGCAGGTAGCCGTTGGCGCCGGCCTGCAGCGCGGCGATGAGGTCCGGCTCCTCGGTGCTGGTGGTGAGCATCGCCACGCGGCGGTCCAAGCGCTCGGCGCGGATCTGCTTCAAGATCTCGATGCCGCCGGGGCCGGGCATGCGCAGGTCCAGCAGCACCACGTCCGGCGCACAGTCGCGCGTCAGGCGCAGGCCCACGTCGCTGTCGCCGACGGCGTCGATGACCTCGATGCCGCGCCGTTCCAGCAGCTCCAGCAGGCCGACGCGAAACAGCGCGTGGTCGTCGATGAGCAGCACCCGCATCAGGCGGCCTGCTCCGTCGGTGCCTGGCGGCCGCTGCGACCCGCGGTGAAGCTGAGCTCCACGCGCGTGCCCTCCCCCGGCTCGCTCTCGATGTCGAGCCGCGCACCGATGCGCCGCGCCCGCTCCTCCAGGATCGACAGCCCGATGTGCTCACCCGGATGCCCGGCCTTGCGCGGTGCGCTGAAGCCGACGCCGTCGTCCTCCACCAGCAGCACATAGTCGCCGTTCTGCTCCCGGGTCAACAGCACGCGCACGGTCTGCGCCTGCGCGTGCTTGCGCACGTTGGCGAGCGTCTCCTGCACGATGCGCACGAGCTGCATCTCCTCCACCGGCGTCACCTCGAAGGGCCGGCAGTTGAGCTGCAGCACCGCATGGATGCCGGTCTGCTGGCCGAAGCGGCGGATCAGCTCCTCCAGCGTCGGCACGAGGCCGCGGCGATCCATCGGCGCGCGGAAGCTCGCGAGCAGCTCGCGCAGCTCGCCGTGGGCCTCGTCGATGCCGTTCTTGATGCGGGCCAGGTCGGCGCGCGCCTCCGGCGCCAGCTCGATGTCGCCGAGGGAGTCCGCCAGCATGCGCACCTGGAGCCGCAGGCTCGCCAGCGTCTGCGCTAGGGAGTCGTGCAGCTCATGCGCGAGCGACGTGCGTTCCTCCACGATGGAGAGCCGCCGCGCCTCGCTGTCGGAGCGGTGCTTGGCGAGCGCGACGCCGATGTGCTGGCCGATGGTGGAGAGCAGGTCGAGGATGTCCTCGCGCTCGCTGACGCCGGGGCGGTCCACGAAGATGCTGTAGGCGCCGAGCAGCTCGTCGTGGTGCTGCAGCGGCACCGTGACGACCTCAATGGCATCGCTTGCGAACATGCGCCGGCCGTAGATGCGCGAGCACCAGCGCTCGTCATTGTCGCAGACGATCTCGCCGGGGCAGAGCACCGTGCCGCACAGACAGAGCTCCACCGGCTGCATGTCCTGCTGGCGCACCAGGTCGTCGTCGAGGCCGATGGAGCCCACCAGCCGGGTGCTGCCGTCCGGCGTCACCACCCGCACCGTCGCCGCGCGGCCGTTCACCATCTCCTTCAGCACCCGCAGGAAGTGCAGCAACAGCTCCTCCAGCGTGTCGGCGCGGGTGATCTCGGCGGCGACATCGTAGAGGATCTTGAGCGAGGCCGTCTTCTGCGCCAGCCGCTGGGTCTGGCGCGCGACGCGGCTGTCCATGTCTTCGTAGAGGTCCGTCAGCTCCGCGTTCAGGCTGCCGATGCCGCGCGCCATGGTCTCCAGCACGCCGGCCGTGGCCAGCGCCCGGCTCGCCCCGGGCTCGCCTTGGCAGACCCGCGTCACGGAATCCTCCAGCACGACCAGCGGCAGCAGCAACTGCGTGCGCAGCCGCTGCGCCGCCAGCACGGCCGAGAGCAGACCCATGCCCAGGAACGCAAGGCAGACCAGCTTGGGCCAGCCGAGCCCGGGCGCGGCCATGGACACCAGCAGCAGCCCCAGGGCAGTGGCCAGCGTCACCGCGACGCCGGCGAGCGGCCATAGGAGCCGCGCCGCACGCAGGATCTGGAGCGTGCGCTGGCGTTGGTCCGCGCGGCGAAGCTGGGGCTGTGACTCGGTGCTCATGGGGCATTCGGTGCGGGCCGCACCGCATTGCGCGGTGCGAAACGCCCGGCGCTCGACTATAGCAGAGGGGCGCCAGCAGAGCGGTGCGAGCAGAGCGGTGCGCGCAGACCCGGGCGCTCGCTCAGCAGCGAACGGCAGCACAAAAGACGGCTATGGCGGAAGCCGCCCCCGGTGGCGGCACAAGCAGCCTGCGGACGGATTCAGCTTGACAGCAAGACGGCGCTTCGGGGCCGAAAGGCGAAGGGCCAAGCACCAAGGAGCCCTCCTCGGCCCTCGGCCCTCGGCCCTTCCCCAAGGCGCCAGCGCGCGGTCTCAGCGCCGACGCCGGCGCAGCATCAGGAGCGGCAATCCGGCCGCGAACAGCGCAAGCGACGCCGGCGCGGGGACCTGCGCTTGGATGTCGTACCACGTCGTGGTGCCGCTGACCTCGTTGGCAACAATCAGGCCGAAGGTTCCGAACGGGCTCAGGTCCTTGTGCACGAAGTAGATGCCCTCAGGGCCAAGATCGCCGGCAGCGGGCGATTCGGCATCGTCTTCGCTGAAATCACGCCCGAGGATGTAATTCATGAACGCCGGGTTGGTCGGGTCGGTGATGTCATAGATCATGATGCCGCCGATGCGCTCCAAGCCGATAAACGCCAAGGTCATGCCATAGATCTGCCCGATGGCGACCGCCTCCGGCTCCGGCCCCTTATCGTCGGAGCGGCTGTCGAAGCTGATCTGATCGTCGTTGTTGGCGTTGAAGACGGGATTGCCGACGGAGTCCAACAGGCCAAGCCCCGCAATGATCTGCTCGAATTGATCGCCGCTGTCGAAGACCAGCGCGCCGGTTTCGTCCCAGATGGAGAAGGAGCGCGCGCCGAAAGAGTAGAGCGCTTCGAATTCGTCGTCGGCGTCCGTGTTGCCGAGCGTCGTTGTCACCTTCAATCGGCCGAGGTTCCCGTCTTCTTGCAGCAACGCATCCGTGAAAACGGAGGAGTCGAGATCCAAGTCCTTAACCCGCGCCTCCTCGCCGAAGCCCGTATAGTCCCGCGCATCGCCTTCGTTGGCAGTGACGGTATAGGTCATACCGCCGACCTCATAGCTTGTG
>NZ_JABX01000100.1 GCF_001469165.1 Thiohalocapsa sp. ML1 | reverse complement strand
CGGACCCCTACTCCGCGGAATTCGGCTTCTGCCGACGACAGGCTGACTTTTGCGCGACCCTCCCCGGACCAAACCGCAGGACGTCGCACGGCACGCGTTTGGAGCCCATGACCGGAGTTGAACCGGTGACCTCACCCTTACCAAGGGTGTGCTCTACCAGCTGAGCTACATGGGCACTGTTACTGCAATCCGGATCAAGCGCATGCTGCGCGAGTCCCGACCGAGCGCATCCTGCGCAGCTTGCGGTTCCGGACCAGATCGCAGGCGCCGGATCGCTCGCTTGGAGCGGGTGGTGGGAATCGAACCCACACCATCAGCTTGGAAGGCTGAGGTTCTACCGTTGAACTACACCCGCGGCGGAATCCCATTGGCGGCCGACCATTGGCGGCGCGAGCATGAGCGAAGGTGCGGCCGCCGCGCTGTCTCACCACCGGGCTGATTCGGTTGCACCGCCGCGCCTTCGGGTACCGAGTCGACACATTAGCTTGGCCAACCGACGCGATGCAGCCTGGACCTTATTTGGTGGAGGGGGGAGGATTCGAACCTCCGAAGGCTGAGCCGTCAGATTTACAGTCTGATCCCTTTGACCGCTCGGGAACCCCTCCAATCGACCGAGCGCGGCAGTATATGTCGGCAAGGAGTCTCGGTCAACCACGGCAACAGCGCCGATCACGGGCTCTTTCGGCCAACGCGCGGCGCGCGGCTTCTCAACCTTGTTGCCGCGCCGAAGGGTCGGCACCGTCCTCCGCGCCTGCCCCAGGCGTCCCAAAGAGGCACGGCGCGCGCGTCGCCAGCGCACGCATAGGCGCCGCCGCGGCGCGATGATGGTACCTTTAACGGCTGTGCACGGTTCTCCACTCCCGTTGAAATCCAGACTCGCGTGAGGTTCCCCGTCTATGGATGTCACAATTTTTGGTAGCGGTTATGTCGGGCTCGTGACCGGAGCCTGCCTCGCCGAGGTCGGCAACAACGTGCTCTGCGTCGATGTCGACAGGGCCAAGATCGAGCTCCTCAACGCGGGTGGCGTGCCCATCTACGAGCCCGGACTCGAGGACATGATCCGGCGCAACGTCGCCGCGGGCAGGCTCGCGTTCAGCGACGACCTCGTCGCCGGTGTCGCGCATGGCCTGTTCCAGTTCGTTGCCGTGGGCACCCCGCCCGACGAGGACGGATCCGCGGACCTCAGACATGTGCTGAGTGTGGCGACCACCATCGGCGAATGCATCGACAGCTACCGCATCGTCGTCGACAAGTCCACCGTGCCGGTGGGCACCGCCGACCGGGTTGCAGAGCGCATTCGGGAAACCCAAGCGGCGCGCGGCGTCAGCTTCGAATTTGACGTGGTGTCGAACCCCGAGTTCCTAAAGGAAGGTGCGGCCATCGAGGACTTCATGCGGCCCGATCGCGTCATCGTCGGCACCGACAACCCGCGCACCGCGGAGCTGCTGCGCGCCCTCTACGCGCCCTTCAACCGCAGCCACGACCGGATCATGGTCATGGACATCCGCTCCGCGGAGCTCACCAAGTACGCCGCCAACGCCATCCTCGCGACCAAGATCAGCTTCATGAACGAGCTGTCGAACATCGCCGAGGCCGTGGGCGCTGACATTGAGCAGGTCCGCGTCGGCATCGGCTCCGACCCCCGCATCGGCTACCAATTCATCTACCCCGGCTGCGGCTACGGCGGCTCATGCTTCCCGAAGGATGTCCGCGCGCTGGAGCGCACAGCCACGGCCGTGGGCTACGCAGCGGAACTGCTCCGCGCAGTGGAGGCCGTCAACTTCAGGCAGAAGGAGGTGCTGTTCCGCAAGATCTCGGAGTTCTTCGGGAGCGAGCTGTCGGGCAAGGTCATCGCCCTCTGGGGGCTGGCCTTCAAGCCGAACACGGACGACATGCGTGAAGCATCGAGCCGGCGCCTCATCGAGCAGCTATGGGAGGCGGGCGCCAGCGTGCGTGCCTTTGACCCCGTTGCGATGCATGAAACCCGTCGGATCTACGGCGATCGGCCGGACCTTGTCCTCGCCGACGACCCGCACACGGCGCTTGACGGCGCGGACGCGCTGGCCATCGTCACCGAGTGGTCGCAGTTTCGCAGCCCCGACTTCGATGCCATCCGCGCCGCACTGCGCAATCCGGTGATCTTCGACGGACGCAACATCCTGGATCACGGCCAGGTAACCGCTGCGGGCATCACTTACATTTCCATCGGCCGCACGCCCATGGAGCCGGGCTGAGCCCCGCCCGGTACTGGGGCGCGGCGCGCGAGCATGTGCCCGCGGCGCTCCGTCCGCCCGAGCACCGGCACAGTGCACAAGCGAAGGGCCGAGGGAGCCGTCCTTAGACCTTAGCCCTAGGCCCTTGGCCCTTGGCCCTTGGCCCTTGGTCGAGGTTCGCCCTAGGTGGGCAGGCGCCGCCCCTGCGCCTGTGTGGCCCCGATGCTTCGCCTCGCTAGAGTTTGACATTAATGCAACTAGCGCGAATTATTGCAACAAGACGACTTCCGCCAGGCGCCACGTCGTCGATGTTTCCGCCAGGCAAGGCGCCGCCATACCAACAAGAGAGGACAAACTGTGATGAAACTGCAACGGCCCTCAGCCGCCATCGCCATTATTTGTTGCGTCGGTGCAACGTCCGCCGTCGCCACCAACGGCTACATGTCCCACGGCTACTCCCCCGCGGCCAAGGGCATGGCGGGCGCCGGTGAGGCCGCCTTGCCGCAGGACTCGCTGTCCATCGTCGGCAATCCCGCCGGGCTCACGCGGGTCGGCCGGCGGGCCGACATCGGCCTTTCCTGGTTCAGCCCGCGTCGCGAATACGACGGGCTCACGCCTTCCAACGCCTTCTGCACGACCGGCTGCCCGCAGGGCGCCTTCGCACCCATTGGCAGCGGTCCCGACGGCAGAGGGACCGTCGAGAGCGAGAACAACGACTTTCTGATCCCCGGTCTGGGCTACAGCCAGCCCATCAACGACGTCAGCGCCTTCGGCATCGCGCTGTTCGCCAACGGCGGCATGAATACGGATTTCCGCAGCGGCGACACCATGGTCTTCCCGGGCCTCGGCCACCTCGGGACGTTCGGCGGCGGCAACCCGCTGGCCAACCCGCCGGCCTATCTGCCCCCGGACCCACGCGCGGGCACGCAGGTCCCGGGCACGACCGCGCGCGGCGGCAGCAACGCGGGTGTCGACCTCGAGCAGCTCGGCGTCTCCATCGGCTACGCGCGCGATCTCGCCGACAACCTGTCGGTCGGCGCGAGCTTCCTGATCGGCTATCAGACCATCGAGGTCAAGGGCGTGGGCGCCTTCCAGGGCTTCACCCAGACCTTCACGCAAAGCATGATCCAAAGCCGGACCATGCAGGGCACCTCGCCACGGAACCTCTCCGACAACGGCAAAGACTCGGCCTGGGGCTTCGGCGTCCAGCTCGGCGGCATTTGGGACCTGAATCCGCAGCTCACGCTCGGCGCGTCCTATCGCTCGAAGATGTACATGGACAAGTTCGACAGGTACTCGGACCTGTTCGCCCAGGGCGGCGATTTCGATCTCCCGCCGGTGGCCACCATCGGCGCCGCCTTCCGTGCGACGGATCAGTTGACCTTCGCGCTCGATCTGCAGCAAATCTGGTACAGCGAGATCGACGCCATCGCCAACAAGAACGAGCTCGCCCAGCGCTGCAACCTGCAAGGCAATTTCGCCGGCTACGATTCCCGCTACTGCCTCGGCGGCTCCAGAGGCGCCGGCTTCGGCTGGGACGACATGACCATCATCAAGCTCGGCGTGCAATACGACCTCAACGACAAGCTCACGATGCGCGCCGGTTACAGCCACGGCGACAATCCCGTTCAAGGCAGCGAAGTCGCCTTCAACACGCTCGCGCCTGCGGTCGTCGAGGACCACTGGACGCTCGGCGGCACCTATCGCCTGCGCGACAACTACGAGCTGACCTTCTGGGGCATGTACGCGCCGGAGAACGAGGTCAAGGGTCCCGGCGCCTTCACCGGCGCGCAGGCACCGACCATCCGCATGTCGCAGTACGAGCTCGGCATCAACTTCGGCTGGCTCTTCAACTGACGCCGATCGCCGCGCCCGCACCGACGACAAAGCCGCCCTCGGGCGGCTTTCTGCTTTTGTGCGATCGACATCTCACGAGGCAGAGCCTCAGAGGTTGTGAAGAAATCGATTTTCGCCCTGACGTAGCGACAGCGATGCGCATCGCGCGGCGCGGAGAACCGCGAAAGGCTCAGCGCGAAAAACGGGGACAGCGCGAAAAACGGCGGAAAAACGGGGACGGCGGAAAAACGGGGACAGACCACGTTTTTCACACAA
>NZ_JABX01000099.1 GCF_001469165.1 Thiohalocapsa sp. ML1 | reverse complement strand
TAGTCGGCCAGCGCCGCCGCCGGGCCGTGGCCGCCGGCGGCCTGCTTGGCGTTGCCGCGGCTGCCGTAGGCGCTGGCCAGGTCGTTGCGCAGTTTCACCTCCCAGCGCCCGTCGGGCTCCAGCAGCCGGCGCAGGTCCTCTTCGATCTTGATGGCGGCGTCGTGGTCCGCCAGCGCCGCCGCCGGGCCGTGGCCGGTGGCGGCCCGCTTGGCGGCGCCGCGGTTGCCGTAGGCGCTGGCCAGGTACGAGCGCAGCGCCACCTCCCAGCGCCCGTCGGGCTCCAGCAGCCGGCGCAGATCCTCGCCGATGGCGATGGCGGCGTCATAGTCGGCCAGTGCCGCCGCCGGGCCGTGGCCGCTGGCGGCCTCCTTGGCGGCGCCGCGGTTGCTGTAGGCACCGGCCAGGTCTTTGCGCAGCTCGACCTCCCAGCGCCCGTCGGGCTCCAGCAGCCGGCGCAGGTCCTCGCCAATGGCAATGGCGGCGTCGTGGTCCGCCAGCGCCGCCGCCGGGCCGTGGTCGCCGGCGTCCCGCTTATCGAGGCCGCGGCTGTCGTAGGCGCTGGCCAGGGCATTGCGCCAGGTGGTGTCGCCGGTGCGGGCCATCTGGCGCGCGTGTAGCAGCCAGCAGGTGTTGCCGACGATGGCGGCAGGCAGGTCCATTGCCCGGCGGCTGGCCTCGGCCTCGATCCGGATCAGTGTGATGAGCCGACGGTTGCCGGCCACCGCATCGGCCTGCTCATCCTCCCCGCCGAGGATGGCGTGTGCCAGGGCCTGCCGCAGCAGCAACGGGCGTGTCGGTGCGTCGCCGGCCTCGGTAGCGACCGCCGGCGCGCCTTTCGGCACACCGTGCTCGGCCCCCGCGTCCTCGGCCTCGGGCGCCTCACCCGCCAACGCCAACGCCGCATCGGCCAACCGCCGATGGATCGCCAGCAGCCGCGGGCCGAGGTCCGGATGGCCCTCCAGCGCGTCGGTGAGGCCCCGCACGCCGAGCCGGTAGTGGGCGGAGGCGCCGCTGCCGGCGCGCCAGGTGCCGAGCACCGGGCGCAGGCGCAGCAGCAGGTAGAGCAGCTCGGCGTGGCCGTCGGCGCCGGTCTGGTGGGTCAGGCCCGCCAGCACGTCCAGGTCCAGGCCGTGCCAGTCCTGCTCCAACTCCGGCGGCCACTCGGGTTGGCTGATGAGCCAGGTGTGGGCGCGCTCGGCGGCGGCCAGGGTCAGCACCAGGGTCAGGGCCAGGTCGGCGTGCTTGGGGCCGAGGTCGTCCCGGAGCTGGTCGAGGTAGCCGTGGAAGAGCTCGGCGCGGGCGGGCAGGGGGCGGATGGCGGCGGGGTCGGCGGGGATGCCCTGGTCGCGGATGCGGTCGATGAGGAAGGCCAGATACAGGAACAGGCCATCGGCCTTGTCGACAACGGCTTGGTACAGGGCGTCGAGGCGCTCGGCGGCCGCGGTGCGGGCCGCGGCGGGCGCGGCGCCTCGCTCCACGGCCTCGGCCTCCAGGCGCGCGGCGGCGCCTGCGAGCTCGCGATCGAAGTAGGCGCGCAGCAGGGCGCGATAGCCGGGGTCGTGCAGGTCCGCCACCCGCGGTGCCAGGCCGCCGGCGCGCAGGTGCTCGGTGCGCTCGCGCACCCAGGGCGGGCAGCCCTCGGCGTCGAAGGGGCGGGAGGTGAACAGCAGGTAGGTGCGCTCCGGCAGGGCCTCGGGCCGGGGGATGAAGTCCAGCAGGCTGCCGGCGGCGTCCGGCGGGCGCAGCTCGTCCAGGCCGTCGAGGCAGATCAAGAGCGGGCCGTCGAAGCCGGTGCGCGCCCGCGCGAGCCGGCGATAGGCGGCGAGCCCGGCGGCGAGGGCGGCGGGCTTGTCCGCGGCCTGCTCCTCGATTCGCGGCAGGCGCTGCTCGTTGTCGTCCGCCAGGTCCAGGCTGCGCTTGAGCTCGGCCTCCAGCAGCGGCAGCAGGCGGGCGGGGCCGTAGCTGTACTCGCGGCGGATGAAGACGGCGGCGACGCGCGGGGGCTCGCCGGGCAGCAGTGGCGCGTCGTCGAGGTGGGCTTGCAGGCCGTGCACGAACAGGCTCTTGCCCACGTGGCCCGGGGCCTGGAGCCAGAGCACGCCGCGGTCGTTGCCCGCGATGAAGTCCCGCAGCGGCGCGCGCAGCCAGTCCGGGGAGAGGTAGCGGGCCTCGAAGGCCAGGGTGTCGAACAGGGCCAGGGTGCTGGCGCGGCCGAGGCCGAGCGGCCCGGGGTCGTCCTCCGCCGGCGGCGGCAGCGGGCGCCGACCGGCATGGCGGTGCAGGTCCGGCACCTGGTGCCAGTGGCGCGCCATGCGGTGGCCGCGGCGGTAGTCGAGCAGGTCGAAGCGGTGGGCGCGGCGGTCGTGGCCGTTGAAGAAGAACAGGTCCCGATAGCCGCACAGCACGCAGACCCGTGCGGCCAGATGGGGCGCCAGGTCCAGGGGCTCGGCGTCGGGCTGCTGGAGCAGCACCGGGGCCGGTTGCAGGCCGTCTGCACCCGGGGCGTCGCGATGATCGGGGATGCTCGCGGCGCCCACCAGCGGGATGCCGTCGCCGCCCGGCAGGCGCACGGCGAGGGTCAGCCCGCCCCAGGGGGCTTGGCCGACGGCCTCGGCCAGGGCCTTGTTCAGCGGCGTCGGCTTGGGATGCTTGTCCATGCCGATGCTGGCCCACTCGGGCCTCGGCAGGTCGCCCAGGAGCCAGTGACGCAGGGTGGCGACGATCTCGGTCTGATCGCGTCGCCAGGCGCCGTGGCCCTCGCGGTTGCGCAGGACCACCTGATCCAGCAGCGCCTGGGCGAAGAGGGTGGGCTTGCCGTCGGCCTTCAGGATCAGCCGAACCAGGCCCAGCACGGGTGGCGCCGACGGCTCTCCGGCGGCGTCGCGCAGGCCCGGCGCCAAGTCCTCGCACAGCAGGTCACGCCAGGTGCCCATGGCCGGGGGCGGGTAGCCGTAGAGCTTCTCGTGCACGCGAGCGGCAAGGGGGCCGTCCGGGTCGCGTCGCTCGGCCTCGGCGGCCAGGGCGGCGGCGGGCAGCTTGATCAGCACCTCGGCCAGGTCCCGCAACTGCCAGAGCGCGGCGGCGGCGTTGCCGGCGGCGAGCAGCTCCCCGAGTGCGCGGGCCTCGTGGGCGATGGGGCCTGGCCAGGTGTCGATGAGGGTGGCGAGCCAGGGCTGGCGGGACCAGTCGGCGCCGAGGCGGCGGCAGGCGGCGGCGGGGGCGTTCAGCTCGGCCACGCTCAATGCCGCATCGGGCAGCGCCGCCCGGCGTAGCAGGCGCCGGACGGCCGTCGACAGTCGCTCGCGGTTGGCCGCATCGGCGATGACGTCGGCGAGGCTCGGGTCGTCCGGCGCATCGAGCAGGGCGCCGCCATACCAGCCGCGTTCGGCGAAGGTCGCCGCGTAGTCGCCGAGCCCGAGCTCATCGAGCCAGGCGGCGACAGCCTCGGCAGTGGCGATCGCGTCGAGGGGGTGGGTGCCCTGGTGCATTCCGAGCTCCTTAAAGGTTTGCCCCTATGCGCTTTTCGGTGATGATACCTGCCTGCTGGCCAGAATTCGCCCTTGCAACGTCACGATCAAGGCGCGAGCGGTCGGGCACCGCTGCCCTGCTCGGGTCTGGCTGGCCGAGTTAGGCCCGAGCCTGCCGACAACTCGGTCGCTGCGCCCTGTTGCGAGGAGCCGATGGAAAGCTGCTACCCTTTCGAAACCCGTCTAGAACCGCTCGCCAACTCCGATCAGGGCGGCTGGAGCATCTTGCTCGTCAATCTCTATCAACGCGTGCAGCCCGGGGTGGGGGCTTGGCGCGGTTTCGGCGGGGCTCGGCTGCATCGGCGAGTCGATGCCTATCTTGAAGTTGCGCGCGGGCTCGGCTGGACGCTGCACCCCTATCTGCGCCAACCCCATGGCGCACGGCTCCGAGAGCGCCCGTTCGACCCGTTGACGGCACTTTCACCGAGTACGCACGACGCGCTGTTCGGCCCGCGGCAGAGCTTCCCGACGCAGCCCATCGTCGCTGCCGATGGCAATGCCGCTGCTGACCCGGACGGGGAGCGCGAGGCGCTGTTGCGACGCCTTGACCGCAGGGCCGCGGGGTGCCCGCACCAGCAACCGGTGCTGCTGACGCGCACGCCGCCCGGAGAGAGGGCGGGGGAAGAGCCCGGCGCGCTCGACGGCGAGCTTGCCCTGTGTCTGAACCCCAGCAAGCATCAGCCAGACGTGGACGCAGCCTGCTCCACCGTGTTTCGCATCCAGTGGGCGGATCTCTGGCTATTCGCCGATGCCAGCGGTCTCGTCTCGACTCACAACGCGCTGCTCGCGCTCAAGGTGGAGCCATTGCGGGTGTTGGCGGCGCGGGGGGCGGCGCGGGAGGTTCGGGTGGGTGATCTGGCCGAGCTAAACCGGGCGTTGCGCGACCTGGACCGCGGCGAGCGCGGCGCCGCCTGGGTGCGACCCGCCGGCAGCGACGTCCAGCCGGTGAACCTGTGGAGCCTGATCCTCGAGCACTGGCTCGGTGTCGCAATTGATCAGCG
>NZ_JABX01000098.1 GCF_001469165.1 Thiohalocapsa sp. ML1 | reverse complement strand
TTGGTTCCAGCGGACGAGGCGGCCTTCTCTCAGGGCGGTTGCGTCTTGGGACATGGGGGTTTCCTTGATTTGCGCGCTACGTGAATTGTTGCACGCCACGGCACTGGAGCGGGCGCGGGCGCGGGCGCGGGCGCGGGAGCGCCCGGAGATGCGTGACACCGCTGGAGCGGTGTCACGAGAAGTCACGTGTGCTGGTGCGCGCCGCGGCTAAGGCGGCTCGCATGGGGAGGCACGGATCTTTGTGGGAGCGGCTTCAGCCGCGATCTGCCGGGGTGCGGAACGTGCGGCTGTCGCGGCTAAAGCCGCTCCCACGGGGGCACGCGCGGGTCTTTGTGGGAGCGGCTTCAGCCGCGATCTGCCGGGATGTGGAACGTGCCGCTGTCGCGGCTGAAGCCGCTCCCACTGGCCAGGCATTCAGCCAGCATCCTGCCGGCTGGTCCGATCGACCCGCAGCGCATAGCGCGCGCCGGTCTGCGGGCAGACCCAGCTACCATCCCCCGTCAGTGGCAACGGCATCTGCTCGCCGTGCTCGCTTATCCAGCCGATGTGTCGGGCGGGCACGCCGACCATGAGTGCATACGGCTTGACTTCCTGATTGACGCGCGGGGGTTGTAGACGTTGGTGAAGACCATGCTCGGGCCGCAGAAGACGCCCTCCTCCAGGGTGACGCCGTCGTAGACGGAGACGTTGTTCTGGATCTTGACCTTGTCGCCGATGCGCACCCGATTGCCGACGTAGACGTTCTGCCCCAGGGAACAGCCGCTGCCGATGTCGGCGCCGGCGCAGACGTGCACCCAGTGCCAGATGCGCGTGCCCGGCCCGATGCGGGCGCCATGGTCGATGATGGCGGTGGGGTGGGCGGTGTAGTCCATGCGCGCGGGGCTCAGCGTGCCTGGTTGCAGCCCGGTTGTAGGCGGGGAAGACGACAAGTCATATGCGGTCTGCTTGGCGACAGAGGTAGCCAGCAGAATCGGCCGCGTAGCAACCTTCCCACTCGACGATCGAGGGTGATGGTGTAGGGGATGCAGGGTTTCATCCGCTTATCGATGCGGTAGCGCCCTGGCCAGTTGCTCAGATGCCGCGGGACTCAATACAACGCTATCGAACCAGGATTGAGGATAGAGATAGTCTTCGCCCGATTCGTCGATGATCCGAACCATCCCGTGGCCGGCATCCTTTTCAACCAACTCATAGAGCCTGCCAAGCTGTAGATCATCGCCCGAGATGTCTCCGGCATTATCTTTTCGCAAACAGACCACGAATTCTATAGCCATCGTTTCACCTTCGTTTTGACCTTGCCGATCCCGTGGGCTTCGTACCAGTGGATCTCGGCGGGTTGATGAGCGCCGTCGTCCGTTTCGACCAAGGCAATACCCTTTTTCTTCCTCCACCGACCAGGCCCATATTGCTGACGCAACCGATGCAGTTCCCGAATCGAGGGGCCTTCGGCAATCGTTTCGACAGCCGTGATTGGAGGAATGAGACGGATCATTCTTTAACTAATGGGAAAAATAGAGAAATATAGGGCACGTACCACGATTCCTTTCCAATTCTGGCGAGCAGAGAACAAGCGGAGACTGCTACGAAGCGGCAAGGGGCAAATCTCGAACCTCCGAGACTTGGCTCACCTCACTCAACGACGCATCCCATCACATCAATGCTAAAGGTCGTCCAAGTTCTGCGCATCCAGAATCCGCTCGGACCATTGCATCAGCATGTCGGAATCGGCCTGGCTGATCCGCTCCCGCGGATTCCACGATACCAAGATCCAGGCCTGCGACGGTAGGGATCGGATCTTGATCACGTAGTTTGAGAATTAACCACTCTTCCAGCACCTCGCGCAACTCGGAACGACATGCCTCCACGGTCGCCGCGTTGGCCCACACGCCGTCAAACCCGGGGATTTCGGCAAACCACGTCTGATCATCGAGCATTTTATAGTCGGAGCGGTCCAAGGCCGCTTGAATGTATTCAGTTAGCATGGGATTCCTCACGCAGATTGATCACCTAAGGGGATCTTGAAAAATTGCCGTCCTGGCAATTTTTCAAGACGCGAAGCGAAAACGCGGTTTCCGCTTCGCTCCATTTCTCAAGCGCTTGGGCGCTTGAGAAATGGCAGGGCGTCCTGCCCCGCACGGGCACCTCGAATTTTTCGAGGTGCCCTTAAGGATGCCAAAGTTTGTCTAGATCCTTTGCATCGAGGATGCCGCGCGGGCAATCAAATCAGCGCAGCGATCATTTGGCAAGGCGTGTCGTCGTCGTCTCGCGGGGCTCGGTCCTTGTAGTTCCACCTGGCCGCTGTCAAGCCGATAAACCTGCCCGCCAGCGCCGCAGACGGCGTGCCCGCTGCCGGCGAGCGGCAGCTTCAGCCGCTCGCCGTGCGCGCTCATCCACCCGGTCTGGCGTGCCGAGATGCCAGTCATCAGGGCATAGGGTTTGACGAAGACGTCTTTGCCGCCGTCATCCGGGCGCAGGAAGCCGTAGCCCTTGTCTGGGTGCCAGCGGACGAGGCGGCCTTCTCTCAGGGCGGTTGCGTCTTGGGGCATAGGGGGGTTCCTTGATTTGCGCGCTGCGTGTTTGTGCAGCCTACGGCACTGGAGCGGGCGCGGGAGCGCCCGGCGATGCGTGACACCGCTGGAGCGGGGTCACGAGGAAGCATGTGCGCAGAGGCGCGTCGCGGCTAACGGCCATGGCGACCGGCGCCACCCCGGAGCATGAAAGGCGCTGCTCGCCATGGCCGTTTCCCTCACCCCGGCCCTCTCCCAGAGGGAGAGGGCGACTAAGGAGCGCGCTGCGCGCGACTTTCATGGTAAGGCCGCTCCCACTGGGGAGCGCACGGATTTTTGTGGGAGCGGCTTCAGCCGCGAGCTGCCGGGGGTGCGGCACGCGTGCTGTCGCGGCTGAAGCCGTTCCCACGGGGGGAGGGCGGCGCGCTCAGTGCTCGTCGAAGACGTCGTGCAGTGTGGCGGCATCGAGCAGACGCTCGGCCCAGCGTTCGAGCTGGGTGATGTCGGCCTGTTCGAGGCGCGCGCGGGTGTCGTCGCCGAGCGGGCCGAAGCGTTTCGTCAGCATGCCGGCGAGCAAGGCGGCTTGGCCTTCGCGCTTGCCTTCGCGCTCACCTTCCTGCTTTCCGGAGAGGTGGCCTTCCCGCCAGCCGATGCGGCGGCCGATGCGTTCGACGCTGGTGATGTAGCGCACGGTCTGGGCTCCTTCGAGGGCGTGGATGTCTTGCCAGAGTTGCTGTTCGAGATTCTCGGGCAGGCGCATCATCCAGTCCAGCACGGCGAATAGATCCAGCACGCGCTGGCGCGTCCAGCCGTGGCGGTAGAGCAATTCCACCAGCCGGCGCTTGAAGCGGTAGCGGGCGTCGGGGTCGTGGCGGGTGCGGGCGGTGTAGAGATGCGCGGCGCTGATGAGCGCGAAGGGGTTGGGGTCGCGCTCCAGGTGCTCCAACCGCTCGGCAAGGTCGAGCAGCTTGACGACGGGGAAGCGGAAGCGGTGGCTGCAGCCGAGCTGGTCGAGATCGAAGCCGGCGGGCTTCCAGCCGGGGTCGAGGTCGGCAAGGATGGCAAGGCTGGCAATGGGCCGGTCGTAGCGGTCGTAGAGCCGGTAGTTGTAGGTGAACATGCGCTTGGGGAAGTCCGCGTCACGCTGTCCTTGGACCTCGATGTGGATGTAGATCCATTGCTCGGTGCCGTCCTTGCGCGTGACCCGCACCAGGATGTCGGCGCAGCGCTTGCCGAGCTCGGCGTCGCGCACCACCTGTCGCAGCTCGGTGTCCAGGAAGCTGTGCTCGCGCGTCCAGTCGATCTGCCGATGGGCGTCGGGGAAGTAGAACGCCATGAATTCCGGGAAGGCGTGCGTGAGGATGTCTTTCCACGGATTGTCGTAGTCGTCTGTGGGAGTTGCGGTTGCGGTCATCGGGGCTCGCCGCGGGACGGTGGTTGTATTGAGGTGGGCGCTATCGTACACGCACCTTCTGGGTCGTGCGCCGTTGCATGCCTTCCACCGGGGTCGGCGGTTGAGGCAGCGTGCGGTTTCGCCCGCCGCAGCGTCGCGGCTAAAGCCGCTCCCACGGGGGAGCGCGCGGATCTTCGTGGGAGCGGCTTTAGCCGCGACCGGCCGGGCTGCGGAACGCGTGCTGTCGCGGCTAAAGCCGCTCCCACGGGGGCAAGCGCGGGTCTTCGTGGGAGCGGCTTCAGCCGCGACGGGGGAACCTGCGACAGACCACGTAATCCTGCCTATGACCACGCGCAAACCATGGACAGACCCTAGGACAGGTGCATTGCTGGGCTCGATCGTGCTGAAGTGGCGCGGGAGCGCCAAGAGAGACATGACGCCGGGGGAGCGGTGTCACGAGCAAACATGCCGGAGCCGGGAGACCGCGCCGTCGGCAACATGGCGGGCTCCGGCGGTTTGTTGCACCGGGAGGGCCAATCCATGCGTATCGCCTTAGGCGATTGCCGGAAAAAAACGTACCGAATGGCGCAGGATTTTCGTCCGCCTTCAAGGAGCGGCAGCGGGTGCATAGTCGAACTATGCACCCGCTGCCGCGACGCAGAAGGCGGGCGAAAAGACAAGCCAGGCGGTATGTTTTTTGACAG
>NZ_JABX01000097.1:0-2500 GCF_001469165.1 Thiohalocapsa sp. ML1 | reverse complement strand
AAAGCGAGTCTTAAATGGGCGTTCAGTCGCTGGGAGTAGACCCGAAACCGGGCGATCTACCCATGGCCAGGGTGAAGGTGCGGTAACACGCGCTGGAGGCCCGAACCGGGATCTGTTGAAAAAGATTCGGATGAGCTGTGGGTCGGAGTGAAAGGCTAATCAAGCCCGGAGATAGCTGGTTCTCCCCGAAAGCTATTTAGGTAGCGCCTCGTGTCTCACTCCCGGGGGTAGAGCACTGTTTCGGCTAGGGGGCCATCCCGGCTTACCAAACCGATGCAAACTCCGAATACCGGGAAGTGCAATCACGGGAGACAGACGGCGGGTGCTAACGTCCGTCGTCAAAAGGGCAACAGCCCAGACCGCCAGCTAAGGTCCCGAAATCATGGCTCAGTGGGAAACGATGTGGGAAGGCCCAGACAGCCAGGAGGTTGGCTTAGAAGCAGCCATCCTTTAAAGAAAGCGTAATAGCTCACTGGTCGAGTCGGCCTGCGCGGAAGATGTAACGGGGCTTAAGCCATGTACCGAAGCTGCGGATGCCACGCATTTTCGAATGAGTGGCATGGTAGGGGAGCGTTCCGTAAGCCTGCGAAGGTGGATCGTAAGGTCTGCTGGAGGTATCGGAAGTGCGAATGCTGACATGAGTAACGATAAAGGGGGTGAAAAACCCCCTCGCCGAAAGCCCAAGGTTTCCTGCGCAACGCTAATCGGCGCAGGGTGAGTCGGCCCCTAAGGCGAGGCCGAAAGGCGTAGTCGATGGGAAGCAGGTTAATATTCCTGCACCACGCATGACTGCGATGGGGGGACGGAGAAGGCTAGGCCAGCCGGCTGTTGGTTGCCGGTTTAAGCGTGTAGGCAGTCATCTTAGGCAAATCCGGGATGGCAATGCTGAGGCGTGATGACGAGCTTCTACGGAAGCGAAGTGGTCGATGCCCTGCTTCCAGGAAAAGCCTCTAAGCTTCAGGTCATGTGTGACCGTACCCGAAACCGACACAGGTGGGCAGGGTGAGAATCCCAAGGCGCTTGAGAGAACTCTGGTGAAGGAACTAGGCAAAATGGTACCGTAACTTCGGGAGAAGGTACGCCCCTGGTACGTGAAGCCCCTGCGGGTGGAGCGGAAGGGGGTTGCAGTGACCAGGCCGCTGCGACTGTTTACTAAAAACACAGCACTCTGCAAACGCGCAAGCGGACGTATAGGGTGTGACGCCTGCCCGGTGCCGGAAGGTTAAGTGATGGGGTTATCTTCGGAGAAGCTCTTGATCGAAGCCCCGGTAAACGGCGGCCGTAACTATAACGGTCCTAAGGTAGCGAAATTCCTTGTCGGGTAAGTTCCGACCTGCACGAATGGCGTAACGATGGCGGCACTGTCTCCACCAGAGACTCAGTGAAATTGAAATCTCGGTCAAGATGCCGAGTACCCGCGGCTAGACGGAAAGACCCCGTGAACCTTTACTACAGCTTTACACTGGACTTTGAACCTACTTGTGTAGGATAGGTGGGAGGCTTTGAAGCAGCCACGCCAGTGGTTGTGGAGCCATCCTTGAAATACCACCCTGGTATGTTTGAAGTTCTAACCTAGGCCCGTTATCCGGGTCAGGGACAGTGTATGGTGGGTAGTTTGACTGGGGCGGTCTCCTCCCAAAGAGTAACGGAGGAGCGCGAAGGTACCCTCAGCGCGGTCGGAAATCGCGCGATGAGTGCAAAAGCATAAGGGTGCTTGACTGCGAGACAGACACGTCGAGCAGGTGCGAAAGCAGGCTTTAGTGATCCGGTGGTTCTGTATGGAAGGGCCATCGCTCAACGGATAAAAGGTACTCCGGGGATAACAGGCTGATACCGCCCAAGAGTCCATATCGACGGCGGTGTTTGGCACCTCGATGTCGGCTCATCACATCCTGGGGCTGAAGTCGGTCCCAAGGGTATGGCTGTTCGCCATTTAAAGTGGTACGCGAGCTGGGTTTAGAACGTCGTGAGACAGTTCGGTCCCTATCTGCCGTGGGCGTTGGAGACTTGAGGGAAGCTGCTCCTAGTACGAGAGGACCGGAGTGGACGTACCTCTGGTGTTCCGGTTGTCACGCCAGTGGCATTGCCGGGTAGCTATGTACGGACGGGATAACCGCTGAAAGCATCTAAGCGGGAAGCCCCTCCCAAGATTAGGTCTCCCTGGATCCTTGAGATCCCTGAAGGTCCGTCGAAGACGACGACGTTGATAGGCGGGGTGTGGAAGCGCGGTAACGTGTGAAGCTAACCCGTACTAATTGACCGTGCGGCTTGACCATATAACACCCAAGCATTTTGGGTGCCGACAACGCATCACGTGCCCTTACGATCATCACCAAATTGCGGCACAACGCACTCGTGCGTTGCGCCCAACCTTTTCCTGGCGGCGATGGAGCACTGGAACCACCTGAATCCATGCCGAACTCAGAAGTGAAACGGTGTATCGCCGATGATAGTGTGGGGCCTCCCCATGCGAAAGTAGGTCACCGCCAGGGCCTTATTT
>NZ_JABX01000096.1 GCF_001469165.1 Thiohalocapsa sp. ML1 | reverse complement strand
CCTGGGCCTGCTGTTCCGCGTGCTCGCCCCCATGCGCAACCGCGAGCACATGCGCGCCTGCGCCGACGGCATCGAGGAAATGGGCCGCGAAGAGGCCGCCTACTGGCTCGGCATGGCCATGCACCGCAAGTACCCGCGCCGGGTGCTGATGGCCCTGCGGTTTCTGCTCATCGACCCGAAGGCGTAACGCGCATTCGCCGTGCCGCGCACCCGCGACCAAATCAACGCGCTGTTGCAGGAGCTTGATTCCGCGCCTGCGGACAGCTTCGAGGACCAGGACCTCGACTTCAAGGAATGGATCGGCCGAAGTCGAGAAAAGGGTGTTGATCAAGTGGTCGAGATGGCGGTCTGCATGGCCAACGGCGGCGGCGGAACCGTCGTTTTCGGCGTCCGCGACGGGGTCATCGGTCGCGCGCAGTCGCTGCTCGGCGTTCCGCTGGAGATCGACGTCAACCGCTTGGTGAAAGCCGTCTACGACCGCACCGACCCCAAGCTGACGCCCGTCTTCGAGGATTTGCCCATCGGCCTCGGAACGGGTCGCCTGCTGCTCATGCACGTCCATGGCGGACTGCCGCCGTACACCGATTCTCAAGGACGCGCGAAGACCCGCATCGGCAAAGACTGTCAGCCCCTCACCGGCAGCCTGCGGCGGCGCATCCTCATCGAGACCGGCGAGACCGACTTCACGGCGAGCTGCATCGACGCGCGCGTGCACGATCTGCTTTCCGCGGCGGCCATGGAGCAACTGCGCGACATCGCACGCCGCGAGCAAGCACCGGACGACCTCTTGCGCCTGTCGGACATGGACCTGCTCGACGCCCTCGACCTGATCGTCGCGGGCCAACTGACATACGCGGGCCTGTTCCTCGCCGGCCATCCGGATACACTCAAACGGCTAATGCCCCGTTGGGTCTGGACCCACGCCCGGTTGAGCAGTGACGTCGAGACCGGCGATCGCATGGACGGCTGCGATGCACTGCCCATTGCCCTGGGCCGCATGCTCGACCGCATCATGGCCGACAACCCGATCAGCACGCTGGAGCTGGGCCTGTTTCACCATGAGTACCGCGCCTACCCCGAGATTGCCCTGCGCGAGGCCCTGATGAACGCCCTCTGTCACCAGGACTTCCGGATTGGCGGACCGCTGCTGATCCGCCAATACCCGAACCGGATCGAGATCGCCAATGCCGGCGGCTTCATCGGCGGCATCGCGCCGGACAATATCCTTCATCACCGCCCCGTGCCGCGCAACCCGCTGCTGGTCAATGCGCTGGTCCGGTTACGGCTGGTCAATCGGATGAACCTGGGCGTGCGCCGGATGTATCAGGCGATGCTGATCGAGGGCAAAGAACCCCCGGCACTGATCGAGGAAGGCGAATCGGTGCTGGTGCGCTTTCGCCGCCAGCCGATCTCCGGACAATTCCGCCTGTTCATCGCGGAGGAAGGCAAGGCCGGCCGCATACCCAGCGTCGAGCAGTTGCTGATTCTGCATTACCTACTGGCACACCCGGAGCTGGACACAGACACCGCGGCACCCTTGTGTCAGCGCACCGAGCCCGAGGCCCGGGAGTTGCTGGTCGAGATGGAGACCGCGCTCGGTTACCTGGAGCGCGGCGGCAGCGGTCGCAGCACCTACTGGTCCCTGCGTCCGGACCTCCACCGGCGCCTCGCGGGCGCCGGGCACCCCGAGCGCGACCGGCGCATCGCATGGGAGGCGGCCAAAACGCGCATTTTGAGCGTGCTGCAAGAGCGTGCACGACGTGGCGACCCCGGACTCGCCAACGAAGAGATCCGCCAGATTACCCACTACGACCGCAACCAGGTGGTGCGCCTGATGCGGGAGCTGCGGACGGAGAACCCGGCCATCAGCCTCGAAGGGGCTGGACGTTCCGCCGCCTACCGCCTGGAATCGCGCCCTAAATGAGCGCCGCGCATTCTTCGCGCATTTTGGGCGCCGAAATGCGCACCGAAATGCGCGCGCGCGTTTCCCGCGCTATTGTCGGCCTCGCCGCCGGCGACGGAGCCACGCCATGACCGCCCGCCTGATCGAGACCTGGCTGCCGATTGCGGCGCTCGGCGAGGAGAGCGTGCGCGAGCGGCGCTCCATGACCGCGCTGCCGCCGACCTACTATCTGCACGTCTGGTGGGCACGGCGCCCGCTGGTCGCCTCCCGCGCCGCGATCCTCGCCTCGCTGCTGCCGGCGGATGCGGATCGGGAGCGGTTCATGCGTGTGCTGGGGATTCATGGGGATCCGGTGGCGGGGAAGGCGCGTATCGCACGCGCGAACCGCGAGGGCGAGCGTCTAGGCGCCGATGCCTATGGCTACCCGCGTGCCTTCTCGTATCTGCCTTCCCCCGACGACCTCGATTGGGTCCAATACGAGGCCCGTCGCATCGGCATCGATCGTCCGGCGGTGCTGGACCCAACCGCCGGGGGCGGCAGCATCCCGTTCGAGGCGAGCCGGTTGCGCTTTCACGCCATTGCGAACGATCTGAACCCGGTGGCGGGCTTGATCCTGCGCTCGACCGTCGAGTTGCCGATCAAGTTGGGCCTCGACCTGCGACTTGAGCTTGAAAGGCTCGGAGAACGCTTCGTCAGCGAGATGCGCGAGCGGCTTGCCTGGGCTTACCCGGCGGAGCCCGAGCCCGACTGCCGGCCGGACGGCTACCTCTGGGCGCGCACAATCACCTGCCCGTACTGCGACGGCCTGATCCCGCTGTCGCCGAACTGGCGGTTGGCCCCGGACGGCACCGGCGTGCGCCTGAAGCCACAGCTCGGCGCCGGCCCGAGCACGGCGGGCCGCGTCTGCGCCTTCGAGATCGTCCGCGGGGCCGCCAAGCAGTCCAAGGGCACGGTCAAGGGCGGCAACGCCGAGTGCCCCTATCCGGACTGCGGGCGCACCGTCGATGGCGACGAGATCAAGCGCCAGGCCCAGGGCGGCGACATGGGCGAGCAGTTGTTTACCGTCGTTTACAAGCGCCGGACGGTCACCCGGACCAAGACCGGCAAGGAGCGCATCAAATGGGTCCGCGGCTACCGGGCGCCGCGGCCCGAGGACGACGTGTCGGCGCTGATCGCCGAGCGGCTTGCCGAGAAGCTGCCGGAGTGGGAGGCGCTGGATTTGGTGCCGAGTGAGCGCTTTCCGCCCGAGTCGAACGACGACCGCCCGATTCAGTACGGGATGCCGCTCTGGCGAGACCTCTTCTCTCCACGCCAGCTCTACGGCCATGCCACCGGCGTTGAAGCCTTCCGCGAACTGCTGGAGGCCGAGCGCAGCAAGGGCGAGCTGTCGGAAACCACCAAGGCCGGTTTCGGCTACCTCGCCCTGTCGCTCGACAAGCTCCGCGACTACAACTCCCGCATGACGCGCTGGCACGTATCTCGCGAAGTCATGGTCAACACCTTTGACCGTCACGACTTCTCCTTCAAATGGTCCTACGCCGAAATGGCCCCGCTCATCACCGGCCTCGGCTACGACTGGGCCATCGAGCAGACCGCCAAGTGCATCGGCGAGCTGGCCGCGCTGACCCGCCCGGATGTGGACCTGAAGGCGGACAAGGGCGCGAAGACTCAGCGCGACCTGTTCGCGGCGCCGGACTTCACGCCGCCGCCGCTGACCATCACCTGCAAGCCCGGCGACAACCTGGACCATCTTGCCGACGCCTCCGTGGACCTGGTGGTGATGGACCCGCCCTACTACGACAACGTGATGTACGCGGAGCTGTCGGACTTCTTCTACGTCTGGCTCAAGCGCACCGCCGGCCACGTCTACCCGGAGCTGTTCCGCCGCGCGCTCACCGACAAGGAGCAGGAGGCGGTCGCCAACCCGGCCAAGTTCCGCGGCCAGCCCGGCGCCAAGGTGCTGGCGGGCCGCGATTACCAGGCGCGCATGGCGAGCATCTTCGCCGAATGCCGCCGGGTGCTGAAACCGGATGGCCTGATGACGCTGATGTTCACCCACAAGGCCACCGGCGCCTGGGACGCGCTCACCACCGGGCTCATCACCGCCGGCTTCGTCATCACCGCGAGCTGGCCCATCAACACCGAGGCCGAGGGCTCCCTGCACATCAAGGACAAGTCCGCCGCCAACAGCACGGTGTTCCTGGTCTGCCGCCCGCGCACCGCCCCCGCCGACGGCGCCGAGACCCTCTATTGGGAGGACCTGGAGCCGCGCGTGCGCGCCGCGGTGCGCGGTCGCATCCAGGGCTTCCAGCAGGCCGGCATCCGCGGCGTGGACCTGTATCTGTCCTGCTTCGGCCCGGCGCTGGAGGAGTTCTCCCGCCACTGGCCGGTGCAGCGCGGCACGCCGCGCCCGGAGCCGGAATTCGAGCGCCGCCGCCCCAGGCAGGCGGAACTGTTCGCGGAAAAACCGGACCCCTACGCCGCGACGCCCGAGGACGCCCTCGACGCCGCCCGCCGCGAGGTGAAGCGCTGGCGCCTGGAGCAGCTCACGCACCTGAAGCGCCAGGCCGAGCTGGACCCGCCGACGGAATGGTTCGTGCTCGCCTGGGACGCCTTCCAGGCCCCGCAATTCCCCTTCGACGAGGCCCTGCGCCTCGCCCGCGTCGTCGGCATCGACCTGGATCGCGAAATCATCGGCCGCCTCGCCGAGAAGAAGGGCAGCAACGTCGTGCTGTGGGACAGCGGCACTCGCGCCGCCAAGGGGGCGCTGGGCCCACCGGACGGCTCCAAGGGCTGGATCGACACCATCCACCATGCCGCCAGCCGCGCCCGCAACCAGACCCTGCAGGCCGCCGCCGACCTGCTGACCCGCGTCGGCGCCACCCAGGAGCCCGTGTTCCTCTCCGCGCTGGAGGCGGTGCTGGAGGTCCTGCCGCCATCGCGCGCCTTCACCGGCATCGACCCGCTGGACGCCGTCGCCCCCGCCGCCAGCGACTTCGAGGCGCTGGAGAACCTGCGCCGGCTCGCCTTCGCCGACCGGGTGGATCGCCCGACGCAGTTGGCGTTGTGGGACAACTGAGTTTCCAAATTTAGGAGGCAAGCATGGCTAGGGCATTTCTCTCTCACAGTAGCGCTGATAAGGCCCGCTACGTGCGCACAGTCGCAGAAAAACTCCGCCCAATCTCAGCGGAATACGATGAATGGACCTTCGAAGAGGGCATGCAACCCCTTGAAGAGATAGTTCGTGGGCTTGACAGCTCCCAAGTGTTCGTTGTTTTCTTGAGTAACGACGCTCTCAATTCTCATTGGGTCAAGAGAGAGTTGGCATTGGCTCATAACGCTCTTGCCGAACATGCACTACAACGAATCTATCCGATTATCATCGACCCCACCATCACCTACAATGACCCACGCTTACCCCAATGGCTCAAGGACGGGTACAACCTCAAATATGTCTCACGTCCCGTTATAGCCGCTCGCCGCATCAAGCAACGCCTGCGCGAAGTCGCATGGAGCCAACACCCTGGGCTCATGGCGCGAGATGTCATTTTCGTGGGAAGGAATGAGCTTAGTG
>NZ_JABX01000095.1 GCF_001469165.1 Thiohalocapsa sp. ML1 | reverse complement strand
AAAGCCGCTCCCACGGGGCTCGTGCCTGAGCCAGGCCCCGTGGGAGCGGCTTTAGCCGCGACGACTGCGCGGGCGGGAAGAAAGAGCGCGGCTAAAGCCGCTCCCACGGTCACACCCAGATCGCATCCCAGAGGGGATAGTCGCCGATGTGCTTGCACAATCCGGCACGCAGCGGATTCGCGACGATGTAGCGCGCGATGGCGCGCACGTCCTCCTCCGCCCGCAGCGCGCGGTCGAAGTAGCCCTCCTGCCAGAGCGGGCCGCTTCGCCCGAGCCGCTGATTGATGCGGCGGGCGCTCGCTCCCTTGATCGCTTGCATCAGCCCGTCCAAAGTCGTGTTCCCTTGCAACTGGACCAGCCAGTGCAGATGGCCCGGCATCACGACGAACGCCAGGCTCTGCACCATCGCCTGTTCGTGCTGAAGACGCAGCGCGGCGACCACTTCGCGGCCGAGGAACAGATCTGCAAATAGGGGCTCTGGCCGAGCCGTGGATGTGCGCAGGTGATAGATGCGGCCGGACTCGGAGACGCGGCCCTTGCGCAGGTCGCGACTGTGGGGCGGGTTGGGTGCGGAGCTCATGCGGGCGGTTCCCCGGTTTGGCCAGGACGCGAATTCAGCATAGCCCGGGAATCGCGTTTGTGTGTAGTGGCGCGACTACCCCCGTGGGAGCGGCTTTAGCCGCGAGCGCGACGCAGCGCTTGCGCGGGAGTCGCGGCTGAAGCCGCTCCCACGGGGCTGCTTGCGGCTGTGGGAGCGGCTTTAGCCGCGCTCTTTCTTCGCCGGCGCTGGCGCAGCATCGCGGCTAAAGCCGCTCCCACGGGGGCGCCTGGTCTGGTCAGCCGGGCACGACGACGCGGCTCTGCGGCAGCGCCGCCGCGAGCAGCTCGGCCAGCTCCGCCTTGGCGCCGGCATCGCCGTGCACGAGGCGGATCTCCCCCGGCGGCGCCGGGATGCCCAACACGAAGTCGATCAGGTTCCGCTGATCCGCATGTGCGGAATAGCCGCCGATGGTGTGCACCCGTGCGCGAATGTCCAGCCGCTCGCCGTCCAGCACCACGTAGCCGCCGCGGGGGCCGTAGCGCTGGATGTCGCGCCCCGGCGTGCCGGCGGCCTGGTAGCCGACAAAGAGCACATCGTGGCGCGCATCGCCGAGCAGGGCCTTCAGATAGTTCACCACCCGGCCGCCCGCACACATGCCGCTCGCGGCAATCACCACCGCCGGCTGGCGGCTCTGGGCCAAGTGCCTGACCATGCGTAGATGATCATCGTGGTGGCTGACGGTCACCAACTGCTCGAACGCAAGCGGATGGCGCCCTTCGCGCACGCGTGCCCTCGCCTCCGCGTCCCAGTACGAGCGCAGCCGCCGGTAGCCGGCCGTGAAGTCCGCCGCGAGCGGCGAGTCCAGCACCACCTGCAGCTCCTGCCAGGCCGCCCGCGGCTCGGCACCGTCCGGCCCGTGGCTGTGGAACAGCTCCTCCAGCTCGTACAGCAGCTCCTGCGTGCGGCCGATGCTGAACGCCGGAATCAGCACCGTGCCGCCGTCGCGCAGGGCATGCTCGATCACCGCCCGCAGGCGCTCGACGCGAGTTGCCCGGTCCTCGTGCACGCGGTCGCCATAGGTGCTCTCCAGCACCAGCACGTCCGCACGCTCGGGCGACGCCGGAGCCGGCAGCAGCGGCGTCTCGGGAGCGCCCAAGTCGCCGGAGAACACCACGCGCTCGCCGTCCGCCTGACACTCGACGTAAGCGGAGCCCAGGATGTGCCCCGCGGGCTGCAGCCGGATCTGCGCGTCCGCGGCCTCAGCCGGCATCGGCTTGCCGGACAGGTCCACCCACTGCCCATAGGGCACGGCCACGATGCGCTGGCGCAGCACCGCGAGCACCTGCTCGATGAGCCGCCGGTTGCGCGTAAAGCCCACCTCCAGCGCATCCTCCAGCACCAGCGGCAACAGCTCCGCCGAGGCCGGGCTGCACAGGATCGGCCCGCGATAGCCGGCGGCCAGCAGGTAGGGCAGGCGCCCGACATGGTCGATGTGCACGTGCGTGACAATGAGCGCCTGAATCGGCGCCACCGGAAAGCGGATCTCCAACTGCTCGGCGCCGGCGCCGTCGGGCGCCGTCTCCGCGCCCTGGAACAGGCCGCAGTCGATGAGCACGGCGCGCCCGTCGGCCAGCGTCAACTGGTGACAGGAGCCGGTGACGCCATCCACGGCGCCGTGGTGATGGATGTGCATTGGCGCTCCCGTTGCTGGCCGATCGAGGCGTTTACTAACGACCATGTTCGTCAGCCTCGATCCTCAATTAACCGCGTTGCGGCTCGGAGGGCGACCATGGCATCGGCGATGGCGCGTGCTGCGTCCTCCTCGGAATACTGCTCCGTGGGGATGAAATCGATATCGCCGTAGAAGGAGAATTCTCGCTCCTTGCGCAGCCAGTGCGAGATCCGCGCAAGCTCCGGGAGCTGCGAGCGGATCATCTCCGGGAAACGCTCGGCCTGCTCGATCAGGATGGGGCCGACATCGTGCCACTTCGGCGGGTCGACGCCCACCTCCCGCAGCATCGCCTTGAGCGCCAGCTCGACCAGCTCTTGCGCCTCCCGCACCACGTCGGACCACGCCGCCTCTTCGTTCAGCACCTCCAGCACCCGGCGGCGCTTGGATGCCTTCTCCAGATAGGCCCGCGCCAGCTCGCTCTTGGTCACAGCGTAAAGTCCTCGCCCGGCTTGAGATCCGGCTTCAACAGCCAGTAATAGCCGCCGCCCTTGGGGATGCGGCGGGCGCCAAGCGCTTGGAGTCGCGCACGCAGCCCATCCAGATAACGGCTTAGCACGGCGTCTCGGTCATGCAGGATCAGCACCTCCTCGGTCATGTCCAAGAACAGCGGGCTGCCGTAGGCAAGCTCCGCCGGGGTCTTGAACATCGGCGACAGCGTCGTGTGGATGCCCTCGCGCGCACTTGCCGCGAGCAGGGGCGCAAGCCGCTGCTCGACGGGCTCAAACTCCGCCACCCGACGCAGGCGCCCGTTTGGAAGCGCGTCAACGACCAGCAGCACGTCAATGTCCGAGTCCGGGCGCATCGTGCCGCGTGCCACCGAGCCGAACACGGCCAAGCTGACCAAGCGGCCGCCGTAGACCTCGACGCAGCACGCCGTCAGTGCCGCCAGAATCGCCTCGAAACGCTCGCGCAACATGACCTTAAGGTTTCCACCGTGCGCGTGGCGCGCACTGCGCCACGCGTTGACCCTGAGTCTATGTCATTGCGCTGCCGATGTGTCGCGTCAGACTCGCGACGGAAGCTGTGCCCATAAGCGCCCGGCGCACCCCGCCCCGTGGGAGCGGCTTTAGCCGCGACGACTGCGGTGAGTGTGAAGAAAGAGCGCGGCTAAAGCCGCTCCCACAGCGCACGTGCCAGAGCCACGCCCCGTGGGAGCGGCTTTAGCCGCGATGCTGCGCGGGCGGGAAGAAAGAGCGCGGCTAAAGCCGCTCCCACGGCGCACGTGCGTGAGCCAGGCCCCGTGGGAGCGGCTTTAGCCGCGACGACTGCGGTGAGTGTGAAGAAAGAACGCGGCTAAAGCCGCTCCCACAGCGCTCGTGCGCGAGCCAGGCCCCGTGGGAGCGGCTTTAGCCGCGAAGACTGCGGCGAGTGTGAAGAAAGAACGCGGCTAAAGCCGCTCCCACAGCGCCCATGCGCGCGCCGCGCCCCGTGGGAGCGGCTTTAGCCGCGACGACTGCCGCGGGCGCGAAGAAAGAGCGCGGCTAAAGCCGCTCCCACAGCGCCCATGCGTGAGCCACGCCCCGTGGGAGCGGCTTTAGCCGCGACGACTGCGCGGGCGGGAAGAAAGAGCGCGGCTGAAGCCGCTCCCACGGCGCCCGTGCGTGAGCCACGCCCCGTGGGAGCGGCTTTAGCCGCGACGACTGCGCGCTGCCCCAATGCCAACCCCAGCGGAAGGCACGAAACCGCGCACGAAACCGCGCACGAAACGGCGGAAAGGTGTACGATACCGCGCATCGGAACACAGAAACCGTCCCGCGGCGAGCCCCGATGACCGCAACCGCAACTCCCACAGACGACTACGACAATCCGTGGAAAGACATCCTCACGCACGCCTTCCCGGAATTCATGGCGTTCTACTTCCCCGACGCCCACCGGCAGATCGACTGGACCCGCGAGCACAGCTTCCTGGACACCGAGCTGCGACAGGTGGTGCGCGACGCCGAGCTCGGCAAACGCTGCGCCGACATCCTGGTGCGGGTCATGCGCAAGGACGGCACCGAGCAATGGATCTACATCCACATCGAGGTCCAAGGACAGCGTGACGCGGACTTCCCCAAGCGCATGTTCACCTACAACTACCGGCTCTACGACCGCTACGACCGGCCCATTGCCAGCCTTGCCATCCTTGCCGACCTCGACCCCGGCTGGAAGCCCGCCGGCTTCGATCTCGACCAGCTCGGCTGCAGCCACCGCTTCCGCTTCCCCGTCGTCAAGCTGCTCGACCTTGCCGAGCGGTTGGAGCACCTGGAGCGCGACCCCAACCCCTTCGCGCTCATCAGCGCCGCGCACCTCTACACCGCTCGCACCCGCCACGACCCCGACGCCCGCTATCGCTTCAAGCGCCGGCTGGTGGAATTGCTCTACCGCCACGGCTGGACGCGCCGGCGCGTGCTGGATCTATTCGCCGTGCTGGACTGGATGATGCGCCTGCCCGAGAATCTCGAACAGCAACTCTGGCAAGACATCCACGCCCTCGAAGGAGCCCAGACCATGCGCTACATCACCAGCGTCGAACGTATCGGCCGCCGCATCGGCTGGCGGGAAGGCCACCTCGCCGGCGAGCGGACAGGCAAGCGCGAAGGCCGAGCCGCCTTGCTGGCCATGCAATTGTCCGAACGCTTCGGCCCGCTCGACGACGATGCCCGCGCGCGCCTCGATCATGCAGAGATCACCCTGCTCGAACGCTGGGCCAAGCGCCTGCTCCATGCCGCCACACTGGCCGACGTCTTCGACGAGCACTAAGCGCGCAAGCCCCGTGGGAGCGGCTTTAGCCGCGACGGTGCGGCGGGCGCAGCAAGAGCGCGGCTGAAGCCGCTCCCACGGCACACGCGCAGATGCTCTGCGCGATATGATCAAGGCCATGAGCGGCAAGATATCCAGGTGACGACGGTGAAAGGTATCGTAACGGCGATTATCGAAACAGCCCCTGAAGGCGGCTATTGGGCAATCTGTCCCGAGTTTCCCGGAGCCAATGGACAGGGCGAAACCATCGACGAAGCGCGCGAAAGCCTGCGCGCGGCCATAATCCTGTTGATCGAAGATCGACTCGAAGACTGTCTTCGCGGCCTGCCTCCGGACGCCGTGCGGGAGTCGTTGGCGATCTCATGAAGCGGCGTGCCTTGGAGAAGCGCCTGCGCATGGCCGGGTGCTATCTCAAGCGCGAAGGCGCAGAGCATGCCCTTTGGGTCAATCCCAGCACGGGCGCCATTGAAGCAGTTCCCCGGCATACGGAGATCAAGGAACCGTTGGCGAGGAAGATCCTGCGCACGCTGGGTGCCTGATCGGTGGGCGGCGGTGCATCAAGGTCGACTCTGTTTGGCGGGCAGGGCAAGAAAGAGCGCGGCTGAAGCCGCTCCCACAGCGCACGTGCGCGAGCCAGGCCCCGTGGGAGCGGCTTTAGCCGCGACGGTGCCGCGGGCGCGAA
>NZ_JABX01000094.1 GCF_001469165.1 Thiohalocapsa sp. ML1 | reverse complement strand
CGCCAACGCAGCCCGCTCCCTGCGTTTCAAGGAGGACATGATCGAGCTCACCCGGCGTCTCGGACTGCGTGTGCGTATCGCGCACTATCCGCCCTATACCTCGAAGTGGAATCCGATCGAACACCGTCTCTTCAGCCAGGTCAAGCGTGCCTGGAGCGGTGTGATGCTCGATTCTGCCAGGACCGCTCTAGAAACGGTGGAGAATGCCCGCACGCAAACCGGTCTACGTGTCACCGCGCGCATTCTTGACAAGGTCTATGTGATCGGTCGCAAATGCTCCGACACGTTTCGCGATATCAAGGATAACTTCATTCGTCACGATGACGTTCGCGGGCAGTGGAACTACGTGATTGACGCGAGTGGATTCTCTTGATCAGTCGTTTAACTTGTTTCTGAAGCGTGACCAAGAGTTAGGCGCATCGCGCTGCCGGAGCAATCTGCACTCCCTGCCGCTCGCCGACGGATACTCGTGTTCTTTCCCGTGACCAAATCAAGATCCACGCGCGCACTGCCCATTGCCAGAGCAGGCTGGCACTTGCGGAGATCAACAGGAGAAGCCCGCGACGGCATCGCGAGCCGTACATGTCGGAGCCATTTACTTAGCCCGTAACGTCGAAAGTATACCGGCCGAAAATGACTCCACAGTTATTGGCGAGCCCAGACGACCGCTATTCCTAATCACATACCGGTATTCACGCGAGAGCCCATCAACGCCGGCATCGAACGCAAATTCTCCACCCAGCCAGTCGGTGACAGGGAGCGCGGTCCAGCGAGCCAAACCAGGTCTCTTGGTACATGTTCCGCAAGGCGGTCGCTTCTCCCATGTTACCAGTGAGAGCTGCCGCGACAACACTTAAAGCCGCGACCGGACTTAAGGAACGACCCCGAGAACACGATACGACCGAATGGTATCTTCTACGCGAGCCCTGCCCTATGCATCCTGATGAGCTCGACTTCGACGATCTACTTGAAGAGACTCACTTCGGCACTGCTGCGGAACTGATCCGCGTGATAAGAAAGCGAGGCTTGCCTACTGTTTCTTCTAGAAGGCCTATCTCCCGCAAAGATGCAAATGAGATTGTGTTTGCACTTACAGGCGGCAGGATCGATTGGTACAAGTATAGGCAAAGAGCCCACGACATCGACTACGGAGGACCCTTTGGTCCGTATCGCTTCGAGCTTTCTGACGCCGACATCAATGCCCTGCTTCGGCGACTTCATCCCATTATCGATCAACCCGCACGCCCCAGGATAATCGGTATTGTCTCCGAAGGCGGGTTCCTTCGCGGAACCGACGATGAGCTGTTCTCCTACGACGTACGCGCAGGACTAAACATCGCAATCGGCGACCGCGGATCGGGAAAATCTACGACCGCCCAGCTCCTGGCGTTGCTCTCAGACTCCGAAACCGAGCGCACCAGAACACTAATCTCATCGCTGCTCGCCATGCTATCAGGCGCAGAGGCGCATGAGACATCGCGGGCACGCAAAATCCGTGACACCCTCCGCGAACTCGGAATTGCTAGATACGCCTGTTTCTTCTCTGACGGCATCTCGATAAGCGCTTTCTATGCTGAAACAAAGAGAGGGTACGAGTTTTATCGCCAACAAGACACTACGTGGACGGCAACGCAGGAGACGCTTGGCTCATGTACCCTCCGCGACGATCAGGTACTGCTACTGCGTCAGGGCGAGGTTTTCCGGATAGCAGACGAAGAGCAACTCGCGCTTAATAACCTGCTCGACCGCTTATATCCGGCACTATACAAGGCTCGAATGAAACTCGCTAGCCAACTCCAAACAAACGCGGTGCAGACAAAGGAACTTCAATTAGCCACGTTACCGCTCGCTCTCGACGATTTTCAACTGGCGCTTCGTTCCGCCTCCGAAGATTTGGCGGAACTCGAAACGATGAAAACCGCCTTATTTATAGACGCCATAGAAGCGTGGTTGTTCGACTACAATCTTGTTTCCTTCGAACTACCTGGACAACCAATCCCGGAACTCCTAAATGCGGGCCGAGAAGGCTTTCTATGCTTGTTCGTGGGACGGATCGCTGGCTTTCTCCGTGAATCGCTCATCGACCTAAACGGCCTAGATAGCGCCGCCGTGGCCACACAGCGTCCCTCCGAAGACCCGGCCGAAGGCGCGGCTCCTGCCTCCCCACTCAACCAACACCAACGGCGCAATCGCATCATGGAGTTCTTGAAGCGCCGATTGCGGATCATTCGCCAAATCGTCGAAATCTATGACGCTCTACCGGTCTATGATGACCAATTGCAGAAACAGGTCAAACGTTACCAAAGCCTTCTACAGCAGCGCGTCGCGCTAATAAACCTGCAAGAAGGACACTGCCAGGATATCAACAAGACGCTACGCGAAGAGTCGAGCTTTGTGTTCCGCATATTCACGGACCAAGCTGAAGACTCGATCGCGGAAATGGTACTAAGAATCAATGCACTGAAGCGCATCAAAGAGGCATACAATGAGTTGCTGGCCGTGACCATGGATCAACCCATTTCAGCACTCCAGCAAATCGCGACGGGATATAGAGGACCGATCAGCGAAATGATGCGAGAAATGCAACTTCTTTCTGAGGGACCGGAAGACTATGCGGAGCGAGCAATTGCCCCGACTGTAAACGTCGAAATGCTTCAAGGAGCCGTATATCGGCCTTTTCATCAGCTTTCATTCGGCCAAAAGAGCGGGATCATTCTTGTGCTAACGCTGCGCTTGACCGAAGCTCGAACACTAGTAATTGACCAGCCAGAGGATAACCTTGATACATTCTCCGTTATCAACATTCTTGCCCCGATGGTTCAGTTGCTGGCTCCCGGTCGGTCTATCTTTATCGTAACCCATAGCTCACACCTGGCTATGGCACTTCCTCACGCCAACCTAACGGTATTCGAAACCGCAGGAGATTCCGGGTCCATTATTGTTCGAGGATCAATGGCAGAGCGAAAGGTAGTCCAGCAAATGTTAGCCGTCTTAGAAGGAGGGGAAGCTGCATTCGAGCGCAAGATGAAAACATACGAAGACTTTGCGAAAGCGTTGCAGAAGACATCCATCGTTGATATGGATCTTCGTTCGATCGAGAGTTCCTTTAGACGCCGAACCATCGACAACCTGCGCAACTTCTTGCAACCGATGATCAGCGATCGAGCATTACTGGATTTTTTGCGGCACCAACTGAAGCAGAGCGACACGGCGGGTCTATCCGACGCGTTGACGCAGGCCAGCGAAAGATTAACCAACACTACACCCAATTCCGATCTGGACGTGTTCTCGCACGTAGCAGACGTCTTGGCGAGGCTTGAGACGCACATCGGAAACATGAACGAAGCGATCGATGACATCCGCGCGATGGATGTCGAGCCTGAGCCGCACTTCTTTTGCATTGGCACTGCGCTCCAGGAAGAACTCGACTCAGTACGTAGAATACTGTCACCCGAGGACAGAGTACGCTTGATCTTTGATCCGAGACTCCGCGGGACAATTGTATTTTTTGATCGAGCGCATTTCCGACTCATTATTCGTAATCTTCTAAGCAATGCGTTGCGTGCGACCGAGAAGGTGGCAATAGAGCGTTTTTTGCTTAACGAAGAAGACTCCTACCACCGAGTGATTAAATTTGAGTTGCTAAGGCGAGAGAATTCGAGGGCGATGATAAAGGTAGAAGATAACGGGGCAGGAATTGACATTTACCTCCAGCACAAATTATACGTTGAGCGATGCTCAGATAGGACGGGCAAGGACCATGGACTAGGCGGGATAATCATAAAGAAATTATTAAACTTGAATGGCGGTGCAATTATTGTCGTCAAAACCACATCTGCCTGGACGGAGCACGGTACCATACAGCATTTGTCGATTCCTCTGGGGCCGGTTCCTCAGACTTGAATTACCCCACACTGTCCTAGAGGTCAGCCAGATGTTGAAGAAAGCAAGCCTTATCGTGGTAGACGACTTACGCAGCGTTGCTGAAAGTCTAGCGGCTTCGTTACAATCTCGCTTTGACGTTTCTATCGCCACTTCTGGTATTCAAGCCATCCGATGCGCCAAAGTGCGCACTCCCTTCGCCGCAATTATCGATATCAATTTGGAGACGGGGATCTCTGGCATCGAAACTGCTCGACAAATTCGACGCATTAGCCCGGAAACAATACTGCTTCTCTTTTCTGCGATCGCTAGGAACGACGAAGAGATACAGCGGGTGAAAGCCGAGATTCGCGCGGAGTTCCTAGAGAAGCCAGTTGATCCGCAGTTCCTTATCGAGTTTTTGTCCAAAAAGGCCGTTTGACTATGAATGAGTACGCTGCTCTGATCCTTGACGACGACGAAACATTCCTTTGCAGTTTTTCCGCTGGGTTGCGTCGCGCGGCCGGGACTGTTGGGATTACCCTCAGTATCGTTACCGCACTTACCCCTTTCAGCGCTTTGCAGGCTCTCAGAAGGGAGAAGTTCGATATTTTGTTTATCGACTATTTTCTGAATCCACACCATGATGGCGCGGAAGTTGTTGACTATCTGGAGCGCGAACCGCGTTTTGCGATTTCCGAGAAGTACATAGTTTTGATGTCCGCACAGGATGAGTCTGAGTTTGCGGATGTCTTCGCGAAGAGGTGTGTTCAGTATGGTGAGAAGATTGATTATTTGAGGAAGCCGGTTTCCCATGTCACGCTGGTGAGTTTGCTGGCTCGCGTCGACCGAGTTCTGTCACACGATAATCTCACACCTTTACCAGTTTCGCCGTCTACAAGAAATTTTGTTTTCGCAACAGCTAACGAAAGAGAAGGCCGGGCCGTTGCACAGTTTATGCAAAAGAAGGCGAGGGATCTAGGCGTTGAGCTAGCACCTGAGTACGACGATATCATCCCTCGCCAAGCGTTGGAGTGCAGTGTGGGGGGCAATATCTCTAGGTTTCTTGCCGTTAGGGCCGACAACACCGGGGGGCTTGATGCGCAGGATTTGTTTCGCCGTATTGTGCTAAATTTAGCAGCCGATGTTGTGTTCTTCGTGGGGTGTGCAAGTTTGGTCGCGGAGCGAATTAGGCCTGCGGCAAACCTCGTATTCGTAGCACGCTCCGCGATCGATTACGAACAGCGCGAAGTACGCGATGATGGCGTACTCTACGATCTGATGCGGCACAGTGGCGATGCCTCGATAGTGCGGAATATCGAGATGCTGAACGACAACGGCGAGTTTGCGGACTTGCGGGTAGTCACAAGGAAAGACTTTATTTCGGGACATGCTTTCTTTCGCGGGGAGAGATCTGAGTTGAGATTGGATATTTTGAACATTATGCCCCCAGACGCGGTTGTTGTAGAAATGGAGTCCTTCGCCATCTTCAAAGCCTTTCATAATTGCCGAATAGAGAATGGTAGTGTGTCGATCGCAGTAGTAAAAGGGATTAGTGATCTCGGAGATTCGGCCGCTCAGGAGGATAAGGAAACACGTCAGATGCTCGCAACGAGCAATTCAATGACAGTCGCTTGGCGAGTCGCGATGCTTAAGGCAGGCAAGCCGGGGCCGGCCTCGCAGACACGTGGTCAATAGATTAAGTAAACGGAGAGTAAGCCGGGGCCTTGCCGTCGTTTAGGCAGATGTTTGCTTTATCTGTTTGCCGCCTGGTTTCCCGGCGGTGCCGCAATATTTCTGCCATGCGACGGTTCGGCACCCGACTCCTCGCAGAACGGGTCCGGCAAAGGGGTCAGAGCCCGGGCGATCCTCGGATTTTAGAACCAAACAGCAGCGGCTTAGTGCATCCTTCCGACCTGAAATCGGGACCGGGACCGGAATCCCAACGGTCTCGCCGACGCGCGGCCGACTGGGATCGCCGGCTTTCCAGCCGGCTCGGCGCCGGCGCGGCTCGATGCCGCGTCGGCGTCGCCCGAGCCGGCACAAGGGCGCAAGCGCAGTCTCCCGCCCGGCGGGCAGTCGCCCTGCTCCAGCGCAGTCGATCGCACGCCGGGGGCATCGAGCCCCCGGCGTCGCGAAGCCGGCTGAAAGCCGGCGCTCCCAGCGGCTCGATGCCGCGTCGGCGTCGCCCGGGCCGGCACAAGGGCACAAGC
>NZ_JABX01000093.1 GCF_001469165.1 Thiohalocapsa sp. ML1 | reverse complement strand
GCGCGCTGGGAGGTCGCGCTGCGCAACGACTTGGCCATGGCCTACAGCAACCGCGGCAACGCCAAGCAGGCCACCGGCGGCCACGGCCCGGCGGCGGCGCTGGCCGACTACGACGCCGCCATCGCCATCTTTGATGCCCTGCGCCGGCTGCTGGAGCCCGACGGGCGCTGGGAGGTGGCGCTGCGCAACAACCTGGCCAGCGCCTACAGCAACCGCGGCGGCGCCAAGCAGGCCGCCGGCGGCCACGGCCCAGCGGTGGCGCGGGCCGACTACGACGCGGCCATCGCCATCCGCGCGGACCTGCGAGACCTGCTGCTGCGCCTGGGTGGCGAGGCCGCCTGGTCGCCTTGGGATCGATTCCAGCTCGCGCAGTTGTACCTGGCCCGCATTCGGCTCAAGGGCACCCGCGACAGCGCAGCGGATCAGGACGCCGTGCGGTCCATCGCCGAGAACCTGGACGCCATCGGACAACAGCAGCTCGCCGCCGGACTCATGGGCGCACTGGCCATGGCCAAACTGCCGCGCCCGGTACTTTGGATCATCGAGCGGCTGCTGCGGCCCTTCGCCGGATGGTTACAGAGACTCCGGCAGCGCTTCGAGTCGGATGCGATGTCCTGGCGGCGATGAGAACCCGCGCCCGACCTTGGCCGACGCCCGTCATCCATTCCGTCGATCTCACCCAAGCCTCGAGGGAACCAACCATGTCCGCCGAAGATACCCCGGAGCGAGTACCGGAAACGCTGCTGCTGCAACAGCTCTACCGGCGCGTGCAAGGCAAGCGCCTACGGATCGAAGAAGAGCTCTCCGCCCTGCTCAAGGTCAGCGAGATCCACGACGGCTCCGCCCTGGTGTGCGTGCGCAACACCATGGAGATCATCGTCACCGAGATCTGCGAGGAGCAGCTCGGGCGTCCGCGGGGCAGCGGGCCCATCGGCGGCATCCTGCACGACCTGCAAAAACTGCCGCAGATCCCCGACGGCATCACCTACAACATCGACCACATCCAGAAGCTCGGAAACCACGGGGCACACCCCAAGCCGCGGCATCTGCGGGACTACCGCCAGAGCGTGACCCTGCTGCACAGCCTGGTGGACTGGTATCTGGTGGAGTATCGGCGTCTTGAGAGCGAGGAGGATGCGCCGGAGCGCTCCCGGCTCGGTGCCCTGGTGGCCAACGCCCACGACTACGTCAAGCGCTTCCACATCAAGGACAAGTGGGCGGATCGCTGGCAGGAGCGGGGAACGGACCTCACCGAGGCCTACGACCGGCTGTTCCTGAACATCGCCACCCTCAACGACCGCCCAGTGGACGAGGATCTCGGTGTCTTCGCGGCCATGGAGGAGGCGGCACTGAAGCCGGGGAATGCGCGCATCCCGCTCAACGTCATCGGCCCCGCGGGCTGCGGCAAGTCGACGCTGCTCAAGATGTTCTATCTCTACATGCGCCGGCGCACGGACGTGATTTGCCTGTACTTCAACATCTTCTCCTACCTGCGCGGCGACCCGCCGGCGCAGCTCACCGAGGCCCTTGCTAGGCAGCGGTTCGATGAGGGCATCGGCCCCATCGAGGCGCTGATCCGCTGCCTGCAAGAGCCCCCGGACGGCCCGCCGCTGCTGGTGATCGTCGACGGGGTCGATGAGTTCGTCGAGAAGGCGACCAAGATCGAGCTGACGCTGGTCAAGCTGGTGACGGCCTACGCCCGCACGCGGCTCATCTACGGCATCGGCGCGGTGCACAACGAGGTCCCGCAGGTCCGGCCGCGCCCGCTGGCGCTGATCAAATCCGACGCGACCCTGAGGCTCGCACAGATCCATCTCTTCGACCCGCGCGCAGCGAGCTTCCTCACGCAGTTCTGCGCCTGCGAGGCCATCCGCAAGGAGACCGCCCCCGTGCAGCCGCATGAGCTGCACGAGCTCGCCGAGGAGCGCAAGCTGTTTCTGCTGGACCTGTTCTCGCTCAAGCTCCTGAGCCTGGTGCTCACCGAGGGCGAGCAACAGCAGCCAAACCTCTCGGACACCATCGAAGGCCACTGCTTCCGCTTCCTGAAGCACTACTACGACGATGATGTCGTCACCGAGGGCTCGCTGTTGCTCGACATCGGCGAGATGGCCTTCAGCTATGTCACCGGTGCCCATACGGCCGAGCAGAATCTGTACTCGCCGAAGTGGATACTGACTCTGCGCCATCCGATAGTGCGCGATTTCCTGGTCGCCAACTTCATCGTCGCCCGGATCATCGCCTGCGGTCGGGCCGGCGTGCCGGATCCAACAACGAGCGATCTGCGCTACGTCTATCCGTTCTCCATCAACCGCTTCTGCCGCGAGCTGGCCAACGACCCGGCCAAGCGGCCTTCGGCGTATGGCGGCATAGCCTGTCTGCTGCGGGAGGGAGAGGACGAGCAGCGGCCGCATCTGTGCTACCTGATCGGGCGACTTGCCCTCGATCAGGGGCCGCGCGTGGCGATGCAGAATCCGTCGCGGGAGCAGTGCGAGAAGTCGCTGCTGTGCGAATGGGAACGCGCCAGCCAGCTCGCGCAGCGCCCGGAGAGTGCCTTTCTGCGCCGCACCATCCTGATCAGCCTCATTCAGCTCGGCAACGCCTGGGCGCTGGAGGCCTACATCGACGAACTGTTTTCGGACCCGAAGTCCAACCAGATCAACCGAGGCTTCCACCTCGTGTACTACGGGGACGCCCTCTATCAGCCGGGGCCAACCCTGGACTACTACGAGGATGACAATGGTGAGATGGCCTACACCTTCCTCTATCTGCAGAAAAAGATCGCCCACGCGGTGGAACAGAACCGGGCCTATCCGCTGTTGGATGTGGAGGTCTTCACCGCCCTGTCATTGCTCCAATTCCGGCACGTCGAAGGCATGCGCGGCGGTGGCCGGCTGGACCCCGGCTACATCGCCCAGGGGATCGACCTGGCGGTCAGCGTGTTCAACAAGGGGCTGCTGAAGACCTCCCGCTGCCGACACTACTGCCGAATGATTGCCCGGCACCTGCGCATACCGGGCTTCACCCCGGCGCTGGTATCGCGTGAAATCATGATGCTGAAGCAGCGGCCGCGGAAGGGATGGATCGAGTACGGGGTGTCGCACGGCGAAACCGTCGCGGAGCATTTGCTCGGGGCGACGATGATTGCCAAGGTTTTCGTCCCCGCACATGACGCATCGGGCATGGAATCACCGGTCAGCGCCTGCAAGGATGAGGTGATGGAGATGTTGCTGGTTCACGATCTCGGCGAGGCCCTGTTGGGGGATACCCTGTACGAGGACCGCGGCACCGAGAAGACCGCCGCCGAGAACGAGGTGGTCGGCTATTTCGACGCCTGCTCCACCTATCCGGCGCTGCATGGTCTCGCCGGCTGGCTGGAGCTCTACACCCGGTTCGAGCACAACCCCAACGGCGACACCTGTGCCAACCTGGCCAACGAGATCGACGCCCTGGAGTTCTGGCACACCTACCAGTTCTACTTTTTCGTCAGCCGCGAGATCCAGCACGATCAGGGGCAGTACGACGACGTCCGCGGCAAGGTCAAGCGGCGCATCCATTCTCCCTGCGGCAACGCCATCTTCGACGCCCTGGACGCGCCCTTCGACCCCGCAACGGTCCCGGTGGCCGAGGAGTCCATGATGGATTGGCTGCCGATGCGCATCACCGCGGACACCCCACAGGGGGGAACGAGCGGTTAACCTGGAGTCCGAGACACCGATACGCTGTTTCGTCTGATGATCGAGCGCAACGGCCCTATGGAGAGCCCGGGCCATGTCCGCTCCCGGGCGCACTGCGGCGCGGCCGGACCGCCGGAGAGCGGCTGGACGAGAGTCCGGGTAGCCCGCGGCGAGCGGGGTCGCCTGCTCGGCTGCGCGCGTGGATCAGGGTCTCGTCAACACGGGCCGCCCTTGCAGGCCGGTCCTCAGCGAAGCCCAGCCGGACCCGCTCGACAGCAGCGCCCCTGCCGCCTACCGGGATTCTAGGAACGCCGCCGCTGCCTCGGCGAGCGGGCGGCAGGCGCGGAGGGCAGTGCTCATCTCGGACCGGTAATATTTTTTGGCTTTGTGACGCTTAACGCGGCGTTGATGCGCGCGGATGGCTGCTGACAGGTCTCTGTTGTCACTAATCAGTGAAACTAGATAAATCTCAACTTATTGTGAAATAACGTTTTCCATGCATGACACGATCAGAAGCAGAAAAGAAGCAGATTGAAACGCACTCAGTCACACTGAGACGGACGTGAAAGTTTGGCCTCCGAAGGCTGGGGGGCGCGCCATATTCCCAATTGAAACAGATGCCTGCGTGGTGGCCTTGGGCCGCGTGAGCGGCCTTTCGTCTGGGCCAGGACCCGGTCGCCGCTCGCTGGGGCGGACTGCGCGACACGGCGATGCGCCTGTTGTCCACCGAGTCCGACGCCCTCCGGAACGACTCCCGCACCGATCTGAACCTGCCGGTCCTGACGCTGCTCGCCGCCACCAGTAACCCCGGAGACGGAGCGGCGAAATGCGCTTGCCGGTGGGCTATCGAACCGCGGCCTTGCCCACCACGACAACGGCGATCTCGCTGCGGCCATCCGCGACTACGATGCGGCTATCGGACGTCGCCGGGTTCTGTTGATGCGGCATGTTCTTGTCGGCGCTGATCAGCGCATCGAGCTCCGCGGCCGCGACGGCCAGCAGCCGCCCGTTCCGATAGCCGCTCCAGCCCATCGTCGCGGCAGTCTCGACCCGGTGGCCTGGAAGGTGCTCGCGCAACCGCCGCGGCAGCGACTCGTCAAGCAGCAGCCGCATCGAGGAACAAGCGCTCGCGGGCTGCCTCCAGCACCGCAACGGCAGCGGGCCGGGTGACCGACGGAAAGTCGGTCAAAAAGTCGTCGAGCGACGAGCTGCCTTCCAGATAGTCGAACAGGTTCTGCGGAGCGCATCCACCAGGCGGCTGGAGCACCTGCGGATGCGTGACGACGCTCCAGCGTCGTCACGATCATCAGCAAGAAGCGCAACGGCACAACCGTCAGGCGCATTTGCTGCGCCGAACGGTTGGCTTATGATGCCGGGAACGACGCGTCAATCCGATGAGGACCGAGCAATGACCGCAGACATCGAAAGCCTAGTGTTGGAGCACCTGCGCCACATCCGCGGTCGGGTCGATCAGATCGGCGACGACATAACCGACCTCAAGCACCGCATGTCCAGCCTCGAAACCGCGATGGTCGGCGTCAAGCGCGAGCTGACCCACGGCGACGAGACCGATGCCCGCCAACAGGTCAGCCTCGATCGCATCGTTGAGCGGATCGAGCGCATCGAGCGTCGCCTCGATCTCCTCCCCTAGCATTGCCTGATCGTCACGGCGTCCGCCATTCGGTAGACGTAGAAATCGCTGTCGAGCGTAAAGATTCGGTGCTCGGCGAGCGTCTCCGCCAGGGTGACGAGCGATGCGTCCGCCAGATCCATGGGCGTATCACGATAGGCCGACATCAATGCCTCGGCCCGCCGTGTGAGATCGCCGAGGTCGTAGATGACCAGTCGCCCATGACGTTGCCAGCGCCAAAGCTCGGCCTGGGCCGGCCATCCACCCGCGCGTCGCAGCAGGTACATAGCTTCGGTGAAACAGGGCCAGGTGGTCGGCCGGCAGGGTCCGTGTGGCGACGATACAGCGCTGGTGATTCGGGTCGTTACGATTGATGAGCGCGATGATCGGGCCGGTGTCGACGAGGGTCACGACCGAGCCCGTTGCTCGTGATCGGCTCGGTCGCGCTCCAGCTCGTCACCGAAGTGTTCGCCGGAGCGTTCCGAGAGGGCCTCCGCGTTCCCGTCTATGGTCCCGATGAAGCCTTCCAGGAAGCTCCCGAGGTGCCCTTCAGACGCCGACGGGCTGGGCATTGCGCAAAGCCGTTCGCGCAAGATTGCCAACACCACCTGCTCGGGTGTTGCGCCGGCGGACTTCGAGGCTGTTTTCACGGCCGATTCGAGCTCGGGCGGTAGGGATATCTTCATCGGGCAACCTCTCTTAACCGATTCGGAGTCTAGCATTCAAGCCGGCTCGGCGCCCTGCGTCGTCATCCGATCGTCGCGACCCTTCAGCGTCGCGATGATCAAAAACAGCATGCCGCAAGCCGCAGCCCCGTGGGAGCGGCTTCCAGCCGCGATGGCGAGTCCCTGCGACGACAAGGCGGGAGGTCGGCGATGCACCATGCAGCGATGCCCAGGCCGCCCCGACGGGGGCAGTCGCGGCCAGAGGCCGCTCCCAGTGCGCCCGCGAGGGCGCCTCATCAGCACGGTGCGAGTCCGTGTCTTCGTGGCCCGAAGCTCCGTAGCCGAAGGTAACTGCGTCGTCGCGAGGCGGGGTGGGGAGCAACAGTCAAGCGAACTGTCGGTCCGCAGGATAATGAACGCGTTTCGGCGGGGTGTCGTGGCTAGCCCGCTGGGAGGTGGCGAAGCCTGAAACTCACCGTGGACGCTGGTGTACGGCGTGTAAAGCGATCCACGGGCGGCATCACGTGGTTGGGGGTGGAACGACAGGAAGGTGAGGCGAGGTAAGCGGGGAGACCTGTCGGCGGAGGTGACCGTTGGCAGGAGTCAGAGCCCTCGTAGTAGTGCAAGTTCGCAACTGGACGACCAAGGGCTGACGCGGCGGAGACGCCGGTCCAAGAGTAGGTGTGGACATAGAGCGGGTAGTAGTAGGACTCGCCTTGCCAGCGGATCGGCATGCCCGGGTGCCACGCGAGGAACGCGCAGCAATCGCGCAGCGCCAGCCCCTTCCAGTCCGCCCATAGGTCGATACCGGAG
>NZ_JABX01000092.1 GCF_001469165.1 Thiohalocapsa sp. ML1 | reverse complement strand
GGTCATTGGTTCGGCGTCCTCTCAATGCCTGGTCACCGAGCATTTTCCCGTCTTAATCCCCTTTTGAGCGGGTCATTGGTTCGGCGCCGCCGAGCACGACATCAGGGAGCTGTGTGACGTCTTAATCCCCTTTTGAGCGGGTCATTGGTTCGGCGGGAGACACAAGAGATGAACAAACAAGACTTCATCGTCTTAATCCCCTTTTGAGCGGGTCATTGGTTCGGCGAGGTGCGGCTGCTCCTTACAGGAACTCAGCCGCGTCTTAATCCCCTTTTGAGCGGGTCATTGGTTCGGCGGGCCTGCTGGACTGGACAAGGAGATGACCACTGCGTCTTAATCCCCTTTTGAGCGGGTCATTGGTTCGGCGGTGTACGCAGCCCGGAAAGCGGGTGCAGTGTTTAGTCTTAATCCCCTTTTGAGCGGGTCATTGGTTCGGCGCAACGTAACCAGACGTAACCAGACGCAAACCGCGTCTTAATCCCCTTTTGAGCGGGTCATTGGTTCGGCGACAGTTCCCCCTCCGCAACGACCTGGACTCTAAGGTCTTAATCCCCTTTTGAGCGGGTCATTGGTTCGGCGGCTATGGGTTATCCCAACGGACGCACGGCAAGCGTCTTAATCCCCTTTTGAGCGGGTCATTGGTTCGGCGTCTCGCGCCGCTGTATTACACCGTCTCCCTGTCTTAATCCCCTTTTGAGCGGGTCATTGGTTCGGCGCAAGCAAATGATCCGCTCTTACCCCGTCTATAACTGTCTTAATCCCCTTTTGAGCGGGTCATTGGTTCGGCGTCCTGTCCGCACAGTGGCGCGCGCGCCAAGCTGGGGGTCTTAATCCCCTTTTGAGCGGGTCATTGGTTCGGCGCACCTTGGGGAATCATCATGGCAACAAAGCAACTCGTCTTAATCCCCTTTTGAGCGGGTCATTGGTTCGGCGCGCACTTTCTGTGCATCCCTGTCGTCTGTCCGCGGTCTTAATCCCCTTTTGAGCGGGTCATTGGTTCGGCGTCTCCTGCGCCCGCAATACGAGCGCCTTTGCAGCAGTCTTAATCCCCTTTTGAGCGGGTCATTGGTTCGGCGGTTGAGAGCATGCAGCGCTTGCTCGACATGCGCGTCTTAATCCCCTTTTGAGCGGGTCATTGGTTCGGCGGGTGTTTCCCGCGCACTTTCTGTGCATCCCTGTGTCTTAATCCCCTTTTGAGCGGGTCATTGGTTCGGCGAGCCCGGCGCCGAAAGCGCTGTGGTTACAGGGGCTTGCGGCGGGGGTTGCCGGGCTTTCGGGGCTGCGGAAAGTTGTTGTTGCGTGTGCTGCCATGGGCTTGACGAGAACCTGGTTGATCACGGTACACCGCGCCGGGACGAGGCGCGTCGGCTCTTGCGCCCGCGCTGGGGCTTGGGTGCCAGCGCGCTGTCGCTTTTCGCTGGTCGGACAGTCGATCGCCGGCCCTTTTCGCAAGGTTTCCGCGGTTGACTTTAGTCGGCGTCGGCGGGGTCCGCAAGCGCTGCGTTGAGGCGGCCGAGGGGGTCGTCGCCGAGGAGCTGGATGCCTTCGGCGAGCCATTGCCGACCGTGGTGAACGATGTCGGGGTTCTTGGGCAGGGGGTAGACGCGGATGTCGTCCTCGGCGGGCTCGATGATATCGGCCAACTCGGCGAGCAGGCCTTCCATGCGCGCGGCGGTCGCCGGCACGATGAAGACGGAGTATTGCAGCGGCAGGCCGTAGCGGCGCACGGTGCGGTGCACTTGGGTGAGTCGCTTGGGGTCGGCGATGTCGTAGGCGAGCAGATGCAGGCGAGGCTGGTTGGCGGCCATGGTGCGGACCTTCGATCAGGCTTGGTCGATGAGCCAGCGATGCAGGCTGCCGCTCAGGTCGCGGAGCCGGGCTTCGACGCGCACGGAGCGGGACTCGAACAGGCGCACGGCGTCGGCATGGCGCGGCGCGCGCAGGGGCTCGCCGCGCTGGCGGGCGGCGGCTTGGCGACGGCGCAGCCAGTTGAGGCGCGGCGGCTGGAGGTACCAGTTGAGCAGCTCGGCGAGGTCGCGGGCCAGGTTGGGCTCGCCGGCTTGGCCCAGCTCGGTGGCGGTGCCGAAGCCGAGGTCGAGCAGGTGCGACTCGGCGCGCTGGTGTGCGAGGGTGCGCAGCCATTGGCGGGTGTGCTCGGCGGCAGAGGCGCCGGCATAGGCGGCGGCGCGCTGCTCCAGCCAGAGCCGGGCGCGGCGCGGGTCGCGCTGTTGGTCGGGGGCGTCGAGCTTCATGCAGGCCCACCACGCGAGCCGTCGGCGCATGCCGTCCAACCAATGGCGGTAGCGCGCCGGGGCTTGGGGCAGGAGCAGGAATTCGCGCAGGCGGTGCAGCAGCTCGTCGCGGGCGCCGGGGCGGCCGAGCAGGCGGGCGGCGATGTCGCCGTCGGCGTCGACAAAGACAACGCCGATGCCGCGCTCGGCGCAGGCGAGCAGTGCTGCGGTGTCCCAGGCAACCGCGGCGCCGCTGTAAACGCGGGCGACGCGTTGCAACGGAAAGAGCTGCTCGGCCTGCTCGCCCTGCTGCACGGCGAGCGCGGGGCCGTCGAGGGCGACGCGGGTGTCGGCGGTGCCGGCGAGGTAAAGCGACCGGGCGTCGGTGGCGGGACACGCCGGGGCGTCGCGGTCGGGCTCGGCGGTGGTGTAGACGATCATCTGGGGGGTCCTTGAGGCGGATGGGGTTTGGTGGGGTGTTGTCCGTTGCGGGTGCGGGGCCGGCTGAAGCCGGCGTACCCGGGAGTGGCTGGCCGGCTGAAGCCGGCGTACCCAGTTAGGCCGGCTGAAGCCGGCGTACCCTGGGGGCTGCGCGGCGGTCGGTGAGCTCAGAACGGCGGCGGCGCGTCATCGGGGTTGTCGGCGGGCGCCGGGGCGGCGGGCACGGCGCGGGCGAGCTCGACGGCCAGCGCGCGGACGAAGCGGCGCAGCAGCCGCCGGCGCGGGCGCGCGAATGCCTCCCAGGCGGCATAGAAGTGGGCTCGGCCGGATTTGCCGAGCAGGCAGGCGTCGCCGTCCTGCGTGAAGTGCTCGGGGCGCAGCTCGCGCGCGCGAAATCGGCCCCAGACCCAGTCGTCCACGGCGGGGCGCAGCGGCTCGATGAGGTCGGAGGCCAAGGATTCGCGGCCGAAGTCGAGCCGGTGATAGAAGCCGATGATGGGGTCCAGGCCGGCGCTGTGGCAGGCGCGCACGGCCTCGTGGTGCAGCAGGGTGTAGGCGAGCGACAGCACGGCGTTGACCGGGTCTTTCGGCGGCCGGCGATTGCGGCCGGTGAAGCCGAGCGCGGGCGCGAAGAGCCGGGTGTAGGCGCCGAAGTAGGCCGCGGCGGCGGCACCTTCGATGCCGCGCAGGGTGTCCAGTTCCAGCGCCGGCTCGGTGCGCAGCCGGGCGCCGGCGGCGCTGAGGCGCTCCAGGGCCTGGCGCAGCGGATGGCGCAGGTCCGCGCGCTCGGCGAGCGCACGGCGCAGCAGCCGCTGCTGGCGAATCACCTTGCCGCGCACCAGCCGCCGCGCCCAGGCCCGGCACCACTCGGCGTCTTGGTAGCGGTGGTATTGGCCGACGCGGCGGGCGCCGTCGTTGTGGCCCTTGCCGTGCACGAAGGCGCTCTTGCGCTGGAACTGGCCGCCGAAGGCGACGATGCCGACACCGGCGTCGGCGAGCCGCGCGAGCAGGCTGCTTTTGAGCGACACGGCGCTCAGCATGACGATGCGCTCGAGCAGATGCAGCGGCACGGTGCCGCGGCGCTCGTCACCGGCATACACGGCAAGGGCTTGGCCCTCGAGCGTCAGGGTGAGGTCGCGGCGGTCGAGATAGAGGGTTGTCATGGTCTTTATCCCACGTAGAACCAGGGCGGGTCTGCCGGCACCACGGCGCGGCCGAGCACACGGCACTTGCCGCGGGGCTCCAGGCGCAGCAGCGCGAAGCGGTCTTCCAGCGGATCCAGAATGGCCTTCACCCCGGCCAGCAGGGCGCCGCATTCGGCCGGCGTCAGAAAGCACTCGAACACGGACTTCTGCCGCCCGCTGGCGTAGCGCTTGAGGAGCGTCAGCGCCTCGCGCAGCCGGCCGTCGTCGGCGATGTCGTAAGCGGCGATGTGAAGGGTGCGATTTGGCATGCGGCGAGGTTAGGCGCCGCGGCCCGGGCTTGCCGAAACTGCAAGGTTGCGGTTTTGGGGGGGTTGGTCATCACTGCCGCCACGAGGGCGCGCCGACCATGTCGTCAGGCCATGCTGGCCTGGGCGAACCCGGGCTGGAAGCCCGGGTTACGGATGATGCGTTTGCACCAGGGCTGGAAGCCCAGGTTACGGATGATGCGCTTGCACCCGGGCTGGAAGCCCGGGCTACGCGCCCGGCGCGGGCGGGCGCCGGGCGGGGTCGATCCAGCGCCGCAGCACCGCCGGCAGCTCGGGCAGCCGGCCACCGGCGCAGACCTCGATGCGCAGGTCCGCGGCGCGGGTCAGCACGTGATCGGGTAGCACGCGATAGCTGACCAGCATGGTGCGGGCCAGCAGTCCGCCGAGCAGGTCGCCCAGGCTGTCAAGCCGATACAGGGCATTCGCGCCCGGTCCGGCAACTTGGCTGTCGCCCCACTGGCGGGTCTTGCACTCCACGGTGTAGAGCCGGTTGTCCACCAGGGAAAGGACGTCCAGCTCGTTCGGCACCGCCTCGCCGCGCGCGCCGGCCCTGACGATCTGCACCGAGCGCGCCAGATCCTGCATCTGCGGCACCTCGCCGCGCAGCTCGCGCAGCACGGCGTAGACGTGCCCCTCCAGCCAGCCGCCGTTGACGTAGAAGCGCGCCGGCTCATCCGGAAAGCGCAGCCGGTCGCCCTCGACACGCAGGAGCTCGGCGTCCGCGAAGCGCCCCAGCAGCTCGGCGAGCGCCGCGTCGCGCGTTTGCCGACGGTCCAAGGCGGGCGAGAGAAGCGTGCCCTCGGCGGCGCCGGCCAGCCAGTTCAGCGTGCCGAGCTGCCGGCCGATGCGCTCGTTCTGCGCCACCAGCCAATCGGTGAGCGCGCGCCGCTCGACCGGCACCGCGGCGTCTTCGCGGGCAATGAGCGTGGCGCCATGCGCGGCCAGGAAGTCGTCCAAGCGCAGGCGGTCCGCCAGGTCGAGGCCGGGCCGCTCGCTCGGGTGCAGCCAGATGAGGCGATCCTGCCCCGGATGCACGTAGAAGATGGGCAGCGCGTAGGCGCGAAACACATCGAAGGCGGCAATGGCCATGAGCTTGGTGCCGCCGGTGACGTTCAGTGCGATGCCGCCGCGCTCAACCAAGGCCGGTTCCGACTCCAGCAGCTCCAGCACGCGGAACTGGACATGCTCCAGGTTCCACGCCTGCTCGACCGGCCAGCGATCGACCCGCACGCCGCGGCGCACCAGCACCGCGGCGAGCCAATCCGCCCGTTGCTCCATATCCGGGCTGACCAGCAGCACCACCCGTGCCGGGCGCACCGCCGGGTCCAGCACCGGGGTCAGGTTCGGCGTGGGCTGGGCGGAGACGAGGACCAGATGGGCCTGGGCCCGTGCCGCGTCATCCCCGGCGGCAGCGTCACTGCGCATGGATTGGCCTTCGGTCATGAGATGAGGCGCAGGGGGCCGAAGCTGGTGTACTCGCCCGCGCCGTACTGCCACAGGATGACCCGGCAGGTATTCGCGAACTCGGCGCCGACGACCGCGGCAAGGCACGCCGGGCCGGCATGGAAGTAATGCAGCGTGTCGGTGCCACCCGCGGCGATCTGGCGCGCCGTATCGCGCAGCTCCCGATGCAGGTCCGGCATGTCGTCGGGGCCTAGGTGCTTGTCCCGCGTGATGCTGAAGACCCGATCCGCGGGGATGTCGCGCAGCTCGTCCCGGCCCCGGCGAAAGCGCTCGACGCTGGACTTGACGTCGAGGCCGCTGCGCAGATCGACGATCAGTATCCCGGGACAGGCGCCCGGCCGCTTGGCGAATTCCCGGAACCAGCGGCGCTCCCGCCGTCGGCGCCCGAAGCTCACCTCCCACCAGGTCCAGAACACGGGCACGGCGATGACGAGCCCGAGCACGATGCCTACCGGATCGAGATAGGTCGCAATGAAATCGCTGGTTGTCTTCCACATCGGTCGCATACCTTTCCGTCAATTGCTCAGTGTCGGCTCGGATGAGCCGGCGCGGCCCGGCATTGCCATTGTCACGCGCGCGACCTTGATCCCTATCCCGATCAGCGCGGCCGGTCCCATGCGTCGTCAGGGCTTCCAGCCGTGACGGTGCCAGGCGGGGATGGCCTGACGAGTGCTCCGCTGCGGAAATTCCGAGCCGGTTGCCCTCGTTGTCGTGGTCGTGGTCGTGGTCGTCATCAAGAGTCCGCGGCAGACGATTACGACAACGACAACGACCCGAAACGGACTCGGGATTTGCGTCATGGTGCACTAACGACGCAGGCGACCGCGGCTGTGGTCGGCGCCGCAAGCCTCGGCAATCACGCCAGCCGCTCCAGCCAACCCAGCTCGAAGGGCACCGCCGCCATCTCTTCTTGGCTCAGCAGCTTGCCCTCGGGCAGCCGTCGGCGCAGCCGCAGCACCAACGCTGCATCGCCCGGCTGCATCTCGATGCTCACCCGGCGCACCGGCACCTCGAGGCCGAGCAGCGCGGCAAGAAACGCCGCCGAAGGCTCATGCCCGACCGCCGACGTGAAGCCGGGCCGCAGCCGCTGCCGAGCGTCATCGGGCTCGATCGGCCCGGTAAACCGGAAATCGCCATAGGCGGTGAGAATGGGCGTGTTGAGCAGGTAGATCATGTCAGGCACGGAACCTCCAATCGGAATCATGAGCGCACTGTTCTCGCGCCGGGTCGGTGTTGACCAGGAGGTCAACACTCCAGTCAACACCGCCGTGCACCGGCGGCAGAGCCGCCAATCGCGGTGCCGAGGCAGCGCCTCGGCACCAGTCAAAGCGCGGCAGCGAAGGACTTGCCAGTCCAGAGCCGGGCCGCAGCCGGGCCGGAGAGCCGACCTCCAGGTCGGCTCC
>NZ_JABX01000091.1 GCF_001469165.1 Thiohalocapsa sp. ML1 | reverse complement strand
GTCGGCGAGCTCCTCCGCGAGCGTGGTCTGCCGACCTGCGGAGTCCGGCTTGTCTTCCAGCTTGTCGATATGCTCCCTGGCGATCCACTTTTGGATGCGCTGCGTCAGCGCGGCGTAGGCGTCCTTGCCGGCCTCGCCCAGGGTGCCGCGGGCGAGCAGGTAGGCGGTGGCGCTGGCCACGGCGAGCGCGATGGGGACTTGGGTGACGTCGAGCATGCTGGCGGACTCCGTGCGTCTGGCGTGAGGTTGTTGTGCGCGGCCAATGATCGACCAGCGCCCGGTCCTGCGCAACCTTCACGCGCCGCCGGCGCTGAGCCGGCCGAGACGCGTGTGTGCGCGCCAGCCGTCGGGGTCGGCGGCGGCACCGGCGGACTCGGGCCGGAAATCGGGCGCGAGGACTTGGCGCTGGGTGGAGGGCAACCCTGCGGGAAGGCGTCCTCCGCGAAGGGGGTCTCTTTCACCGCCTGCTGCACGGCGCCGAACCAGCTCGCCTCGAATGCCTCGTCGAGTGTCCGCCTCGCTCCCACGCTCCGGCGTGGGAGTGTGTGGCCGGCGCTCCAGCGCCGCGTGTCTGCGCTGCCGTCGCCGATGCAGCGCGCTCGGGACGCTGGAGCGTCTGCCCTTGCTCCCACGCCGGAGCGTGGGAGCCAGTCGCCCCGGCGGCGCCGTTCAGGCAGCAGGCGCATCCCTTGCCTTGGACGGGGGAGCTTTCGGACGAGGCACTGCGCAGGCCGTTGAGCCTGCTTGATCTCGCGGACCAGGACGACGGCGAGTTGGCCTAAGCTCGGCATCGTCGCCGGCACCGGCCTTGGCGAGGGCCTCGGCAAGAACCTCGCGGCGGGGCTGCTCTCGTGCCGAGGCTCTGCCTCGGCACGCTTCTGCGCGGCTCTGCCGCCCCGCGCCGGGCGCCGTTCCCGCGCCTGCGCGAACCTGGGCGCAGAGCGCCCGCGGACGCGCGACACCGCTGGAGCGGTGTCGCGAGAGTGACCCCCGGCAACGGCCCCGACTGAAGTCGGCGTGCCCGGGAACGGCCTCGCAACTTCCGCGGTGGTGCACTAGTCGCAGCGACTGTTGAGGCGACGCGCTTGGGTGACGACTTGGCTCATGGCACGGCTCCGCTGTACTCGGCCCGGCGATTGTGCAACCCGTCGTGAGTGCGTCGCGACACGCAAGGCTCCCCGCGCTGACCCACCGCGCGGACGGCCCTCGGCGCGCGCCGAGGCGCTGCCTCGCCACGGCGCGCCGGCAACCCGGCCGCCCTGACCACCGCCGCCCTGACCACCAGGAGTCGGTCTCCACCGCCCCCGCGGCAGCGCCCGGCAGATCGCCCTCGGCACCGGCACCGGGAGCAGCAAGTTAGGCCCCGCATCCCGGCGCTGCCCCGGGCGGCAGAGCCGCGAAGACGACGTGCCGAGGCAGAGCCTCGGCACGAGACAAACTGTTGCGCTGTCCAGACCCCCGCGGGATCCTAGACCCTGCGGGGTGGGCACGTCGGACGGCGTCGGCATGTTGTCGTCTTGACAACACGCTTGGGCGTCGTTACGGTGACGACATGCCGGCGACATTGCTCCAGAAGCGACGCTACGATCTAGCCGACGACCGGTTCGTCGACGTGTCGATCTGGAAGCTTCCGGCGCCCCTGCCGGGCAGCGCGCATCCATTCAAGTACCGCCTGGCATTGGTCATCGAGGGCGCCTGCGTGTTGCGCTATGACAACGAGGCCGGCAAGGGCGACCACAAGCACCTCGGCGAGTCCGAGGTCTCCTATCGATTCACCAGCTTGGATCGGCTCGTCGACGACTTTTGGGCCGATGTCAGCCGGCTCTGAGGATGCAACCATGACGACACTCATCATCGACGTGGCAAGTACGGAGAGCGTCAAGGTCAGTATGCGGGCTGCGTTTCGCGGCGAGCCGCAGGGCTGCCGATACTCGTTCCGCAGCGAAGAGCGGTTGCTTGCCACTCTCAACCCCAATCGCTGGGCCATCATCAAGGCATTGACCGGGGCCGGCCCGCTGGGCGTGCGCGAACTGGCACGGCGCGTGGGGCGCGATGTCAAGGGCGTGCATACCGACGCGCAGACCCTGAGCACCTGCGGGCTCATCGACCGCGTTGAGGACGGCAAGCTGTTGCTGCCATACGACGAGGTCAAGGTGGAGCTGTCATGCCGGGCGGCGGCATAGCGCACCCAGGGCACCCAGGGTCGGATTACGCGAAGTAGTTGTTGATAAAGATTATTTTGACCAAGAAGCAGGCGTTTTAGGCCTTAGCGGGCCATTTTGAAGGACAAAACCCCTCCGCACGAGCCCTCACGTTCCCTGAGAGCAGTACCTTGCTGTGGCTGCGATGGGTGTTATCCCGCATCTGCGCCGAGATGTCATGCCAATTCGCGCTCGCCGTGGCTCTCTTCCTTGCTGCGATCGAGAAGTCCACATCGAGCAGCTCGCCCAAAGGCGCTGCGCTCGCACAACCACCGCTGCGTGGCCAACTCCGAGCCCGGCGCGGCCATGCGCCCCACGATCACGCCTACGACGGCGGCGCGTTGCGGCGCGGTCAGTCCCAGCCGTTCCAGCAGGGCGACGAAATCCACCTGCGCCAGCGCCCACAGCCCGAGCGCCTCCACCCCCACGGTGCGCGGGCGCGCGAGCGTCAGGGAATCGATCTCGACGCTGTGCACCTCGGCGCTCGGCTGCGCGCCGGGCGCCGGCTCGGCGCTCGGCGCCTGCGCGCGCGCCAACAACTGCGCCGCCAGGCGTTGCGCCTCGCGCTCGATCGGCAGCGAAGCGCAGCCGCCGAGCATGACACCCTGGCCGCTCTGGATCTCCTCCAGGCGCACGCACAACGTTGGCCAATCCGCCTGCGGTATCGCGAAATGCCGACCCAGGTTCAACAACGTGACTTGCCGGACCTTCCCCCCCACGCGCTGCGAGCGCACCAATCGATACCTGTAGTAGCGCTCGCCCGTGGCGGTGTTGCGCGTGTGGGTGCGGCGGATATACATGCCCCGACAGCTAGACCACGGCACGCCGCAAGGCAACCGGCCCCTTTGAATGTTATGGCACTACTTCGCCTGCCGAGGCACCTGTGTACAAAGGAATCGGGCACTTACCCGCCAGGAACGGCGAATATCAATGGGGCCAGGTTAAACATGGGCTATCGGGACCGCTATCGAGATCGGAGAAACTCAAGCAGGTCCGCCGCGAGGGTCTGCTAGGAAACGATCCCGATCCCAATCCCGAGCGGTGCCGCGATAGGGTGTGTGTAACGATGTGGGCGCAGCGCACGGACCTTCAGGCGGCCCGCAGCAGAAACTCCACCCGCACGGTGTCGTACGGAAACTCGACGCCCTCGCCAGCGACCCGCTCCAGGATGCCGGCCTGAGCCAGCGCATCGACATCGGCGCGCACGGTTCCCAAGTTGCGCCCCGTCCGTGCCGCGGCCTGTTCGACGGACACCGGCCCCGCACCCGCGACGGCCTTCAGCAAGGCCCAGCGCTCCGCGGTCAGCACCTCCCAGAGCAGCTCCGGCGTCGCGAAGGCGATGCGGGCCTCCTGCTCCGCGCCCTCGCCCTCCATCGTCGCGGCGGCATCGGCCAGGCTGTCTGCCAGGGAACGGACCTCAAGGACGACCGTGCTCATGGTTCCACCTGTTTAGATCAGCGAAGAAATCGCGCATCAAAGCGCGTGGCGAGTCGAATCGGTAGGGGCCTTCCTGCGAGCCGGCGTGGCGATGATCGCCCTTGCCGCGCTCGTTGTCATAGCGCAAGACGCACCGGCCTTGGACCACATAGGCCAGCCTGTACTTGAACGGATGCGTACAGCCGGGCATCGGCGCCGGGAGCCGCCAGACGATGATTTCCGCGAACGCATCAACGGCAACGACGACGCGGCGGTTGACGATCAGCGAGGCGCTCATACGACGAGCCTAGAGCACTCGTTCACCGTCGTCAAAGCGCCGAGCGGGAGCCGGCTTGGCGCGATGCGGCGCGTTGCAGGGGGTGGCACGCTCGCCTGGTTCCCACGCGCTTCCAGCGGGCTTGGACAGGCATCGCTCCAGCGCTGGCCGGAACACTGATCCAGCATCGGCAGGCGCTCATAGGGCTCTGGCAGATTGTTTCCAGCACGGGCGGCAGCAGGGGGCAGCGATGGGCACGCTGCGCTTTGCCCAAAATCGCGACTGCGCTTCGCGCAGCAAAGACAGCCACGCCGCCGTCAGAGAACAGAAGACAGAGAACAGAGAACAGAGATTCAGTGATCAGCGGATGGGGGCCGCGCGCACCACGCGGAAACAGAAGTAGTCGAGGCGGTAGTCCGGGAGGTTGTGGTAGCGGTAGTCGGCGCGGGCGAAGTCGTGGTCGCCGATCCAAGACCCGCCGCGCACCACGCGCGACGCGGTGCCGCCCGGCTGTACACGCTTCGGCTTTTCATACTCGTTCAGGCACCACTCCCAGACGTTGCCGCTCAGGTCGTCAACACCCGCTTGGTCCGCCGCGTCAGGCGTCGCCCCCTGCGGATAGAGGCCGACGGCGCTGGTGCGGCCGAGGTAGTGCGGGCCGACCCTGGCGTGCTCCCAGGTCTCGTTGATGTTGGCGTGTCCGGGCAGGTAGTCCTTGCCCCAAGGGTAGATGCGCCCGGCGGTGCCGCGGGCGGCGCGCTCCCATTCCCATTCCGTCGGCAGGCGGACGATGCGCCCGTTCGGGTCGGCGCCGAGCTTGTGGGTTAGCCAGCGGCAGAAGGCCATGGCCTCGAACCAGCTCACGGTCTCGTGCGGGTGGTTGCCAATGGGCCAGCGGGCGGGCTGATGCTGCCGTTCGGGGTCGGCGAGCCCCTGCCACCACTGGTCGCTGTCGTAGCCGTCCTCCGCGTCCAGAAAGGCCTGGAACTGGGCGTGGGTGACGGGGTAGCGGGCGATGGCGAAGGCGTCGCAGTGGCGGCGCTCCGGCTTGTCGCCGTAGAGAAACTCGCCTGCCGGCATGTCCACCCACGCGATGTCCGGCAGGCCGTCGGCCCGCAGCCCGACACCGGGCCGGTTGTCCAGCCCCAGCAGCCCGAGCGCCCGGCCGATGGCGGCGCGGGCTTCCGGCATCGGCTCGCGCGCGATGTCGGTGAGCCGCGGCAGCCAGGCGGCGCGCAGCTCGTCGCGGCGGGCGGCATCCTCGGCGTCGTCCGCACCCAGCCATAACCGGCCGTGCACGTCCGGCTCGACGACGCCGCTTTCCAGGATGCAGCGGGCGGCCAGCTCCGGCTGGGCGTCTTTGAGCCAGCGGATGACGGTCCAGTAGTCCCGCGGCGGGTGCTCGTCCGGGTCGGGGACGTAGAGCCCGGCCAGCAGCACGGCGGCCTCCTCCCAGTCGCTCGGCGCCCACCAGCGCTCGCGTGGCCAGAGCGCGGCGGGGTCGAGCCGGCCGGCGTCCAGGCGCGCCTGCATCGCGGTGGCGGTGAACCATTCCTGCAGGAGCTGGTGGCGAAAACGAATCTTCTCCGGGCCGCCCCGTTCCGGCGGCGGCGGTCGCTCCAGCAGCGTCGCGGCCACCGCGTCCCGGAGCTGCTCTTGGCCGGCGGCGCCACCCCCCAGGGTGGCAATGACGTTGGCGGCGGGCAGTTCGGTCATCACGGACAGGTCGTCATCGCCGCCGCTGCCGGCGACGCGCTGCATCTGCATGTCCCAGGCGAGCGCCTTCAGCCCGTCACGCAGCGTGCCGAGCCCGTCGTCGGCCGGCGGCGGAGACTGCGACCCGGCGGCGTCGGGCTTGCGGTCGTGCCGGCGCGCGAGCAGGCTCGTGACGAAGTACGCAAACAGGTCGCCGCGGTTGTCGGGGAGGCAGCCCTGCTCGTGAACCCAGACGTCCCAGAGCATCGAGAGCATGAAGGGGTTCGCGGCGAGGTCCATCAGGTTGCGCGGGTCGGCCCGGTGGCGGCACCAGAGCCAGCGTTTGCCGGACCATCGGTCCAAGAGCGCACGCTGGTCCGCCCCAGCACGGGCCGCCGTCTCGTCCCAGCGGGCGTCGTCGGGTTGCTTCAGCGTCCAGATCAGCTCCGGGTCGCCGCCGGCGGCGAGCCAGGCCTGCTCGACTTGCTCCATGTCCGGATCGCCCGCCAGGCGCCAGAACAGCGCTCGCCAGCCGTCCGGATCCGGCGCGGTGGTGTCGCCCGGCCAGGGCTGCCACCAGTGTCGCAGCACATCGCGCAGTCGGGGCGGCGAGAGCGCTTGCAGGGTCAGGGTGTCCAGGCCCAGGTCCAGACCGCCGCGCTCGTGGTCCTCGGTCCGGCAGGAGACGTAGACGGGGCAGCACTGGTTGCCCGGGTGCCGGCTGTCCAGCTCCGCGATGAGCCGCTTGATCGCCGCCGCCTTGTCGGCGCGCTGCCGGGTGGGCACCTGGTTCAGCGCGTCCAGCAACAGCACCAGGCGGCCAAGGCCCGCAAGGTGATGCAGTGCATGGCCCAGGCCCCAGCGCGGCTCGGCCAGGAAGCGCCGCAGCTCTGCGTCGTAGTCCTGTGGCGTGGGTTCGGCAAGCGGTGCGCCGTCCGGCCCGCACGGGTCGGCGGTCCAGGCGGCGAGGTCCACCAGCACCGGAATGGGGGCGTGCGGGTCGTCGGGCTTCGCGAGATCAAGGGCGAGGCGGCTCAAGGTCGTGCTCTTGCCCGAGCCGGGCGCGCCGAGCACCGCGGCCTGGCGGATGGGCTGCACGGGCTTCGCGTCCGCTGCCACGGCGCCTCCCGTGCCCGCGCCTGTGTTCGTTGCCGCGGGGCGACCGGCGAAGGCGTCGAGCACGTCGTTGAACGGGATGGGCGGTGCCTCGGCTCGCGCGAGCGCGTCCGCGGGCAATGTGTCGTCACGGCGCCGGCGGGGCTGCCAGCACGCCGGGCCGAGGTGGTTCTCGACGCGACGGCGCATCGGGTCGTTGCCGCGGCCCTGCCCGCGCAGCGGGGCGTAGAGCCAAGCCTGGCGCTTGATGCGGACGGTCAGCTCGCGCAGGTGCGCTTCCTCGGCGGCGCGGGTTGGGGGTGTGTCAACGGCGTATAGCGGAGGTTCCGCGGAAGCGCCTTCGGCGCGCACCTGGATGTTGAACGTGCTGCGGGCGAAG
>NZ_JABX01000090.1 GCF_001469165.1 Thiohalocapsa sp. ML1 | reverse complement strand
GCAGTCTCCCGCCCGGCGGGCAGTCGCCCTGCTCCAGCGCAGTCGATCGCACGCCGGGGGCATCGAGCCCCCGGCGCGCGAAGCCGGCTGAAAGCCGGCGCTCCCAGTCCGTGACGGCTCGCTGTCCAGGCAGGCGGCGGCCTGTGCAGCGCGCGGACACGATAATGCGCCACCCCGTGGCGAATCCGATCCATTTCGGCGCTGAACAGTTCCCACGGGGCGTTGCGCGGGCGCTTCGCGATCGCACCGAGCACGATAAGCCGGATGCGGCGCGTGCCCCGACACCCGGCGCGCAGCACCTTTGCGCCGAAGTGGGCTGCCTCAGCAGCCGATGGTCGCCGCATCCGGCAGCAGGTCGGCGTCGCCGGTGGCGGCGAGCAGGTCCGCGACGTCGGACTCGATGATCTCGATGCGCTTGGTCTCGCAGAAGCGCCGCTCCTTGTCCGTCGGCTCCGGGATCAGCGCGTAGCCCGCGGGCTCGCCGGCGGCGTAGATGATGTCGGACATCACCATGCGCTCGGTGTCGCGCGTGAAACGCAGGCCGAGAAAGAGGTATTGCCGGCCGATGCGGTAGTCCTTCAGGAACTTCGGTATGCCAAAGCCGCCCATCAGCTCGGTGAGGTAGTCGACAAAGTCGGCATCGGAGGCGATGTAGGTCGCGTTCGGCCGCGGGCTGCCCATGGGCTTGAACAGCACCGGCAGGCGCGTGTCCACGGCATCCTGCTCGACCTCGCGGTAGCTCTCGCCGTCGTAGGCGTCCAGCCGAAAGCGATAGTCCGTGCCGCCGATGCGCGCGATGCCGCGGATCAGGGTATGCGGGCGCTCGGCGTAGGAGTCCTGGAGCTGGGTATCGCGGTTGATGTCGATGACATAGGGCGGCGCCAGGGCGGCGAGCCAGTCGTGCAGCGGCGCCCGGGTCCAGGTGCGCTGGCCGTAGAGCTGGTCCAGGAAGCGGTGCAAAGCACTGCGCCCGCGCTTGAGCTCCACCTCCATCGCCGCCCGCGGAAACTCCCACATGAGCCGCTTGGACATCGGCCGGCCGTTGTTCATGGCCAGGATCATGTCGTCGCTCTGCACCGGCATGGGCTCGCCCGTGGCCGTATCGACGACGCCCGCGAGCACGCCCGGGCCAAGATAGGGGATCAGGTCCGCACGCCGCACGGCGGCGGCGAGGTCGTCGAGGGTCGGTGGCATGGGCGAGGCTTCCGTTGTCGGGCTGGGGGCAATCCTGAGTCTGGAAGCAATCCCAGTGCCAGCCCTGCACTCGCGGCTGAGCTCGCTCCCACGGCGCCCCAGCGTGGGAGCGGCATTAGCCGCGATAGAGCCTGCTGACTGCCCCGGCGCAGCAGTCGCGGCTAACGGCCATGGCGACCAGCGCCACCCCGCAGGATGAAAGGCGCCGCTCGCCATGGCCGTTGCCCTCACCCCGGCCCTCTCCCAGAGGGAGAGGGAGATTACGGAGCGCGCCGCGCGCGACTTTCATGGTAAAGCCGCTCCCACTGTGCCGAGCAGCACCGGCGATCACCTGTTCCAAACCCTTCACGGAACGCGGCTTGTCGGCTTTGCGACAGGGCAGCCCAAGTCGCCGGGAGTGACCGACCGCAGGCCATTTTCTATATTTGCAATAACGCTTTAGCGCATCTACTCGGCATCACGACAGAGCCCATCGCCCGCTGGCATGTCTTCTGCTAACAATCCTCGATAGCTGTCGCACCAGGATCGAGCATGAAACAGAAAGACATCGCCGCGCTTCTCGACGAGCCGGCCTGCGAGCACAACAAGAAAGAAAAATCCGGCTGCGCGAAGACCAAGCCCGGCGCCACCGCCGGCGGCTGCGCCTTCGACGGCGCACAGATCGCGCTGCTCCCCATCGTCGATGTCGCCCACATCGTGCACGGCTCCATCGCCTGTGCCGGCAGCGCCTGGGACAACCGCGGCACCCGCTCCACCGGCCCCGCGATCTTCAAGCTCGGCATGACCACGGACCTGACCGAGCAGGACGTGATCATGGGCCGCGGCGAGAAACGGCTCTTCCACGGCATCAAGCAGGCCATCGACGGCTACCAGCCCGCGGCGGTGTTCGTCTACAACACCTGTGTGCCGGCGCTCATCGGCGACGACGTCGGCGCCGTCTGCAAGGCGGCCACCGAGCGCTGGGGCACGCCGGTGATCTCCGTGGACGCGGCCGGCTTCTACGGTACCAAGAACTTGGGCAACCGCATCGCCGGCGAGACCATGGTCAAGCAGGTCTGCGGCACGCGCGAGCCGGACCCGGTGCCGGCGGGCATCGAAAGGGACGGATTCAAGGTGCACGACATCTCGCTCATCGGCGAATACAACATCGCCGGCGAGCTCTGGCACGTGCTGCCGCTGTTCGACGAGCTGGGCCTGCGGGTACTGTGCACGCTTTCCGGCGACGCCCGCTTCCGCGAGGTGCAGACCATGCACCGCGCGGAGGTCAACATGATGGTCTGCTCCAAGGCCATGATCAACGTGGCGCGCAAGCTGCAGGAGGCCTACGGCACGCCCTGGTTCGAGGGCAGCTTCTACGGCGTCGCGGACGTGTCCCATGCGCTTCGCACCTTCGCGCAGCTCATTGGCGATGCGGACCTGACCGCCCGCACCGAGACCATCATCGCCCGCGAGGAGGCGCGCATCGACGCGGCGCTCGCCCCCTGGCGCGAGCGCCTGGCCGGCAAGCGCGCGCTGCTCTACACCGGCGGCGTCAAGTCCTGGTCCGTGGTGTCGGCACTGCAGGATCTTGGCATGACCGTGGTCGCCACCGGCACCAAGAAGTCCACCGAGGACGACAAGGCCCGCATCCGCGCGCTGATGGGCGAGGACGCGCCGATGATCGAGGACGGCAACCCGCGCGCGCTGCTCGATCTGTACAACCGCTACGGCGCCGACGTGATGATCGCGGGCGGGCGCAACATGTACACGGCGCTCAAGGCGCGCATCCCCTTCCTCGACATCAATCAGGAGCGCGAATACGGCTACGCCGGCTACGACGGCATGCTGGAGCTGGCCCGCCAGCTCACCGTGACCCTGGAGAGCCCGATCTGGCGCGCCGTGCGCAGCGCGCCGCCGTGGGCCGTGCCGGCAGGCGCCGCCGACACCGCCGAGCGCGCCGTCCGCGCAGCCTCCCCGGCACGCCCCGCCGAGCCCAGAGCAGCCGCAGAGGAGGTCGCGAGCCATGCCTGACATGACCATCACCCCGCCGGAGATCGTCAAGCGCAACAAGGCGCTCGCCGTGAGCCCGTTGAAGGCCAGCGCCACGCTGGGCGCGACGCTCGCCTTCTTAGGGATGGACCGCTGCCTGCCGATGCTGCACGGCTCCCAGGGCTGCACCGCCTTCGGCAAGATCTTCTTCATCCAGCACTTCCGTGAGCCGATGCCGATGCAGACCACGGCGCTGGATCAGGTGACCACCATCATGGGCGGCGACGACGCCGTGGTGGAAGGCCTGGCCACCATCGCGGGCAAGCACGCGCCGGCGCTCATCGGCCTGCCCACCACCGGTCTCACCGAGACCCAGGGCGCCGACATCGAGCGCGCCGTCGGCATGTTCCGCGCGCAGCATCCGGAGTACGACCACATCGCGGTGGTGCCGGTGAATACGCCGGACTACGCGGGCAGCCTGGAGTCCGGCTTCAACGCCGCGCTCAAGGCCATCATCGAGCGGCTGGTGCCGAAGTCCAGCGTCGCCGGCACCCGCCCCGGCCGCCGGCAGCGGCAGGTGAACGTGCTCCCGGGCTCGCATCTCACGGTCGGCGACATCGAGCACATCAAGGACCTGCTGGAGCGCTTCCGGCTGCGGGCGCTGGTGCTGCCGGACATCTCGGACTCCCTCGACGGCCACCTCGCGGACGCGGACTTCAGCGCGCTGACCATCGGCGGCACGCGGGTCTCGGAGCTGGCCACCGCGGGCGACTCCGTCGCGACGCTGGTCATCGGCACGTCGCTGGCCGGCGCCGCCGACGCCCTCGCCGCGCGCACCGGCGTGCCGGACTACCGATTCCCGCACCTGATGGGCATCGACGCCATGGACGCCTTCATCTCTGCGCTCGCCGAGATCAGCGCCGAGCCGGTGCCGGAGCGCATCACCCGCCAGCGGAGCCAGTTGCAGGACGCCATGCTCGACGCCCACTTCGCGCTCGGCCAGGCGCGCTTCGCGGTGGCCGCGGAGGGCGATCTGCTGGCAGCGATCACGCAAGTGCTGGCCGACATGGGTGCCGAGACCGTCGCCGCCGTCGCGCCCACCAACGCCCCGGCGCTGCGCCAGGTCCGCGCCGCGAGCGTCAAGATCGGCGACCTCGAAGACCTGGAGCAGGCCGCCCGCGCCAACGGCGCCGAGGTGCTCATCACCAACAGCCACGGCGCCCACACCGCCGAGCGCTTAGGGATTCCGCTGCTGCGCGCGGGCTTCCCGCAGTTCGACCTGCTCGGCGGCTATCAGCGCCAGTGGGTGGGCTACACGGGCACGCGCGCCACGCTGTTTGAGTTGGCGAACATCGTGCTTGGCCTGCACAAGGGCGAGATTCACGCGTATCGATCCACGCTCAAGCAGTGGCCGGACGCCGAGCGCGACGCGCTCGCTGCGGCCTAGCGCCTGGGCGAGCAGCAACCCGGACCGGAGAGGACCATGGCCTTCGAACGCAAGCTCAGGCTCATCGACGGCGGCAGCGCCGCGCCGGCCGCCATCGATGCCGGCGACGAAGCAGTGACGGTGCGGGTCGCCTTCGCCAGCGCCGACCGCAAGCACGTGGATCAGCACTTCGGCGCCGCGCAGGGATTTGTCATCTACCGCATCGGCGCCGCACGCTACGACCTGGAAGAGGCCGCGCAGTTCGGCCGCCTCGACATGGACGGCAACGAGGACAAGCTTGCCGCGAAGATCGCGGCGCTGACCGACTGCGTCGCCGTCTACTGCCAGGCCGTCGGCGCTTCCGCCATCGGCCAGCTCAAGACCCACGGCATCCAGCCCATCAAGGTCCCGCCGGACACCCTCATCAGCGGCCTGCTCAGGGACTTACAGCAAGAGCTGCGCGACGGCCCGAGCGCCTGGCTCGCCCGCGCCATCGAGCGGCGCTCGCCGCGGGCGGACCGGTTTGATGCGATGGAGGCGGAGGGGTGGAGTGAGTGAAAAGTTTGAAGTTTGAAGTTTGAAGTTTGAAGTTTGAAGTTTGAAGTGTGAAGTGTGAAGTTTGTAAGGAAGATGGCGCGGCTGCGGGAAGTTTGAAGTTGGAAGGGTCCGACTGGTGCCGAGGCTCGTGGCTAGTGGCTAGTGGTTAGTGGCTAGTGGCTGGCTAGTACACCACTGCGGAAGTTGCGAGGCCGTTCCCGGGTACGCCGACTTTAGTCGGCCCCTGGGGAAGGTGGACTTCAGTCCGCCGAGGCACGGAATCGAATCCGACTGGTGCCGAGACTCTGCCTCGGCACCTGGTACGGCGGCTCTGCCGCCAGTGCGCGGCGCAGGGCGGCAGAGCCGCGAAGAGGCGTGCAGAGGCGGAGCCTCGGCACGAGAGCAAGCAGAAAGGGCCGAGGGCCGAGGGCCGAGGACGCCGGCTGCTGCACCACCTTGGCCCTTGGCCCTTGGCCCTCGGCCCTCGGCCCTCGGCCCTCGGCCCTCGGCCCTCGGCCCTTCTCCAGCGACAAGTTGAGCCAACGATCATGATCGAACAAGAAGCCGCCGTTGTTGCCGTTGTCGACGGCGCCGCCCTCGTTGAGGTGCCGCGGCAGAGCAGTTGCAGCGCCTGCGGCCAGGGCGCGAGCTGCGGCACGGCCACCGTTGCCAAGCTGTTCGGCCAGGGCAACGCCACGCGCCTGCGGGTGCTCGACCACCTTGGGCTCGCGGCGGGCGAGCGGGTGGTCATCGGCATCCGCAGCCCGGTGCTGGTGCGCGCGTCGCTCGTGGCCTACCTGCTGCCGCTGCTCGCGCTCTTGGGCGCCGCCGGTGCCGCAGAGGCCGCCGGGCTCGGCGACATGGCCGGCGCCGCGAGCGGCTTAGGCGGGCTCCTGGCCGGGCTCTGGCTCGCCGGGCTCGTCACCGGCGGCAGCGGCGCCCGAGCCCGCTTCCGCCCCGTGCTGCTGCGCCGCATCCCAACCGGCATCCCAGTCACCATCCACCCGCCCCACCCTACCGTAGCCGGCTGACCGCACTTCGCACTACGCACTACGCACTTCGCACTTCGCACTTCGCACTTCGCACTTCGCACTTCTTCCTTCGCCAACCTAAACGAACCGAAAGCCGAAATGACCACAACCACCACCCCAAAGATCGCCGCCGACGACCCCGTCCTGACCACCGCCTTTGGCATCGAGATGGTCCGCCAGATGCGCGCCACCGACCCTTACGGCACCCTCGACAACCTGTCGCCGGCGGAGATCCTGGAACCCTTCGTGCTCACCAAGGAAGAAAAGCGCGAGCTGCCCATCGTCGGCGACCCGGACGAGATCGTCATCTCCCGCATCAAGGTCTTCTACAACGCCATCTCTGCGCTCATCGAGCAGGAATGCGGCCGCATGGCCGTGCCGCTGGTGAACCTCACCCACGAGGGCTTCGGGCGCGTGGTCATCACCGTCGGCAAGCTCGTCGTGCTCGACCGCTCGCTGCGCGACGTGCACCGCTTTGGCTACGAGAGCCTGAGCAAGCTGAAGGACGACGCGGACAAGCACCTGTCCGTGGCGCTGGAGTTGGTGGGGATGTATCCGGAAGTGGCAGGGTTGTAAGTGAGGGGCTAGGGGCTAGGGGCTGGGGCCTAGGGGTTGGGAATCCCGAGGCCTTGGCCGCGCCCCTTAACCGAGGAGCAACGCAACAATGACCGACGAAGACATCAAGTCCCTCGAAAAGGCCGTCAAGAAGGCCAAGCGTATCGCGAGCGAGCGCGCGAGCGAGCTGCACGACCTGGTCGAGGACCGCCTGCCGGCGGGCTATGAAGAAATCCCGGGCATCGCGCAGGCCACCTACGACGCCTGCCGCGCCTGGGCCGAGGCGGATGCCAAGCTCAAGGCGGCCGAGGCGGCGGCCTGAGCGGCCGGCACCGAACCGACCCCACCGCAGGCTTTCCGCTTCAGCCAACCCGATTAAGCCAATCCGATTAAGCCAACCCAAGCCTCAAGCCACCCACCGGGAGCGCATCATGAGCACCATCACCGGCCTGACCCGCGGCGGCGCGCAGTGGACGCCCGCCTTCATCACGGCCCTGAATCAATCCAACTGCATCGGCTGCGGGCGCTGCTACAAGGTCTGCCCGCGCGATGTCTTCGAGCTCGTGGACCGCGATGAGCTCGATCTCGACGACAGCGACGACTTCGACGACGAATTCGACGAGGTCCCCGGCATGGTCATGAACCTCAAGAACGTCATGGACTGCATCGGCTGCGAGTCCTGCTCGCGCGTCTGTCCCAAGGCCTGCCTGTCGCACGAGCCGCAGCCGCTGGCCGCCTGAGCGACCCGCCGCCCGTGGGAGCGGCTTTAGCCGCGACAGGCTTGAGCATCGCGCTCGATCGCGGCTAAAGCCGCTCCCACAACGCACGCGCAATCCGCCCGTGGCAGCGACTTTAGCCGCGAC
>NZ_JABX01000089.1 GCF_001469165.1 Thiohalocapsa sp. ML1 | reverse complement strand
CAGGACATGGCGAAGCACCAGCGCGAGAAATCGCGCGCCGGGCAATGTGCGGTACTCCCAACGGTTGCGCTTGGCGTGGCGGTAGCGGAAGGTCACCTGCCCGTTCTCGCAGGCGAGGATGTCCTGCTCGCGGATGACCCCGCGGTAGAGATAGCGCCCGAGGTAGACCAGTGCCTTCGCGCCGCTGCCGACGTGCTTGCAGTCGACCACCCAGTCCTTCGGATAGCTCGGCGGCAGCGCGAGTCCGGCGCCGGTGACGAGCAGCTTGCCGCGGAAGACCTTGGCAAGCGCCTTGTGGCTGAACAGATAGGCGCCCTTGCCGGCGCTGCGCTGGTTGCGTTGCTTGGTGCGCCAGCGCCGCCGCTCGGCCGCGATGGCCGCCGCCGGCATGACCACATGGACATGCGGATGGTAGTCGAGCCGGCGCGAGTGGGTGTGCAGCACCGCAATGGCACCGGCCTCGCCTTGCAACTGCGGATCGTTACGCGCGAAGGTGCGCAACGTCTCCCAAGCGCAGCGGGTCATCAGGTCGTAGAGCGTGCGCTGATTGGCCCACGCCAGAGGCCGCAGAGATGCCGGCAGCGTGAACGATAAAGGGGTCTGAAGATAAAGGGGTCAGTGAAGATAAAGGGGTCAGAGCCCTTTACGCCAGCAGACTGACTTGACTGATCAGTTGCCCGACAGCGGTAGTTGCTCCGCGGCGGGTTTGCGGTTTTCCGCATCCCCCCTCCGAGGGGGCGTTCTGGGGAGAAAAAAGGGACAGACTACGTTTTCTATCGTCCCGGCAAAGCGAGAGCCCCAGAAAACGTGGTCTGTCCCCTATTGCTTCGCTCGCCGACACCCGCCGCTTCACCGCCAGCCAGTCCAGAAACCGTCCGATATCCGCATCCGCCAGCTCGTTCGGCGACCGCCCGCCGTGAAAGGCGATGAAGCGCAGCACCCAATCGAGATACCCGCGCTCGGTGCGGATGGAATAGCCGCGCCGGCGGATCTCGGTCACCATCCTGTCCACCACCGCCTGATGCGCCGCCCGCACCGTCGCCAGATTCGTCATCGGCCCTGCCGGCTCCAGCCCTTGCACCTCCGGCCCATAATCCCGCGCCACCGTCGGGTGCTCCGGGCTCATCGTCTGCGCCGAGGCCCGCCAGTGCGACCAGTCCACCGCCGCAACCCAGGGCGCGCCCGCGGTGACGCCTAGAATCCGTATAGCATCGACCATCTGCACGAACTGCCACGTCGCGAGCGACGTCTCCCGACCCGCCGCGGACAGATACCCCGACACATCCTGTGCCGACAGTTGCGCCAGACGCTTCGGCTGAATCGCCTCCAGAAACCGCTCCGCGCGGAGCACATACCACCGCCGCTGGTCCGCCCGCACCTGCGCTTTCTCCAACTGCGCGAGATAGTTGGACCAGAAGCGGGCGACTTGCTCGGCGCGGGTTGACATGGGCGTTGATGGGGGCATACCTTATGCGCGCGTCAGGCGTAGGCGGAAGGCGCGAGGGGTGCGGAAGCGTGATGCGGTGCGTTGCGTTTGGGCGACAGGTTAGCAGAAAGACGGATTACGTCTAGGCCCATATTTCCTGATTCCGGAATATCCAATATTTCAAATTCCGTCTATTACACGTTAGCGAAGATCAAGCCCCTCAACGGAAGCACCTTCAGTAGATGCAGAGATGGCAAACGGCAACGGCGATTCCGTCGGATTCTACACCAGCCTTATACTAGTTGGTTTCCTGGGAGGTGGCCTGCTGGGGTTGTCCCAAACTGACAGCTCCGAGGCAGCGCTCATTTACGCCCTATCAGGCGCCGGTTTAGGCTTCCTTGCAGCCCGAATTCTCCACCTTGCAGCAGTCCTTGTCCTTGGGGTGCTCGCGTTATTCATTATGGTGGGTGTTTTTCTATTTCGATTCAATGCTTTAGCGCCGGGTTTCCTACCTGATCTGTTCGTCGATGAGTTTGCACGAGACTATCAAGAGTACCGCGAACAGACTGGAGCTAAAGCTTTCGCTGTGGCGAACGGAGAAAATCGTCGTGTCTGGGGGTGGTCTACAGGTCGGGCTGACCAAAAGGCAGCAAATCAAGCGGCTCTGGGATCATGCAACGCTCTCAGGCAAGAGTACGCCGTTTCATCGACATGCAAGATCTATGCAACAGGAAACCTGTTGATCCCCCCCGATCTGCGTGGTCGATGCACAATTGGTCTAAGCATTTCTGATCTGGATGCTTACGGTTACTCGGGGACGACAATACACTCTGGCGCACGAGTGGAAAAGGTCTACAACAACTTACCCGCTGCCGCTGCTGGTCTCCTACCGGGTGACATCATCTATGAAATTAACGACAGGAAAGTGACGGGGACCGCCTTTGTCTCTTCGTATACCAATCAGAATTGCGGCGAGGCACTTACGATCTTGTACCTTCGTCATGACTCGCATACATTGCAAGCCTACCCCGTACGGAAGTCAGGCAGGTGCATCATTGGCGTGCAGATATCCGACGTAACCAACCTCTTATCGAGAGGCGAGCTTCTCAACTACGGCGCAAGAATCGATGCTGTGGAACCTAATAGCCCAGCCGAACGTGCTGGCGTAAAGGTGGGCGATGTGGTTCACCACATTGACGGCGAAAAGGTCTGGCATACGCTGTTCCTTTCTGACTATATCAACACTGCCTGTAGGGAAGTCTCGCTTTCTATCCTGAGGTACAGCAGCCACCGGGCTGTTTCAGTAGAGCCAATACAAGGTCGCTAACAAATCCGCCAGCCCGACGCCAAACTGCGGCGGGCGCTTCGCGCGTCGCCGCAGTTTGGCGCGGGCTGCGGTTGACGTTGGACGAAGCAGGGAGACGATAGCATGCGACTCAGAGCGATTTTTCTAACGGTCTGCCTGCTGTGCGGAACGCAGGCACAAGCAGCAGGCGACATGTACATTGTCATAGCGGATGCACTCAAGGTCCGCTCCGGCCCGAACACCTATTCTGACGTTGTCACGAAGCTTCCCTATGGTGACGCAGTCAGAGTATCGTCAGTGGTAAGCGACACGACAAGAATCGGCGGCAAGTCCGGCAAATGGGTCTATATAACTTTTGGTAATGGCGGCTCCGGCTACGTATTCGATGCTTTCTTGTCTTTGCCGAACAAGGTCAAGAGCAAGGGTACTCGCTCATTCAGCGCCTACCGACAAGGCAACAAACATTTCCGGAACGGAAGGTATTACCATGCGATAAGCTCTTTCAGTACTGCCTGGGACACCGCAACCGCCGACCTTGAAAGAATGCGAGCAATTGGTGGTCTAGCGCAGACAGCAAAGACCCAGGGGAACATCAAACTGGCAAAGGATTACGCGGATCACATCCTCAAGATGGACCCAGGGAACAAGTACGCCCTAGAGATCAAGGGGCTCGGTCGATCACGTAGCACCTACTCTTGGAGATCCAGCGAATACTGCTCGAACCGCGCTGTAAAGTGTCTAGCAATGACCTGGGGGCCTGACGTTTGCAGCACCGCCTTCGGGCATTACTTCAAGAAGGAATTCGGTTTTGGCGTCAATGACGTAATCGGTAGCCCTAGCTGTTCCTACGCGATCAACACGGCCCTACAAGAGGGTTTTACCGAACAAGACTTGCAGATTGCGGCAGTCACCGGCCTCCTCGATGAGATTGGTAGCGCTGGCCTGAATCACGATTCGGGGTTCGGTCAGCTAATCGGCTACATCGGTTACGGCGCATCGCTAGCGATTAAGTTCAATGTTTTCGATACCTGCATGCGGAAATGCAACTGACACGTCCAACAAGAGGCTCGGCCCGACCGCATGCTGACGACCCGCCGCTGACGCTGGCGGCTCGTCAGCATGCGCCGGGCTATGCATGACGTTCGGCAACAAAGAGGCCGAAAGCTTGAAGCAGGCTGACCATTTGTAGGACAGATGCATGGCAATAAAAACGACAACCATAAAAAGGCTCTACGCCAAATCGTCTAATCAGTGCGCCTTTCCAAAGTGCACTGCTCCAATTATCGTAGATGGAATAGTGGTTGGTGAGATTTGTCATATTAGAGCCAGGCGTAAAAACGGACCAAGATATGACCCGGAGCTTTCTGCTTCCGATAGAGATGGATACGATAATCTATTGCTTCTTTGCAAAACCTGTCACAAGCTTATTGACTCAGATCCCGGAAGATACCCGCCGGAAGCGCTTAACGGAATAAAGCAACAACATGAAGAAGGTGGAATCGTAGAAATCACCCCGCAATTGGCAAAAGACGCGCAATTACTTTTGGATAAATTCGAAAAGAAACCATCCGCTTCGGCGCGAGCAAGGAGCAAAAATGGGGACAGACCACCATTAATTCGCCAGGCGAACGAATCGCCCAACTAGCGCCTCGGCCCGACCGCCCGTTGCCGCGCCGTCGCTTCGCTCCGGCGCGGCAACGGGCGGCGGGCCAGGCTTGACGTTGGGCGAAGACCAAGCCACGAGACTCTCTATGCAATCGAATATCCACGGAATCGCTGTTGTTATTGCCTTTGCCTTGTTGACCGCTCGCATCTGCATGGCATCGCAAGAAGGTGCCTGCAGCATTGACCTCTCTGCCGATGCGCTTGCAACTGATGATCCAGCCGTCACGCGGGATTTAGAGTTCACTCCAGGTACGTGTTGGCAAGTAGATAGTTATTCGGAAGCCGGCCGAGGTTTCGTTCCATTCCAAGAGTTTGACATGAAAGCGCTCAAAGCGCTCGCCAGTCGCGGACTCCGCGGACTGCGCGATGTTGAAAAACAATGGGGGACAGACCACGTTTTTCGACGTGCCCCGTTCATAAAGAACGTGGTCCGTCCCTAGTTTTCCTCTGGCGAGGAACACCCGCGAGTAGGCGCGCCGCTTGCGCGTGTTCGGTCGCAGCCGTTCGTGCAGCCCGCTGCGCTCCGCCGCGGTGCCGATCAGCCACAGCAGGATCGCCGCCAGCGAGGCGATCAGCACCAGCACGGTGAAGCGGCCCGCGCCCTTGGAGGCGCTGCACTCCAGGCCCTCGCCGAAGTGCTGGCTCTTCATGTCGCGGAAGCTGAGCTCGATCTGCATGCGCTGCTTCGAGACCTTCACCAACCGCTTCGCCGGCCAGTCGGCAAGCCGCGTCGATGCCGCCAGCAGCCACGGCTCGCTCAACATGGACACGTCGGTGGACCCGGCAAAGCGGTCCTCGGCGGTCAGCGCGGTGGTGCCGTGGCGGACGAGCAGCCGAGCCAGGCGTCCCGGCGTGGGAGCGCCGTCCTTGGCGCGACGGCCGCGCAGCGCCGGCTGACGCTGCAGGGGCGCGCCGCGCGACGCACAACGGCCCGCGCGCGTTGCCGTCAACACCCGCCTGGTCGATACTTTACCCAAGGTTCCACGGCCCGCGGGCGGTCTCCATGCAATCAAGCACAGAACGGGCACAGAAGCACAGTCAACCCCTCCGGGCCATCGAGATGTGGGTTCCGGACACGCGCCAGCCGGGCTTCGCCGATGAATGTCGCCGCCAGTCGCGGCTGTTGAGAGACGATCCGGGCGAAGCGGACACAATGGACTGGCTTGATCATGCTGCGGATCGCGACGGCTGGCGGTGAGGCGAGGCGACCTGGTTGCGGTCGCGCTCTCAGGCGACTACGGCAAACCGCGGCCGGCACTGGTGATCCAGTCCGACCTGTTCGATCAGCACCCATCGGTGACCATTCTGCCGGTCACCAGCGAGTTGCGCGATACGCCGCTGTTTCGCATCGACGTTGCCCCGAGCGAGCAGACCGGACTGCGCAAGCCGTCGCAGGTCATGGTGGACAAGGCGCAGACGATCCCGCGCGGGAAGATCGGTAAGCAGATCGGACGTCTTTCCAACGAGGAGTTGATTGCCGTAGACCGGGCGCTGGCCGTGTTCTTCGGATTTGCCTGAGCCGAGCGGGGTCACAGCGGTCAGGGGTCACAGGGGCCAGATCTCACATGTAGCGCTACGCCCGTGCACACTGGGTCGGCGGCCCTCTCTGCCGCGGCACGTCTCTTCGCGGCCGGGCCCCCGCGCCCTACACCGGGGGCCGAGCCGCCGAGCCCGCTGGGTCAATTGCGCATGACCGCAGGCTTTATCGCTGTGCATGAAACGACGCGGCACCCCTGTTTGCGACGGCAACGTTGCGGGAAGCGCGGAAGCATCGTAACGTATCGACATTGAAGATACGTCGGAGAGCGACGATGCGTGTAACCGTGAAGAAGTGGGGTAACAGTGCCTCCGTTCGCATTCCCGCAGCCATCATGGAAGCGGCGCAGCTAGCACTTGATGACGTGGTGGATATCCGCGAAGAAAGCGGATGCATCGTCATCGAGCCGATGCGCGCAGCGGGATGCGACTTGGCGGAATTGCTGGCTGGGATTACGCCCGATAACCTGCATGCGGAAGTCGGCTTCGGCGAGCCTGTCGGTAAGGAATCGGCCTGATGACGCGGCGTTACGTGCCCGAGGCCGGCGATATCGTCTGGCTGCAATTCAATCCGCAGGCCGGGCACGAGCAGGCGGGACACAGACCGGCGCTGGTTGTCAGCCCATCGACTTACAACGGCAAGACCGGGCTGATGCTCTGCTGCCCGATGACGACCCAAGTCAAGGGCTACCCTTTCGAAGTCCTGACAACAGGCGAGCGCCCGAGCGCTGTTCTGGCCGACCAAGTCAAGAGTCTCGATTGGGTGGCCCGAAAAGCACAGCTAAAGGGCCGGGCTTCTACCGCGCAACTGAACGACGTGAAGGCCAAGATCATCGCCTTGCTTGGCCTAGCGCCCGGGCTGTGAAAGCGATCGATCGCGCCGATGCTCCGGTGTTGTCGTGAATCCATGGGCGCCCCGGCGCCCCGTTTGCGGCAAGTGCACGCTGAGGCGACGCATGTCTTGGCGCGCAAAACAATGGGGAAAACAATGGGGGACAGACCCTGAGGTGTCCCCACAAAATCGCCTCCCACCTAACTGTTTATCCGGACAGTAGCGCATCGTGATGACTCGCGACCCATTGATCCGGCGGCCCGATGGCATCGGCGAGCGTCGCGACGGCCGCCTGACAGTGCGCCAACGTCAGCAGCAGCCTGGCGAGGAACACCCGCGAGTAGGCGCGTTGCTTGCGCGTGTTCGGTCGCAGCCGCTCATGCAGCCCACAGCGCTCCGCCGCGGTGCCGATCAGCCACAGCAGGATCGCGGCCAGCGAGGCGATCAGAACCAGCACGGTGAAGCGGCCCGCGCCCTTGGAGGCGCTGCACTCCAGACCCGCGCCGAAGTGCTGGCTTTTCATGTCGCGGAAGCTGAGCTCAATCTGCATGCGCTGCTTGTAGACCTTCACCAACCGCTTCGCCGGCCAGTCGGCAAGCTGCGTCGAGGCCACCAGCAGCCACGGCTCGCGCGCACCGCGGGCGGATTGCCGGCTTTTCTTGGAGCGCGCGCGCTTGCCGGACGCCGTCTTGTCCTGACGCCCCTGCGGGGCTTGGCGCACCAGCACGAAGCACGCCCGCAGCGGATTGCTGCGCACCCACTGGCCGATGCCAAGCGCGACCGGCGTCTGCGTCGCCCGCTCGAACAACTGCTTGCAGCTGTACCAGCGCCGCTTGAGCTCGACGCCGTCGCGCCCGCGCACGCGCCCCAGCCAGCGCCAGCCCAAGCGCTCGACCTCGCGGTAGAACGGTACCTTGAAGCCGGAGTCCGCCACGATGATCGGCGCTGCGCTCGCCGGTATGATGTCCGCCAACCGCTGCAGGAACCGATGCTGTACCTGCCGATTGCCCAAGTTTTCCTGCGTGTGAACCTCCTCGTACAGCGTCAAGCTGCGCCCGCCCACCGGCAG
>NZ_JABX01000088.1 GCF_001469165.1 Thiohalocapsa sp. ML1 | reverse complement strand
CCAGCCGACGGGCCAGAACCGAGGCCACTACGAGGTGCGGCGCATCCTGAAGGCCTTTGTCGAGGCGCAGTGGCTGGCGGAGCTCGACGCGCGGGCGGAGGTCTACCGCACGGCGCTATCCGCGGCACCCGCCCAAGCCGCCGATGCCGCCGATGCCGCCGATGCCGCCGAAGCCGCCGATAAGCCGACACCCGAGGGCGCGGCCGATGCTTGAGGCGCCGATGCTTGCCTTCGACTTCGTGGCCGACGACAGCCGCGTGGGCTTTCGGCTGCAGCGGCTGGAGGTGCTGAACTGGGGCACCTTCGACCGGCGGGTCTGGCGCTGCGCGCTCGACGGGCGCAACGGCCTGCTAACGGGCGACATCGGCTCGGGCAAGTCCACGCTGGTCGATGCCATCACCACCTTGCTGGTGCCGGCGCAGCGCGTGGCCTACAACAAGGCCGCCGGGGCGGATGCCCGCGAGCGCTCCCTGCGCTCCTATGTGCTCGGCCACTACAAGAGCGAGCGAAACGAGGTCACGGGCAGTGCCCGGCCGGTGGCGCTGCGCGATGCGTCGAGCTACTCGGTCATCCTCGGCGTCTTCCAAAACGAGGGCTATGACCAGGCGGTGACGCTGGCCCAGGTCTTCTGGCTGAAGGACCCGCAGGGCCAGCCCGCGCGCCTGTTCGTGGCGAGCGAACGGGCACTGACCATCGCCGACGACTTCGCGGTCAACGGCGGCGACATCAACACCCTGCGCAAGCGGCTGCGCGGCGCCGGCTGCGAGCTGTTCGACAGCTTCCCGCCCTATGGGGCCTGGTTCCGCCGGCGCTTCGGCATCGAGCACGAGCAGGCCTTGGAGCTGTTCCACCAGACCGTCTCGATGAAATCGGTGGGCAACCTCACCGACTTCGTGCGCAGCCACATGCTGGAGCCCTTCGACGTGGGCAGCCGCATCGAGGCGCTGATCCGCCACTTCGATGACCTGGACCGCGCACATCAGGCCGTGCTCAAGGCCAAGCGCCAGGTCGAGCTGCTGACGCCGCTGGTCGCCGAGGGCCGGCGCCACCAGACGCTCCTCACGGCGATCCAGGACTGGCGCGATGGGCGCGATGCGCTGCGGCCGTACTTCGCCCGGCTCAAGGGCGAGCTGCTGGACCGCCGCCTTGCGTTGCTGGCGGATGAGGCCGCCCGGCTCGATGTGCAGATCGAGCGCCTGGACGCGCAGCGCGAGACCGAGCGCATCGAGGTCGGCCGTCTGGAGCGGGCGCTGCGAGACAACGGCGGCGACCGCCTGGAAGAGTTGGCGGCGGACATTCGGCGTTTAGAGCAGGAGAAGGTTCAACGCCAGCAGAAGTCGGACCGCTTCCAAGCCCTGCTGGCCCGCATCGATGAGGCGGCGCCGGCCGATGAAGCCGGCTTCCTCGCCCAGCAGCAGAGCATTACCCGGCGTGCCGAGGGCTTGCGCGAGCGCATCGCCGACCTGGACAACCGCGAGCGCGAGGAGGACTTTGCGTTCCGCAAGGGCCGCGAGGAGCACGCTGCGTTGTCGGACGAGATCGACAGCCTCCAGCGGCGCAAGAGCAACATCGACGCCGCCCAGGTTCGCATCCGCGATGCGCTGTGTGCGGCGCTGTCCATCGGCGAGGACGAGCTGCCCTTCGCGGGCGAGCTCATCGCGGTGCGTGACGACGAGCGCGAGTGGGAAGGCGCCGCCGAGCGGCTGCTGCGTGGCTTCGGCCTCGCGCTCTTGGTTCCTGACGCGCACTACAAGTCCGTGGCGGACTGGGTGGACCGCCAGCATCTGGGTGCCCGGCTGGTGTACTTCCATGTGCGTGCGCGCAGGGCTGCCCGGGGCGCGGCTCTGCATCCGCAGTCGCTGGTGCGCAAGCTGGTCATCAAGCCGGATTCGCCGCACTACGAGTGGCTGGAGCAGGAGCTTCGCAGCCGCTTTGATGTGGCCTGCTGCGACACGGGCGAGCAGTTCCGTCGCGAGGCGCGCGCCATCACGCGTGCCGGTCAGATCAAGGACCCGAGCGGGCGCCACGAGAAGGATGACCGTAGCCGTATCGATGACCGCAGCCGCTACGTGCTCGGTTGGAGCAATGCCGATAAGCTGCGTGCCCTGCGCGATCAGCGCGAGCGTCTGGAGGCCAGGCTGGCGACCCTGGCGCAGCGCATCGGCGACATCCAACAGGCGCGCGACGAGCTGCGGAGCCGACTGGATGCACTGAGCAAGCTGGAAGAATTTGCGCGCTTTGCCGACATCGATTGGATGAGCCTGGCTCGCCGGATTGCCGAGCTCGCCGAGGAACGCGCACGGCTCGAAGCCGCATCCAACGCGCTCCAAGAGCTCGGCCGTCAGCTCAAGGCGGTGCAGGATCGACTCGGCGAGCTGGAGGTCAAACGGTCCGACGCGTTGGGCAAGCGCGGCGAGGTCAAGAGCAAGCGGGAAACGGCGCAAGCGATGCGCGATCAGGCCGGCAGCGTTTGGGCCGATGCGCCGCTGACCGAGGCGCAAATCGAGCGTCTGGACGCCTGGTGTTCGCAGGCGCTGGGCGAGCATCAACTCACGGTTGAATCCTGCGACAACCGCGAGCAGGAGGTGCGCAAGTGGCTGCAGGAACGCATCGACGCCGAGGACAAGCGCCTGGCCCGTCTGACCGAGCGCATCGTCAATGCCATGCGCGGCTTCAAGGACGAGTTCAAGGCCGAGACCGTCGAGATGGACGTTGCACTCGCGGCGCTGCCCGAGTACGAGCGCATGCTCGTCGGCCTTAAGGGCGATGACCTGCCGCGCTTCGAGGCGCGCTTCAAGGAGCTGCTCAACGTCAACACCATCAACGAGATCGCCAACTTCAACGCCCAGCTCGCCCGCGAGCGGGAGACGATCAAGGAGCGCGTCGACTTCATCAACCAGTCGCTCCAAGCCATCGACTACAACCCCGGCCGGTACATCAAGCTGGTTGCGCAGCCCAGCCCGGATGCGGAGATCCGCGACTTCCAGCAGGATCTGCGCGCTGCGACCTCCGGCGCGCTGACGGGATCGAATGACGAACAGTATTCGGAAGCCAAGTTCCTGCAAGTCAAGGCGATCATCGACCGCTTCCGGGGCCGTGAAGGACTGTCGGATGCCGACCGGCGCTGGAGCGCCAAGGTCACCGACGTGCGCAACTGGTTCTTGTTCTCGGCCAGTGAGCGCTGGCGCGCCGACGGGGCCGAGCACGAGCACTACTCCGACTCCGGCGGCAAGTCGGGCGGCCAGAAGGAGAAGCTCGCCTACACCGTGCTGGCCGCGAGCCTGGCCTACCGGTTCGGGCTGGAGTGGGGCGCCGTGCGGTCGCGGTCGTTCCGCTTCGTGGTCATCGACGAGGCCTTCGGGCGCGGGTCGGACGAGTCGGCGCAGTACGGCTTGCGCCTGTTCCAGCAGCTCAACCTGCAGTTGTTGATCGTCACGCCGCTGCAGAAGATCCACATCATCGAGCCCTTCGTGTCCAGCGTCGGCTTCGTGCACAACGAGGGCGGGCGCGACTCGCGGCTGCGCTGTCTGTCGATCGAGGAGTACCGGGCACAGAAGGCGGAAGGGAGAGCCGACGCAAAGGCGACCGGAGGCGTCGCGAGAGCATGAGCTGGACGACGCCGGCCGACCTGCGCGCCCGGGTCCAACGCCTGTGGGATCGTGGCGACTTGCTGCGAGCGACGGTCGCGGACGCCGCCCCAACGCCCCTGCGCCTGCACCTGAAGGCGCCCGGCGCCGCGGACCTGTCCGATCGCTTCGAGGCGGTGCGCGACTGGGTGCGCGCCATCGCCGACACCCCGCAGGTTCGGATCGAATGGCGGGAGTGGAACCACCGCGTCCAAGGGACGCAGCGTCTGCCTGCAGCCGTTTGGCTCGACACCCTGCAGGACGCCTTGGTCTTCATCGGCAAGACTCGCCAAGCGCAACGCTTCGCGGCCCTGTGGCAGCAGACGGCAGCCGCGCAGCCAATGCTTCTGGCGTGGCTGTCCCGGCGACCGATCCAAGCGCTGGACCTGGCCGAGCGTTGGGAACGCCTCCTGGCCGTCGTCGCGTGGCTGCAAGCCCACCCGCGGCCCGGCGTGTATCTGCGCCAGGTGGACACGCCCGGGGTGGACAGCAAGTTCATCGAGGCCCACCGGGGTGTTTTGGCCGAGTTGCTGGACTTGGGTTTGCCACCCGAGGTCATCGAGAGCGGAGCGACCGGCGTCGCTGCGTTCGCGCGCCGTTTCGGCTTCCTGGACAAGCCGCTGCGGATGCGATTCCGTCTGCTCGACCCGGGGTTGCCGGGCTTGCCCGGCTGCGCGGGGCCGGCCGACATCACGCTCGACGCCGCCAGCTTTGCGGCGCTGGCATTGCCCATCGAGCGGGTCTTCATCACCGAGAACGAGACCAACTTTCTCGCCTTCCCGCCGGCTGCGCGAGCCATCGTCGTCTTTGGCGCCGGCTATGGTTGGGAGGCGCTGGCGCGCGCCGCGTGGCTGCATCGATGCCGGCTGCTCTACTGGGGCGACATCGACACGCATGGCTTCGCCATCCTCGACCAACTGCGTGGCTGCTTTCCGCATGTGGCGTCTTTCCTCATGGACCGGGAGACACTACTCGCACATCGCCGGCACTGGGGCGAGGAGCCCGAGCCTGTGCGCCACGACTTGTTGCGTCTCACGACGGAAGAGGCAGGCGTCTATGACGATCTCAGATTCGATCGGCTCCAGCCCGGGCTAAGGCTGGAGCAGGAGCGCGTCGGTTTCGGCTGGTTGAGCGCGCGGGTGCGCAGCAGAGGCGGCGAGTAGTTGGCCACACCGACAAGGACCGCCTGCGTCGCCACCGCCTTGCTGCCATCCTGAATCTGCCGCCAGAGCGACGGGACCAGTGTCAGCAGCCATCGGCCTGCCGTGACGCAGGCGCGAACGCCGCATCGCCCTACTCCGTCGTGTCCGGCCCGTTCGGCTCGGCGAAGACGTCCGCGAGGCTGGTGCTGTCGAGCAGCCGCTCGCCCCAGGTCTCCAGCTCGGGCTCGCCCGCCTTATCCAGGCGCGCCTCGACCCAGGCCGGGAGCGGCCCGAAGCGGCGCACCAGTTGGCGGCGCAGGAGCTTGGCCTCGCCGTGGGGGATGCCTTGCTCCAGGCCTTGCTGTTTCCACTCCTCGGTCCAGGTCTTCACACGTTCGGCCAACATCGCATGCATCTCCTGTAGGTCGTTGACGGGGGGCAGCTCGACGCCGGGGGCGCGGGCCGGCAGCAGCACGCGCTTGAGCCAGACGACGAAGGCGCGGCGCAGGCTGTCGTGCGCGGGGGCGGCGAGCCATTCGATCAGGCGCCCGACCACGGCTTGGATGTCCGCGGGCGTGCGGCTGCTTTCCAGCCGAAACAGCGCCGCGGCCAGGTTGGCCGACTCGGCCAGGGCCGCGTCCTGGGGGGCCTGCTCGTCGAGCAGCAGATAGCGCAGTTGCGGCTGCCAGGTGCGCAGGCCCCGCGGCAGCTCGGGCGGCAGCAGGTGGTCCAGGTCGGTCGCGGCTCGCCAGGGGCCGGCGCCGTTGTAGAGCACGATGGACAGCACCGGCGGCAGCGGGCCGCCGGCGGGGATGGCGCCGGCGGCGGCGAGGTCTTGCCAGAGGAGGCCGATATAGGTCAGCAGCCGGGCGGCCATCAGCGGGTCGACGGTGGATTGAAACTCCAGCAGCAGGTAGACGTAGAGCCACTGCTCGCCGCAGCGCACGCGCCAGATCAGGTCGTCCTCGCGCTCGCGCAGGTCGGGGCTGACGCCGCTCTCGCGCGGGCGCTCCAGGGTGCCGAGGTCGAGCGCGCCGACCCAGTCCTCGCGAACGAAGCCGCGCAGCAGGTCGGCCACCAGCGCGCGGTGCGAGAACAACAGTTTGTAGGACGGATCGTGCGCGGGCATGGGCGCCTCCGGGGCTGGCTGCGTAAGCATAGCCCGAAGCGCGTCTGCGGGGCTCCCGCGAAACGACGCCGGCGCGAACGCCTCATCGCGCTAATCCGCCTGGCCCGGGCCGTTGGGCTCCGCGAAGACGTCCGCGAGGCTGGTGCTGTCGAGCAGCCGCTCGCCCCAGGTCTCCAGCTCTGCCTCGCCGGCGCCCGCCAGCCGCGCCTCGACAAGGGCCGGGAGCGGCCCGAAGCGGCGCAGCAGTTGGCGGCGCAGCAGCTTGGCCTCGCCGCGGAGAATGCCTTGCTCCAGGCCTTGCTCCAGGCCTTGCTCCAAGCCTTGCTCCAGGCCTTGCTGTAGGCCTCGCTGTAGGCCTTGCTCCAGGCCTTGCTCCAGGCCTTGCTCCAAGCCTTGCTGTTTCCACTCCTCGGTCCAGGTCTTCACACGTTCGGCCAACATCGCATGCATCTCCTGTAGGTCGTTGACGGGGGGCAGCTCGACGCCGGGGGCGCGGGCCGGCAGCAGCACGCGCTTGAGCCAGACGACGAAGGCGCGGCGCAGGCTGTCGTGCGCGGGGGCGGCGAGCCATTCGATCAGGCGCCCGACCACGGCTTGGATGTCCGCGGGCGTGCGGCTGCTTTCCAGCCGAAACAGCGCCGCGGCCAGGTTGGCCGACTCGGCCAGGGGCGCGTCCTGGGGGGCCTGCTCGTCGAGCAGGAGATAGCGCAGTTGCGGCTGCCAGGTGCGCAGGCCCCGCGGCAGCTCGGGCGGCAGCAGGTGGTCCAGGTCGGTCGCGGCTCGCCAGGGGCCGGCGCCGTTGTAGAGCACGATGGACAGCACCGGCGGCAGCGGGCCGCCGGCGGGGATGGCGCCGGCGGCGGCCAGGTCTTGCCAGAGGAGGCCGATATAGGTCAGCAGCCGGGCGGCCATCAGCGGGTCGACGGTGGATTGAAACTCCAGCAGCAGGTAGACGTAGAGCCACTGCTCGCCGCAGCGCACGCGCCAGATCAGGTCGTCCTCGCGCTCGCGCAGATCGAGGCTGACGCCGCTCTCGCGCGGGCGCTCCAGGGTGCCGAGGTCGAGCGCGCCGACCCAGTCCTCGCGAACGAAGCCGCGCAGCAGGTCGGCCACCAGCGCGCGGTGCGAGAACAACAGTTTGTAGGACGGATCGTGCGCGGGCATGGGCGCCTCCGGGGCTGGCTGCGTAAGCATAGCCCGAAGCGCGTCTGCGGGGCTCCCCAGCGACACGGGCTTGTCTGTCGGCGATGCCCATCCCGGCCTTGATCATCACTCCGACCAGCGCGCGGGGGCTGCTACGGAGCGCGGCGGCTGTAGGGCCGAGGATGGCTCCCTCGGCCCTCGGCCCTTCCCCCAGGTGTCGTCGTACACTTGACTCATCTGCAAACTCTCAAACTGAGGTATGCCCGACAAGCGGGCTCGAGACCGCGCCGGCGCCGACTGGATAGGGGTAGGGGAGGCTTGCGCCTCCCCTCCCTCCGAACCGTGCGTGCGGTTCTCCCGCACACGGCTCTCCGGTCGGTTGGTTCCTCATCGGGATTGGCGCGCCCGGGCATGGGCTGCGGTCATGGAAGTGTTGACCTCCAGGTCAACACGGCGACAGAGCGGGATGCACTGGCGAAGAGCCGACCTGGAGGTCGGCGCTCCGGCCCGGCGACGGCCCGGCGACGGCCCGGCAAGCGCTTGGCTGCGGAGCACATGAGATCGGGCTTCCGTCACTGTCGCTCTCGTAGTCTTCATTTAATGTCCGAGGTGTTGACGGGAGTGACTGGAGTGTTGACTGGAGTGTTGACTGGAGTGTTGACTGGAGTGTTGACCTCCAGGTCAACACGGCGACAGAGCGGGATGTGCTGGCGAAGAGCCGACCTGGAGGTCGGCGCTCCGGCCCGGCTCCGGCCCGGCGACGGCCGGCACGGCGACGGCACGGCGACGGCCCGGCAAGC
>NZ_JABX01000087.1 GCF_001469165.1 Thiohalocapsa sp. ML1 | reverse complement strand
CGTCGGCGCGCCGCATCGATGTCCGCCACCGTCAGCCCCAGCCCCTCGCCCAAACGCAGGCCCATGCTGTAGAGGGTGAAGAACAGCACACGGTAGCTCAGCACCCGGGTCGATCGCACCAGCCGTGCCACTTCATCGACCGTGACGATGTCCGGCAGATGCCGCCCCCGCGGCGGCTTGATCAAGCCCACATGCTCCCACGGCTTGCGCAACACGTGCTCGTAGTAGAACTTCAACCCGTACAGGTCCAGCTTCACCGACGCCCACGAGTGGGTCTCCAGCAGCTCGGCGAAGTAGTCCGTCAGCTGCTCGGCGCTCAGATCATCGATCCGATACTCGAAGTGTCCGGCAATCCGCCGTACGCCCCGCGCGTACGCCTCGATCGTCTTCGGTCGGAAGCCCTTGAGATGCAGATGCTTGTCCAGGGCGCTGTAGCGGCGCTTGAAATCGGCCTCGAAAGATGGTGACATGACAGCGCAACCTCATGATTCTCAGCGGAATGTCCCCTCGCTCGGCGAGGGCGTGAGGTTGCATCTTAGTCACTGCGGGGCCGCCGCGTCGCTGTTCTCCGCGTAGCGGCTCCGTCCAACAAGCCCGCAAGCCCGACGCCAAACTGCGGCCTTCGCTATCGCTCAGGCCGCAGTTTGGCGCGGGCTGCGGTTGACGTTGGCGCCAGAAAGCGAAAGCGACTTAATCCGCGGCCATCGACCCGAGGATCGCTGTAGAAGATAGAAGCCAGCAGAACAATAGGTCGTGATCAAAAGGCCAAGGCTTACTTTCGACAATGACGATCTATCTTGATGTCTGCCGCCTAAATCGTCCAACGACGATCAAACCCAAGATCGCATCCATCTTGAAGCGGAGGCTGTGATCTCCATTTTGCGTCGCGTCGAACTGGGTGAGTGGATTTGGGTTTCGGTGGCATTATCAACTATGAAAGCAGCCGCACACCGGATCTCGAGTACCAATAAAGGGGTCATAGCGCTTTAAATGAAAAGTCGAAATAATCGCCCAACAGGGAGCCCAGCGCCGACGCCAAACTGCGGCCTTGATCATCATTCCGGCCAAGCGGCGGTCATGGCTGGGGCCGAAGGGATGCGCCTGCTGTCCCGCAACATCAACGGACCCACTGGCGCGACTGGCTCTCTCTCTGGTGACACCGCTCCCGCGGTGTCACCGCCTCCCGGCGCTCCGCGCCCACCCGCCGCGATCGCTGTCCCACGGCCGCTGCCGACCTCGTCGCCCCGTCACGCCCCGCGGGCGCAGAGCGCGAAGAGCGCGTGACACCGCAGGAGCGGTGTCACGAGCAGAAGCTCGCGATCCTGATCGCGGCGACGGACCAAAGCATCGGCGGCGTGCTCGTGTTCGGTGACCGCGGCACCGGCAAGTCCACCGCCATCCGCGCCCTCGCCGCGCTGCTTCCGCCGATGCGCGTCGTCGAGAACTGCGCCTACAACTGCGATCCGGAGGCGTTGCCGACGGTTTCGTCCCGCCGGTAGGCAACAATCCGTGTCGCGCTCTAGCGAGCGGCACGGATACTCCCCGGGGTCCGAGGCCGTATCGAGCCTGACAGTGTGGATACAGAGATCGAGAACACGCGGTAACCAGGGAGATCCGCGCATCGGTCCGCGGGACGCGGGCACCCGCGAACAAGTGTAAAAGCGAGGACGCGGGCGGTGATGCGTGGAGGTCGGAGCCATCCATACGAGCTGTGACACCCGGTCATGCGCGGTCAACATTGCGGGTGGCGGCCCGAGACAATGCGCGGGTGAAACACGGCCCTACACCGAGAGGACTCTGTCCGTGACCCCCATGCCCGCGCGTTTCACGCCGTCGGCGTGCCCGCTCATGTAGCGGTGCGCGGAACGCTCGGCGCTGCGGCGGAAGCCGCACGCGCGGAGTCGACAGCGCGCTGGACTCGCTCCCCTGTTCCACGGCGGAAGACTTGGGCCGGGAGCCGGATGGTGTAACACTCCAAGTCCTACTGCTCCGGGCCGGGAGCCGAGCCGTCGCATGGCAGAGATATTGTGGCACCGCCGGGAAACCAGGCGGCCAACAGAGAACACCAACTTCTGCCTAAACGGCGGCAAGGCCCCGGGTTACTCTCCGTTCACTCAGTTGCCCGCGCGGAGTCGGTCGCGCGCGGCGAGCCTGCAAACGAGCCCGCGGGCTCGGTGCACGGTGGGCTTGCCGCCGCCGCAACCGGACAGACCGGCGGCGGCGATAGCCATGGCGACGGCTGCGACAGGGGCCCCACGTCCAAGGGCCGTCATCCGCCGGGGCGGGCCCGCCGCGGGGCCATCACCCTGAGCAGCCTCAGCCGAGCTGCGAGATATCCCGCACCGCACCGCGGGCGGCGCTGGTGGTCATGGCCGCGTAGGCGCGCAGCGCCTGGGACACCGGGCGGTCGCGCCCAATCGGTTTCCAGGCCTGCTCGCCCCGGGCCTCCATGGCCGCACGCCGGGCGGCGAGCACCTCGTCGTCCACCTTGACGTTGATGGCGCGGTTGGGGATGTCGATCTCGATCAGGTCGCCCGCCTCCACCAGACCGATGGGGCCACCCTCGGCCGCCTCCGGCGAGCAGTGGCCGATGGAGAGCCCCGAGGTGCCGCCGGAGAAGCGCCCGTCGGTGATCAGGGCGCAGGCCTTGCCGAGCCCCTTGGACTTCAGATAACTCGTCGGGTAGAGCATCTCCTGCATCCCAGGGCCGCCCTTGGGGCCCTCGTAGCGGATCAGCACCACGTCGCCGGGCTTGATCTGGTCGGTGAGGATGGCGGTGACCGCGGCCTCCTGGCTCTCGCAGATGCGCGCGGGGCCGGTGAAGACCCGGAGCGTCGAGGTGGGCACGCTGGTGGTGTAGCGCAGCGCCTCGGCCGCGAACATGGACTCATCGATGCCGGCGGTCTTCACGATGCAGCCCTCGGGGGCGATGTTGCCGTAGAGCACGGCGAGCCCGCCGTCCTTGGAGTAGGCGTGCTCCAGGTCGCGGATGCAGCCGGCGGCGCGGTCGGTATCGAGCCCCGGCCACTGGCGGGACTGGCTGAAGGCCTCCTGCGTGGGCACCCCGCCGGGGGCGGCCAGGAAGCGCTCGCGGGCGCCGGGGTGGGCGCCGGCGCGCATCACGTCCCAGCGCTCCAGGGCCTCGCCGAGGCTGGCGGAGTGCACCGTAGGAACGTCGCGATGGAGCAGCCCGCCGCGGTCGAGCTCCCCCAGGATGCCCATCACCCCGCCGGCCCGGTGCACGTCCTCCATGTGATAGGTCTGGGTGGCGGGGGCCACCTTGCAGAGGTTGGGCACCTTGCGGCTCAGCCGGTCGATGTCCGCCATGGTGAAGGGCACGCCGGCCTCCTGCGCGGCGGCGAGCAGGTGCAGCACGGTGTTGGTGGAGCCGCCCATGGCGATGTCGAGGCTCATGGCGTTCTCGAAGGCCTGGAAGCTCGCGATGCCCCGCGGCAGCGCCGTGGTGTCGTCCTGCTCATACCAGCGCCGGGCCAGCTCCACCGCGAGACGCCCGGCCTCGAGGAACAACTGCTTGCGCCCCGCATGGGTGGCCAAGAGCGAGCCGTTGCCCGGCAGGCTGAGCCCCAGGGCCTCGGTGAGGCAGTTCATGGAGTTGGCGGTGAACATGCCGGAGCAGGAGCCGCAGGTGGGGCAGGCGGAACGCTCGATGGCGGCGACGTCGGCGTCGCTCTCATCGGGATTGGCGGCGGTGACCATGGCGTCCACCAGGTCGAGCTTGAGCTCGCCCTTGCTGTCCAGCCGCACCTTGCCCGCCTCCATGGGCCCGCCGGAGACGAACACCGCCGGAATGTTCAACCGCAGGGCCGCCATCAGCATCCCGGGGGTGATCTTGTCGCAGTTGGAGATGCACACCAGGGCGTCGGCGCAGTGGGCGTTGACCATGTACTCCACCGAGTCGGCGATGATCTCCCGGCTCGGCAGGGAATAGAGCATGCCGCCGTGGCCCATGGCGATGCCGTCGTCCACGGCGATGGTGTTGAACTCCTTGGCCACGCCCCCGGCGGCCTCGATCTCGCGCGCGACCAGTTGGCCTAGATCCTTCAGGTGCACATGCCCGGGGACGAACTGGGTGAAGGAGTTGGCCACGGCGATGATGGGCTTGTCGAAATCGCCGTCGGTCATGCCGGTGGCGCGCCACAGGGCGCGGGCGCCGGCCATGTTGCGGCCATGGGTGGTGGTGCGGGAGCGGTACTGGGGCATGGCGGCCTCTGCTGCCTGGCTGGTCGGTCGAAGCGGGGATGATCCGGCAAAGCGGGGCGGTGTGCCAGTCTGGGGCGGGGTAACCGTTCTGCCCCCATCGAAGCACTCAAGCGCTGGTGCCGCGAACGCCCGGATCTGTTCCGCAAGCGGCCCGAAAATCTACCGGGACTTGACACCAGGATTGTCGAAGGCCCGAAGTTCCGAATCACGTCCGGGCGGCGCCATAAGGCGAACTCCGGGGGAGGGGCAGTCGCGGAGGTGCCAACGCGTCAAGAAGGCCGTCGTCGCCGACATGCCCACTACAGTTGATACATTGCCAACTGTAGTTTACGCTCCACCCATGTTCGAGATCATCGCTTCCAAGACGTTCACCACCTGGCTGCAAGGCTTGCGCGATCAGCGCGCCGTTGCTCGCATCAATGCGCGACTGCGGCGCGTCAGTACCGGCAACCTGGACGACGTGGTGTCGGTTGGCGAGGGCGTCTCGGAGATGCGCATTATCTACGGGCCGGGCTACCGGCTGTAGTTTATCCGCCAAGGCGCGGCCCTTATCGTGCTTCTGTGCGGCGGCGACAAGTCCACGCAGGCGCACGACATTGAGCACGCGAAAGCGTTGGCACAAGAGTGGGAGGGTTGAACGATGGCTGAGTCATTTTCGCGTTGGGACAGTGCCGACTATCTGGACACCGACGAAGACATCCGGCTGTACTTGGAAGCCTGCATTGAAGAAGACCCGGGCGACGGATCCTTGATCCGCCACGCGTTGGGCGATGTAGCCCGCGCACGCAACTTCAGCGCGTTGGCGCGCGAGGTGGGCGTCAGCCGCGAAGGGCTGCGCAAAGCGTTGTCCGCCGAGGGCAACCCATCGTTCGCGCTGGTGCTGAAGATGGCGCGCGCGCTGGGTCTCGAGCTGCGTTTGACGCAGCGCGCGGCGTGAGCTGCGGGGAGCGCCCCTGGCCGCGTTCTAAGGACGAGACCGAGACATCCAAGGTCTCCATCCACTGCTTTGCGCACTAAGACCTGCGAGCGTTGAGGGTCATGTATCGGGAAACCGCGGACACCTGCTCCGCAGACAAAGAACATAGGCGGGCAATTCCGGCAGCGCTGTAGGTTACATTTCGCTCACTGCGATGTCGCGGGAGATGGGAAACCGCATGAATGAATCAGTCACGCCACTTGCTCCCGCGCCGGCGTGGAAAAGAAAAAAGCGCCACAGTCATCTCACTAGCTTGGGGCTACTGCTATTCGCGGTGATTCTTGGTCTGTTCGTGCTAATTGGCGCCCAACTGTTTCGCTTTGAATCGGAACGACATCAACAGCACGAGATCGAGCAGGTCAAGTATGAGCTCGATATCCTGGCAACCGCACTTAAGAGTCGCATCTACGCGAATATTTTCGCCGTCTCCGGGGTGAAATCCCTGGTAGCGATGAATCCCGAGCTGACCCAGGAGGATTTCAGTCGCGCCATGGCGGTCCAGTTTCGGGAGCATCAGGACTTGCGCAACATCGGCCTGGCTCGCGACATGGTGCTGCGCCTGATGTATCCCATCGCAGGCAATGAAAAGGCCATTGGTCTGGATTATCGGACCCTGCCGGATCAGTTCGATGCCGTCCAACAGGCACTGGAGCTCAACCGCATCGTCCTCGCCGGGCCGCTCGCCTTGGTGCAGGGTGGCGAGGGTCTGATTGCCCGTATCCCGATCCATATACCCGACACAGCATCCGGTGAGGAGCGCTTCTGGGGCTTTGCTTCGGTAGTGATGAACACCGATGCCATTTTTGCGGGAGCCGCTATCACGCAACAGGATTCCTTGCGCCTCGCCATCCGCGGTCGGGACGGCAGCGGTGAAGCGGGAGAGGTCTTTTTTGGTGACCCAGAGGTCTTTGAGAACCGGCCAGTCACTCAGTTCATCGAGCTCCCCCATGGATACTGGCAAATGGGCGCCGTGCCCACTGGTGGGTGGTCAAGGTACATGGTCCTTTCCGACCCGCTCATGTGGACTTACCTTGTCGTGGCGGCGGCCATTCTAGCCTTTTCGGCCGTCATTGTGTTTCTGCTGGCGGAGAATCGCCACGCCGTGGAGGCACTGAAGAAAGAGCGCGATCTGTTCGCCGAGGGGCCGGTGTTCACGCTCGAATGGGGAGCGGAGCAGCACGGTCACTGGCCAATTAAAAGCGCATCCTCGAATGTCGAACGGATTTTAGGCTACAGCCAGGCCGAGATGCTGAAACCAGGGTTTTCTTATTCCGCATTGATCCATCCCGATGATCTGGAGCCTGTCATCAGCCGACTCAGGGAGTACATTGCAGCGGGGGTTGACCGATTCGAGGATTCCTATCGGTTGCGAACCCGAACGGGCCAATATCTGTGGTTTTATGACTTCACCATCTTGCAGCGTGAAGAGGCTGATCATCTGACGAATATTCGCAGTTACATGTATGACCAGAGTGCGCAAAAACGGGCAGAAGAAGCGCTGCGTATTGTCGAGCAACGCCTGGAAAAGACCGCTTATGAACTGACGGAAAATATCCCGGTTGGCACGTACACCATGGTACAACCCGCCGCTGGCGGCATGGCGAGCTTTTCTTTTCTGAGCCGTCGTTTTTTGGAGCTGACCGGGTTGACGCGGGAAGATGCGTCCTCTGATCCCATGAAGGGCTTTGCCTGTGTTCATCCAGATGACTTTGATGCGTGGGTCGCGCTGAATGTAGAAGCGTTCAACGAAAAGAAGCCGTTTTTTGGTGAGACGCGCGTGGTGGTCAATGGTGACATTCGCTGGATCACCGCCGAATCCCTGCCACGCACCCTGCCTGACGGAACAACCGTGTGGGAAGGGGTGCTTGCTGATGTGACTGATCGCAAGCGCGCTGAGGATGCCTTGAGCGAGAGTTTAAGGCGGTTCAACGATTTGGTCGATCATGTCGCGGTCGGGGTCTATGTCTTCTGGCACCGGGCCAGTGGCACAATGGAATTCGAGTACGTCAGCGATAGCTGGTGCGACATGAATCAAGTACGCCGGGAAGATGTATTGAAGAATCCCTGGCTGGCCTGGAATGTCATTCATCCGGATGACTTCGAGGAGTTCAAGCAACTCAATGCAGAGGTCGTGCGGGAACGCCGGTCTTTCGCCTGGGAAGGTCGGATTATTGTCAATGGTGATGTCCGTTTCGTGAGGATTGAATCGAGTCCGATGTTTTTTGAAAATGGCGACAGCCGCTGGTTTGGCTTCGAGCAAGATATTAGCGAAAGAAAACAAGCCGAGGAGCTCTTGCAAAAAACCAATTTCGCACTGGAACAAGAGATCACTGAGCGCAGGCTCGTGGAGCAGGAGCTCAAAATCAAAACGGAGCTCCTCGAGAAGCTCTCCATGCAGGACGGTCTGACCGGCATTGCCAATCGGCGCTATTTCGATCAGCGCGCGGAGGTGGAATGGAAGCGCGCTCTGCGCTCCGTTCTGCCGCTATCGCTGGCACTCATCGACATCGACCACTTCAAGCAATACAACGACCATTATGGCCACGGCGCAGGGGACGATTGTCTCAGGCAGGTGGCGCAAGTGCTCGCGGGCTATGCCGAGCGTCCGCTGGACTTGATCGCGCGCTATGGCGGCGAGGAATTCGTCGCCCTGCTACCGGAAACCGAGAGCGATGGCGCGCTCCATCTTGCCGACCGGATGCGCGCCGCCGTGGAAGCGCTCTCCATTCCCCATGCCTGCTCCAGCGTCGGTTCGGTGGTCACCTTAAGCATTGGGGTCGCCACCCACGGATCTGATCGCGTCAAGACCGATCTGCGTCACCTGCAAGAGTGCGCCGACCAGGCTCTCTACTGCGCCAAGCACCGAGGCCGCAATCAGGTGCAAGTTGAGCGCACGCTTTTAACATATCGTGATAGATCATCATGAGTTCCGGCATGAGTTCCGGGGGTGAGTTCCAGGGACAGTGCGGCCTGGCAAGGCCGCGTGATCTAGCGGGTGTGAATCCCGCCTGGGTAATCGTGAGCCACGAGCCCAGTATCCAGCCTTGCGGCGTGGACGGTAACGGACACGAAAAACGTGGTCTGTCCCCGATTGTTTGTTCTTGCCGGACGCCGTCTTGTCCTGACGCCCCTGCGGGGCTTGGCGCACCAGCACGAAGCACGCCCGCAGCGGATTGCTGCGCACCCACTGGCCGATGCCGAGCGCGACCGGCGTCTGCGTCGCCCGCTCGAACAACTGCTTGCAGCTGTACCAGCGCCGCTTGAGCTCGACGCCGTCGCGCCCGCGCACGCGCCCCAGCCAGCGCCAGCCCAAGCGCTCGACCTCGCGGTAGAACGGTACCTTGAAGCCGGAGTCCGCCACGATGATCGGCGCTGCGCTCGCCGGTATGATGTCCGCCAACCGCTGCAGGAACCGATGCTGTACCTGCCGATTGCCCAAGTTTTCCTGCGTGTGAACCTCCTCGTACAGCGTCAAGCTGCGCCCGCCCACCGGCAA
>NZ_JABX01000086.1 GCF_001469165.1 Thiohalocapsa sp. ML1 | reverse complement strand
CTTGGGCCTCCTGTTCCGCGTGCTCGCCCCCATGCGCAACCGCGAGCACATGCGCGCCTGCGCCGACGGCATCGAGGAGATGGGCCGCGAGGAGGCCGCCTACTGGCTCGGCATGGCCATGCACCGCAAGTACCCGCGGCGCGTGCTGATGGCCCTGCGCTTCCTGCTGATCGACCCGAAGGCTTGAGCGACGCAGGATGGGCCTGACGGCGATGTCACCCGCACTCCAGTCCGGCGCGGGCATCCCGGATGCACCCCTCCTGCTGCCGTGTCGTGTCATCCGCCGCAGCGACGCAATCCAGCGCAAGACACGGGGTCGGCGTCGGCAGCCGGCCGATCCGGCGCATTGGGCCGCCCGCAAGATCGGCCGCGAAGTCCACGCCGTCGTAGTCGTCCGCGTGGTGCAGATCGAGCCAGCTGTCGGCGGTCAGTGGACCGCCCAGCACGCCGAGATAGAAACCGGGATAGGGCAGGCCATGGAAGCAAGGCGGCGCCGTCGGCCGGCCGTGCGCCCGGCTGGTCAGAAGGCGGTAGATCACATCCCCGGCTGGCGTCCCGGCGAGCACCAGCAAATACTTGCGCTGCCAGTTCCCTTGAACGTCCCGATAGAAGCGCTCGTGCCGACAGATATCCCCCGGCACCACTCCGGCAGGTAGTTCACAAGGCATCGCTTCGCGCAGATCGCTGGGCCTCGCGAATGGCTTCCCGCTCCTCTGCGATCCCGAGTATCGCCTGCCGCGACGGCTCATCCTCCGGCAGAGACAGCTCGTATGGGATCGCGCCGAAGTTGCCGAGCCCGTCCCGCCACACCTTCGCCCAGGCGCCGTTCTCGGCATGGGTAACGTCGATCATCGTGGGCGAGTAGGTGTCGCGGTACCGCGCCGCCAGTTCCGCCATGATGCGCAGCTCACGCTTGGTGAAATGGCTGTCGTCGAAGTCGGCCCTCGGCACCACGGTCTGTCGCACGTAGTCGAAGACCCGCTCGGGCTCGATGTCGATCACCGCGGCCCAATCCGGCTCGGGCTGATCCCACTCCTCCATCACATCGAGCGGCACCGGGCCGAGCTCCCAGGCTTGGTAGTCCAGCCCGGTGACGCTGCGTCCGGTCTGCCGAAAGTGCTCGAAATCCAGCAAGTACAGGAGCTTGAACAGCTTGATCTTGCCCAGGCAGCACGTGTTGTGAGCGAAGAACAGGATCGCGTTGATCAGCTTTTCGCGGTCGTGCGTGACGAGCATCAGGGTTTGTCGAAGGGTTGTTGGCGCGGACATGACAGGCACCGAAGCAAAGTCTAGCCCAGAACGAAGCCGTCGGCGCTGCCGCGTGGCCGGGCGGTGCGCGCCGCCGCATCGCCGGAACGGCCGCCAAGACGCGCATCCTGAGCGTGCGCCAAGAGTGTGCGCGAGCGCCGCTCCATGAGCAACGGCGGCGTATCATCTGGGTTATCGGCGCGATGACATCCGCAGACCTGCGCCATGACCATCGCGCCTGCGTGCCTTCCCGCCCGGGACAAGGCGCGAGGCGTTCCACTTCACCGAACCGGAGGACCACGACCGATGACACTGCGCATCCCACTGCAAGAGGCCCAGCGCAGGCTCACCGAGCTGGTGCACGGGCTCGCCGCCGACGACGAGATCCTGATCGTCGAGGACGACCAAGAGATCGCGCGGATCATCGGGCGCGCGGCGCAGCGGGCGCCGGGACCGCGCCGACCGGGCGGTGCCAAGGGCAAGCTGATCATCGTGAAGCACGACGATGCCCATTTGTCCGCCGACTGGCCGGAAGGATTTTTCGGTCGTACCGCCGGCGCGCTGCCGGACCTGCCCGCGCGCGAGCCCCGGTGCGACTATCCCCGTCGCGAGCCCGTGGCATGAGCCGGCTGCCGGACACCAATGCCTGCATCGACCATCGCGCGTGCCGACGGCGACGACATCCGGAGACCCCGACCCAATGAACATTGAGCAAGCCATCCTCGATCATCTGCGCGCCTTGCCGCCTTCGGCACAGCGCGAGGTGCTGGACTTCACGGAGTTCTTAGCAGCGCGCGTGGGCCGAGAAGACAGAGAGCGAGCCGACTGGTCCGAGCAGTCGCTTGCAAGCGCCCTGGCGGATATGGACGATGAGCCGGAGCTCTACGGCGAGGCCGATCTGAAGGAGCGCCGGCGTTGATCGCGGCAGGTCAGATCGTCCTGTTCCGCTTCCCGCAGACCGATCAGGGCCGCGGCAAATGGCGCCCGGCGCTCGTCCTGCGCCGGCTGCCGGGACCCTACGACGATTGGCTGATCTGCATGATCTCCAGCCGCTTGCATCAGGCCAGCGCCGAGCTGGACGAGGTCGTTGCGCCGAACGACCCCGACTTTCCCGCCTCGGGGCTCAAGACCGCGAGTCTGATTCGCACCACCCGCGTCGCGGTTGTCGCTGCCGAACGGCTCGAAGGCGCCCTGGGGCACCTCGCGACAGGTCGCCTGGATCGCGTTCGGGCGCGGCTGGCCGCCTGGCTCGTCGCCGACGCGATGGCGCCGGTTCACTGACGCACGCCGATGCGACCAAACACCACCGAGCGATCGGCCAAGCTGCGCCCAAGCCCGCCGCCGCCCGACAGAGGGCGCGGTCGGTTCGCGCCGTTGTCGATCCTCCAATGACCACCCGCCTGATCGAGACCTGGCTGCCCATCGCGGCGCTCGGCGAGGAGAGCGTCCGCGAGCGGCGCTCCATGACCGCGCTGCCGCCGACCTACTATCTGCACGTCTGGTGGGCACGGCGCCCGCTGGTCGCCTCCCGCGCCGCGATCCTCGCCTCGCTGCTGCCGGCGGATGCGGATCGGGAGCGGTTCATGCGTGTGCTGGGGATTCATGGGGATCCTGCCAAGACGAAGCTCCGCATCCTCGCAGCCAAACGCACCGGCGAGGACTTGGGAGCCGATCCCTACGGATATCCCCGCGCCTTCCAGCACCTCCCCACCGCTGAAGACCTCGCTTGGCTTAGCTAAAACAAACGTCCGTTGGCCGTTGCACCTGTATGGGCTCACTCACTGGAAAGGCATGTTCTCGCCACGCCAATTTCTGGGTCATGCGACTGGCGTCGAGGTTTTGCGCGAACTGCTGGAGATCGACCGTGCAGCGGGAGCCTTGTCCGAGACCACCAACGCGGCATTCGGCTACCTGGCGCTCTCACTGGACAAGCTCCGCGACTACAACTCACGGATGACCCGCTGGCACGTCTCGCGCGAGGTCATGGTCAACACCTTTGACCGTCACGACTTCGCCTTCAAATGGTCCTACGCCGAAATGGCCCCGCTCATCACCGGCCTCAGCTACGACTGGGCGATCAAACAGACCGCCAAGTGCATCGGCGAGCTGGCCGAGCTGACCCGCCCGGATGTCGACCTGAAAGCGGACAAGCGCGCGAAGACCCAGCGCGACCTGTTCGCGGCGCCGGACTTCGCACCGCCGCCGCTCACCATCACCTGCAAGCCCGGCGACAACCTGGACCACCTGGCCGACGCCTCGGTGGACCTGGTGGTGATGGACCCGCCCTACTACGACAACGTGATGTACGCGGAGCTGTCGGACTTCTTCTACGTCTGGCTCAAGCGCACCGCCGGCCACGTCTACCCGGAGCTGTTCCGCCGCGCGCTCACCGACAAGGAGCAGGAGGCGGTCGCCAACCCGGCCAAGTTCCGCGGCCAGCCCGGCGCCAAGGCGCTGGCGGGCCGCGATTACCAGGAACGCATGGCGAGCATCTTCGCCGAATGCCGCCGGGTGCTTAAATCCAACGGCCTGATGACGCTCATGTTCACCCACAAGGCCACCGGCGCCTGGGACGCGCTCACCACCGGGCTCATCACCGCCGGCTTCGTGATCACCGCGAGCTGGCCCATCAACACCGAGGCCGAGGGCTCCCTGCACATCAAGGACAAGTCCGCCGCCAACAGCACGGTGTTCCTGGTCTGCCGCCCGCGCACCGCCCCCGCCGACGGCGCCGAGACCCTCTATTGGGAGGACCTGGAGCCGCGCGTGCGCGCCGCGGTGCGCGGCCGCATCCAGGGCTTCCAGCAGGCCGGCATCCGCGGCGTGGACCTGTATCTGTCCTGCTTCGGCCCGGCGCTGGAGGAGTTCTCCCGCCACTGGCCGGTGCAGCGCGGCACGCCGCGCCCGGAGCCGGAATTCGAGCGCCGCCGCCCCAAGCAGGCGGAACTGTTCGCGGAAAAACCGGACCCCTACGCCGCCACGCCCGAGGACGCCCTCGACGCCGCCCGCCGCGAGGTCAAACGCTGGCGCCTAGAGCAGCTCACGCATCTGAAGCGCCAGGCCGAGCTGGACCCGCCGACGGAGTGGTTCGTGCTCGCCTGGGACGCCTTCCAGGCCCCGCAATTCCCCTTCGACGAGGCCCTGCGCCTCGCCCGCGTCGTCGGCATCGACCTGGACCGCGAGATCATCGGCCGCCTCGCCGAGAAGAAGGCCAGCAACGTCATCCTCTGGGACAGCGGCACTCGCGCCGCCAAAGGTGCGCTGGGCCCACCGGACGGCTCCAAGGGCTGGATCGACAGCATCCACCACGCCGCCAGCCGCGCCCGCAACCAGACGCTACAGGCCGCCGCCGACCTGCTGACCCGCGTCGGCGCCACCCAAGAGCCCGTGTTCCTCTCCGCGCTGGAGGCCGTGCTGGAGGTCCTGCCGCCGTCGCGCGCCTTCACCGGCATCGACCCGCTGGATGCCGTCGCCCCCGCCGCCGGCGACTTCGAGGCCCTGGAGAACCTGCGCCGGCTCGCCTTCGCGGATCGGGTGGACAAGCCAACCCAGTTGGCATTGTGGGAGGAAAGCGCATGACCGAGTTACCACAGGAGCCGCAGATGGCATATCAGCGAATCGCTCCGTTTCCCGCGGATGCGGCCCAAATGGCGTCCACGGAGCTGAAAGCACTTGCCACCGTTTGGCTCGAGCGCCGCGAGGAGCTTCAAGACACCGGGGTCTTTCAGGACTTACTGAAAAAGATGCAGCGCGAATGGGCCATCGAGACTGGCATCATCGAGCGGCTGTACACCTGGGATCGGGGCGTGACGGAGGTGCTGATCGAGCAGGGCATCGACGCCGGCGTCATCGCGCACCAGAGCGGCATGCAGCGCGACCAAGCCGACCAGGTGCAGCACATCATCCAGGACCAATTGGACATCGTCGAAGGGCTGTTCGCATTCGTGAAGGGCGAGCAACCGCTGACGGAGCACTTCATCCGCGGGTTACAGGCCCAGTTCACCGCGCACCAGGACCACACGGAGGCGATGACCCCGGACGGGCAGATCACCCGCGTCTCGCTCCTGCGGGGCGAGTACAAGAAGCTTCCGAACAATCCGCGCCGGCCCGACGGCAGCATCCATCACTACTGCCCGCCGGAGCTGGTCGCCGAGGAGATGCCGCGGCTCGTCGAGTGGTATCGCGCGCGGGAGGCCGAGCTCGCGCCGGAGGTGCGCGCGGCCTGGCTGCACCATCGCTTCACGCAGATCCATCCCTTCCAGGACGGCAACGGTCGGGTCGCCCGCGCGCTGGCCTCGCTGGTCCTTCTGCGCGCCCACCTGTTTCCGCTGGTTGTTCGGGATGCCGACCGCCGGGACTACATCGCGGCACTCGAGGCCGCCGACGCCGGCGACCTGAAGCCCCTGGTCGACCTGTTCGCGCGCCGGCAACGAGACGCGATCCTGCGCGCCCTGGGGCTGGAGCAGCAGGTCCAGCAGGACCGCCATGCCGAGCAGATCATCGCCTCGGCGCTGCAAGTGCTGAAGGGCAAGTATCACGTCGCACGCGGCAAGCTCGACGCCGTCTACGATCACGCGGGCGCGTTGTTCGAGCTGGCCGCGGGGCGCATGCAGGACATCGCCGATGCGCTGAACGAGCAACTGCGAGCGGTCACGCCGCCACAGCACGCACCTTACGGCGCGGCGTTCGGCAGCGCCCGCAACGACCCGGAAAAGCGGCAATATTTCTACACTCAGATCGTGGATATCGCGAAGCGCCACGGCTACGACCCCCACCCGGACCGCTGGCACGGATGGCTGCGCATCACCATCACAACCGAAGAGCGCTTCGAGATCGTGGTGAGCATTCACGGCTACGGCCCCCGCGACAGCGGCATCATGGCCGCGTCCGCCTTCACCGAGCGCCGCATCGAGAAAGAGGGTGGCAGCACCGACTTCGTCGATGTCAAACCCGCCTCCATCGATCTGTTCGAGCTCAATTACGCCGAATCGCGTGGCAGCACCGCCGAACGGTTCAGCGAATGGCTGGAAAGCGCACTGGCCATCGCGCTGGCCAAGTGGCAGCGCCTGGTTTCGGAAAACTAGCGACGGGTGTTCTGCGGCGGAGCTGTTCGGGCTGCCGTTGATGGACTTCGTCGCCCTATGGAACATGGAGCCGGCGGAACGGTTGCCTCAACTGCGGCCCCGCGATCGGCAGCTTAGCGGCGCTCCGGCAAAAAACCTCTTTGAGCTCGGTTCTCACGCGGCTTGCGATCACGTCGGTTGCGCCTCCTCCTGGACAGATGCGGGCTACCCTTATACGCTCCCGGCCATCATCAGGTGCCCGTAGACGTAAGTGACGACCTCGGCATAGGGCGCGACGCCCAAGCGAGCCTGGCCGGAGCGCGAGTGGAGTGCCCATGCATTTGCCAACCCTGTTCGACCTCTGCACCCCCCGCGACGACGTGCGGCAAGGCACGATCGCGGAGTCGGACTTCGCCGCGGACCTGGCCCAGGTGCTCCGCGGCGACGCGCCCGAGGAGTACAAGGACCCGCGCCTGTTTTTCGCCAACACCCACCCGACCCGCGGCCTGAAGGACTTGCTGCGCAACGTCTGCCTGCGGCTTGCGGGCAGTCCGGATCAGGTCGCCTGCATCTTCCGGCTGGACACCCAGTACGGCGGCGGCAAGACCCACTGCCTGATCGCGCTGACCCACACGGTCCAGGGTATGGAGGGCGTCGAGAACGTCGCCGAATTCATCGACCCGGCCCTGCTCCCCGGTGGCAAGGTCCGCATCGCGGCCTTTGACGGCGAAAACGCGGACCCCTACAACGGGCGCCCGCTGGAGCCGGGCCTGCGCGCCTACACGCCATGGGGCGAGATCGCGTACCGCCTCGCCGGGCGCGAGGGCTACGAGCGCGTGCGCGCCAGCGACGAGCAGGGCGGCGCCCCCGGCGCGGACACCATCAAGGAGCTCTTCGGCGGCGAGCCGACGCTGATCCTGATCGACGAGCTGTCGGTGTATCTACGCAAGCTCAAGGCCAAGGACCGCGCCGGCGCCGGCGGCCAGCTCACCGCCTTCCTGACCGCCCTGTTCAAGGCCGTCGAGGGCACGCCAAACGCGGCGGTGGTCTACACGCTGGCCATCGGCAAGGGCGGCCAGTCCAGCGACGCCTACAGCGCCGAGAACCGCTTCATCGCGGACAAGATGGAAGAGGCCGAAAGCGTCTCGGCGCGCAAGGCGGCGCTGCTCGACCCCACGGAGGAGGACGAGACCGTCCGCATCCTGCGCCGGCGCCTGTTTGCCCACATCGACGACGCCCGCGCCGCCGAGGTCGTGGACGCCTACCGCAAGCTCTGGGCAAGCCATCGCGACCACCTGCCGCCGCAGGGTGCGCACGACAGCCGCGCGGAGGCGCTGCGGGCCGGCTATCCGCTGCACCCGGAGCTGATCGCCACGCTGCGCGAGAAGACCTCCACCCTCGGCAACTTCCAGCGCGTGCGCGGCATGCTGCGGCTCCTGGCCCGCACCGTCGCCCGGCTCTGGCAGCAGCGCCCAGCGGACGCCTACGCGATCCACCTGCACCACCTGGACCCCGGCTTCGAGCCCATCCGCCAGGAGATCGTCACCCGCCTCGGCCAGCGCCAACTGGTCCCGGCCATCAAGGCCGACGTCGCCGCCGTCGACGGCGACCAGCGCGCGCTGGCGCAGCGCATGGACACCGAGCACTACAGCGGCCTGCCGCCCTACGGCTCGTATACGGCCCGGGCCATCCTGTTCCACACCCTGGCCTTCAACGACGGCCTCAAGGGCGCCTCCCCGCAGCAATTGCGCTGGTCGCTGCTGTCGCCCGGCACCGATGTCAGCTTCATCGACGACGCGGTGCGGCGCTTCGTGCAGGAGTCGGCCTACCTGGACGACCGCCCGAACGCCCCGCTGCGCTTCGCCGCCGAGGCCAACCTGACCCAGATCCTGCGGCGCGAAGAGCGGCACGTGGACACCGACGAGCTGCGTGCCCAGCTCAACGACCGCATCAAGGCCATCTTCGGCGGCACGGTATTCAACCTCAACGCCTTCCCCGGCGGGCCTTACGATGTGCCGGATGACGCCGGCGACGGCAAACCCACGCTCGTGGTGCTCGGCTACGACGCCGTGGAGGTCTCCGCCGACAACGTCGTGGTGCCCGACCTGGCCGGGCGGATCTACGCGCACAAGGGCGCCAGCGAGGAGCTGCGCCTCAGCCGCAACAACCTCGCCTTCCTGCTCGCGGACAAGGCCCGCAAGCCGGAGATGAAGCAGAAGATGGCCTGGCGCCTGGCGCTGAACGCGCTGCGCCGCCCCGAGAAGCTCAACGACTTCGCCGAGCACCAGCGCGAGCGCATCCTGGAATGGTGGCACCGCTCCGAGCAGGAGCTGGCGCTCGCCATCCAGCAGTGCTACCGGCATGTCCTCTACCCCTCGCGCAACCGCATCGACGGCGCCAACCTGGACCTCGCCCACACGGCCATCGACGTGCAGAGCGCATCGGACAAGCCGGGCCAGGGGCAGAAGCAGGTCATCGAGGTGCTGCGCGCCAACAACAAGCTGCGCCTGCCCGAGGACGACCCCGATTCACCCGCCTACATCCGCGACCGTACACCGCTCAAGAAGGGCAAGATCACCACCGCGACCCTGCGGGCGGAGTTTCGCCGCGATCCCGGCCTGCCGATGCTCGTCGGCGATGATGTGTTCGTGAAGGGCATCCGCCGCGGCATCGAGGCTGGCGTCTACGTCTACCAGCGCGGCGATCTGCTCTGCGGGGCGGGCGACCCCTGGGCCAGCATCCACATCGACGAGCAGTCCTTCGTCTACACGGCCGAATACGCGGACGAGCATGACATCTGGCCGCCGCAGCTCGAGCCGGAACCCGAGCCGGAACCCGATCCCGATCCCGATCCCGGTCCCGATCCCGATCCCGATCCCGATCCCGATCCCGATCCCGGTCCCGATCCCGGCCCCGATCCGGGTCGCGAGGATCGGACCCTCACCCAGGAAGGCGTCCTCAACGAGGCCCTGACCCAGCTCTGGGAGCGCGCCCGCGCCCGCGGCTTCACCCACGTGCGCAACCTCGACATCAAGGTCTTCGACCCCACCGACGGCTTCCGGCTGCTCGGCGTCGTCTCCGGCATCCAGCAGGCCGAGAAGCGCGTGTCCATGCAA
>NZ_JABX01000085.1 GCF_001469165.1 Thiohalocapsa sp. ML1 | reverse complement strand
CCCGGGGGGCGCCGCCGCCTGGGTGCGCCGACGTGAGCGTCAGCCAAACCGACAGGCCGCGTTGCTCATTCCGTAGGCGGAAGGAAATCCGGGTCGAGGATCTGCGGCTCCGAGTAGGGGCAAGCGGCGGGGAAGGTCTCGGTGGGCAGCTCCGACTCCCGTGCCGCAAGCTCCAGCGCCTGCGGGTACGCCTTCGCGACTGCCGCCGGCAGGTAGCCCTTGAGCCCGGGGTTCTCCTCCAGCAGGTAGCGCAGGGCGAGCCGCTGCTCGATGAGCGTGTTGCGCCAGCTCTTGCCTTCAAACTCGGCCCAGCGCTCGGAGAGCTGCCGAACCTGGAACTGCCATTTCAGCAGATGGGCGAGCAGGATGCGCAGCCGGCTCACCAGCTCATGGCGCTGGGTCTTGGCCATATCGCCCAGTTCCTCCACCAGGTGCTCCACGTCCAGCTCCGCGAACCGCCCCTGACGCAGCAGCTCGGCCGTCTGCGCGGCCCAGGCCGAATAGTCCTGGTCGTATAGGTTACGGAGCAAGCTCATCGGGATGCCTCCGAATCGGGTTGTGCGAGCAACGGAATCTCCCGGCGGTGCGATCGACGGCGAGGATAGCCGAAGCGCCTACAACAACAACCGCCGAATATCCCCGAGCAGGCTCGCGAGCAGCGTCGTGAAGCGCACGGCCTCGGCGCCGTCGACGACGCGGTGGTCGTAGGAGAGCGACAGCGGCAGCATCAGCCGCGGCGAAAACTCACGGCCGTTCCAGACCGGCTTCATCTCGGAGCGCGACACGCCCAGGATCGCGACCTCCGGTGCATTGACGATGGGCGTAAACGCCGTACCGCCGATGCCGCCCAGGCTCGAAATGCTGAACACGCCGCCCTGCATGTCGCCGGGCAGGAGCTTGCCGTCGCGGGCCTTGGCGCTGATGGCCATGAGCTCCCGCGCCAGGTCGAAGACGCCCTTCTTGTCAACGTCGCGCAGCACCGGCACCACGAGCCCGTTCGGCGTGTCCACGGCCACGCCGAGGTGCGTGTAGTGCTTCATGACCAGGCCCTCGCCGTCGGCGCTGAGCGAGGCCTTGAGCGTCGGCATCTGCGCCAGCGCGCCGGCCACGGCCTTGAGCAGGAACGGCATAAAGGTGAGCTTGACGCCGGCCGCCTCGGCGGCGGCCTTCTGCTCCTTGCGGAAAGCCTCAAGCTCCGTGATGTCCGCCGCGTCGAACTGGGTGACGTGCGGCACGCTGAGCCAGCAGCGGTGCAGGTGCGCGCCGCTGATCTTTTTGATGCGCGGCAGCGGCTGGGTCTCGACCTGGCCGAACTTGGCGAAGTCCACCGCCGGTGCTGCCGGGAGCTGGAAGGGCAGCCCGGCCGCGGGCGCCTGCGGCGCGCCGGCGCTCAGCATCTGCTTCACGTAGGCCTGCACGTCGTCCTTGACCACGCGCCCCTTGCGGCCGCTGCCTTTCACTTGGCCCAAGTCCACGCCGAGCTCGCGGGCGAAGCGGCGCACCGCCGGGCTCGCGTGTGGCGTGCGCCCGCTCGCGATGGCCTGCATGTCGGCGGGGCGCGGCAGCACCGGGGCCTTGCGGCGCTCGGACTCGCCCGGCAGCGGGGCGGCGGCTGCCTCGGCGCGGGCCTCGGGCTGCGGGATCGCGGCCGGTGCTTGGGTTTGCTCGGCCTCCTCGGCGGAGCTGGCCAGCTCGTCGTCGGCCGGCATCGGGACGGCGCTGCCGCGCAGCCGCAAGATCAGGTCGCCGCGGTTCAGCGTGTCGCCGACCTTGACCGCGATGGACTCGACCTCGCCGGCGGCGGGCGAGGGGATCTCCATGGTCGCCTTGTCGGATTCGAGCGTCAGGATGGACTGGTCCGGCTCGACGCGGTCGCCGACGCCCACCAGCACCTCGATGATCGGCACCTCGCCGAAGTCGCCGATGTCCGGCAGGCGGACGTCGATGAGCTCGGCCGGCGCGGCGGCTGCGCGCGCGGGCGGCGGTTCCGGCGCAGCGGTGGCGGCTGCACCGGCGGGGTCGGCGGCGCGCGGCGGCGCGGGCGGTGTCGGCGGCGCGGGCTCGGCAGCGGGCGTCTGTGCCGGTGCCGCGGGTTCGGTCGCGACGCCGTCGGTCTCCACCGTCATCAAGAGCGCCTCCTTGCCGATGCGCTCGCCGACGGCGACTTTGACCTCCTGCACGGTGCCGGCGATGGGCGAGGGGATCTCCATGGTCGCCTTGTCGCTTTCGAGTGTGAGCAGGGACTGCTCCGGCTCGATGCGGTCGCCGGGGGCGACCAGGATCTCGATGATCTCGACGTCGGTGAAGTCGCCGATGTCGGGCAGCAGGACGTTCTCTGTGCTTGCCACGGTGGGTACTCCTGGATGCGGTTCGTGCTAGGGATGGGTAGCGAACAACACCGTGGTCAGACGGTCAGGGGGTTCGGCTTCTCGGGGTCGATGCGGTACTTCTCGATGGCCTCGCGCACCAGCTTGGGCTCGATGGCGCCGTCGTCGGCCAGCGCCTTCAGCGCCGCGACGGCGACGTACCAGCGGTTCACCTCGAAGAACTTTCTAAGCTGGCTGCGCATGTCGCTGCGTCCGTAGCCGTCGGTGCCGAGCACGACGTAGCGCCGCTGCAGATACGGCCGGATCTGGTCCGCGTAGGTGCGGATGTAGTCGCTGGCGGCGACGATGGGGCCCTCGGTCTCGCCGAGCTGCTCGGCGACATAAGGCAGATGCGGCGACTCGTCGGGATGCAGCATGTTCCAGCGCTCGGCGGCCATGCCGTCGCGGCGGAGCTCGTTGAAGCTGGTGACGGACCAGACATCGGCGGCGACGTCGAAGTCCCGCGCCAAGAGCTCGCTTGCTGCCATGACCTCGCGCAGGATGGTGCCGCTGCCCAGCAACTGCACCCGATGCGCGCCCGACTCGGCCTGGCTCAGGCGGTAGAGCCCGCGGCGGATGCCGTCCTCGACCCCGTCCGGCAGCGCCGGCATCGGGTAGTTCTCGTTCATGACGGTGATGTAGTAGAAGCAGTTTTCCCGCTCCTGGTACATGCGCCGCATGCCGTCCTGCACGATCACGGCCAGCTCGTAGGCAAACGTCGGGTCGTAGCTGACGCAGTTCGGGATGGTCGCTGCCGCCAGGTGGCTGTGGCCATCCTGGTGTTGGAGGCCCTCGCCGGCGAGCGTGGTGCGCCCGGCGGTGCCGCCGAGCAGGAAGCCCCTGGCCTGCATGTCGCCGGCGGCCCAGATGAGATCGCCGACGCGCTGGAAGCCGAACATCGAGTAGTAGATGTAGAACGGGATCATGGCCTGGCCATGATTGGCGTAGGCCGTGGCGGCGGCGATCCAGGACGACATGGCGCCGGCCTCGTTGATGCCCTCCTGCAGGATCTGGCCGTTCTTTTCCTCGCGGTAGTACATCACCTGGTCGGAGTCCACCGGCTCGTAGAGCTGGCCGACGTGGGAATAGATGCCGAGCTGGCGGAACATGCCCTCCATGCCGAAGGTGCGCGCCTCATCCGGCACGATGGGCACGACGAGCTTGCCGATGTCCTTATCGCGGATGATGAGCCCGAGCAGGCGCACCATGGCCATGGTGGTGGACAGCTCGCGGTCGCCGCTGGCTTCGAGCAACTGGCCGAAGGCGTCGAGCCCCGGCACCGCAAGCGGCTTGAAGTCGGCGTTGCGCGCCGGCAGCGGGCCGCCTAGGGCGTCGCGGCGCTCGTGCAGGTACTTCATCTCGGGGCTGTCCGCCGGCGGCTTGTAGAAGGGCGCGGCGGCGATCTGATCGTCCGAGATCGGGATGTTGAAGCGGTCGCGGAAGGCCTTGAGGTGCGTCTCGCCCATCTTTTTCTGCGAGTGCGTGATGTTCATGCCCTCGCCGGCGACGCCCATGCCGTAGCCCTTCACGGTCTTGGCCAGGATCACTGTCGGTTGCCCGCGGTGCGCCATGGCGGCGGCATAGGCGTTGTAGATCTTGATCGGGTCGTGGCCGCCGCGGTTTAAGCGCCAGATGTCCTCGTCGGTCATGTTCGCGACCATCTCCGCGAGGTCCGGGTACTTGCCGAAGAAGTGCTCACGCGTGTAAGCGCCGCCCTTGGCCTTGTAGGCCTGGTAGTCGCCGTCTACGCACTCTTCCATGCGCTTTAGCAGCAGGCCCTTGTTGTCGCGGGCGAGCAGCGGGTCCCAGTAGCTGCCCCAGATGACCTTGATGACGTTCCAGCCGGCGCCGCGGAAGACTGCCTCCAGCTCCTGGATGATTTTGCCATTGCCGCGCACCGGGCCGTCGAGCCGCTGCAGGTTGCAGTTGACGACGAACACCAGGTTGTCGAGGCGCTCGCGCGCCGCGAGCGAGATGGCGCCCAAGGACTCCGGCTCGTCCATCTCGCCGTCGCCGAGGAAGGCCCAGACCTTGCGGCCCTCCGTGTTCAGCACGCCGCGGTCGGTCAGATACTGCATGAAGCGCGCCTGGTAGAGGGCCATGATCGGCCCCAACCCCATCGATACGGTCGGGAACTGCCAGAAGCCCGGCATCAGCCACGGATGCGGATAGGACGACAGGCCGTTGCCGTCCACCTCTTGGCGGAAGGCGTAGAGCTGCTCCTCGCTGATGCGGCCCTCAAGGAAGGCGCGGGCATAGACGCCGGGCGCCGAGTGGCCCTGGATGAACACCAGATCACCGCCGAAGTCCTTGTTCGCGGCGCGGAAGAAGTGGTTGAAGCCGATGTCGTAGAGGGTCGCGCTGGAGGCAAACGACGAGATATGCCCGCCGAGCTCCGTCGAGAGTCGGTTGGCCTGCACCACCATCGCCATCGCGTTCCAGCGCACGAAGGACCTGATCCGTCGCTCCATGGCGCGGTCGCCCGGGAAGCGGTCCTGCTTCTGCACCGGGATGCTGTTGAGGTAGGCCGTGTTGGCGCTGAAGGGCAGGTAGGCGCCGGAGCGGCGCGCCTTGTCGATGAGCCGCTCCAACAGGTAGTGCGCGCGCTCGGTGCCCTCGTGCTCCAGCACGGCGTCGAGGGCGTCGAGCCACTCCTGTGTCTCCTGGGGGTCGATGTCGGGCTTGTTGGCCATGGGGGTTCCTATCGCGCTGAACCTGGGCTGATCGGGCGTCGCGTGGCGACCTGAGCGGCGGTGGGCCGGGCGGGTGCTCCCGGCGCGGCGGCAAGCGCGCACGCTAACCCAGGGCTCGACTATTCGCAAATACTGATCATTGGGGGGTCGAATTCTCCGGGGCCTGAGCGGAGCGCATCCGCCGGGCGCCCACGACTTTGGACATTATGCCGGCCACGGCGGGTCCAGACACCAGAAGCCCCCGGCCAGCGGCGCTGGTCGGGGGCTTGGTGCCGATCAGGTGGTCGGGCCATCCTGGCCTGACTTGGCCTGACTTGGCCTGACTTGGCCTAGCTTGGCCGGGCTCGAAGCCCGGACCACGTCAATCAGCTTAGCTGTTAGCTGTTGCCGGCCGGGGTGTCCGTGGCGGCGTTCGTCGGGGCGGCCGGGGCAGGCTCGGCGGCAGGTGCCTCGCTGTCCGTCGGCGCCGGGGCCGGCCCGTAGGCCCGCATCGGCATGCCCCGATGGGCGGCGCGACGTTGCTCTGCCAGCTTCTGCATCTCTGCGCGGCGGGCGGCGGCGCGCTGCTGGATCTGCTCGCGATGGGCCTTCAGCTCCGCTTGGCGGGCATCAGGGTTCATGCTGGCCGGCATGGCTGGCATGGCCGGGCGCTCGCCGAAGGCCGGCAGTTCGGGCAGCTCGAAGGCGGGCATCGCGGGCGGCTCCGGGCGCGTGAAGCCGGGGAATTCCGGCGGGGTCGGGCGCTCGCCGAAGGCCGGCATTTCGGGCATTTGCGGGAATTCCGGCATGGCCGGACGCTCGCCGAAGGCCGGCATTTCGGGCATTTGCGGGAATTCCGGCATGGCCGGGCGCTCACCGAAGGCGGGCATGTCCGGGCGCTCCGGACGCGGCGGCGCAGCGATCGGAACCTGCGGTGCCATCTGCTCGAACCACTGGCGCTGCTGCTCCATCATGGCCTCGATGGCCTTGCCCTGCTGCTCGGCCCGGGCCATCTGCTGCTTGGCGAAGGCCTCGTGCTGCTCCGGCGTAACCAGTGCCACCGGTGCCACCGGTGCGTAGGCGCCGTAGGGGGCGACATAGGGGACCGGCGCTGTGTGGGGAACGTGGCCGGGTGCGTACCACTGGGCGGCCGCGGTAGCGGCGGCGGCGAGTGCGACAACGGAGACGGACAGGGCAAGCATTTTCATTGTTCTACCTTTTGGTAGGTCGGCGGGGGCAGTTGCGGGGCGCTTGGCGCCGTGCCCGAGCCGGAAGGGTTTCCAGGTCAGCAAGAGATCGATCTTTGTATCGTTGCGACGGTCTGCGGCCCCGGAAGACAGGCGGCGGCGCGGCAGACGGCTTGCAGTATATAAGAACTCGCTAAATTATCAACAGACCCGAGCGACAGTTCTCCTGGCGCGATAGCCCGTGACTATGCCTAGCGAGGCAGAGCCTAAGACCAACCAGGGCACGGAGCGTCGTCTTGCGCAGCCCGCTCGTTGCCGCAAGTGAACCAAAGGGCCAAGGGCCGAGGGCCGAGGGCCGAGGGCCGAGGGGTCTCCCTTGGCCCTTGGCTCAGGTGTCGTTGGGTAGCTTGACTCATCAGCAAACATGCCGCGCCGTCAAGCAATCTAGCGACGCATCACCTCAGACGGACGAGTCGTGCTCATCGCGATCGAAATCGAAATCGAACCGAGTGGCAACCGATCCCGATCCCGATCCCGATCGCGACGCACCTGGCCAGTCCGCCGCGCCGTTCGAAACTTGACTCATCTGCAAGCATTCGGCTCCGTCACGTAATCGGGTGCGGGCTAGTGCGGGCTAGTGCGGGCTAGTGCGGGTGCGGGTGCGGGGCAGGGCAAGCCAGTACCCCGCGCGTCCTCTACAATCCGCACCCTTGATGCCGCATCGGCAGCGCAGCGAAACAAGGGAACGACTGGTGCTTCAACTCCTCGCCATCGCCGGCGGTGGTGCGCTCGGCGCACTGGCCCGGTTCTTCGTGTCGAACGGCGTTTACCGACTGCTGGGGCGGGAGTTCCCGTGGGGCACGCTCAGCGTCAACGTGCTTGGCTCCTTCGCGATGGGGCTCTTGTTCGTGCTCTTGCTGGAGCGCAGCCTGGTGGGGCCGGAGGTGCGCGCGGCGCTGCTGATCGGCTTTCTCGGCTCCTTTACGACCTTCTCGACCTTCTCGCTGGAGACCTTGACGCTGGTGGAGCAGGGCGAGATGCTGCGGGCGCTGTTGAACGTCGGCTTCAGCGTCGTCGTCTGCATCGGCGCGTGCTGGGCCGGCATCATTGCCGCGAGGGCCTTATGAGCGAGTCGCCATCCACTCCGCCCGCGCCCGGCGATGCCGAGCAGGCGCCGCGCCAGGCCACCATGGTGCGGGTCTATCTCGGCGAGTCGGACCACGGCTTGAAGCCGCTGCTGAGGTGTCTGCACGACGAGCTGCGCGTCTGCGGCGCGACGGTGACGCGCGGCATCGCCGGCTTCGGCGCGTCCGGCGTCGTGCACAGCGCGGCGCTCGTCGACCTATCCGCGGACCTGCCGCTAGTGCTGGAGTTCTTCGACCGGCCGGAGCGCGCCCGCGCCGCCATCGAGCGCATCAAGGACTTCGTCGAGCCTGGCCATGTCGTGTCCTGGAGCGTCGACGTCGAATCCAACGGCCGGCACGAAGGGCGTTGATCCACCGGCGCGGGCGCGGCGTTTCCGCCGCGAATACCGCGCCGCCACCTTGCTGCACAGAGACCGAACCATGCTGGACCCGAAACTGCTGCGCACGGACCTGGAGCAGGTCGCCGCTGCGCTCGCCCGCCGTCGCTTTCGCGTCGACACCGACCGCATCGAGGCCCTGGAGGCGCGGCGCCGAGACGTGCAGATCGAAACGCAGGAGCTCCAAAACCTGCGCAACACCCGCTCCAAGGCCATCGGCAAGGCCAAGGCCGCGGGTGAGGACATCGAGCCGCTGCGGGCCGAGGTCGCGGCCTTCGGCGACCGGCTGAAGGCGCTCGAAGCAGAGCTGGACGAGCTGCAGGCGGGGCTGAGGGACATCGCGCTCGGCCTGCCCAACCTCCCCGACGCGAGCGTGCCGGACGGCGCCGACGAGTCCGCCAATCGCGAGGAGCGCCGCTGGGGCACGCCGCCCGACTTCGGCTTCGAGCCTAAAGACCACGTGGACTTAGGCGTGCCCGCTGGCTGGATGGACTTCGACGCCGCGACCAAGCTCACCGCGTCGCGCTTCGTCGTGCTGAGCGGCCCGCTCGCGCGCCTGCATCGCGCGCTGATCCAGCTCATGCTCGACGTGCACACCACCGAGCACGGCTACACCGAGACCTATGTGCCCTACCTGGTCAACGCCGACAGCCTGACCGGCACCGGTCAGTTGCCGAAGTTTGCGGCGGATCTGTTCCGCGTGCCGGGCGGGCAGTCCGACGAGGGCGAGGCGGGGCGGGACTTCTATCTGATCCCGACGGCCGAGGTGCCGGTCACCAACCTAGTGCGCGACGTCATCGTCGACGCCGCCGACCTGCCGCGCAAATGGGTCGCCCACACCCCCTGCTTCCGCAGCGAGGCCGGCTCCTACGGCAAGGACACCCGCGGCATGATCCGCCAGCACCAGTTCGAGAAGGTGGAGCTGGTGCAGGCCGTGCGGCCGGAGGAGTCCTTCCATGCGCTAGAGGCCCTCACCGGCCACGCGGAGGCCATCTTGCAGCGCCTGGAGCTGCCGTATCGCGTCGTCACGCTCTGCACCGGCGATCTCGGCTTCTCGTCGCGCAAGACCTACGACCTGGAGGTCTGGCTGCCGGGGCAGGGGCGCTACCGCGAGATCTCGTCGTGCTCCAACTTCGGCGATTTCCAGGCGCGCCGCCTGCAGGCGCGCTGGCGCAACCCCGACACCGGCAAGCCCGAGCTGTTGCACACGCTGAACGGCTCCGGCCTCGCCGTCGGCCGCACCCTGGTCGCGGTCATGGAGAACTACCAGCAGGCCGACGGCAGCATCCGCGTGCCGGCGGCGCTGGCGCCGTACATGGGCGGCACCGAGGTGCTGGTGCCCTGAGCCTGGCCAGCGGGGTCGAAGCGTATGCCCCGGCGGTGCTTCGCGGCGGACATTCCCAACGAGGCGCAGCCGCCGTCCGACAAGTGCGGAGAGCGTCGTCTCGCGCACCCCGCTCGTTGGCGCAGATGGCGAGCCGGAGCCGGACCGGAGCCGGGCCGGAGAGCCGACCTCCAGGTCGGCTCCGCGCTCGCGAGATCACATCGCGCTCGGACGCCGTGTTGACCTGGAGGTCAACACTCCAGTCAACCAGAGCGTCGTCTCGCGCAGCCCGCTCGTTGGCGCAGATGGGGAGCCGGAGCCGGGCCGGACCGGGCCGGAGAGCCGACCTCCAGGTCGGCTCCGCGCTCGCGAGATCAGTGCATCGCACTCTGTCGCCGTGTTGACCTAGAGGTCAACACTCCAGTCAACCAGAGCGTCGTCTCGCGCACCCCGCTCGTTGGCGCAGATGGCGAGCCGGGCCGGAGCCGGG
>NZ_JABX01000084.1 GCF_001469165.1 Thiohalocapsa sp. ML1 | reverse complement strand
TCAGCGTCATCCGCGGGGGCAGTGATCTGCTCGCAAGGGCGGTCACGGCGACCGCGGAAGCCTTTGAGCATCGGTTAGTCCCGCTCTCGACCGGCGCCTCTAGCGGGTTGTTCCGAATCACGAACGCGCAGGAGCAACCACAAAGCGTGGCCGATGACGTAGTGGACTGGCTGCGGCAACATGATCCAACAGGCACCCTCTGCGTGTCGGTAGAGATCTGCCGAGCATCACGGCTCGACGAAGCTCGGGAGTTGCTCTACGCCAAAGCCCGCTACCGCCAGCTCCAACAGCCGAGTGTCGTGCCCGACAGTGGTGCCGCATTCTCTCCCCGTCCGTGCGAGGCGGATGGACGCCGGCGAGCCGACCCGAGCCTGGAGCGGTCCCTGCGGGACAATTCACCCAGCCTGCTGAGTCGCAGCGTGGCGAAGCGGCTCGACCACGGTCGCGCGCTGCGTGGCAGCGTCGCATTCCGCACCCTCCAGCGCGCGCTCGACGAAACCGGCGCCTGCACCGAACAGGACCGAATGCTGCTGTCCAGCGTGCTCGCTCGTCTCCGGGACTTTGGCTTCGTCGATCAAACTTGGCCCATGCAAAACGAATGATGGCGGCAATTCATCATGAGATTGCCATTGGCACCTTCCGCTACTCTGTCCATTTCCCTGATAGCCCCAGAGCCTCGCTCTTCGATGACCAGGCCCGCAGCAAAGCCACTATTGCCGGCGAGTTGGAGCGTTATCTCGCGGTTACGCGGCCGCGCCTCGCGCTGAGCACGTACCGAGATTATGTTAGTGCCGTCTCGCAGCACTTGATTCCTGCGTTCGGCAGTATTGGTATCTCCGCACTCATGGCAAGACAGGTGCGGGAATGGATGGCGGGAATGGTCGCCTCGCCGAAGCGGATAAACAATATCATGATCCCGTTGCGCCAGCTTTACGCCGAGGCCTATGCGGATGGCCGTGTCGAAGCCAATCCGTTGACGCGCGTGAAAGCGCTGCGGGTCGATCAGGACGAGCCTGATCCCTTCAGGCCGGATGAGCGCGACGCGATTCTTGTTGCCTGCCTGGAGGCGCAGCACCGCCATCTGTTTCAATTCGCATTCTGGACCGGGCTTCGCACCGGGGAGCTAATCGCCCTCGAATGGGGTGACGTGGATTGGCAGCGCGGCGTCGTCTTCATCCGGCGCGCCAGCGTACGCAAAGAAGTGAAATGCCCAAAGACGCGCTCCGGTGAGCGCGAAGTCAAGCTCCTCGCGCCAGCGCGCGAAGCCTTGGTTGCTCAGCGCGGCTACAGCGAGGGTGTGTCGGACCGGGTCTTCCTCAATCCTCGCACGGGCCAGCCCTGGGAGACCGACGGGCAGATCCGCAAGACCGCGTGGGCGCACATCATCCGCCGAGCCGGGGTGCGGTATCGCTCGCCGTATCAGACCCGCCACACCTACGCGAGCACGCTGCTGTCGGCGGGCGAAAACCCGATGTGGGTGGCGAACCAGATGGGTCATGCCGATTGGGGCATGATCCGCCGCCGCTACGGGCGCTGGATTCCGGACGTGGACCCGAGCGCAGGGCAGCGCGTCGAGGCCATGCTTGCCCGCGAACGCTGTGAAGTAGCTGTGACCAAAGGTGACGAAAATGTGCCCCAACCGAGCCCGATCCATACCAACGCAGACATGCCGCCCTCGCGCGCTAAGGCGTCGCAAGTGGCTGAATCGAAACGGTCTAAGGTGGTCTCGGGTGGTCCGGGCGGGACTCCGCCCGGACGCGGTGATGGTGGAGGCGGCGGGAATCGAACCCGCGTCCGCAAGCCCTCTGCCGTTGGTTACTACATGCTTAGTCCGCTCTATTGTGTTTAACCTTCTGCTGCCCGAGGGACAGGGCAATCAGTTGGCGATCCCGAATTGGGGTTTTAGCGAATCAGGTCCGGGCCCCCGTCATCGCGATCCCGTGTGATGTTACCCCGCGAATCCGCCGCCCACAGGCAAGTGACGGTGCGAGGCCCGCTGCTTAAGCAGCGAGAGCGTAGTTGTCGTCGTTGGCAACTATAAGTTTGCGGATGGATTTACGAGGTATCCCGCACCTCGGCATGCACCTCGGGTTTTGCGACCCACGTCGAAGCCAAGTCGCCCCCATGTAAGTGGTCGGACAGCTTAGCGCCCCGGGGGTTCCGGGGCAATCCCGAAAATGCCGGAAATGCCGATGCTCGCCGATGGGCACGGCGGCCGGCGCAACTTGCGAGGGTCCCGTAATGACAGAGGGTTTGGACTTCGGTTTCGGCGGCAAGCGGTTTCTGGTGACCGGCGGCACCAGCGGCATCGGCCGCGCCGCCGCGGAGCTGCTGCACGCGGCGGGGGCGCGGGTGCTGGCCACCGGCACCTCGGCGGAGCGCCTGGCGCAGCTCGAGCTTGACCTGCCCGGCGTGGTGGCGCTCGCCAACGACGCCGGGGATCCGGCGGCGGCCGATGTGCTGGCCGCCGCGGTGCGGGAGCATCTGGGCGGGCTGGACGGGGCCTTTCTCAACGCCGGCATCGGCCGCTTTCAGCCGCTCGCGGCGCTGGATGCCGAGACCATCGACCGGCACTTTGCCGTGAACGTGCGCGGGCCGATGCTCCAGGCGAAGGCGCTGGCGCCGCTCTTGGCCGACGGCGGGGCGCTGGTGCTGAACACGTCAGTGGCGCGCGACAGCGGGCTGCCGGGTGCGGCGGCCTATGCATCCACGAAGGGCGCCGTGCGCACGCTGGTGCGGGTGCTGGCGGCGGAGCTGGCGCCGCGCGGCATCCGCGTCAATGCGATCAGCCCGGGGCCCATCGAGACGGACTTCTTCGCGCGCGCCGGGATGCCGGCGGAGGCGGTCGCGGGCATTGTGGCGGCGGTGAAGACCAAGGTGCCGCTCGGGCGCTTCGGCAGCCCGCGGGAGGCGGCCAATGTCGCGGCCTTTCTGCTGTCGGATCTGGCGTCCTTCGTCACCGGCTCGGAGTACGTGGTGGACGGCGGCATGAGCGAGGTCTGACCATGGCGCGACCGGTCGCGTCCGCTTGGCCGTGCGCGCTGGCCCTGTCGGCGCTGTTGCTCGGCGCGCCCGCCGGTGCCGAGTCGCTGCTCGGGCTGGAGGTGACGCATCGCGACGGGCGCTACCGGCTTAGCGCGGATATGCAGATCGCGGCGCCGCCGGCGGCGGTGCGGACCCGGCTCACGGACTATGCGCGCTTGAGCGCGCTGAACCCGGCCATCCGCAGCAGCCGCGTCGAGCCGGCACGGGCGCCCTACGCTGCCCGGGTCACCACCGTGGTCGAGGCCTGCATCCAGCAGCTCTTTTGCCGCGAGCTCAAGCGCGTGGAGGACGTGCGGGAGCTGCCCGAGCGGCTCGTGGCCGTGATCGTGCCCGCCGGCAGCGACTTCAGCGCCGGGCGCACCGAGTGGCGCCTGCGGCCATCGGCGGGAGGCGTGCGGGTCGAGTATCGCGCCGAGCTGACGCCGGACTTCGCGGTGCCGCCGGTGCTGGGCACGGCGCTGGTGCAGCAGGCGATGGAGCGCGAGCTCCGGCTGCTGCTGCGGGCACTGGAGCGTTTGGCCAGGGCGGACTCCGGCGCGCGATGATCTGCTCAAGTTCCGACCAACCCCGGCAGACCAGGATGCGCGCGTCCTGGTGTTTTCCGGTGTCTTGAGCGGGGTTTCACCGACGCGCATCCGTCGGCACCTTGGTCGCTGCACGCGGCTGGCTTACACTCCTGCACTCAGAAGGCGCCCGATGTGCGGGCGTCGTCGCCGTAACCGGGGAGCAGACGGCACCGCAATGGAGTCCACACTCAATCCATGGCCACAGCGCCGCGTGCGGCTCGCGCAGTGGTCGCGCCGGCTGTTCAAGGCCACGGTTTGGAACGTCCTTACGGCCATGCTGGACCGTGCAGGGCTGACGTTGGCAACGGTACAGGTGCTGTGCATTGATGCGCAGACGGGCCACTTGCTGCTGTTGCGCACCCGCGAGCATGCCTGCGGCTACGGCCCGGTGCAGGGACTCTGCCGCGGTGCGCTGCGCCCGGGGCGGCGCAACCACACGCTTGACGTGCGGGAGGAAGGGCGCCGCGAGCTGCTGGAGGAGGCCGTGATGGAGGCCCCGCCGCTGGCGGAGTTCCGGATCGCAGAGCGTTATCGTGAAGGGCCGTATCAGCAGTTCGACTGCACGGTCCTGATGGTTTTGTGCCCGGCCGATGCGCTGCCGCTGCGTGCAGAGAACAGCGCCGGCGCGCCGCTCTGGCTGCCGTTGCACGAGGCCCTGACCCTGCTCGGCAACCCCAGGCTCAGGGACATGCTGGACGACTGGCGCGAGGACCCGGACAGCACGCCTGCGGCCCGCGACCGGCGCTTCCTGATCGGCCCGGCCGAGCCCGTGCACGCCCGCGTGGGCTATAACGCTTGGCTTCCCGAGCTGCATCAGCTCTGGCCCATGGCGCTCGGCATGCTGGCGTCGGCACGGGAGTTGGGCCGGCGGGATGCCGCGGCGGTGTATCAGTCCAATCCGGAGCTTGCGGCCGAGCTCTGGCGCGGCATGTCCAGCGCGGCGCGGGACTGCTTTCGCCCCGACCCGCGGCTGTGGCGTGACTGCCGGCTGCTGCCTGCAGGCGGCGTCGCGGAGCTGATCGTCGGCTGGCGCGACGCGCGGCTCGATCTGGTGTCGACGCGCGGCCGCGGCGCCGACGCGCGCTGCGTGCCGGGCAAGGCGACGCCGGCCGTGGCGCTCCTGGTCCAGCAGCGCACCGGCGCAGAGCTTTCGCTGGACCTCATCTACGACAGCGAAGAGGACCGCGTCGGCTGCTTTCTGACCCGCGGCGGGCTCGGCGGCGTGATGTCGGACGTGCTCTTCTACGCGATGATGTCCGCGCGCTACCTGCCCATTCCGGTGTTCCATACCCATCCGACCTTCCGCACGCCGCTCGGCTACAAGCAGCCGTCGCCGGCGGACTTCTGGCTCATGGGCTCGCTGCACTACCGACTGGACGGCGCACCGGTGGGCGACGCCGTGTTCTTTCCGGACGGCACCTGGACCGAGTACGCCATCACCGGCCACGATCAGTGCGCCTTTCGCCGCGCCGGTGACCCGTTGCTGCCGCCGACGGGGGAGCCGGTGACGACCTTCACGGAGGTGGCGCTGCCGGAGCGCCGCCGGCCGGGCGCCGTGGGCTCCTGAGCGCCGGCCGGCTCAGCGCCGCCGCAGCCGCCAGCAGCGGTGGATGTGCGGATTGCGGGCGAAGTCCCGCGGGATGGTCCGGGCGCTGATGTCCTGAATCTCCAGCGTTGCATCCTCGGCCAGCGCGTCGTCCAGCCGAAAGCGCCGGCGGTTGGTTGAGAAGATCAGCTCGCCCTCCGGCGCCAGCAGCGCCAGCGCATCGTCGATGAGCGCGACGTGGTCGCGCTGCACGTCGAAGGTGCCCTGCATGCGCTTGGAGCTGGAATACGTCGGCGGGTCCAGAAAGATGAGCCCGAAGCGCCCGCGATAGGCGCGCGCGTTCGCGAGCCACTCCAGACAATCGGCCTGGATGAGCTGGTGGTCACGGCCGCTGAAGCCGTTCAGCGCCAGGTTGCGTCTGGCCCAGTCCACGTAGGTGCGCGACAGGTCCACGCTGGCGGTGGACCGCGCCCCGCCGGCGGCGGCATGCACGCTGGCGCTCGCGGTGTAGCAGAAGAGGTTCAGCACGTGGCGGTCTCGGGCCAGCTCCCGCACCAGCCGGCGCGTGAGGCGGTGGTCGAGGAACAGCCCCGTGTCGAGATAGTCCTCGAAGTTCACCAAGAGCCGCAGGCCATCTTCCGCCACCACGTGGAAGCGGCCGGTCTGGGCTAGGCGCTCGTACTGGGCGCTGCCGCGCTGGCGCTGGCGCACCTTGAAGAACAGGTCCTGCTCCGGCACCGCCAGCACCTCGCCGATGACGCCGACGGCCTCGCGCAGGCGCCGCCGTGCGGCCTTCGGGTCGACTTCCGCCGGTGCGGCGTACTCCTGCGCGTGCACGAAGCGCCGCTCCGGTGTTGCGGGGTCGGCCGAGGCGTAGATGTCCACGGCGAGCGCGTACTCCGGCAGGTCCGCGTCGTACAGCCGAAAGCACGAGATGTCCTCCGCGCGCAGCCACTTGGCGAGCGCCTTTTGGTTCTTGCGCAGCCGGTTCGCCAGCATCTCCGCGCCTGGCCCGCGCTCCGTGAGCGGCAGCGGGCGCGGGCGGTCCGACACATGCGCCTCGGCTTGGACCTCGAAGTGCAGCAGCCGGCACTCGATGGGCCCGTTGTAGAGGCTGTGGAAGCGCGCGGCGCGCAGGCCCATGACCTTGCCCAAATCCGGGTTGCCGGTGAAGACCGCCGCCCGCCAGCCGTCGAAACGCTCGCGCAGCACCGCACCGAGGGTCGCGTACAGTGCGGGCAGCTCGGACTGCTCGCCCCCCTGTCCCCCAAGCCGCTCGCCGTAGGGCGGGTTGGTGATGACGAGCCCGGGCGGCTCGCCGGGCTCGGGCGCCGCGTCTTCGAGCTCGCGGCGCGACAAGCGCACATGGCCGGCGAGCCCGGCGCGGGCGGCATTGGCCGCGGCGGCGCGCACCGCCTGCGGGTCTTGGTCGGAGCCGCGGATGCGGCAGCCCCGGTGCCCGAGCCGGGCGAGGCCTGCGGCGCGGCGTTCGCGCGCCTCGGCGTGGAGGTCGTCCCAGGCGGCCCGGTCGTGGCCCGCCCAGCCGGTGCAGCCCCAGTGCATGCCGAGCTCGCTGCGGAGCAGGCCGGGGGCGATGTCGGCGGCGATCAGCGCCGCTTCGATGGGCAGCGTGCCGGCGCCACACATGGGGTCGAGCAGGCCGCCGCCCGCGGCGGCGATGTCCGGCCAGCCCGCGCGCAGCAGCAGCGCCGCGGCGAGCTGCTCCTTGAGCGGCGCGGCGCCCTCCTGCGTCCGCCAGCCGCGGCGGTGCAGCGGGTCGCCGGAGAGATCGAGCGAGAGCGTGGCCTGGTCGCGGAAGATCGTGCAGCGCAGCGCCACGTCCGGGCGGCGGGTGTCGACGTCCGGGCGCGGCAGGCCGCGCTCGCGAAACTGATCGACAATGGCGTCCTTGACCTTGAGCGCGCCGTAGTGGCCGTTGTCGATGCCGGAGCGCACCGCGTCCAGGTGTACGGCGAGGGTGCGCCCCGGGGCGATGTGGCAGGTCCAGTCGATGTCGCGGACTTGGGCGTAGAGCGCGTCGGCGTCCGCTGCCGGAAACTCCGCCAGCGGCAGCAGCACCCGGCTCGCGACCCGCGACCATAGCAGCGCGCGATAGGCGTCGCGCAGGCTGCCGGTGAAGCGCACGCCGGCGCGCGTCTCCTTCGCGTCCGCAAGGCCGATGGCGCGAAGCTCCTCGGCGAGCAGCGTTTCCAGGTTGCGGGCGGCGGAGGCGAAGAACGCGAGCGCCGCCGGGGCGGCGGTGGGCGCGCTCATGCCTGGACGGCCTTCACCGTGTTCGGCAACTGCGCCAGGGCGACCTCCGCGAAGGTCTCCAGCGCCGCGCGGCGCGGGAAGCTGCGGCGGAACACCAGCGAGATGCGGCGCTTGGCGTCCGGCAGATCGAGCCGGCGGGCGATGATGCCGCTGTCGGTCATCCAACTGCCGCGGATGGCGAGCGCCGGCACCAGCGTGCAGCCGAAGCCGGCGCCCACGAGCTGCAGCAGCGTCTCCAGGCTGGCCGCGCGCAGGTCTGCCATCTCGCCGGTGCGCGGGCGGTCCGCGAGCTTGCAGACCTCCATGACCTGCTGGCTCAAACAGTGCCCTTCGGACAGGAGCAGCAGGTCGATGGACTCGAGATCCGCTTGCGTGATGTCGTCCTGGTCGTAGAGCGGGTGATTGCGCGGGTGGGCGAGCCAGAAGGGCTCGTCGAACAGCGGGATGTCGGTGAGGTCCGGGTTCATGGTCGGGGTCGCGAGCAGCGCGGCGTCCAGCTCGTGCTGGTCGAGTCGGCGCAGGAGCGCATCCGTGGTTTCCTCGAACAGGACCAGCTTGAGCTGCGGACAGCGGTGCTTCAGCGGCACCAGCACCAGCGGCATCAGGTACGGGCTCAGCGTCGGAATGGCGCCCACCCGCAGCGGCCCGGCGAGCGGGTCCTGATGGGCGCGGGCGACCTGCTCGATGGCGTCCGCCTGCTCCACGAGCAGGCGCGCATGGGCGAGGATCTCCTCGCCGATGGGCGTGACCTCCACGGAGCGGTTGGTGCGCTCGAAGATCACGACGCCGAGTTGGTCCTCGAGCTTCTTGATCTGACCGGACAGCGTCGGCTGGCTCACGAAACAGCGCTCGGCCGCACGGCCGAAGTGCCGCGTTTCCGCGACGGCGAGGATGTACTTGATGTCCCTTAGATTCATGGGCAGTAGATAACGGGGCGCCTATGCTGGATGAGACTAATACGACTGTTGCTTCGCTGCGGAAATCCCGGGCCCGTCGGGGCACTCGTTAACGACCGCGACAACGATCAGCGACGGTCGCGGAAGATCTGCGCCGCTGCACGAGGCGATGTTAAACCAATCCCCGGCATGTTGGGCCGGGGCGGCACGGGTGCGCGGCGGGCCTCGTCGGCACGGCGTCAGAATGGCCACACCCGCGGCGCGATGGCGAGCGTGACCGCGGCCATGAGCAGATTCAGCGGCACCCCCATGCGCAGAAAGTCCGCGAAGCGATAGCCGCCGGGGCCGTAGACCATCAGGTTGGTCTGGTAGCCGATGGGCGTCGCGAAGCTCGCCGAGGCGGCCATCATGATGGCGAAGACGAAGGGCGCGAAGCTGACCGCAAGGCCCGCCGCCGTGGCCTTGGCGATGGCGAACATCAGCACCGCCGCGCCGTTGTTGGTGATGATCTCCGTGAACAGGCTGGTGATGAGATAAACGGCCAGCAGCGCCAGGTACGGGTTCTGCCCGGCAAGGCCGATCCAGGTCTCGGCGATGGCGCCGGCGGCGCCGCTTTGTTCGAGCGCCTGGCCGATGCCGATGGCGGCGCCGATGGTGACCAGCACCGACCAGTCCACGCTGCGCCGGGCCTTGCGCCCGGTGGTGCAGCGCGTGGCGAGCATGAGCGCCGCGGCGACCAGGGCGGCCGTGAGCATCGGCACGCCGGCAACGGCCGCGGCCAGCACCATGCCGACCAGGATGGTCGCGGCGATGCCCGCGCGCTCGTGGCGCGGCAGCGAGCCCCCGTCCAGCGGGCTCACCAGCAGAAAGTCCCGCGAGTGCCGGTGCTGCGCCAGGAACGCCGGCGGTGCCTCCAGCAGCAGCGTGTCGCCGACGGCGACCTCGATGTCGCCGATCTTGCCCGGGAGCCGCGCGCCGCCGCGGGCGACGGCGATCACCACCGCGCCGTAGCGGGTGCGAAAGCGCGCCTCGCGGAGCGTCTTGCCGAGACACGGCGACTCCGGCGACACCGCCGCCTCCACCAGCATGCGCTCGTGGCGCGGGTTGTCGAGCTTGAAGATCTGATCCGGCGCGGGCACCAGGCCCTGGAACTTATACAAGTCGACGACGGAGCTGACGTTGCCGACGAAGATCAGGCGGTCACCGGCACGCAGCCGCTCCAGCGGCGTCACGGCGGGCAGAATCGAGCCGTCCCGCTCGATCTCCGCCAGATAGAGGCCCGGCAGGTGGCGCAGCCCGGCCTGCTCGATGCTGCGGCCCACCACCTGGGCGCCGGGCTCCACGAGCATCTCGACGGCGTATTCCTTCGCGCTGCTGGGCTCGATGATGGAGGAGCGGCGCTCCGGCAACAGCCAGCGCCCGGCGATGATGACGAAGGCGGTGCCGATGATGAGGCTCGGCAGCCCGACCCAGGCGATCTCGAAGAAGCCGATGGGCGCGACGGCCGGGTCCGCCGCGGCGAGGCCGGAGACGACCAGGTTGGTGCTGGTGCCGATCAGCGTGCAGGTGCCGCCGAAGATGGCCGCGTAGGACAGCGGCATCAGCAGCTTCGAGACGGCGAGGCGATTGCGCCGCGCCCAGTCCTGGATCACGGGCACCAGCATCGCCACCACCGGCGTGTTGTTCAGGAAGGCCGACACCGCCGACACGGGCAGCATCACGCGCAGTTGCGCTTGGCGTACCGAGCGCGGGCGGCCCAAGAGGCGCTCCGCGGCGGCGAAAACGAGCCCCGTCTCCAGCACGCCGGAGACCACGACGTAGAGCACGCCGACCGTGGCCAGGCCGGTGCTCGCAAAGCCCGAGAAGGCCTCGGCCGGCGACAGCACTCCGAGCACCAGCAGCGCCGTGAGACCGGCCATCAGGATTAGGTCCGGCCCAATGCGGGTCATGACCAGCGACGTCAAAACGCCCAGGACGACGGCGACGGTGAGCCAGGCGTCCAACTGCATCGATGGCTTCCTTCTGTCGGTTGGGACGGTGCCCAGCGGGGGTTGGTGCGGGGCGGGGCCCGGCTCAGCGCCGGCCGCGCATTATCGCGCGGTTGCAGCGGTCCGGTGGCGGGGGACTGTGCGAGACGAGGCGCGGCGAGCAGGTCGCCGAGCTAGGGCGAGGGATGACCTCCCGTAGGCGAGCCGGAGCCGGAGCCGGAGCCGGGCCCGGCCGGGCCCGGCCGGAGAGCCGACCTCCAGGTCGGCTCCCGTCGCGACAGCAGTGCATCCCGCTCTGTGGTCGTGTTGACCTGGAGGTCAACACTCCAGTCAAAGGACCGAGTTCCGGGGCGAGTTCCGGGGACAGTTTACTTATCTCTCCACCGCGCGCAGAGCACGAATTAAGTGAACTGTCCCACGAATTCGGTGCGGGCGTTGAGGCCCGCGTCAACTTCATGGGCGGGCCGATCGCGGACCTGCGGCGCTTGGCGCCAGTCGGAATCTCGTCTCTATCCGCCGTGCCCATGCCTCAGCGCGCCTGGGCGCAGAGCGCCCGCAGACGCGCGACACCGCTGGAGCGGTGTCGCGAGTACAAACACTCGG
>NZ_JABX01000083.1 GCF_001469165.1 Thiohalocapsa sp. ML1 | reverse complement strand
CCTCGACGCCGAACTGCTGCTTGAGCAGATCGATCTGCGTGCTCACCGTGCTCGGATCGGCGGTGTTGCCCTCGAACACCCGCACCGCCAATGGCTCGCCATCGGCGCCGGTCAGCAGGCCGATGACGATCTGCTGCTTGCCTTGCTTGCCATCGCGGTTGTAGCCGTAGTCGGCCAGTTCGTTGCACTCGCCTTCGAAATAGCTGGAGGTGACATCGTAGAGGACGATCGCCGGCGGCGCGCCGATGCGCTCCACGTAGCGCTTGTACAACTGCTGCTCGATGCGCGTTTGCTCCGCCTCCAGCCAATCGAGGGCGGCGTAGAGATCATTCTCATCGAAGGCTTCCAGGCCGAGGATATCGCTCACCGCATGCTGCGCCGACCAGCGCACGGCCGACAGCCGCGAGCCACCATGGGCGATGCGTGCCAACACCAAGAACAGGGCCAGGCGGCCCTCTTCGGACGGCCCCAGCACGCGCGCCATGCCCACCTGGTCGGCCAGCTGCTTCAAGGCGAACAAAACGCCGAAGATCTCGCCGCTGACCGCTTCCCCGTCCATGCCGTCGAAATCGCCCTTGAGCGCCTTGCGCAAGGCCTCGATGCGCTCGGGTGCCCAATGCGTGAGATTGGCGATGGTACGCGTCTTGACCTTGCCCTTGTCGCGATAGGACTCGCGCAGCAGAATCGCGGGTGGTGATTTGCGATTGGGCACGGTCGCAATGTACATGCGGAAAGCGTAGGAAATTACTCCTTCTTCGTCAAGGCCTATGCTTCATATTACATGCCTACATCCGTGATCCAGATCAAGCGCTTCTCGAATTATTTCAATGCCTTGGTCCAGGCGATGGCTAGAAGATCCGTCCGAGCGCCGCGAAGATCGCGAAGCTCACGACGCCGGCAATGATCCAAGTGATGGGCAAAACATATGCCGTGAGTCCATGGTGAGGTCCTTCGGGCCAGAACACTATGGCAAGTATGAGGCCAGAAAGCACGCTGATACCCGAAAGCAGGTACAGAAAAATTGTAAGCCCAGGGGCTCCTTCATTGCGCCGCCGCCGGGGCGGCCGTCGGCGCGGCAGCTTCAGCTTCGACCCGATGAATGCACGCTCCTCGGGCTTCATCCCCGTGACGTAGAAGCCTGCGAAATAGATCAGCGCCGCACCGCCGCCTTCCAGGATGATCCAGAGAAAACCATCCGCGCTCGGCTGTAGCTGGTCGAGCCCCCAGGCGACGCCCAACGCCGGCACCAGCGCCGGCAGCACCGGCCACAGCGCGCGGCGGAAGAAGCGCCACAGCGAGACGCCGCGCGCCCAGCAGGCACGCGGGATGATCACCAGCACCTCCACCGTGAAGGCCGCGATCAGCGTCGCCGCGGCGACGCCGTTCAGCCCGTAGTCCTGGATCAGGATCACCGACAGGATCAGATTCAGCGCTGCCGAGCCCGCCATCGCGAAGGCGACGAAGCGGTGCTGCCCGTTCATTGCCAGCACGTTGGCCGCATTGAGCTGGATGGCCGTCGATAGGATGGCGCCGAGCAGGAGCCGCAGTACCGGCACGGCCTCGGCGAAGTCCTCGCCCATCCACAGCAGGATGATGTCCTCGGCGTAGAAGAACAGCAGCGCGACGAAGGGCAGCGCGATGGCCATGCCGAAGCGCGTGCCGTCGAGCAGCACGCGGTCGATGGTCGCCTCGTCGCCGCCGCCGCGGGACTGCGCCACGAGCGGCATCAGCGCGTTCGAGAACTGCTTGTTCAGATAATAGGTGTATTCCGCAATCTTCGCGCCGATGGCATACACCGCCACCGCGGACAGCGACATGAAGGTCTGGATGACGGGCGGGTCGATGCGCAGGATGACCAGCACCGCGATGTTTGCGATGAAGAAATAGAACGAGAAGCCGAGCAGCTCCTTGACGCGGGTCCGCGAGAAGAGCCGCGGCGATACCGACAGCTTCGGCGTCAGCAGAAACGCCAGGATCATCGCGAGGAGCGGCCCGAGCAGCATCGTCGCCGCCGTGGAGAAGATCAGCGCGCGGATGCCGTAGCCCTGCTGGAGCAGCGTCACGATGAGCGCGGCGTTCAGCAACTGCATCGACATATCGATGCCGTTCACCACTGTCATGCGCCCGCTGCCGTTCAGCACCGCCTTGAACAGGTTGAGCGGCAGGTTGATGGCGACCACGCCGCCCAAGAGCCATAGCGCGAGCTGGAACCAGTGCCCCAGCTCCGGGCTCAGGTGAAACCAGTCAGCCGCATAGAGCGACACCACCGCGACCACCGCGATGCAGATGAGTCCGAGCCCGATGTACACCGCGAGCAGCGTCGCCAGCACCTGATTGCGACCGGCGTAGTCGCCGCTGCCATGGAACTCGCCCATGTACTTGTTCGCCGCCGTCGCGAAGCCCAGGTCCATGAGCCCGAACAGCGCGACGATGGAGAAGATCAGCGACCAGAGCCCGAACTGATCCATGCCGATCTTGCTGACGATGAACGGCGTCAGGAAGAACACGATCACCATCACCACGACGATGCGCAGGTAGCTGGTGAAGATGTTGATGATCCATCGCATGGTGTGGGGCTGGCGGCTAGGGGCTAGGGGCTAGGGGCTAGGTGCTAGGGGCTAGGGGCTAGGGGCTGGGGCCCGATCGGGATCGGGATCGCAATCGGCATCGCAATCGGCATCGAGAATCCGGCCTTGAGCATGATCCCGACCAGCGCCGCGGGCTCCGTGCGTAGCCAAGGATTCCAACCCTGGTGGCGTCATGCCAGGATCGCCTGACTGCGCAGGCGAGCGCTGCTGTGGTCGGAGTTTTGGTCGGGGCCGAGATCCCGCCGCGGCCGAATACTCCACCCCGGCCGATCTACCACAGACCCATCGGGGAAGCCCGGAGTATGCCAAAGCCGGGGCCAAAGATGTGTGCCTTGTTCGACGTTCGACTGCTCTGCCGCGGCAGGTCTCTGCGCGACACCGCGGGAGCGGTGTCACGAGCGGGATGAGTCAAGTCTCGACGGGGCGTCGGACCGGTCAGGCGCGTCGGGATCAGGGTCGGGGTCAGCAGGGTCGGGATCGGGGCTGGTTGCCGCAGGTCGTCGGGGTCGCGCGGGGCGCGGATCAGTCGCGCTGCTCGCGCCCGTGCCAGGCGCGGATGATGGCCACCGTGTCGCCTTCCAGTCGATAGCGGAGGAGGTAGGCGCCGCCGGCGAAGGGCAGGATCAGCTCGCGGCGCAGGCCGTCGCGCATCGGCCGCCCGAGCCGGGGGTGGTCGCGCAGCCGATTGGCCCCGGCGCGGATTAGGCGAATCGCCTTGCCCGCGGCGGCGGGGTTCTCGTCGGTGAGAAAGTCGAACAGACGCCGGATGTCGGCCTTGGCCTCGGGGAGCCAGATCAGCGCCATTCGCCGCGCTCGTCGGCAACGGCGGATTGGGGCTCTGCGGCACTCGCCTCTGATCCGGCGCCGGCGCTCTGCCGTCGGCGGACCAAGTGGTCGGCCTGCGCGGCGAGGCCGTCCATCCAGGCGAGCATGTCGTCGTGGTCGATGTGGGCGCCGGTCTCGACCCAGCGCTGCCAGCGCCGCTCGTCCTCGAGGCGCTCCTGCTCGATGCGCTCCTCGCGGTCGAGGAACTCGACAATGGCCGTTTTCATGAGCCAGTGCGGGGAGCGGTCGCGGGTCTCGCCGAGCTGCTGCAGGCGCGCACGGGTTTCGTCGTCGAGCTTGATGCCGATGGTCGTGGGCATACTTGGCGCCATCCTCGGGTTGCGATGAGCGCAACCTAACAGCGTGTTGCGATCAAAACAACCGGTTCAGCCCGTTCAGCGCCGCGACGCGGTAGGCCTCGGCCATGGTCGGATAATTGAACGTGGTCTCGGCGAAGTACTGGATGCTGTTGGCGGGCGGCGGCTGGCGCATGATGGCCTGACCGATGTGGACGATCTCGGAGGCCTGCTCGCCGAAGCAGTGGATGCCCAGGATCGCAAGCGTCTCGCGGTGGAACAGGATCTTCAGCATGCCCACGGTGTGGCCCGTGATGTGCGCGCGGGCGATGGCCTTGAAGTGCGCCTGGGCGACCTCGTAAGGCACCTGTTCCGCCGTGAGCTCGCGCTCGGTGCGGCCGACGGAGCTGATCTCGGGCACCGTGTAGATGCCGGTGGGAAACTCCTCGATGAGCTTCCAGTCGCACTTGCCGTCGGCGATGTGCGCGCCGACGAAGCGGCCCTGGTCGTAGCTCGCACTGGCCAGCGCCGGCGGCCCCGCCACGTCGCCGACGGCGTAGATGTGCGCCTGGTCGGTCTGGTAGCTCTCGTTCACCTCCAGTTGGCCGCGCTTGTTCGGCGCGAGGCCGATGTCCTCGAGCCCCAAGTCCTCGGTGTTGCCGGTGCGCCCGTTGGCCCACAGCAGCACGTCGGTCTTGAGCTTCTTGCCGGAGCGGCAGTGCAGCACCACGCCGTCGTCGGCGGGCTCCACGGCGTCGTAGGTTTCGTCGTGGCGAATGATGACGCCCTGCTCGCGCAGGTGGTACGACAGCGCATCGGTGATCTCGTCGTCCAAGAAGCTCAGCAGCCGGTCGCGGGTGTCGACCAGATTCACCTTGACGTCGAGATAGCTCATGATCGACGCGTATTCGCAGCCGATGACGCCGGCGCCGTAAATGGTCAAGCTGCGCGGCGTGTGTTGGAGCCCGAGGATGGAATCGCTGTCGAGCACCCGCGGATGCGTGAAGTCCACGTCCGGCGGGTGATAGGGGCGGGAGCCGGTGGCGATGACGATGTGGTCCCCGCGTAGCGCCTCGCTGGCGCCGTCGGGGCGCATCACCTTGACCACATGCGGGTCAACGAAGCGCGCGCGGCCGAACACGATCTCGACCCGGTTGCGCTGGTAGTAGCGGTAGCGCGTGCGCACCTGGTGGTCGATGGCGGCGTCCGAGGCCCGCAGCAGGTCCGGGAACTGCACGTCCACCTGGTCCAGCGTGTGGTGAAAGAGCGGGTTGCGGCGGTAGTCCGCGAGCATCTGGATGGAGTGGCGCAGCGCCTTGCTCGGGATGGTGCCCCAGTGCGTGCAGCCGCCGCCCACCTGGGTGTAGGCCTCGATCACGGCGACCCGCTGGCCCGCCTTGGCGAGCTTCATGGCCGCCCCTTCGCCGGCCGGTCCGGCCCCGATGATGATGCTGTCGAACGCGCGTACGGCCATGGTTACTGCTCACCCCCGGCAATCAAAGGGGGAGGTTAACACAGCGGTTGCGGGGCGCAGGCGGGCTGCGCCGGGGCGCCGCCGGCAACCACGGCCCGCGCCAGCTCGACCACACTGAGCGGCGAGGAGCCCTCCGCCTTGTTGTTGACGATGACGAAGACCTCCCGCCCATTGGCGAGCGCGGCGGCGACGAGCGCGACCACCGCGTGGCGGGTGTCCGGGTCCGGCTCCGCGAGCCGATCGAAGGGGCCATACAGGTCGCGCGCCTCCTCGTAGCCGCGGTTGCGGCGCAGCAGCCAGCGAATCACGAGCGGGCCGCTGTTCCCCGGCCCAAAACCCGGCTGGGTCGCGAACAGCTCGCCCTGCACCGGCACCGCCGGCAGGCGCGGATGGCAGGCGTAGGACGGCACGGCGCCCCCGTGGTGCAGCGCGGCGGCGAAGTCGGGCGTCAAGAGCGTTGCGTCGCGCAGCTCCACCGCGTAGGTCGGCCCCGCCGGCAGTCGCTTGAGGAATCGATACAGGTCCTCGGCGAAGCGGCGCGCATCGATGTCGCGACCCTGCGGCGGGAACTGGAACAGCAGCACGCCGGCGCGCTCACTCAAACCCTTTTGAAATGGCTCGACGGCCTCGCGCAGCGCGGTGGCGACATCGAGAAAGCCCGGGTTCGGCTGCCAGCGGCCTTCGCCGGCGCGCAGCCTGCGCTGCGTCACCGCCGCCGGCGCCTTCACCGGAAAGCGAAACTCCGCCGGCACCTGGGCCGCCCAGCGCGCCAGGCGCTGCGCGTCGAGCGGCGCGTAGAAGCCGCAGTCCACGCCCACGGTGCCGAACAGCGGGTGGCGGGCGTAGGCCGTGAGGCCGTCGCGGGACAGCACCGCCTTGCTGGCCGGCCCCGCGTAGACGAGCCCGGCCCAGCCGGGGAAGGACCAACTGGAGGTGCCGAGCCTGAGCCCCGTCGGCAGCGCGGCGGCGAGCCGCGCCAGCGCCGCCGGCGGCGCGGCGGCGGCGACGCCCGGCGCGGGGCCGGTGGCGCTGCTGCGATGCCGCGGCGGAGCGGGATCGGCGTCCGCGGGCGCGTCGTCGAACAGGCTGAGCTGACTCATGCCGCGGCAGGTGGGGCGGGCTCAGCGCCGGGCCAACAGCAGCACCTGGCCGTCGCGAATGACCTGGAAGCTGTCGATGCCGGTGCGCAGCGCCTGCCGCAGCGCGTCCAGCGAGCCGATCTCGTAGCCGTTGGCGCCGAGCAGCACGTCGCCTTCGCGCAGCCCCGCGAGCCAGGCGGCGCTGCCTGGGCGCAGCGGCCCCACCTGCACGACGCGCCGGCGCGCGTGCACGGACACGCGCACGCGCTCGCCGAGCAGCGCGCCGTCGAGCGCCGGATGCACGTCCTCGCCGTGCACGAAGTCGGCGAAGGGGTCCTCGATCTCGGCGTTCAAGGACAGGCGCCGGCCCTTGCGCAGCACGGTCAGCGCCAAACCGCTGCCGGCGCGCAGCAGGCCCATGCGCGTGCGCAGGTCCGCCGAGCTGCTGACCGGCTTGCCGTCCAGCGCAAGCACCAGGTCGCCGGGCAGCAGGCCCGCGCGGGCGGCGGCCGAGTCCGGCTCGACGCTGGAGATGACGGCGCCGTGGCGCACGTCGGTGCCGAGCGCGTCCGCCAGCTCCGGGGTCAGGTCCTGCGCGGCGGCGCCGAACAGCCCGCGGCGCACGGTGCCGTGCTCCAGGATCTGCTCGATGACGGCGCGGGCCATGTTGGTCGGGATCGCGAAGCCGATGCCGACGTTGCCGCCGCCGGGGGCGAGGATGGCGGTGTTGATGCCCACCAGCTCGCCCGCCAAGTTCACAAGCGGCCCGCCGGAGTTGCCGGGATTGATGGAGGCATCGGTCTGGATGAAGCTCTCGTAGCCCTCGATGCCGAGCCCGGTGCGCCCCAGGGCGCTGACGATGCCCGACGTGACCGTCTGCGCGAGCCCGAAGGGGCTGCCGATGGCGACGACGAAGTCGCCGACCTTGAGCGCGTCGGAGTCCGCGAGCGGCAGCGCCATCAGGCCGTCCGCCTTGGCCTGCAGCACGGCGATGTCCGTCTCGGGATCCGAGCCGATGAGCCGTGCGTCCACGCGGCGGCCGTCGTGCAGGGTCAGGCGGATCTCGTCCGCGCCCTGCACGACGTGATGGTTGGTCGCGATGATGCCCAGCTTGGCGTCGATGACGACGCCGGAGCCCAAGCTCTGGCTTTCGCGCTCCCGCGGGCGGCCCGGGATGTCGAAGAAGCGGCGGAAGAACGGGTCTTGCAGCAGCGGATGATCGGCGACGGCGAGCCGGGTCACCGTCGCGATGTTCACGACGCCCGGCATCGCGCGCTCCAGCATGGGCGCGAGGCTCGGCAGCGGCTCGCCGTCGACGGCCGCGGGGAGCGCGGCCGTTGCGGGCGGCAGCCACGGCAGCGCCGCGACGGCGAGCAGGGCGGCGGTGCAACATGGCCTCCACGCGCCGCGGCGGGCGGCGGGGGAGGTCGGCTTTGGGCGGTCGGCGTGTTTCGTCATCAGGTTTCCCGGTGCTCCGCTGCGGAAGTCCGTGAGAGGGGCTGCTTCGTTGTCGTTGGCCGGAGTGTCGGCCGGAGTGTCGGTCGGAGTGTCGGCCGGAGTGTTGACCTCCAGGTCAACACCGACCGAGCGCGATCCAATGATCTCGCGAATGCGTAGCCGACCTGGAGGTCGGCTCTCCGGCCAAGCGCCGGCCAAGCGCCGGCCAAGCGCCGGCCAAGCGCCGGCCAAGCTCTGGCCAAACTCCGGCCCGGCTCCGGCCAAGGTCCAAGCGCCAAGGTCGAAGCCAGCCCTCCTCGGCCCTCGGCCCTCGGCCCTTCCCCCCTGCTCATACCCCAGACGCCTCCCAGTTGCGAAAGGCCAAAAGCCAAGAAGACAGCCCCGGGTTGGTTGGGCCGCGGGCGCGCAGCAGCTCCGCAAGCTCGATGAGCAGGGCGCGAAGCGCTTGCGGCGCCGCCGCGCGTTCCGCGGGCGTGAGCCGGGCGGGTAGCCGCTCCGCCGGCAGCAGCGCCTCCGCCGCGAGCGAGCCGGCACCGGCCCACCAGGCGTTGCCGTCGAGGGCACGCCAGGCCGCGGCGGGGTCGGTGGCGAAGCTCTCCCGCAGTGCCGCCACCTCCGCCGCGCGCGGGTGGTCGATGTCGCGCAGCACCTCGGCGAGGCGCGCCAGCAGTGCACGGACCTGCTCCTGATCCGCCGCCTCGTCCCGCGGTGTCAGGCGATTGCGGTTGCCCCGTCGCCGCGCCATCAGCCCGGCTGCCTGAAAGCGCGCCGCACCGCCGCGTCGATGGCCGTCCTCTGCCGCTCGATGTCCGCCACCAGCGCGAGCTGGCGCCGGGCCTTGGTCAGGTTCTCGCCGCGGTGGCGGACCCGGAAGTAGCGGTCGCCTTGCAGATGGTCCGTCAGAAAGCGCATGCCCAGCTCGAAGGGAATCAGCCGAATGGCCGGGGCGATTAGGTCCACCTCCGCATCGCTCAGCAGCCCGGCAGCGGTCTCTGCATAGCCCGCGAGCAGCGCCTCGCCGAGCCCGAGATCGAAGCGCACGGAGCTCGCACCGGCCTCGCCGCCGCGGTTGCAGCAGGAGCGCAGGCAGTCGCCGAGGTCGTGATGCAGCAGACCGGGTTGCACCGTGTCCAGGTCGATGAGGCAGAGCGCCCGCTCGCCGGCGGCGTCGAATAGCAGGTTGTCGAGCTTCGGGTCGCCGTGGATCAGCCGCAGGCGCGTCACGCCGTGCGCCAGCGCGTCGTCGAGCACGCTGACGAGCCCGCGGCGGGCGTCGATGAACGCGAGCGCGTCCTGCACCTCGGCCGTCGACGTCGCGTTGGCCAGCGCCGCGTCCAGCGCGGCCAGACAGCTCGGCGTGTGGTGGAAGCCCGGCAGCGTGACTGCGAGCACGGCCGGGTCCAGCAGCGCGCCGAGCCGGTGGAAGCGGCCGAGCACCCGGCCGACCTCGGCGGCCTGATCGGCGTTGTCCAGCGCGCGCAGCGTGCGGCTCGGCTCGATCAGCTCCATGAGTCGCCACAGGTGGCTGTCGGCGTCGCGCACGTAGGCCAGCTCGCCGGCCCGCACCAGCGCCGGCAGCCGCACGCCGAGCTCGGGATGCTCGCCCGCGGCCACCGCGAGCGCGGACAGGTTGTCCATGATCCGCTCCGGTGCCGGGAACACGGCCCCATTGATCCGCTGGAGCACGAAGGCGCCGGCGGGCGTGTCGAGCCGGTAGCTGTGGTTGATGAGCCCCGCGCCGAGCGGCGCGGCGACGAGCGGCTCGGCAGCGTCGCCGAGAAATCGGCGCGCGATGTCGCGCAGCGCTGCCTGCGGTGGCATCGGGGGGCCGGGATCCTTCGGGTAGGACATGGCGCGGTTCTACCAGCGGCGATGCCGGGGAGCAACCGCGCCGGTGGTCGCTGCCAGGCGCAGCGTCGTGGCGATGCCGCCGCGAGCCCCGCAGGCCGGGCGTCCAAGGGCTCAATAATCGACAAAAACAGTCAATTGACTATTATCAATAGGCAACAGTTATCGATAGCGAAGCGACAAGCGATTGGATCAGGAAACAACCAACTCCTAGTATGCCTCCCGTGCATCAAGCACAAGGCCCTGAAATCAGCGCCAAGGGCTGAGGGCCCGAGCAGCGTTCCCTCGGCCCTCGGCCCTCGCCCCTTCCCCACTCGAGGTGTTATCACAATGGAAACCATGACCCAGACCGCCCCCGCCATGCCCCGTTTGAACGAGCCCGCGCCGGCCTTTGAGGCGCCGACCACCCACGGCGTCAAGAAGCTCGAAGACTACCGCGGCAAGTGGCTGGTGCTGTTCTCCCACCCCGCCGACTTCACGCCCGTGTGCACCACGGAGTTCATCGCCTTCGCCAAGCGCCACGCGGACTTCCAGGCCATCAACTGCGAGCTGCTCGGGCTCTCCATCGACAGCAACTATTCGCACATCGCCTGGGAGCGGAACATCAAGGAGAAGTTCGGCGTCGAGATCGGCTTCCCGATCATCGCGGACCTGTCGATGCAGGTGGCCCGGGCCTACGGCATGATCCAGCCCGGCGCGAGCGATACGTCCGCGGTGCGGGCGACCTTCATCATCGACCCCGAGGGCGTCCTGCGCGCGATGGTCTACTACCCGATGAGCAACGGCCGCTCCATCGATGAGTTCGTCCGGCTGGTCAAGGCGATGCAGACCTCCGATGAGCACAAGGTCGCGACCCCCGAGGCCTGGCAGCCGGGCGACAAGGTCATCGTGCCGCCGCCGGGCACGGCCGCCGCCGCCGAGGCGCGCGTCGACGAAGGCTATGAGTGCACGGATTGGTACTTCTGCAAGAAGGCGCTGTAAGGCGCCGGTGAGCGCTGCCGGCCGGGCCTCCCGCCCGGCGGTGCTCGGGGCCGGCTCGCCGCGTCCGCCGGGTCATGTTCGGCCCGGGATGCCGTGGGCCGGCGTGCCCTGATCCTTGCTAGTTCCACATTGCACCGCTGGACAGGTGGTGCCGCTGCCCCAATACTCCCCGCCGCCAGCAGGTGAATCCACCCAACGTAGCCAACGGGAGACCTCCCCCCATGCAAAAAGTCGTTTCGCTCGCCGCCCTGACCCTTGCCCTGGCCGCAGGCCATGTCGCCGCCGAGCCGCTGACCCCAGAGGAGCAGATCCTGACCCGCCAGGCGGGCTACAGCTTCATGTCCTGGAACATGGGCAAGATCAAGGCGAACCTGGACGGCGAGTTCAGCCCGACCCAGGTCTCCGCCGCCGCCAACGCCATCGCCGGCATCGCCAACTCCGGCATGGGCGCGCTGTATGGCCCCGGCACCGACAAGGACATCGGCGACGTCAAGACCCGCGTCAAGCCGGAGCTCTTCACCAACCAGGAGAAGGTCGGCGAGGTCGCGGTCGGGTTCATCGAGGCCGCCAACAACATGGCCGAGGTGGCCGCGATGGCGGAGAGCAAGGAAGACGTGCAGGAGGCCTTCGGCAAGCTCGGCGAGAGCTGCAAGGCCTGCCACAAGGAGTTCCGCAAGGACTGACCCGACGGCCGCAAGGTCGTCGCGAGACGCCCGCCCCGTGCGCTGCGCGGGGCGGGCGTTTTTCTGTGCGATGGCCGAGCCGGGCTTTGCCGGGCCGGGCCGGGCCGGGCCGGGCCGGAGAGCCGACCTCCAGGTCGGCTCGGCGCTTGCGATGTCCGTGCATCCCGCTCTGCCGCGGTGTTGACCTGGAGGTCAACACTCCGGTCAACACTCCGGTCAACACTCCAGTCAACGCCCGGCAACGCATCGGGTATTCGGGTCCGGGTATTCGGTTCAGACCACGATTACGACAACTACAACGACGGAAGCCCGGTTTCGGGAGCTCGGCAGCGAAGCACTTGCCGAGCCGGAGCCGAGCCGGGCCGGGCTTTGCCGGGCCGGGCCGGGCCGGGCCGGAGAGCCGACCTCCAGGTCGGCTCGGCGCTCGCGATGTCCGTGCATCCCGCTCTGCCGCGGTGTTGACCTGGAGGTCAACACTCCAGTCAACACTCCGGTCAACACTCCGG
>NZ_JABX01000082.1 GCF_001469165.1 Thiohalocapsa sp. ML1 | reverse complement strand
AAAAGGGGATTAAGACGCGCTCCGCAAGGCGTGTCGTCTCTCCCACCTTGCGCCGAACCAATGACCCGCTCAAAAGGGGATTAAGACTAGCTTGTCCGCAGTCTTGGACCAGCTTTCCGCCGCCGAACCAATGACCCGCTCAAAAGGGGATTAAGACCGGAAGACCCTGCTGATCTCAACGCCGACGATCGCGCCGAACCAATGACCCGCTCAAAAGGGGATTAAGACACCGGAAAAGTGCTTGGTGTACATTGTTTTCCGCCGAACCAATGACCCGCTCAAAAGGGGATTAAGACGGCTCGTCCGGGAATGCTTTGTTCTGCAGCGCCCGCCGAACCAATGACCCGCTCAAAAGGGGATTAAGACCGCATGGTCAGGGCCGTGCCGTTGAGCTGCACGCGCGCCGAACCAATGACCCGCTCAAAAGGGGATTAAGACGCCGTTATCGACACCCCACGCGCGCAGTGTTGACGCCGAACCAATGACCCGCTCAAAAGGGGATTAAGACACCCGCCACGCTTGCGGTACGACGCCAGCTTCGCGCCGAACCAATGACCCGCTCAAAAGGGGATTAAGACGACAGAAGCGTGCGCGCGTCCATACCGGCATCATCGCCGAACCAATGACCCGCTCAAAAGGGGATTAAGACCGCTGTCGCCTACCAGCAGCAATACGCCCTGGCCGCCGAACCAATGACCCGCTCAAAAGGGGATTAAGACAGTGCCGTATGCACAGAACGCGCGGAGCTGCAGCCGCCGAACCAATGACCCGCTCAAAAGGGGATTAAGACTCCTCTTCCGTCCATACTTCTGTGGCGCCCGCCGCGCCGAACCAATGACCCGCTCAAAAGGGGATTAAGACGGTAAGCAGGTCGCGCTTTTGGAGCTGCGGCATCACGCCGAACCAATGACCCGCTCAAAAGGGGATTAAGACCTCCTCGGCGGCGGCCTGTGCCCAGCCTTCGAGCGCCGAACCAATGACCCGCTCAAAAGGGGATTAAGACGGAGCCGGAGCGCGCGGGCGTTGTCGAGGTCGTCCGCCGAACCAATGACCCGCTCAAAAGGGGATTAAGACGCACAGAATGCGCGGAGCTGAAGCCGAAAGCCGAACGCCGAACCAATGACCCGCTCAAAAGGGGATTAAGACTCCCTGGGGCGTGAGGGTGTCCCTGGGGGCGTGAGCGCCGAACCAATGACCCGCTCAAAAGGGGATTATGACGATGCGTCCTGGGGTCAAGACGCATCGAGAGAGTCGCCGAACCAATGACCCGCTCAAAAGGGGATTAAGACGGCCGCAACCCCTATCGCTTGGGGCAGGAACGCGCCGAACCAATGACCCGCTCAAAAGGGGATTAAGACTGGTACGTGTACGCCTTGTTAGTGGCGTACATGCCCGCCGAACCAATGACCCGCTCAAAAGGGGATTAAGACCGCCTTGCGCCGCGGGTCGAGCCCAAGGTCGCGCCGAACCAATGACCCGCTCAAAAGGGGATTAAGACCGCGGTGCGCAGGTCGCGCAGAAGATCCTCGCGCGCCGAACCAATGACCCGCTCAAAAGGGGATTAAGACGCGAGCCACTGCGAGCGGGCTTCGTTGTAGCGGGCGCCGAACCAATGACCCGCTCAAAAGGGGATTAAGACAACGTTGACGCGTCGTTGATGACGTCGAATAGACCGCCGAACCAATGACCCGCTCAAAAGGGGATTAAGACACGCCGAAGCCTAATGAATCCCGAGTGAAGGCCGCCGAACCAATGACCCGCTCAAAAGGGGATTAAGACTCGATCCTGGCGCAAAGCTTCCCCTTGGGGGGGCGGCCTCCGGATAATGTCCATTAGATGGCGCCATGTTGCGCAGACGACACACGCGAAGCTGGAGCTTCTCGGGCTGCGGTTACCAAGCTGGAGCTTGGTAACCAGGGTCAAGAAGGGGAGGAAGACGCGGTTTGGTTGTGGCTCGCTGCTACGCTCCAGCGAGCGTGGGAGTGTGTGGCTGGCGCGTGATCGCCGCGTGTCCCACGGTGGCGTCTCCGGCGCAGGGCGGTCGAGACGCTGGAGCGTCAGCCTGTGCTCCCACGCTGTGGAGCGTGGGAGCTAGTCGCGGGAACCTTGGTCTGGCTCAGTCCGGCGCGGGTGCGCGCGGCGATTAGCTCGCGGGCGAGGGCGAATTCCGGCGCCTGGGCGTCGTAGTGTGCGCGAGTCTGCGGGTCTTCCAGCAGGCGCGCTTTCAGTTCGGCAAGGTCAGTCATCGGTCAGCCTCCGCAGACGGTGGACCATCCGGTTGGTCGGTGCAATGCCTCGGGGGCCAGCAGGCGTTTGCCGTCGGTTGCCGTGTGCGTCGTCGAACGAATGACTTGCAAGCAAGGGTCGTTGCGACTCGGCGGAGCCGTCTGGGCGGTTTGTGCGGCGCCGGCGTGTGCGGTGGCGTCAGAGCCGCGACGGGGGATGCCGAGGCGGCGCCGCGGCCCCAGGCGGAAAGCCGGACCCGGCAGAGCGAGGTGTGTGGGCGGCGCGGGACGCTGGTGCGATGCAACGAAAAACGGCCTAGCCCGAAACCGAGCTAAGCCGTTCATCTGTATGGCGCGCCAGGAAGGATTCGAACCTCCGACCACCTGGTTCGTAGCCAGGTACTCTATCCAACTGAGCTACTGGCGCCGTGAAGCCGTGCAATATGCCGCCGGCGGCTTGGCGTGTCAAGCGCGGCGATGCCGGGCTCGGCGTTGGCTGGCGCCGGAGTCGGGCGTAGCATCGCGACGATTGCTTTGTGCCAGCCTGTCGCCGCCCATGTCCATCGCTGATACCGACGCCGCTGCGAAGATCGACACCGCGCCGTTGCCGCCGCTGGCGGAGCGCATGCGCCCGCGGCGGCTGGAGGATGTTGTCGGGCAGCGGCATCTGCTCGCGCCGGGGCGGGCGCTGCAGCGGGCGTTGAGCACGGAGCATCCGCACTCGATGATCTTCTGGGGTCCGCCTGGTAGTGGCAAGACGACGCTCGCGCGGCTTTTGGCGGGGGCGTCCGGCTGGCGGTTGCTGAGGCTCTCGGCGGTGCTGGCCGGGGTCAAGGACATTCGCGCCGCGGTGGCGGAGGCGCGGATGGCGCGGGAGGTGCAGGGGCAGGGGAGCATCCTGTTCATCGACGAGGTGCATCGCTTCAACAAGTCGCAGCAGGATGCGCTGTTGCCGCATGTGGAGGACGGCACCGTGGTGTTCATCGGCGCCACCACGGAGAACCCGTCGTTCGAGCTCAACAACGCGCTCCTGTCCCGCGCGCGGGTCTATGTGCTGAAGGCGCTGGAGGCGGACGACCTCGGCGGGCTCATCGACCGGGCGCTCGCCGACGCCGAGCGCGGGCTCGGCGGGCAGGGCTTGCGCATTGCGCCGGACGCCCGGGCGCTGCTCGCCGCGGCGGCGGACGGCGATGCCCGCCGGGCGCTGAACCTGCTGGAGCAAGCGGCGGACTGCGCGGCGGTGCCCGGTGGCGGGGAGATAGACGCGGATACGGCCCGGCTGGTGGTCGAGGGCGGCGTGCCGCGCTTCGACAAGGGCGGCGAGGCCTTCTACGACCAGATCTCGGCGCTGCATAAGTCGGTCCGCGGCTCGGCGCCGGACGCGGCGCTGTACTGGCTGGCGCGTATGATCGACGGCGGCTGCGACCCGCTCTATCTCGCCCGGCGCGTCGTGCGGATGGCGAGCGAGGACATCGGCAACGCGGACCCGCGGGCGCTGGAGCTGGCCATGAATGCCTGGGACGCGGTGCAGCGCCTGGGCAGCCCCGAGGGCGAGCTGGCGCTGGCCCAGGCCGTGGTTTATCTCGCCTGTGCGCCGAAGAGCAATGCCGTGTACATGGCCTGGAACGCGGCGCTGGCGGACGCCAAGGGCCACGGCTCGCTGGAGGTGCCGGTGCACCTGCGCAATGCGCCCACCAAGCTGATGAAGAACCTGGGCTTCGGCGCCGCCTACCGCTACGCCCACGACGAGCCGGATGCCTATGCCGCCGGCGAGCGCTACTTTCCGGAGGGGCTGGCGGAGCGGCGCTACTACCGGCCGGTGCCGCGGGGGCTGGAGATCAAGATCGCGGAGAAGCTGGCGCGCTTGCGTGAGCTGGATGCGGCGGCGCGCAAGCCCGCGCCGGGACGGGCGGGGGACTGACGTCGGCCTGCGGCGGAGCCGACGGCAGGCTGACAGGGCTGCGCCGTTGCGTACCCTGATGGTCGGAAGCAAGACTTGCGGCCTGCTGCGCTCCGCACGGAGTCAGACCCCACTGTTACGTTGATCTGCTCATCGCAGCGACGGTCAGGCGTGCAACGGCTTGCGCAGCAGCGCGACATCCTTCACCGGGATCTCGCACGACCAGCCGCGGGCAGCGGCGAGATACCGCCAGGTCGCGGCTCGGTAGAAGACGACATGGGTCGGATCGCGCCGGTAGTGCCAGTCGCTAAAACGTGCATCATCGGTCTGAAAGCAGGTCATGATGCCGAGCCAGCCGCCGGGCGCAAGCAGCCCGTCAAGGCGCTCCAACTCCTCGGCGGGGCGATGAAAGTGCTCGGCGGTCTCGGTGCAGGTGATGAAGTCGTAGCACTCCGCAAGCGCCGTCGGCTCCGGATGAAAGACGGGGTCATACAGCGCCATGGGATGCCCCGCCTCGCGCAGCATCGCCGCGAGTGCCGGCCCGGGACCGCAGCCGAAGTCGAGTCCGCGGGCACCGGCGGGTAGCCGCGCCAGCAGCGGTTCGGCGAGCCGGGCGAGAAAGCGCCGGTAGCCTGGCTCCGCCGCGTCGTTCTGGAGGTGGAGATAATGCGCGTGCTCATCCGCCCGCGACGGGTGCTGGCGCGGGTCCAGAAAGCGCGCCTCGCACGCGGCGCAGGCCCAGTAATCGCGTCCCGCGACGGACAGCAGCGGTGCGGGGTCCGGCGCGCCGCACACCGGGCAGTGCGCCGGGGGCTCGCGCGTCATGTGGTTGCGGACCATGCCAGGTACACTGTCTGCACTCCGTCTGGGTAAAGGGGCGGTTCTGGAGCGGATGATGGAAGCTGGCGGGCTCGACGCACGCCGCGATGCCACGCGCAAGCGGTCCGCACAGGGGACCCTACAGCGCCGCGGGTTCTTAAAGGGCCCGCGGTGCGGACCGGTCCGTGGCGGCCGGAACAACAAGACTAGCGAGGCTTCGCCTCAGACCGACGAGTCGTGCTCATCGAAATCGCTATCGAATTCGAAATCGAACCGAGTGCTCAACCGATCCCGACCTCTGCGCGCGGAGCAGTGAGGCGCGGGAACGGCCGAGACTCGTCAGCGCAGCACCTGCCCTCCCGTAGCCGGGCCGGAGCGGGAGCCGGGCCGGGCGGGGCCGGAGAGCCGACCTCCAGGTCGGCTCGGCAGTCGCGACACCAGTGCATCCCGCTCTGTGGCCGTGTTGACCTGGAGGTCAACACTCCAGTCAACGCCCGTCAACAAGGCCAACGTTCAACTACGACCACGATTACGATGACGACGAAACCACGGTCTCCGAGGTCGCCCCGTTCGAAACTTGACTCCTCTGCAAGCATTTGGCGCCGTCAAGCAATCTAGTAAAGGCTTGGGGCTTTGGGAGGGCTGGAAATCGCTCCCTCTCTTTTCCCTTTGCGCCTCTGGGGCTCTGGGGCGCTGCGCGAGTCTCCTCTTCGCTCGCTCGCGCCTTTGCTGATCTCCGCGAGCTTTTCTCGCCGCGCCGCGTCGTGGGGCTTACGGGAAGGGCGGCGAGCCGGCGGGGTCGGGGCCGAGCATCAGCATCTCCGGGTGGCGCTCGGAGATCTGGCGCTCCACCTCGCCGACGCGCTCGTCGTCCACCTTGGCGGCGATGAGCAACTCGCCGCGGGTCAAGGCCTGGCGCTGGGCGCTGAGCGGCGTCTGCACATGCCGCTCGCGTCGCAGCGACCAGGCACCACCCGCGAGACCGCCGACGATGGCGAGCAGCAGCGCCATGGTCTGGCTCGGGGTCTGAAACAGCAAGAGCCAGAGGATCGGCAGCGCCACGGCGCCGATCACGGCGCCCGGCAGCACGGCCGTCGGCGTGCTGCGCCAGCGCGTCGCTTCCACCCGCAGGCCCTGCGGCAGGTTGTTGCCATAGACGTGGAGACGGTCGGCAGAGAAACCTTCGGACAACAATTCGTCGATGAGGCGGCGGCCGTTCTCAGGCTCGCGTGCGCGAATGTACAGGGTTGTGGTCATGGCGTTCTCCCGGAGCGGTTGCTGCGAAGTCGGCGTTGGTGCCGGGCATCAAGCAACCGGTGTGCCGGCACCTGGGATGTTTGCATGCCGGCGGGGCTCGATCAACGCGGCGGGCCGGGCGATTGCGCATGCGCTCTCTGATCGGCTCGGACGCCGCCGACGCGGCAACGAACCGCGTCGGCGGCGAGCCGGCTGGAAAGCCGGCGATCCCAGCGCTGTAATGTCCGCTGTGCGGATCGCTTGCGTGTGGCATGCGACGTGGCCGGCACGATGATCGAGGCCCTGCTTGTTCCTTTGCGCCTCGGCGTCTCGGCGCGAGCTTTTTCTTATCGTCCTTCTGCGCGAGCCTTTTCTTGCCGCATCGCAACGGGTTTCGGCATCATCTCGATGCCGCACCCGCAGCGGAACCCAGATTGGGCGCTCGCTATCGCTATCGACGGTTCCGCACTTCGACGACGCTTGAGCGGAATGCCGTTAGGGGTAGTTTTCCGCGATCTCGATTTCGAGGGACGGCTGGTGGAGCGGGGCTGCCGATGAGGGTGGATTAGTTGTTTTTGCACGGTTCGTAAGCCCGAGACTGCCCAACTGCCGAATGTGGACACGACACACTCCCTACTGATCGCCGGGCTCATGTTGGCCCTGCACTTGGGCCTGCAGGCGGTGCTGATGGCGCGCGCGCTGCTGCGCCCGCATCGGGAGCCCGCGTCGCGGGCCGCGTGGGTCGCGCTGATTCTCGCGGTGCCGCTGCTCGGTATGCTCGCGTATCTGCTGTTTGGCGAGGTGAACATCGGTGCGCGTCGCGCGGCGCGGCTCAAGGGGGCGCTCGCGGCCATGCCGCCGCTGGCGCGGCTCACGGGCGCCGCGGCGCTGCCGCAGCCGACCATCCCGGAGCGCCATCGGCACCTGTTCCGTCTCGGGGAGTCCATCAGCGGCTTTCCGCCGGTGGGCGGCAATCGCGCGGTGCTGATGGCGGACTCCAACGCTGCCATCGACGCGCTGGTGGCGGACATCGACGCGGCCCGCGAACACGTGCACGTGCTGTTCTACATCTGGCTGCCTGACCGCAACGGCGTGCGCGTGGTCCAGGCGCTGATGCGCGCGGCCGAGCGCGGCGTGCTGTGCCGGGCCATGGCGGATGATCTGGGCTCCCGGCTGCTGCTGCGCTCCGAGCATTGGCGGCGCATGGCAGACGCCGGCGTGCGACTGGCGCGGGCGCTGCCGGTGGGCAACCCGCTGCTGCGGGCGCTGACCGGGCGCATCGACCTGCGCAACCACCGCAAGATCGTCGTCATCGACGATTGGATCACCTATTGCGGCAGCCAGAACTGTACGGACCCGGAGTTCCGCATCAAGGCCAAATACGCGCCCTGGGTGGACCTGATGGTGCGCTTCGAGGGCCCCATCGCGCGGCAGAACCAGCATCTGTTCGCGAGCGACTGGATGCCGCATGTTGAAGACGACATCGCAGCGCTGCTTTGCCGCCCGCTGCCCGCCGCCCCGCCGGGGCTCGGCGCACAGGCCGTCGGCACGGGGCCGACGCTACGCTGGTCGGCGATGCCGGAGCTGTTCGAGGCGCTGCTCTACAGCGCCCGGTGGGAGCTGGTCATCACGACGCCCTATTACGTGCCGGACGAGTCCATGCAAGCGGCGTTGTGCGCGTGCGCGCGGCGCGGCGTGGCGACGACGGTGGTGTTCCCGAAGCGCAACGATAGCTGGGTCGTCGCCGCCGCAAGCCACAGCTATTACGCGGCACTGCTCGCCGCGGGTGTGCGCATCCGCGAGTACCCGGACGGCCTGCTGCATGCGAAATCGCTGACGCTCGACGGTGAGGTGGCGCTGATCGGCTCGGCCAACATGGACCGGCGCAGCTTCGAGCTGAACTACGAGAACAATATCCTCGTCTACGATCCGGATCTCACGCGGGTGCTGCGCACGCGCCAGCAGAGCTGGATCGATGCGTCGGAGCCCGTCACCGCGGAGGCCGTCGCCGCCTGGAGCCGGCGGCGGCGGCTCTGGAATAACGCCATCGGGATGCTCGGGCCCGTGCTCTGACCTCAACTGACGCCGTGGTGCTGCGCGGCCTGCACCTCGTCATCGCGGTAGTGCGGGTCCGTCCAGCAGCGGGGCAGCGCCTCCCCGGATGGGAAGCGCAGCGCCGCCTTATCGAAGTGGGCGGGGTCCTGCGGCTCTTCGCCGTAGTGCATGCGGGCGACGATGCTCTCATGGTGCGGGCTGAACAGATCGGCCAGCGCGAGCACCTCCACGAGCTTGCCGGATGCGTGGTCTTGCAACAGCATGGTGACCTCCTAAGGTCGTTGTCGTTGTCGTCGTGCGCAATGCGATGTCCATTGCGACGACGACACGGATGGTCGCCAGGGGCTTCGGTGGCCCTGCCACCGCTACACCTCGAACGGCCGCTCCCGGGTCAGGTTCTCGGCCGCGAAGTCCCAGTTCACGACGTGCCAGAAGGCGTCCACGTACTCCTTCTTGCGGTTCTGGTAATCCATGTAGTACGCGTGCTCCCACATGTCGCAGGTCAGGATCGGCAGCATTCCCTCGCGGATCGGGTTGCCGGCGTTGCTGCGGCTGTCGATGGTGAGCTTGCCGGTGGCGTCGAGCGCGAGCCAGACCCAGCCGGAGCCGAACAGCGTGGTCAGCGCCTCGGAGAATTGCTCGCGCAGGGCCTCGACGCTGCCGAAGTCCCGGCTGATGCGCTCGGCCAGGTCACCCAGGGCCTCGCCGCTCGGGTCGCCGCCGCCGTGCGGGCGCATGCAGTGCCAGTAGAAGGCGTGGTTCCAGGCCTGGGCGCCGTTGTTGAAGATGCCGCCGTCGGCGTCCACGATGATGTCCGTCAGGCTCTTGTCGGCGAAGTCGCTGCCCTCGATCAGGCCGTTCAGCTTCTCGACGTAGGTCGCGTGGTGCTTGCCGTGATGCAGCCGCAGGGTGTCGGCGGAGATATGCGGTGCCAGCGCGTCCTCGGGGTAGGGCAGTGACGGCAGTGCGTGGGTCTTGCTCATGGGTTTGGTCTCCGATTGATTTCAGCCTAGTCGGTGGCGGCGGCAATGCCGCCCACGGATGTCGGCGCTGCGGCAACGCCCGTCGCGCAGTGGTGCTTGTTACATGGCGCAGGTCGTCGAGCCGCCTCTAAGCTCTCGCCGCAACCTGCGTGCCGGGGCCGCGCACCCCTATCGGTGGCGGGACGGGATGCCGGTGTGGTGCAAAACCACCCGCGTGCAGTTGAAATCCACCGCCGCTGCCGGCTTGGCGGTGGATCAGGCGACAACGTTGCGGCCCGCAGGCCCAATGCCGCTGGCCCCGGCTTTGCAGTCCCTGGGCTTTGCAGTCCCGGGGCGTTGCAGCCCCGGGGCTTTGCAGTCCCCGGGCTTTGCACCAAATGCGCGGGGCGGCGCCTCGCGCACGGCGCGGGAGTTGCTCGAAGCCAGGGATTCGCTATCCGCCGGCGCCCTCGGGGCCGGCCCACAATAAGGAGGTCAGCTTGAACCTGATTCAGGTCATCCGTCGCAGCCCGCCGGTCACGACACCGGAGGCGACCCTGACGCGCGCCGCTCGGTTGATGGCGGCGGAGCGCGCGCCACTGTTGCCGGTGGTGGCGCAGGGGCGGCTCGTGGGTACGCTGTCGGCGCTCGATCTCGTTGCGCGCACGCTGGGCGCCGGGCTGGATGCGGAGCGTTGCACCGTGCGCGGCGTCATGCGCGCGGACGCGCCGGCCTGCCATCCGCAGGACAGCCTGGATTCCGTGTGCGAGCAGATGCACGCGCTCAAGCTCGCGGTGCTGCCGGTGGTGGATGCGGGGGCGGCCCTCGTGGGGCTGGTCGACCTGTTCGACGTGGAGCAGGCGCGGGCCGTGCGCGTCGCCGCCGGGCCCGAGCCCGACATGGTGCGGCGCGTGCGCGGCGAGTCCTGATGTCGGCCTCGGTGCGCGCCGCACGGGCCGTGCCGGATGCCGGGGCCGGGCCATCGCCTCGGCCCAATAACAGGTTCCGACTCGCCTGATTTGCGATCAGGATGCAGCGCCAAACACGCTTTTGCCGACCATAGCTTGCCGACCATAGCTTGCCGACCATCGTCCGCCGACCACCGTTCGCCGACCACAGACCGAACCGCGATGTCCGACACTCTGCTGATCATCGAGGACGAGCCATCACTCGCGAAGGAGCTTGCGCGCCACTTCGCCAGCAAGGGCTGGGACGTGGACAGCGCCGGCAGCCTCAGGGAGGCGCGCAGCACGGTGCTCGGCCGCCAGATCGAGCCGCTCGTGGTCCTCGCCGACATGAGCCTGCCGGACGGCAACGCGCTCGACCTGCTGGAGGAGGCCCGCAAGCAGAAGGTGCCGGGGGAGTGGATCCTGCTCACCGGCTACGGCGGCGTGCCGGACTCGGTGCGGGCGCTGCGGCTCGGCGCCTACGACTTCCTGGAAAAGCCCTGTCCGCTCGCGCGGCTCGAGATCATCGTTGCGGGCGCGCGCCGCAGCGCCCAGGCGCAGCGCCGGCTGGAGAGCCAGAGCCGCGACGGCCGCCGGTTGTACTCGCCGGAGTCCTACATCGGCGCCAGCGCGACGACGGAGGAGACGCGCCGCATGATTGCGCGGCTCGCGGAGGTGCCCTTCAGCGCCATCATCATCGGCGGCGAGACCGGCACCGGCAAGGGCCTGGTGGCGCGCATCCTGCACCACGGCGGGCCCCGCGCGGACGGGCCGATGATCGAGGTGAACTGCGCCGCGCTGCCGCGGGATCTGCTGGAATCCGAGCTGTTCGGCCACGAGGCCGGCGCCTTCACCGGCGCCAAGGGCCGCCACCGCGGCTACCTGGAGCAGGCGCACGAGGGCACGCTGTTCTTGGACGAGATCGCGGAGATGGACATTGACCTCCAGACCAAACTGCTCACCGTCTTGGAGGATCGCAGCCTGCGGCGCCTGGGCGGCGAGAAGTCCATCGACGTGGACGTGCAGATCATCGCCGCCAGCAACCGTAACCTGGAGGCGCGGGTGCGCGAGGGCAGCTTCCGCAGCGACCTCTACCACCGCTTGAGCGTGTTCCGGCTCGACCTGCCGCCGTTGCGCGAGCGCCTGGACGACCTGCCGCTGTTGGTGCCCGCGCTGATCGAGGAATACAACGCCCGCTCCGGGCGCAGCGTGCGCATCGTGCCGGACGCCGTGTACAAGCAGATGCGCGCCTATCCCTGGCCCGGCAACGTGCGCGAGCTGCGCAACGTCATCGAGCGCGCGGTGCTGCTGGCCCACGACGAGGTGTTTCCCATCGAGTGGATGCAGCTCGGCCAGGGCCTGGGCCAAGTGGCGGGTCCGCGGCCGGAGTCCGGGCCCTGCGTCGAGGGCGATCGGGTCGTGATCCCGCTCGACGGCAGCATGGCGCTGGACGAGATGGACAGCTACATCATCAAGACCGCCCTGGCGCGCAGCGGCCACAATGTCACCGCCGCGGCGCGGGCGCTCGGCACCACCCGCGAGACCCTGCGCTACCGCATCCAGAAGTATGGGCTTGGGACGGAACGCGGGGGGAATCAGGAGCTAGGGAGTAGTCAGGGGCTGGGGGCTAGGGGCTAGGGGCTAGTGAGGCAGCGCCTCAGCCCAACGAGTTGTCCCCATCGAAATCGCTATCGAAATCGAAATCGAACCGATGGCGACCGATACCGATCCCGATCCCGACACACCCGGCCGGAGCCCGGCCTGGCCTGGCCGGAGCCCTGGCCGGAGAGCCGACCTCCAGGTCGGCTCGCGATATTGGTGCATGCCGCGCTGTCGGTGTTGACCTGGAGGTCAACACTCCAGTCAAGGAGCCCGGCCGGAGCCTGG
>NZ_JABX01000081.1 GCF_001469165.1 Thiohalocapsa sp. ML1 | reverse complement strand
TTGCCCATGCCGCGCGGCCGGCCGGACGAGCGCGCATGTGCTCTCTGATCGGCCCGAACGCCGCCGACGCGGCATCGAGCCGCGCTGGCGGCGAGCCGGCTGGAAAGCCGGCGATCCCAGCGCAGTAGTGTCCGCTGTGCGAACCGGTTGCGTGCGGCAGGCGATGTGGCCGGCACGACGTTCGAGGCCGGCGGGCGAAAAGACAAGCCAGGCGGTATGTTTTTTGACAGAAATCGCCTAAGGCGCGCGGCGCGCGCGACTTTCATGGTAAAGGGCCGAGGGCCAAGGGAGCCCTCATCGGCCTGGCCCTCGGTTCAATGCGCCAACGAGCGTGCTGCGCAAGACGGCGCGCCTTGTCGGTCTGAGGCTTGGCCTCACTCCTCATGCGCATGGCAAAAAAAAAGCGGCCAGTGATGGCCGCCAAAGGACGCACAGCTAGGGACCGATGGTCAGGGGTGCATCTCGTGTGGCCCCGCCGACCGTAATTCAGCGCTTTGGCGCGGTGGAAGCTGCACCGCGACCGCCAATGATGAACTTAGCTTAGTCCGACTTCTCGCCGACGGTGAACCCGTCTCATCGGGCTTGATGTTGCGTCCGTCGGTGCTCCTTTTCGCGCGCCCCACATCTGCATGCCGCGTCGGTACAAAGGATGGGACAGGTGCCTCGAAGCCGTTGTGACGGGCGTCGTGTCTTGGAAAGTCCGCGCCCAGAGCAGAGGCCCCGGACGGCTTGACGGCGCCAATGCGCGCGCCGGGATGGGCCGAGGGAGCCCGGCTTGGCCCTCGGCCCTCGGCGCTCTGAACCGAGCCTAGCCCCGTGTCAGCGTCCGCGCCCCGGCCTCGGACCCCAGGATCAGCACATCGGCCCCGCGCATGGCGAAGAGACCGCAGGTGACCACGCCCGGCAGGTTGTTGATCTGCTGCTCCAGCGCCATCGGCTCCATGATCTTAAGCCCCTGCACGTCCAGGATCAGGTTGCCGTTGTCGGTGACGAAGCCCTCGCGCCACACCGGCGTGCCGCCGAGCCGCACGAGCCGGCGCGCCACCAGGCTCCGCGCCATCGGGATCACCTCCACCGGCAGCGGGAAGGCGCCGAGCACGTCCACCAGCTTCGACTCATCCGCAATGCAGACGAAGCGCTCGCTGGCCGCGGCGACGATCTTCTCGCGGGTCAGCGCACCGCCGCCGCCCTTGATCAGCGAGAGGTCGCGGTTTGACTCATCGGCGCCGTCCACGTACAGCGCCAGATCGCCGACGGCGTTCAGGTCCAGCACCGCGATGCCGTGCTGCTTGAGCCGCGCCGTGGAGGCCTCGGAGCTCGACACCGCCCCGTCGATGCGGCCCTTGACGGTCGCGAGAAAGTCGATGAAATGGTTCACCGTCGAGCCGGTGCCGACGCCGATGACGCCGCCCTCGACATACTGCAACGCGGCCTCGGCGGCCTGCTTCTTCAGCGCATCCTGGTCCATGACCTGTCCCCCTGATCTGATTGACTTGTTGGCCTAGTGCAACGGCCGGCGATGATAGCAGAGGGCGGACAGGGGCCGGGCCGAGGGCGAAGGGCCGAGGGTCGAGCGCCATCCTCAGCCCTCGGCCCTCGGCCCTCGGCATGCGGCGCACCCGCGCCTTGCCGGTCTGCGGCCCTGCCTCGCTGCCGCGGTCTTTTCCGAGCGGCGCGCATCCGGGGTATGCTGTGGTGCTCCCGCGTCGTTGCCGATCCAAAGCCGTAAGCCCGCCATGCCGCAGTCCTACATCGAGCGCATCCTGCGGGCCCGCGTCTACGATGTCGCTACTGAAACCCCGCTGACCCCCGCCAAGCTCCTGTCCAAGCGGCTCGGCAACCAGGTGTGGCTGAAGCGCGAGGACCTGCAGCCCGTGTTCTCGTTCAAGCTACGCGGCGCCTACAACAAGCTCAAGCACCTGAGCGCCGAGGTGCGCGGGCGCGGCGTCATCGCCGCCTCCGCCGGCAACCATGCCCAGGGCGTGTCCATGGGCGCCGCCCGGCTCGGTTGCGATGCCACCATCGTCATGCCGCGCACCACCCCCGCCATCAAGGTGGACGCGGTGCGCGGTTGGGGCGCGAAGGCCGTGCTGCACGGCGACTCCTTCGATGAGGCCAACGCCTACGCGCAGGGGCTCACGGCCGAGCGCGGGCTGACCTTTCTGCACCCCTTCGACGACCCGGACGTCATCGCCGGCCAGGGCACCATCGGCATGGAGATCCTGCGCCAGCACCCGGAGCCGCCGGCCGCCATCTTCGTGCCCGTCGGCGGCGGCGGGCTCATCGCCGGCGTCGCGGCCTATGTGAAATACGTGCACCCGCAGGTGCGCATCATCGGCGTCGAGCCCGAGGACGCGCCGACCCTGCACGCGGCCATGGCCGCCGGGCGGCGGGTCGTGCTCGACGAGGTCGGGCTGTTCGCGGACGGCGTCGCCGTCCGGCAGATCGGCAAGGAGACCTTCCGCATCGCCCGCCAGACCGTGGACGATGTCGTGCTGGTCAGCACCGACGCCATCTGCGCCGCCATCAAGGACATCTTCGACGACACCCGCGGCATCGCCGAGCCCGCCGGCGCGCTGGCCCTCGCCGGGCTCAAGCACTGGGTCGCCCGCGAGGGCGCGGAGGGGCTGAGCCTGGTGGCGATCCACAGCGGCGCCAACGTCAACTTCGATCGGCTGCGCCACGTCGCCGAGCGCGCCGAGCTCGGCGAGCGCCGCGAGGCCCTGTTCGCCGTCGGCATCCCGGAGCGCCCGGGCAGTTTCTTGGGCTTCTGCAAGGCGCTCGGCAAGCGCCAGATCACCGAGTTCAACTATCGCTACGCGGACCACCAAGATGCCCACGTCTTCGCCGGCGTGCAGCTCACCGGCGGCGCCGACGAGCGCACCGAGCTGGTGCAGCGGCTGGAAACCAAGGGCTTTTCCGTGCTGGACATGAGCGACAACGAGGCCGCGAAGCTCCACGTCCGCTACATGGTCGGCGGCCACGCCGCCGGCGTCGAGGACGAGCGCCTGATCCGCTTCGAGTTCCCCGAGCGCCCCGGGGCGCTGCTGAACTTTCTGACCGGCCTGGGCAAGCGCTGGAACATCAGCCTGTTCCACTACCGCAACCACGGCGCCGCCTACGGCCGCGTGCTCATGGGCATCCAGGTGCCCGACGCTCAGCGCGCGGAGCTCACGGACCTGCTGACACAGCTCGGCTACCGGTTCTGGGACGAGTCGGACAACCCGGCCTATCGGCTGTTTGCGAGTGCGGGCGGGCTGACTTAGCAGCAACAAGCGGGCTCGACACCGCGCCGCCGCCGACTGGGACCGCCGGCTTTCAGCCGGCTGCGCGTGCCGGGGGCTCGATGCCCCCGGCGCGCGATCTGCGGCGCGGGAGCCGGGCGGTTGCGCATGCCGCGCGGCCGCCGACTGGGACCGCCGGCTTTCAGCCGGCTGCGCATGTGGCCTCTTATCGGCTCAGACGCCGCCGACGCGGCATTGAGCCGCGTCGGCGCCGAGCCGGCTAGAAAGCCGGCGGTCCCAGTCCGCCGCGTCGGCGCCGAGCCGGCTGGAAAGCCGGCGGTCCCAGTCCGCCGCGTCGGCGCCGAGCCGGCTGGAAAGCCGGCGGTCCCAGTCCGCCGCGTCGGCGCCGTCAAACACCTGAATGCCGCCTTCGACAGCCTCATCGCCAAGGCCAAACTTGCCGCGTGAAACTTGACGCATCTGCGAAGAAAAAATTCGCCCAAGCGGGCTAGGGTGTTGGCAAACGGCGGTAGACCTGCGCTTCCGTCACCACGGCATCAAGGGGGACGTCCCAGGGCCGGGGCGCGAGCCGGTGCACGCGCTGGCAGTCGTGGGCGATGCCGATGAGCAGGGGTCGGCGCCAGTGCCGGCGGCGGCGCAGCGGCGCGAGGCTGCGATCATAAAAGCCGGCGCCCATGCCGAGGCGGTTGCAGTCGGCGTCGAAGCCCACCAGCGGCAACAGGATCGCGTCCAGCGCGTGCAGCGGCGCGATGCGCCGGTGCCGGCGGGCGGGCTCGGGGATGCCGTAGTGGTTCGCACGCAGGGGCTCGCCGGGTCGGTGGCGGACGAACCAGAGCCGCCCCGGCGCGTGGCCGCGCAGCACCGGCAGATACCAGCGCCGCCGCTGGGCCGCGGGCCCCGTCATGAGCCCACTCAAATCCGGCTCGCCGTCGGCGGCGACGTAGAGCGCGATGCGCCCGGCGGTACGCAGCAGGCGCGCGCGATCGAGGTGCCGAATCATGGCCGCGGCATGTGCCGCCCGGGTGCGAGGATCAAGGCCACGGCGCAACGCCCGGAGCCGCCGGCGGAGCTGGCGTAGGCTGTCGGCGGTGCCGGGTACGGGGTCAGAGGTGTACATGGCAGCACGGCTCAACGCCAGACGGCGCGCGCCTGCCGGGAACCAAACGATCGGGTAGGTTGGGAGGTCGATCAGGAGCAAGGGGTGGAAGGGACATCCCCCGCCTGTAGCGATGCAACCCATTGTTCTTGAACCAATCGGTTCAAGGGGGGACGCAGTACGGCTGCTCAAGGCTTTCCGCTCGAGGCGGACATGCACACCGGCTTCCGCGGCGCGTCCCCGGGGTACGCATTAGGCTCAAGAAAATACCCGGGCCGCTGTCGGATACCGCAGGGGATGTCTTGGAACCTAGGCTATACCGATTCGCCGGGAGCGTCCAGCCCGGCGCCATCGTTGCCGGTACTCATGGCGGAATCGATGCGGGCCTGGAGCCGGGCGAGGCGCTCCGTGTCCGCCTCGGCGCCAGTGCTGCGCTTCTGCAGATCGTAAATGACGTTCAGCGCCGCCATCACGGCGATGCGGTCGGCACCGATGACCCGACCGTTCTGGCGCACCTCGCGCATGCGCTTGTCGAGCATGCGGGCACAGTCCATCAGGCTCTGCTCCTCGCCCGCCGCGCAGGCGATGCGGTAGTCCTTGTCCAGGATCTGGACGGTGACGGGAATCGCCTCTTCGCTCACAGTTGCTCCTCCATCGACTTCAGCCGCGCGACCATGGCTTCCACCTTGCTGCGGGCCAGCTCGGTCTTTTCGATCAGGTCTGCCCGCTCGGCGACCAGGTGCTCCTGGCTCGCCCTGAGCGAGGCGTTTTCGTCGCGCAGCCGGTCGATTTGGCGGAGCAATTCGTCCACCTGACGCTCTAACCGATCCAGATCGAACTTACGCATGACCGCTGACGACACCGCACACCGCGTTGACAATTGCGACGCACTATAAGAGGGGGTCGGCAGCGGGTCAATTCGACAACAGCCGCCGTCGCCGCCCGGGACGCGATTCGCCGCGGATGCCCGACAGCCGCCATAATAGCCCGAAGCTCCACCGCCGCCGCAGCCATGCCCCCAGATCCAGCCCACACAACGCCAGCCACGCAGACGCCTGCGCCACCGGACCACGACGAGCTGGAGCGCCTGCTCGCGCCCTGCACGCTGTCGTGCTCCGCCGCCGAGGCCCACGGCATCTACTGCGGGCTCATCGCCACCGGCGCCGACGCGCCGCAGGAGCGCTGGCTCGCGGAGCTCCTGCCGAGCGACGCCGAGGCCGACACCGACGCCGCCGCGCGCCGGGACGCGCTGACCCGGCTCGCCAAGGCCACTGATGCGGCGCTCGCGGACGCGGAGCAGGCCTTCCACCCGCTGCTGCCGGCCGATGACCGCCCGCTGCCCGAGCGCGCCACCGCGGTGCACGGCTGGGCCCGGGGCCTACTGTACGGGCTCGGCATCGCCAATCTGGACCAGGCCAAGCTCGCCCCGGAGACGCGCGAGGTGCTCGACGACCTGATGGAGATCACCCGCATGGACCTAGACGCCATCGACGAGGACAGCGACAACGAGGCGGCGCTGGCCGAGGTGCTCGAGTTTCTGCGCGTCGCGGCGCTGCTGATCCGCGAGCAGGCCACGCCCGTGCGGCGCGCCTGAGGCCCGGACCCCATGCAGCAGCCCTACGCCCCCAAGGCGCTGAAGCGCCGCCGCCGCGCCGTGGCCGAGGCCATCGGCGCCGACGGCGTGCTGATCCTGCCCGCCGCGCGCGAGGTGACGCGCAACCGCGACGTGCACTACCCGTTCCGCCAGAGCAGCGACTTCGCCTGGCTCACCGGCTTTCCGGAGCCGGACGCCGTCGCCGTCATCGCGCCGAAGCACAAGGACGGCGAATTCGTGCTCTTCTGCCGCCCGCGGGACCCGGAGCGCGAGGTCTGGGACGGCCACCGCCACGGCACCGAGGGCGCCGTCCTGCACTTCGGCGCCGACGTGGCGCACCCGCTGGCGGATCTCGACGAGAAGCTCCCGGAGCTGCTCGCCGACCGCAAACAGATCCACTACCCGCTCGGCATCGACGCCGACTTCGACCTCCAGGTCATGGCCTGGCTGCGGGCCGTGCGCGCGCAGGCGCGCAAGGGCGTCGGTGCGCCCTCGGCGCTGGTGAGCTCCGATGGCGTGCTGCACGAGCGCCGGCTCATCAAGAGCAAGACCGAGATCGACACCATGCGCCGCGCCGCGCGCATCTCGGCGGCCGCGCACCGCAAGCTCATGCAGACCTGCCGCCCGGGGCAGAACGAGCAGGCGCTGGAGGCGACCTTCCTCGCCGCCTGCGCCGAGCAGGGCGCCCGCTGGCAGGCCTACTCGCCCATAGTCGGCGGCGGCGCCAACGCCTGCGTGCTGCACTATGTCGAGAACGACGCGCCGCTCAGGGACGGCGACCTGGTGCTGGTGGACGCCGGCTGCGAGCTGCACGGCTATGCGTCCGACATCACCCGCACCTTCCCGGTCAACGGCCGCTTCAGCCCGGCGCAGCAGAGCCTCTACGAGCTGGTGCTCGCGGCGCAGCAGGCCGCCATCGCCGCCGTGAAGCCGGGCAAGCGCTGGGATGCCCCGCACAAGGCGGCGCTCCGGGTGCTGACCCGCGGGCTGGTGGAGCTGGGCTTCATCGAGGGCACCCACGACGACGTGCCGCAGCTCATCAAGGACGAAAAATACAAGCCCTTCTACATGCACCGCACCGGCCACTGGCTCGGCATGGACGTGCACGATGTCGGCAGCTATAAGCAGGACGGCAAGTGGCGGACGTTGGAGCCCGGCATGGTGCTCACCGTCGAGCCCGGCCTCTACGTCGCGCCGGATGCCGAGGTACCGGCGGAGTATCGCGGCATCGGCATCCGCATCGAGGACGACGTGCTGGTCACCGAAGACGGCCACGAGGTGCTGAGCCGCGACGTGCCGAAGGACATCGACGCCATCGAGCGCCTCATGGCCGGCGCCGCGGCCGGCCGGCCCGCAGAGACCCCGGAGGAGCAAGCGTGAGCATGCAGGACTACGACCTCGTCATCATCGGCGGCGGCCTCGTCGGCGGCAGCCTCGCCTGTGCGCTGGGCGGCAGCGGCCTGCGCGTCGCCGTGGTGGAGGCCGCAACCCCACAGGCCCCGGCCCGGCGCGACGCGCCGCCGCCAGCGCAGTACGACGAGCGCGTCATCGCGCTGTCGCTCGGCAGCCGGCGCATCTTCGAGGGGCTCGGCGTCTGGCCGGCGCTGGCCGACGCCGCCGAGCCCATCCGCCGCGTGCACGTGTCGGACCGCGGGCACTTCGGCTTCGCGCACCTGGACGCCGCCGACGAGGGCGTGGAGGCGCTCGGCTACGTCGCCCCGGCGCGGGCCATCGGCGCCGCCATCGAGGGCTGCCTGGCCAACGCCGCCGGCGTGGACGTGCTCTGCCCCGCGCGCTTGGGCGGGCTGCGCATCCAGCGCGACCATGCGAACCTGGAGGTCGCCGTCGCCGGCGTGTCGCGGCTGCTGCGCACGCGGCTCGTGGTGGCGGCGGACGGCGGCGACTCCGACGTGCGCCGGCGCATGAAGCTCGGCGTGCGCGAGCGCGCCTACGGCTACGACGCCATCATCTCGACCGTCACGCCGACGCGCCCGGAGCCGGGCGTGGCGTTCGAGCGCTTCACCAGCTCCGGCCCGCTCGCCATGCTGCCCATGACCGGCGGGCGCTGGTCCGTGGTCTGGACGACGCGAGAGCGCGACACCGCCGCCATCCTCGGCCTCGACGACACGGCCTTCCTCGCCGAGCTGCAACGGCGCTTCGGCGGGCGGCTCGGGGAGCTGACCCGGCCCGGCCGACGCTTCTCATATCCGCTGCGGCTGGTGCTGGCACAGCAGCTCACCAGGCCCCGGATCGCGCTCATCGGCAACGCCGCGCACACGCTGCACCCGGTGGCCGGGCAGGGCTTCAACCTGGGGCTGCGCGACGTCGCCGAGCTGGCGGACCTGCTGGTGGACGCCCATCTCACCGGCCGCGACCCCGGCGGCCCCGCGGTGCTGGACGGCTACCGGGCGCGGCGCCGCGGCGACCAGCGCAGCGTCGCGCTGGTCACGGATACCCTCGCGCGGCTCTTCGTCAACCCCTTCCCGCCCGTGCGCGCGGCGCGCGATGCCGGCATGCTGGCGCTGGACCTGTGCCCGACCGCCCGGCATGCGCTGGCCCGTCGCTTCATGGGCCTGGGCGGGCGGCTGCCGCGGCTGGCGCGCGGCCTGCCGGCCGCTTCGCGCTGAGGTCTCCTCGCACTTCGTACTTCGTACTTCGCACTTCGTACTTCGTACTTCGTACTTCGCACTTAACTTCAGCAGATGCCCAACGAACCCTCTCAGTTCGATATCGTGATCCTCGGCGGCGGCATGGTCGGCGCGGCCATGGCCTGCGCCTGCCGCGGCCGGGGCTGGCGCATCGCCGTGCTGGACGGCGCACCGCCGCAGCGCACCTGGCCCGCCGGCGAGGTGGATCTGCGCGTGTCGGCGCTGAGCCGGGCGAGCCAGCGGGTGCTGGAGCGCCTGGGCGCCTGGCCGCGCATGGCGGAGCTCGGCGTCAGCGTCTATCGCGAAATGCACGTCTGGGACGCCGTCGGCGGTGCCTCCATCCACTTCGACAGCGCGGAGCTCGGCGAGCCGAACCTCGGCCATATCGTCGAGAACCGCATCACGCGGCTCGCGCTCTGGGAGCTGCTGGAGGCCGCCGACGACGTGACGCTGCTCTGCCCGGCGTCGGTCGATGTGCTCAGCATCGCCGAGGCGGGCGCGCGCATCATCCTCGCCGACGGCACCGAGCTGGACGCCCGGCTCGTGGTGGGCGCCGACGGCCGGGACTCGCTGGTGCGCACCGTGCTCGGCATCGGCACCGGCGGCTGGGGCTACGATCAGCGCGCCATCGTCTGCAACGTGGAGCCGGCGCACTGGCACCGCGAAACGGCCTGGCAGCGTTTCCTGCCGACCGGGCCGCTCGCGTTCCTGCCGCTCGCGGACGGGCGCTGCTCCATCGTCTGGTCCGCCGACGAGGCGCGCGCCGAGGCGCTGCTCGCGCTCGACGACGCCGCCTTCATCGGCGAGCTGGAACAGGCCTTCGAGCAGCGCCTGGGGCCCATCCTGTCCATCGGCCCGCGGGCGGCCTTTCCGCTGCGGCTGCAATACGCGAAGAGCTACGTGCGCCCGCGCGCCGCGCTGGTGGGCGACGCGGCGCACGCGATCCACCCGCTCGCGGGCCAGGGCGTGAACCTGGGCTTTCTCGACGTCGCGGCGCTGGTGGATGCGCTGGAGCACGCCCGCTCGCAGCAGCGCGACATCGGCGGGCTCGCGACACTGCGCCGCTACGAGCGCGCACGGCGCGGCGACAATCTGCTCATGCTCGCGGCCATGGACGCCTTCAAGCGCGCCTTCGGCAACCGCATCCCGCCGCTGGTGGCCGCCCGCAACTTGGGCCTGTTCGCGGCGGACCAGGTCGGGCCGCTCAAGCGCGCCTTCATGCGCGAGGCCCTCGGCCTCGGCGACAACCTGCCAACCCTCGCCCGCGCCGACCAGGAGACCTGATCGATGCGCTGCGTCCCTCAGCACAGCCTGCGCCGTCGCCGCGCATCGGCATCCCTGCCCGACACGCCGTGACCATCCTGCCCCTGGCGCTGAAGAGCCTGCTGAACCGCCGCGCCACGGCGCTGCTGACGCTCGCCTCCATCGCATTGAGCGTGGCGCTGTTGCTGGGCGTGGAGCGGCTGCGCACCGAGACGCGGGCATCCTTCGCCGCGACCATCGCCGGCACGGACCTCATCGTCGGCGCGCGCAGCGGCCAGGTGCAGCTCCTGCTGTATGCCGTGTTCCGCATCGGCAACGCGACCAACAACATCTCCTGGCAGAGCTATCAGGATCTCGCCGCGCACCCGAAGGTGGCCTGGACCGTGCCGCTGTCGCTCGGCGACTCGCACCGCGGCTACCGCGTGCTGGGCACCACGGATGCGTATCTCGCGCACTACCGCTACGGCCGCGACCGCCCGCTCGCGGTGGCCGAGGGCACCTGGTTTGCGGACCTCTACGACGCGGTGCTCGGCGCCGAGGTGGCGGAGCGGCTCGGCTACGCGCTCGGCGATGCGGTCATCATCGCCCACGGCGCCGGCGATGTCGCCTTCGCCCGGCACGACGACAAGCCCTTTCGCGTCAGCGGCATCCTCGCGCCCACCGGCACGCCGGTGGACCGCACCGTGCATGTGGGCCTGGAGGCCATCGAGGCCATCCACGTCGGCTGGCGCGGCGGCGCGCCGATGCCCGGCTTGACCATTAGCGCCGACCGGGTCCGGCAGATGGACCTGACGCCGGACGCCATCACCGCAGCGCTGGTCGGGCTCGACTCGCGCATCGCGACCTTCGGCGTGCAGCGCTGGGTCAACGACTATCCCGAAGAGCCGCTCATGGCGGTGCTGCCCGGCGTCGCGCTGGCGGAGTTGTGGTCGCTGGTGGGCGTCGCCGAGAACGCGCTCTTGGTGGTGTCCGCCTGCGTCGTGCTGGTGGGGCTCATCGGCATGCTGACGGCGCTCCTGATCGGGCTCAACGAGCGCCGCCGGGAGATGGCCATCCTGCGCTCCGTCGGCGCCCGACCGGCGCAGGTGCTGGCACTCATCATCGGCGAGGCGGCCTTCCTGACCCTGCTCGGGCTCGCCTGCGGGGTTGGGCTGCTGTACCTGTTGCTCGACGCGGGGCAGCCGCTGCTGGAGCACCGCTTCGGGCTCTACATCGGCATCGGTGCGCCGTCGGCGCGGGAATGGCTGCTGCTCGCGACGGTACTCACCGCCGGCGTGCTGGCCGGCACCGTGCCCGGCTGGCGGGCCTACCGCATGTCGCTGGCGGACGGACTCACGATCCGGGTCTGATCGCCGCCGGGGCTCGCGACCCGGGCCTCCCACCCCCACACTCTCGACTTCCGCCGACGAGATCGAATCGACATCGGGATCGAAATCGAAATTCTCTACCGATACCGATCACGCAACTTCCCGAATTTCTCCACCGGACCTGCCCCCATGGCTCTCAGCCCCCATTCCCTCCCGGCACTGTCGGCCGCGCTGGCGCTCTCGCTACTGCTCGCGGGCTGCGGCGGCGACAGCGACGAGCCCGCCCAGCCGGGCACCCGAGCAACACCCGACGACACGCTGACCGCAGAGGAGCTGGCCGCGGAGCCGACGCCCAGCCCCAAGCTGGGTCCGGAGCTGGCATGGGACGATCTGATCCCGGCTGACTGGCGCCCGGACAAGCTGTTCGAGGACTACGACATCGACAACCTGGACGACGATGATCCGCGCGCCGACGAGCTGATGCAGAAGCTCGAAACCCTGTGGGCGGAGGCGCCCGTGGTGGAGGCGCTGCACGGGCAAAGGGTCCGGCTGCCCGGCTTCGTGGTGCCGCTGACCACGGACGCGACGGAGATCAGGGAGTTTCTGCTGGTGCCCTACTTCGGCGCCTGCATCCACGTGCCGCCGCCGCCCGCGAACCAAACGGTCTATGTCGTCACCACCGAGGACGGCGCCTACCACGGCGAGCTGTTCGACACGGTTTGGGTCGAGGGCATCATGCACATTGAGCGCGTCAGCAACGACCTCGGCGAGGCCGGCTATCGCATCGATGCGGTGAACGTGAGCCCGTACGAGGAAGACACCTGAGCCGCCTGCCCGCGCGCCGCGCAGGCGCCGCCTTGCTCGTCTGCTGCGGGCTCGCCGCCGCCTTGCCCATCGCGGCGGCGGCGACGACCTGCCATCTACACCCGCCCGCCGACGCACCGACCGACGAGCAAGAGGCCTCGCCGCGCCTGATCGGCCCCTTCGCGCGCGTCGCGGACTGCGAGGCCGAGCGGCAGCAGCGCTTCGGCCCACTCGGCCGCTGTCATTGCCGCGCCGCGTTCAGCCCCGATTGGCCGGAGCTCAGCCGCCCGGGCGGCCGGCTCGACGGGCCGAGCGGCGCCGAGCCGGCGCTGCCCTGATGGCCGCGCGCGGTGCTGACGGCCGTTGGCTGGCGTGTTGACTGGAGTGTTGACTGGAGTATTGACCGGAGTGTTGACCGGAGTATTGACTGGAGTATTGACTGGAGTTTTGACTGGAGTGTTGACCTCCAGGTCAACACGGCGACAGAGCAGGAAGCACTGTCGTCGCGACGAGCCGACCAGTGAGGTCGGCTCTCCGGCCCGTCCCGGCCCCGGCGTTGACCGGAGTGTTGA
>NZ_JABX01000080.1 GCF_001469165.1 Thiohalocapsa sp. ML1 | reverse complement strand
ATCGGCGAGCTCCTCCGCGAGCGTCGTCTGCCGACCTGCCGAGTCCGGCTTTTCTTCGAGCTTGTCGATGTGCTCCTTGGCGATCCACTTTTGGATGCGCTGCTTCAGCGCGGCGTAGGCGTCCTTGCCGGCCTCGCCCAGGGCGCCGCGGGCGAGCAGGTAGGCGGTGGCGCTGGCCACGGCGAGCGCGATGGGGACTTGGGTGACGTCGAGCATGCGGGCGGGCTCCGTGCGTCCGGCCTGAGGTCGTTGTGTGCGGGCAATGATCGACCGACGCCCGGTCCTGCGCAACCTTCACGCGCCGCCGGCGCTGAGCCGGCCGAGGCTCGTGTGTGCGCGTCAGCCGTTGGGGTCGGCGGCGGCACCGGCCGCGGCGGACTCGGGCCGGAAATCGGGCGCGAGGACTTGGCTCCGGCGGCCTTGGCGGCTGTCCCACGGCCGCGTCGGCATGCCGCCGAGGCGCGGGGTGCGGGCGCGCTTGGTCAGCCCAGGTCCCCAAACAGCACGGCGAGATCCATCTCGATGTCTTCGAATGGCGGGATGCGGGCTCTGCCGGCGGTCTCGGCCGGGCCTTCGGCGGTGAAAACGGCGCGGTAGCTGCCGGCGTCGAGGGCGTAGGCGATGAGCGCTCGGTCTTCGGGCGCGATGATCCAGTAGTAGGGCACGCCGGCGCGTTGCAGGCGCAGAAAGTGGGTGACGGTGTCCTTGCGCTCGTGGCCGGGGGAGAGGATCTCGCAGACCCAGTCGGGCAGCAGGGTCATGACGCCGACCGGTCGCGCCGGCAGGCGGGCCTTGCGCCAGCCGGCGAGGTCGTGGCTCGGGCAGTGGTGCTCGCTGTAGCGGACGCTGATTTCCGGGACGATCCACCAGCCATCCGGCTGTTGTCGCAGCACGAGCGGGAAGGACTGGCCGATGATCGCGGTCTGCGCATGCCCATGCTCGAATCGCGTCATCGGCCGCTGCACGATCTCGCCGTCGATGAGCTCGACGGGCGGGTCGCCGGGCCAGCCCAGCAGGTCATCGACAGTGTGAAGGCGCGGCGCTTCCATGGAACATGCTCGCAGGTCGGTTGGTGCGGTGCCGCGATGGGCCGTCGTCAAGCTGAAGCTTAGCACCGTGCGGCACGGTGTCCGCTACCCGGGGCTGGTCCCCGGGCCAGCGCGCCAACATGTTCGATGCGGCGGAACTGGAGCGGACCCGCGCTGAGCGCTGGCGGCTGGGTCTTGCGCCGCGCCGGGGTGGTGCGATGGGTGCGCTGGCCGACGAGCTCGGCGCCATCGATCTTGGCGATCGCCGCCTCAATCGCCGCGCGCGCCGCCTGCTTGAGACCCTGGGGAAGAAACCGCCGTTGACCATTCCCGCCGCCCGCGGGGGCTGGGACGAGACCCGCGCCGCCTACCGCATGTTCGACCACGCCGAGGTGACGCCCGAGCGCGTGCTCGCCCCGCATAGCGCCTAAGCCCCCGCGGCCCCGCGCAGCGCGGCCAGGAGCGCAGTCGGCAGCCCCCGCGAGCCGCCCGCATCGAGCCCGGCATGCACCGTCTGTGCTGTTGCGGCAACGGCATCCTCCGCGCCAAGGAAGCAGTAGTCGATGACGAAGGAGCGCTCGCGCACCTCGCCGACCGCGAGCTGCACCGTCACCGCCTCGCCGTGGCGCAGCGGGTGGTGGTAGTCGGCCTCGGCGTGCACCAGGGGCAGGCGCAGCTCGCCGTCGCGGACCATGGCGTCGAGGGGGAAGCCGAGCGCCGCCATCCAGGCCTCGTAGGCGTCGTGCGCGTGGCGGAACAGGTGCGCGAAGAACAACACCCCGGCGGCGTCGGTGTCGTGCAGCGCGACGCGGAAGCGGTGCTCGAAGGCGGGTGGGTTCATCGCGGGCTCGTTGTCGTTGTCGTTGTCGTTGTCGTCAGTCCGGCCGGCCGGCCGGCCGGGGCTCTCGCTCACGCGACGCGTCGCAGGTGCCGACCGGCCGGACGGGCCTCAGCGCTCCCCGACCAAGATCGGCCGGCTGACGTCAACGCGCGCCGCACCGGTCTGCGGCGCCCGCACCGCCAGCATCACGACGGCGGCCGCCAGACAGAGGAGACCGCCGGTGACGAAGGCCTTGCCGTACTCGCCTAGCTGAAATACCTGGATTGCGAGTGCCCCCGTCGCGTCCTGCGCCTGATACTCGACGCCCCCCGAGGTCTGCATCAGGGCCGCCGCGAGGTAGGGGCCGAGCATGCCGCCGATGCCGTAGGCGGTGAACAGAAAGCCGTAGTTCACCCCCATGTGCCGGGTGCCGAAGTAGTCGGCGGCAATGGCCGGGTACAGGGCGAGGTAGCCGCCGAAGCAGAGCGCAATCACCGAGATGCCCAGCAGGTACAAAGGATAGACGCGCATCCAGTCGAGGCCCAGCAAGACCAGGCCGCAGATGACAAACATCAGGATCAGGGTCTCCCGGCGACCAAGGGTGTCTGACACCCGACCCCAAAGGATGCGCCCGGCCGCGTTGAACAGCGCCAGCACCGCAACGGCCATGGCCGCAGCGGACGCGATGCTCGCAAAGCGCTCGGCGGAGACGGGGGCCTCGGTGGTCGCCGCGAGGCCGAAGGTCTCCCAGATGGGCGCTGCCTTCATGATGACCATGAGCCCGGCGGTGCTGCCGGCCAGATAGGTGAGCCACAGGAGCCAGAACGCGGGGGTGCGGAGCATCGCGCCCGGTGCGACCTCCGCCTGCGCCGCCGGCCGGCCCGCGGCGCCATCGGCGGGCACGAAGCCCGCCGGACAGTACCCGGCGGGCGGATTGCGCAGGAGCTGTGAGCCGAGCACCACGGCGACGAGGAAGATGACGCCCAGCACCGTAAACGTCTCGAAGACGCCGACCCGAGGCAGCGGAAAGAGCGGGATACCGAACAGCGCGTAGTCACCGGCGCCGATCAGCCCCCGCGCCAGCGGCGCAAAAAAGAAGGCGCCGGCCCCGAAGCCCGCCACCGCAAGGCCGGTGATGAGACCGCGCTTGTCCGGAAACCACTTGACGCAGGTGGCGACCGGGCAGACGTAGGCCATGCCGATGCCGAGGCCGCCGAGTACGGCATAGGTGCCCACCAGCCACACCAGCGCCGTGCCCTCACCGAACCTGCCCGTGAGCCCGGCGAGCATGAGACCCGCGCCCAGGATCAGGCCGCCCATGGTGCCCACCAGCCGCGGTCCCAGCCGGTCTTGGATGCGCCCGCCGAGGATCACGGCAAAGGCGAAGACGGCGATCACGAGCTGGGCCGGCAAGGTCACCTGGGTTTCGGACCAGCCCGGAAACCGGGCCAGCAAGGGCGTCTGGAAGACACTCCAGATATACACGGCGCCGAGACTCATCTGGACGATCAGTGCCCCGGCAACCACCAGCCAACGGTTGCCCGCTTGGTTGACCACTTGGCTGCCGGCTTGGTTGACCACTTGGTTGCCGGCTTGGTTGCCGGCTTGGTTGCCGGCTGGGTTGCCCGTTTGCGTGCTCGTCATGGATCGCACCTGTCGTGTGCTGTGCCGGCCCGGGCGGGCGCGACAAGCCCATGGGGCGCCGGGCGGACCGCGGGCGCCGTCGGGGCGTCGTGAAAGATCGCCATCCTGACGCTCGGGGCGGCGTCAAGCAGCTCGATGGCCGGGGGCGGCGGGCCGGCATCGAGCAGGCGGCGCAGGGAAATACTCATCTGGGATACGGCTCCAGTGTGTAAAAAGACGGGTTGGGCGGAAGATGCCGGGACTACTCCCGGGATCGGGTGCCCGGGCCGGCTTGCGCTGCGTGCGTCCGGTACGCTCGCGCGGGAGTCCGGGGAGGACTCGCCGACGATGCTAACCCCGTCGATCGCTGCCCGGCCGCGTCTTCCCATCGCAATGTCGGTTGATTGTGCGAATTCTTCGATGCATCTCGCCAGGCGGCATCTGGGACAGAGCCGGCGCCGTGGCCCCGCGTGTACGGCGCTGGAGCTTCTGCTGGACCGGGGAAATCGCGCAAAAGAGCGCCGCGAAACAGTGCGGATAACAAGGGGTCGGTCTCGACGCCATGGCCGCTAGCCTGACCAGCGCAGGCGCCCGGCGCGCCGGCTCACGCCGCTGCACATCGGGTTAGGATGCCGGTGACTGCGGGCGCGTCCGGCGCGCGCTCGACACCGGCCAACACCACAAGCATCGCGCCGCGCTGCCGGCACCCGAGGACCATCCCACCATGCCCCAGCCCCGCATCCGCCCGTCGCTGTTCTGCTGGCCCCTGCTCGCCGTGCTCGGCACCGGCACAGCCGCCGAGCCCGTGCCCATCGACATTGACATGCCGCTGCGCAAGGTCTCGGAGCACGTGTACTACGTGGCGGGCGCGCCGGGCACGGCCACCGAGAACAAGGGCTTCATCTCCAACGCCGCGGCCATCGTGACCAAGGACGGCATCGCCATCGTCGATGCGCTCGGCTCGCCGTCGCTCGCGCAGCGCTTCCTTGACGAGCTGCGCAAGGTCTCCGCTGCGCCCATCACCACCGTCATCGTCACCCACTACCACGCGGACCACATCTATGGCCTGCAGGTATTCGAGGATCAGGGCGCCGAGATCATCGCCCCCGACGGCGTGCAGGAGTATCTCGACTCGCCCAATGCCGAGGAGCGCTTGGAAGAGCGCCGCTTGTCGCTGGACCCTTGGGTCAACGACGACACCCGCCTCGTGCGACCGGACCGCATCATCGACGCGGCCACGGAGCTGACCCTGGGCGAGGTGACCATCGACATCCGCTACTTGGGCCCGGCGCACTCCGACGGCGACCTCGCCGTGCTGGTGCGCCCGGACAACGTGCTGATCTCCGGCGACATCATCTTCGAGGGCCGCGTGCCCTTCACCGGCAGCGCGGACACCGGCCGCTGGCTCGAAGTGTTGGAGTCCTTGGACCAGACCGGGGTCGAGGCGCTGATCCCGGGGCATGGCCCCGCCGCACGCAAGCCCGCGGAGGCGGTGGCCCGCACGCTCGACTATCTCAAGTACACCCGCGAGCAGATGGCCGCCGCCGTGGAGGAAATGACCCCATTCGCGGATGCCTATGACGCCGCGGACTGGTCGCGCTTCGAAAAGCTCCCGGCCTTTGACGCCGCCCATCGGCGCAACGCCTACGGCATTTACCTGTCGCTGGAGCAGGAGATGCTGGACGAGTGATGCGGCACCGCGCGTTGCGGGCGTCGTGTTGGTCGGCGCCTTAGCGCGCGCCGACAGCGCCGCTATCTAACGACGCAAATCGCGGTGGTCTCGGGCGTGGTAAAACGGCCGCAACGGGCTCCGCACGGTCGAGCAGCCGCCAGCGGGCCACCACGCGTGGAGGGCTGATGCTTGGACAGACGGCAAGATCAGAGCCCCAGCCCGGCCAAGAGCACGGGGCCGTTCCGCATCGCCGATTGGATAGTTGATGCGGACGCGAACCGGCTGCTGCAGGGGGGCCGCGAGACCAGACTGGAGCCGCGCGTCATGAGCGTGCTCGTCTATCTTGCGAGACATCCGGGCGAGGTGGTTTCGCGACAGGAGCTGGAGCAGCACGTCTGGAAGGGCATGGTGGTCGGCTATGACGCCATCACCAATGCTGTCATCAAGCTGCGCCGAGCGCTGCGGGACGATGCGCGGTCGCCGCACATCATTGAAACCATCTCAAAGCACGGCTACCGGCTGATCGCACACGTGGAGCCGGCTCCAGGCGATGTGTTGAAGCTCGGCCCAACCCTCGAAGCACCGCCGCGAACGTCGTGGAGCGAATGGCTTCCTTCCAGAGTTTCCAGACGGCGGCTGCCACCGATGCTCGGCGCACTGGGACTTTTGATCGCGGTCGCCTTCGGCGCGGCGTGGGTGCTCCGAGACTTGCCGCAAGAGAGGACGCCGACGCCGCAAGCGCTGCCCGCCATTGCCGTGTTGCCCTTCGCGGACCAATCGCCCGATGCCGATCAGGCCTACTTTGCAAACGGCATCACCGAAGACCTGATTACGGATCTGTCGAAGGTTGCCGGACTGCTGGTTGTGGCGCGCAATTCCGCTTTTGCCTACGAGGACAGCACGGCACCGCCGCGCCGGATCGGCCGTGAGCTCGACGTTCGCTATCTGCTGCGCGGCAGCGTGCGCCGAACGGACCGGCAACTGCGCCTGAACGCCTGGTTGATTGCCACCGACAGCGAACGCACCCTTTGGGCCGAGCGCTATGACGGCGAGCTGACCGACATCTTCCGTCTGCAAGACGAGCTCGCCGCACGCATCGTCGCCGCGCTTGAGGTCGAGCTGGCCCCGGCGGAACAGAGCCGGCTGTCAAGCACCGCCGAGGCCAGTGTTGCCGCCTACGACGCGTTGCTCCGCGGCCTTGACCACTACGGACGCCGCTCCTTCCAGGACAACGAGCTGGCCAAGTCTTACTACGAGCAGGCCATCGCGCTGGATCCCGACTATGCCCGCGCCTATGCGGCGCTCGCGTTGGCACATTCCCGCGACGCGGTGGACGGCTGGAACGAGGATGCCCCGGCTTCACTGGCGCATGCAGCAGCCTTGGTCGAGCGGGCACGAGCCCTTGATCCGGACGTACCGCAGATCTACTTCGTCCGCGGCCAGATCGATCTGCACCGGCGCGACTTCACCGGCGCGGTCCGCCAGGCCGAGCACGCCATCGCGCTCTCGCCAAGTTATGCCGACGCCCATGCGTTGCTCGCCTGGGTGCTGCATTTCGCCGGACGACCGGCCGAGGGTTTGAAGGCAATGCAAGCGGCGGTGCGCCTCAATCCGCGGGTGCCGTCGATCTACCGGCTGGTTCGCGGTGCGCTGCGCTATGCGGTCGACGACGCAACCGGCGCCATTGAGGATCTTGAGCGCGGCGTGGCCATGAATCCAACCCATCAGATGCTGCGGCTCTGGCTGGCGGCGGCCTATGCCAATATCGGCCGCATCGAGGACGCGCACTGGCAAACCGACGAGCTGCTGGCGCTCAATCCCGGCTTCACGCTTAACCATATCCAGGAACGATACCCCATTCGCGATCCGGAATACCTCAATCGCTTGATCACGGACCTGCGCAAGGCCGGGCTGCAGTAAGGCACCCGGACCTGCGCAGGGCGCGTCAGTCTGTGAGATCGACGGCCCGGGCCATTGGTCGTGCCTCGTTGCGGCTCCACTGCGCCATGGAGCCGTCATAGAGCAGCACGTCCTGATTGCCGAGCAGTTCCCGCGCCACGAACCAGCCGAGGCTGGAGTTGTGTCCCGTGTTGCAGAACGCGACCTGTTTGGCGTCGGCCGCCACGCCCGCAAGCGTGTAAAGCTTGGCCAGGGCAGCCGGGGAACGAATCTCGCCGCCGTTGTCTCGCGTCAGCCATTCCAGCGGGACGTTGGCAGCGCCGGGTAGCGTTCCGGCGCGAGGCGTCTTGCCGTTTCGGTTGAGGCCGGAAAATTCATCCTGACGTCGATAGTCGACGAGTGTTGCTTGCGCCTCGATGCCTTGCAGGACATCGTCAGCGCTCACCAGCATGTCGGTTTGCAGGTCGGCGACGAAGCTCTTCGGCGTTGGGCTGCGAGCACCCTTTTCCAGGGGGCGCGCACCGCCCTTGGCGTAGCCGAGGGTGCCGCCATCAAGGATCGACACGCGCTCGTGTCCGAGCAGTTTCAGGGTCCAATAGACCCGCGCGCCGGCGGCCATGCTCTTGGCGTCAGCGCCGAGCGGCGCGACAATGACCCAGGTCGAGTCATCGATGCCGAGCCCGCCGACGAGCGCCTCGAGCTTCGGCAGTGGCGGCAGCATGCCCGGCACGCCATCCACCTTGGTGCGCCAGCCGCCCTCAATGTAATCGGTGTGGACAGCGCAGGGAACATGACCCTGCGCATAGGCGTCCCGTGCCTGTCCGTCGATTTTGGTACTGCGGATGTCCAGCACGACGACATTCGGCTCGCAGGCGATGGTTTGCAGGCGCTCCGCGTCGATCAACGGGGCAACGGCGGAAGCGGCCATGGTGCTGCCCGACCAGAGTGTCGATAGCAGCGCGGTAGTTAATGCGATCATGTTCACGGACGTTCTCCAATTGGGTTTGAGATCCAGCCCTGCTCAGCACACGGCATCCTTACCGCTAAACAAAGACCTTCTTAAAACGGGTGCCGTGAGCCTTCGCGCGCAGATCGGGCGTCGCTCGGCAACGGTGCAGGTGTTCGGATTATTGGCCTGCGACAGGTAGCACAGACCGCTCCAACGGCACATCGGCCGTGCGGGCCTCAGGGCTGTCCAATAGCCATGCGTAGCCGGCGAGAATGTAGCTCAGCGAGATCGGCCTGCCGTCCACTGACGCCTCTACGGTTACCGCGGTCGGCGAGTGAATTGAGCGGTTCTCGACCGCCAGCTTGGCCTCGGGGAAGCGCCGCGAGAGGGCTTGACACACCAGCTCAGCGCTGGGGCCGATGTCGCCCAGCTCCGGCTGGTCGGTGATACAAGCCCCACTCACGTACGGTGACGCGAATAAAGTCGCGAGGACGATGAGCGTTCTGATCATGGCATTGCTCCTTTCCCGGAATCTTGAAGGTCCCGCGGCAACAGGCCCGGGCAGCCGATCCGCTGGGGTGTACCTTTCGTTCTAGGCGCGAACGCTCAAGAAGTCCCGACTGAAGCCAATCGAAACGACGACCGTCGTTTTTTCGTCGTTTGTTCAGCTAGTGGAGACAGGGGGTGGGGGCTGGGGGCTACGGGAGGGCGCGGCGTCGTTTTGAAACTCGACCAATCGGCGGGCCTTTCCCGCGGTCGTAATCCAGCCAAGGTGGTGGGATGCGCGTCGCTTTGCCGCGCTGGGCGGCTACCGCCTATTAACCTAGAAAGAGCAGTCGAGCAGTCGAGCAGTCGAGCAGTCGTCAGGGGGCGTCCCGATCCGGTCTTAGCTTGTCCCCTAACGAGGCTTCATCGACATCGCTATCGAAATTGTCAGGCGATATGAAAAACTGACCCCCTGACGACATCGAGAAATGACCCCCGCAGATTGAGGGGAAATGACGATGTCGAGTGTTCGGTACAACGGCCCTCCTTTGCCGGTAGGAAAGCGAGGAGAGCAGATGCGCGAGCCTGAGGAGGTTGCAGCGATGTTGGCGTTGCACGCGACCGGCCGGGCTGCGGCACGCGCGCCTGTCGCGGCTAAAGCCGCTCCCACAGGGGCAGGCGCGGATCTTCGCAGCTAAACGGGGTCTGTCCCGAATGGCGCTAACTTAAGCCACTTGTCCATACCAATCAGATGCTTGCGGGGTAGGAAACTCTAGCGGCAGGCCGGCCCCGGCAGGGTTTCCGCCCGATTCCGCTCCCTGAGCGTCCTGCAATCTCGCGATTTCGCGACGCAGGAGGACTATAAGTTACTGATTCTTAATAGTCGGTTCTTAAGTTAGCGCCATTCGGGTCTGTCCCGGTTTTCGCGTGTCCCGGTTTTCGCGGTCCCGGTTTTCGCGCGGTTTTCGCGCCCGTCGCCCCGTTGAGGGCGTGCGACAGCAAGCGCATCCCTTGCGCCCCAGTCGAGCCTGGCCCAGAGCTTGCTAAGCTTGCCGTGCGGTTGGACGAGCCCCGTCGGCGGTACGCAAACCGCTGAATTTTCTGGCTTGACCTTGATCAAGGTGGATGGCCGGGGCGAGCGCAGACTGTCCCCATGGTTTGCACTTCCCCCCAACCACGCAACGCGAGGCCAACCCGATGAGTCAACTCTGTTTCCAGTGCCAGGAGGCCGCCAAGGGCACCGGCTGCACCGTCAAAGGCACCTGCGGCAAGACCGTGGAGGCGATGGGCCTGCAGGATCTGCTCGTCTTCACGCTGAAGGGCCTCGCCATCGTGGCCGAAGCGGCCGAGCAGCGCGGGGCGCCGGATGCCACCGTCGGGCGCTTCGTGGCCAAGGCCCTGTTCACGACCATCACGAACGCCAACTTCGATGCCGCCCGCTTCAACACCCTGATCGGCGAGAGCATCGCCCGGCGCGACGCGATCAAGGCCGCAATCGGCTTCGCGAGCGACCTCGAAGCGGTGAACTGGAGCGCGCCGGTGGTGGACTACCCGGCGAAGGCCGATGAGGTCGGCGTGCTGACGGAACCAAATGAAGATGTCCGCTCGCTGCGTGAGCTGTTGATCTACGGCGTCAAGGGCATGGCCGCCTACGCCGAGCACGCGGCGGTGCTCGGCTACGAGAACCCGGCCATCTACAGCTTCATGATCGCCGCGCTGGCCTCCACCACCCGCCCGCTCGACGTGCCGCAGATGATCGGCTGGGTGCAGCGCTGCGGCGAGGTCGGCGTCGTGGCCATGGCGCTGCTCGATGAAGCCAACACCGGCACCTACGGCAACCCGGAGATCACCCGCGTCAGCCTCGGTGTGCGCAACAACCCGGGCATCCTGATCTCCGGCCATGACCTGAAGGATCTCGACGAGCTGCTGGCGCAGACCGAGGGCACCGGCGTCGATGTCTACACCCACAGCGAGATGCTGCCGGCCCACTATTACCCGGCCTTCAAGCGTTACCCGCACTTCGCCGGCAACTACGGCAACGCCTGGTGGCAGCAGGACAAGGAGTTTGCGGCCTTCAACGGCCCGATCCTGATGACCACCAACTGCATCACGCCGGTCAAGGCCGAGTATCGCGAGCGCATCTACACCACCGGCGAGACCGGCTGGCCCGGCGTTGCGCACATCGCCGACCGCCCCGCCGGCGGCCGCAAGGACTTCTCCGCCCTCATCGAGCAGGCCAAGCGTTGCGCCCCGCCCACCGAGCTGGAGCAAGGCGAGATCGTCGGCGGCTTTGCGCACGCCCAGGTCATGGCGCTGGCGGACAAGGTGATCGACGCGGTGCAGAGCGGCGCCATCAAGCGCTTCGTCGTCATGGCCGGCTGCGACGGCCGCCACAAGGAGCGCGAGTACTACACCGAGGTCGCGCGCCAATTGCCCCGGGACGTGGTGATTTTGACCGCCGGCTGCGCCAAGTACCGCTACAACAAGCTCGATCTGGGCGACATCGGCGGCATCCCGCGGGTGCTCGACGCGGGGCAGTGCAACGACTCCTATTCGCTCGCGGTCATTGCGCTCAAGCTGAAGGAGGTCTTCGGGCTCGACGACATCAACGAGCTGCCCATCTCCTACGACATCGCCTGGTACGAGCAGAAGGCCATCATCGTGCTGCTGGCGCTCTTGCACCTCGGCGTGAAGCACATCCGGCTCGGCCCGACGCTGCCGGCCTTCCTGTCGCCCAACGTCGTCAACGTGCTCGTGGAGGCCTTCGACCTCAAGCCCATCGACACGCCCGAGGCGGACATCGCCGCGATGCTCGCCGCGGCTTGAGCGCAACCCGGTCATGACCCGTCGCCCGCTGCCCCCTGTGATCAAGCCCCCGGCGCCCGCCGCCGGGGCGCAAGCCGAGCCCGCCGTCGCGCGCTACGGGTTGCTGGCGCTCGGGTTTCGGCCGTTCTTTCTCGTCGCCGGCGGCTGGGCGGCGCTGTCGCTCATCGCCTGGCTCGCGGTGCTGTTCGGGCTGCTCGCGCCGCCGCGCTACCTGGCCGGCACCCATTGGCACGCCCACGAGATGCTGTTCGGCTACACCGCCGCCGTCATCGCCGGCTTTCTGCTGACGGCGGCGCGCAACTGGAGCGGGCTGCCGACGGCCGCGGGCGGGCGGCTCGCGGCGCTGGTGGCGCTGTGGCTCGCGGCGCGGCTCGCGCCCTGGCTCGGGGCGCCGGCTTGGTTGATCGGCGCCCTCGACATTGCTTTCTTCCCGGCGTTGGCCCTGTCGCTGCGCCGGGCGCTGTGGCAGGGGCCGAACCCGGTGAACCGGCTGTTCCTGGTCGTCTTTGGCGGGTTCACGCTCGCGTCGCTGCTGGTGAACCTGGACGGCATGGGGGTGCTGCCTGGGCTGGCCGCACGCGGTCAGCGGCTGATGCTGGATCTGGTCATCGTGCTGATGCTGGTGGTGGGCGGGCGCGTGATGCCGTTCTTTACGCGTGCCGCCATCCCCGGCGCCGCGCCCGTCAGCCGGCCGTGGCTCGATAAGCTGGTGTTCGGCGCGGTGCTCACGATGCTGGCACTGCACCTCGCGCTGCCGGCGAGCCCGCTGGCCGGTCGGCTCGCCGGCGTCGCGGCGCTGGCCGCCGGCGTGCTGCTGCTCGCCCGGCTCGCCGGCTGGCACGATCGCCGCGCCTGGGGTCTGCCGATGCTCGCGGTGCTGTACCTGGGCTTTCTGTGGCTCGCGGCCGGCCTGATCCTGGACGGCATCGCGGCCTTCCGGCTGCTGCCGCCGAGCATCGCGCTGCACGCCATCACCGCCGGGGCCATCGGCACGCTGACGCTCGGCATGATGGCGCGGGTCACGCTTGGCCACACCGGGCGCGCCATGCACGCGAGCCGGCTCACGCTGCTCGCCTTCGCGCTGGTCACCGCCGCCGCGCTGCTGCGCAGCATCGCGGTCTGGCTCGCGCCCGGCCTTTACACCGGTTGGATGCTGGCCGCCGGGACCTGCTGGATCGGCGCCTTCGCGCTGTTCACGGCCGTGTATGCGCCGATGTTGATCGCGCCGAGGGTGGACGGCAAGCCGGGCTGAGCGCGGCGGGCCGGAGAGCCGACCTCCAGGTCGGCTCCGCACTCGCGACATCGGTGCATCTCGCTCTGTCGCGGTGTTGACCTGGAGGTCAACA
>NZ_JABX01000079.1 GCF_001469165.1 Thiohalocapsa sp. ML1 | reverse complement strand
CATTCGGACGCCTGGGTACGGGACCTGGGCCGAGATGGGACGAGGTCGTAACCCCCTCAATTTCGGGGCGTCATTCGGACCTTTTACAAACTCGAGGCAACGAGAAGTGACGTGTCGTAACCCCCTCAATTTCGGGGCGTCATTCGGACGTATTCACTGGGCACAACATGAAAAGTGCACGAGTCGTAACCCCCCTCAATTTTCGGGGGCGTCATTCGGACCGATCCGATCGCGCCGGCGGACATCGGCGCGGCGTCGTAACCCCCTCAATTTCGGGGCGTCATTCGGACAAAAGGTTTTGGGCAAGCTAGGTCCGCTTGGGAGTCGTAACCCCCTCAATTTCGGGGCGTCATTCGGACGACAAGGACGGGTGATGCAGAATAGTAATATCAGTCGTAACCCCCTCAATTTCGGGGCGTCATTCGGACAGAAAAGTAGAGGAAGGCAACTGCCTTCCAGACGTCGTAACCCCCTCAATTTCGGGGCGTCATTCGGACTCATATCCTTAGGAGGTACGCCATGTTCAAGATGTCGTAACCCCCTCAATTTCGGGGCGTCATTCGGACAGCTTGACTTTTGGAAACTTCTGCATTGCCAATGGCGTGGGGTGTCTCGTTCAGGGCACAGCACTGTGGCGAAAAAGTTAGGTTACGCGGGGGCTGAATTGGCTGCATATATGTTCAGTTCTCGGGTGTCAGGTGGGTTGCGGGCTCGCCGGCTCGGTGTGGTTCAGCATAGTCGGTGGGCCGGCCGGGTCAATTCGGATGTGAAATCGAGTCGGCCGCCATTGGTGTCGTTGCGGAGCGCGCGTGTCGGTCTATGGGAGCGTGCGCAGCGGATCGAGTGGTGCATCGGGATCTGTGGGCAGTGGCGGCAGTGCCTGGGCATCTTGCTGCCCGCCCGCAACACGTTTGTCGTTGGCAACGAACCACTTGAAGCCGTTTTGTTCAGCGGCGGGCTGGTTCTCGTGCAGCGCGGTGCGCTGGGCGGCCGTGACCGGATAGGTCACCGGCACGCCGTCGGCGAGCCGGCCCGGATCGCCGACGGCGCACAGGGCCGCCAGGGTGTCGGCGTCGATGAGGTCGGGGACGGCTGGCGGTGCCTCGATGCGCGGGAGCTCGCGGGCGGCTGCGGCGCGGGCGGCGATTCGGTCCGCCTTGTGCTGGCGGACGGGCCAGTCTTTGGGCTCGGCCCCGTCCGCGAGCCAGACGGCGTGCCAGCGGTGCTGCTCCGTGGCGGCGGCGGTGCTGTAGCGGGTTGCGGGGTCGCGGCGGAACAGGGCCTCGATGCGCAGCGCCACGCTGCCGAGCCCGAGCGGCTTGCCGAGCCCGAGGCGGTGCAGGAAGCCGGTGCCGGGCTCGATGGCGCGCCACAGCAGGGTCAGCTCGGCGTCGCTCAGGTTGTCGAAGTCGATGGGGAAGATGAAGTCCTGCCCGGCGGCGACGGGCCGGGCGATAAGGCGCAGGCGGTCGTTGTCTGTATTCTCTTCGTGGCGCGGCCAGGTCTGGCCGCCGTTCAGGGCCTCACGGTGATGCAGGTAGACCTTGCGGCCGTTGGGGCGGTGCTCGCCGCGTTTGAGCTGCTGCTTGCCGACGGGCGTGCCGCGCCGGCCGCGGGGGTGGAAGTAGAGCGTCGGGCTCGGCGGCTTGGGGCTGTTCAGGGTCTTGAGGGTGTCCTCGGGCGCGCGGGCGACCTTGTCCGGAACGGGCAGCGCGTCGTGCACGCGCAGGCGCCCGGCGAGGTTGCGCGCCGGTGCGTGCTCGCGATCCTTCCGGACGGCGGCGGGCAGCTCCTCGGCGACGCCGAACAGGGCCTCGGCGGGGGTGAGGGCGTCGCGGCCCGCGGCGCCCCAGGGCAGCAGGCGGCAGGGCGCTCCGGCGTCGTCGGCGAGGGCATGGAAGAAGGCGTGGGTGCTGTCGCCGTCGGCCCCCGGCGTCGCGGCCGGCACCTCGGCGCGCCAGATGGCGGAGAAGGACAGCTCGCTGACGCGCGGGGTCGGGTCGTCGGTGACGTCGAAATGGACCAGCATGCCGTCCACGGGGCGCCAGGGCGAGGTGCCGTCTCGGCCTTCGATCTGGGCACGGGTGGGCAGATGGTGCTCGTAGCCTTCCGGGAAGAAGGGGTAGAAGCCCAGTCTGTCGTCATCCGGCGCGTGCTGGCGGGGGGTGTTGTTGCCGGTCCAGCGCTGCGCGGCGCGCTCCAGCACCAGGCGCTCGAAGCGCTCCAGCACGCCGGGCGCGAAGGCCAGCGGGCGGCGCGGGGTCTGTGGGCGGCAGGGGATGAAGCGCTCGTGTTTCTTGCCGAAGGGGATCTCGGTCTCGCGCTCGGCGATGCCGAGCACGCGCAGCCAGCCGGGGGTGGTGTCGTCGCCGGCCTCGCGCTGGGGCGCGCGGCCGGGGCTGATGTTGCGTCCGAGCAAGGCGGCCTTGTGGATGTGAAACAGATTGGGGTCGGGCTGCGCGATGGGGGCGGTGACGGGCCAGTGCAGGGCGGGGTGGTCCGCCAGCGCGCAGTGCCAGGGCTCGTCGTGGCCGACGCGGCTGCTGTTGGGCTGTGCGTCGGCGAGGAAGCTGCCGGCTGCCAAGTGCCTGTAGCCGTTGATGTAGGCCGGCAGGCATTCGCCAAGCCGGCAGGTGCCGAGGTCGGTGGCGAACACGCGCTGCCACCTCGCCTCCACGTGGGCGGTGCCGTTGTCGATGGTCAGCGTCGGCAAGGTCAGAGGCTCCAGCCGCAGGCCGCCTTCGTCCACGACGATGCGCCCGATGGCGGACAGCGCGCCCTCCATGGGCTTGCGCACGGAGTAGTGGCGGTCTTCCAGCACCCGCAGCGCGGACTGGCTAAGCCCCTCCGCGACGGCGCCGAGCATGCCGCGCAGGCTGTTGCCCGGAAAGGCGGGGCGGGCGTTGCGCAAGTAGGGGGTCACCCGGGCGGATTCGTTCTGGTTCGGCTTGTGTTGCGTATTGCCGACGATGGTGGGTGTCTTGGTGGTGAGGCGCACCAGGAGTCGGCCGGTCCAGGCACCGGGCAGCCAGCGGTCGTGGCGGATGGGGGCGGCGTCGGGGGCGGCGGCGCGGATCTGCTCGAAGGGCGTGCTGGGTGTGGGCGCACCGTTCACGCGGCCGGTGACGGGGAGGAACTGGTAGGGGTTGTAGAAGGTGTCGCTCATTGGGGCTGCTCCGCTGTGCTGGGCTGCGCTGCGCCGATCCGCTGCTCGGGCGCCGCGGGCGTGCGGCCGGCGCGGGGGTCAAGCTCGGTTCTGATGGCCTGCTCCAGTTGCTCCAGCCAGGCCCGGGGCTCGCCGCCGGTGAGGGTGCGCAAGTGTTCCAGCACCTGCGGCCAGGCGTTGCTGTCGCCGTCGGCCATCCGCCCGGTGGCGTGTGCCAGGTTGGCGGTGGTGCTGCCGGCCTTGGCGCCGGCCGGGTCGAGCCGGAAGGCGACGGCGCCCCAACCGCGCCCCTGGCCCCAGCCGAGGCTGAGGTCGCCTTCCAGCGCATCGCGGGCCACGAGCAGCAGCAGCCCCTGCCACCAGTGCGGGGTGCCGCCGGCCTCTTGGCGCGCGAGCCGGGCGGTCTCCAGCAGCAGCGGCGCACGGAAGCTGCCGTCGACGGTGCCCTGCACGCTGAAGAGCGCGCCCTGGCCGCGGATGGAGCGGGTGCCGCCGGTGAAGCGGTCGATGGCGATGAAGGTCTGCTCGTGGCACTTGACATGCTGGGCCTCGGCGCCGGCCGGTGGCGGGTCGGCGTCCGGGAGGTCCTGGTCCGCCGCCCGGAGCTTGCCCTCGGCGCGGGCGTCGCCGAGCCAGAGCGCGCCGCGCCGCTCGGCGCTGCCGAAGAGCCGGCCGAGCAGCGCTTCGGCCGCCTGCTCCGCCAGCAGGTCGGTGGGCGCGGCCGGGCTCGCGCCGTCGGCCGCGGTTTCGAGTATCCCCGCGGCCATGGTGCAGAGGATGCGCCGGGCGCGCGCACGCAGCAGGCCCACGAGGCTGGTGCCGGGCAACAGCGGCGTGCCGTCGGCGGGGTCGCGGCTGAAGTAGTGCGTCGGCGTGTGCTCGTCGTCGGCGCCGTCCGCGGGCCGCCAGCCGGGCTCGTTGACTAGGATCGGGCCGCGGGGGGTGAGCTTGAGATCCAGCGCGAGCACGCCGGGCGGCGGCGCGGGCGCGGTGGCGTTGGCGGCCCTGCCTTGGGCCTGCGCGAGCAGCGCCGGGTCCGGCGTCAGGCAGTCATCGAGGCGCCCGGTCGGGTCGTCCTCGGCGAGCCAGCGGCGGAAGGTGGCCTCGTCCAGGGTCAGCACGTCCGTCGGCTCCCAGGCGACGCGGCCCCAACCCTTGCCGGTGCGGGCGCCGAGGGCGCCGGCCAGGGAGCCGTCCCAGCCGCGCAGCAGCGCGAGCAGGCCGCGCAGCTCGTCCCGCGTGGCGTCGATGAGGTCCATGACGATGCGAAAGGCGACGCCGGCGGGTACGCGCTCGTGGCTGTACAGGCGCTCGTCCATGGCGGTGCCGAGGCGCGGGTCGCGGGCGATGCCCTGGCGCAGCGCGGTGCCGCGGTGCTGCATCCAGTACGGGGGCAGTGCCGGGGTCTTGTTGTCGGGTGGGCAGCGCGTGTTGTTGCCGGCGGCGGGCGTGTCGGCTAGCGCTCGGTAATCGGGCAGGCTGGCGTCGGCGTCGATGAAGGCGTCGCGCAGGCGCAGGCAGCCGGCGCTGGCTTGGCCGTCTGCGGGGCTCGGCGGCACCTCGCCGAACAGGCGCCGGCGGAGCGCGTCCGCGGCCCCAGCGCCGTGCAGCCGCGCGCGCAGAGCGCCGCGCAGGCTGCTGGCGGGCAGGTAGGGGCCGCGGCCAGGGAGCAGGCAGCAGGTGTGGTAATCGGGGGCGGTGTCCAGCTCCGGGCGCTCGCGCTCGGCGGGCAGGTCGTCTTGCCGCCACGCGGCCGTGTCGCCGCTGCCGATGTGCAGCGGGCTCTTGAGCCGCAGCAGGCCCTCGATGCGGGCGCGGGGCAGGCGTGGGGCCGACGCTGCCTCGGCGGATGGCGCCGCGGCGGCTTCTGCCTGCGCGGTGGCGGCGGGCTTGGTCGGGCGCTCCGGGCGCTTGCTCGCTTGGTCCCGGCCGGGTTTGCCGCGCTTAGTCTTCGAGCCCATGCCACTCCTCCCGTTGCGGTTGCAGCGCCGCGTCGCGGGCACAGGCGGGGTCGATGACCACCTCGCCGTAGCCGTTCTGCGGGATCCAGGGGTTGTGCTTGTGATCCCCGGCCAGTCCTGCGGACGCCGGGCGGGTGTTCCCCGGTGCCGGCGGGGCGCCGACGGCGGGCAGGCCTTCGCTGTCCCAGCACTGGAGCACCTGCTGGATCGCGTCGAGCTTGGCGCCGCGGCGTGCGCGCAGCACGAAGACGCTGCCGGGTTGCGTCAGCAGCACCGGGTGATAGTCGCGCTCGCGGCGCTGGAAGCGGCTCCACCAGTAGCGCCCGCCGGCCAGCGCCTCGCGCGTGAAGGCGTGGGCGAGGTCGAGCTTGTGGTTGGAAAGCCGGCGGAAGACATCGGCGTAGGCGTGGTGCAGCGCGGCGCCGTCGTTGCTCGGGCGGCAGTGCCAGCCGGGCGGCAGCAGGGCGGCGGCGCTTTGCAGCAGCACGACGATGGGCGCGTCGCGGTGCGCCGGGTAGGACGCGAGCCGCGGCCGCCAGCCACTGCCGCGGGCGATGCCGCAGGGCTCCGGCCGCAGCTCCACCGCCACGGCCGCCTTGGTCTTGCCAAGCGGTGCGAGCGGTGCGGCGCAGAGCTCCGCCAGCAGCGCGAGCAGCGGCTGCCATTGCGCCCGGCTCACCTTGGGCAGGTCCAGGTCGGCGAGCCAGCGGTGCTCACCGGGGATCAGGGTCTCCACGGAGAACAGCATGCCGCTTTCGGTGTTGTTGTTGTATTTGACGCTGCCGGTCTGCGGATCGATACGGTTGCGCACGCGCAGGCCGCGGGGGACATCCTTTTCCGGCCAGCCGCACCAGTCCTGCGCCAGCGTCCAGTGGGCGGGCTTCCAGTCCGGCTGAAAGCGCGGTGCCTTGCCGCCGAGCAAACCCGGGGCGTGCTGGAGGGCGAGGTCGCGCAGATGCAGCGTGTTGGGCTTGGCCGCGGCGTCCGTGAAGGCAAAGCTCATCGGCACGGCGAGCGGGCGGCTCGCCGTGCCCGTGTTCACCGGGTGGGCGTGGGTGATGCGCAGCGGGTCGAGCAGCGGCGCGAGCAGCGCGTTCTGCTTCGGCCAGCGGGCGGCCAGCAGCGCCTTCAGCGCGGCGCCGGGGATGTGGGTTTCGGTGCTGAAGCGGTTCCCGGCGCTGCCCTTGGGGCCGGGCCGCGGGAAGCAGAGCTCGGCCAGGGGGCGGATGGAGAGGCCCAGGCGCAGCCGGGCGGTATCGGCGTCGCCCGCCGGAAAGGGCAGGTCCAGCTCCGCGGGTATGCGCCGGACGGCGGCCGGCCCGGCGCCGTCGGGTATGCCGGGGGCGTCGCCGGCAGGCTCTTCCGCCAGGCTCGCCGCGGCGCTCAAGACCCGGCCGTAGCCGATGCCCCGCAGACCGCCCACGGCGTGCACATAGGCGCAGGCCTTTTGCAGCCAGCGCAACAGCTCTGCGGCCTCGGCGGCGTCGTCGAGGCGGGCGCGGATCTCGCCGCTGAAGCTGACTTCCTCGGCCGGCGCGTGCGGGCTCTCCAGGGTCAGGAGCTGGCCGCGGGCGACGGCGCCGGTGGCGGGGTCGATGCGGATGCGGTGCTGGAGGCGGCCGGGGGTGCCGAGGTCGGCGGCGATCCACAGGGCGTCGAAGTCGAGCCGGGCGGGCCTCAGGTTGAAGGCGTCAACGGGCTTGTTCGGGTGGTTCGAGGCATCGGGGTCGGGTCCGAGCCAACGCTGGAGGCGCTCCAGCGGCCAGTGCTGCGGGTCCGCGTCGGCGAAGACGGTCCAGGCGTCGCGCAGCAGGCCGCGCACCTGGGTGCCGGGCAGCGCGGTGTGCTGCGCGTCCGCGGCGCGCAGCGGCAGCGCGTCGATGCCGAGCCGGCCGGCCTCCAGGGAACGGCTCAGCACCGGCCCGGCGCAGGTGAGGCGGACGCGAAAGGTGTAGGGCTTCATCAGGGCTCCTCCGCGGTGCGCGGGGCGAGGTAGTCCCAAAGCTCCAGCAGGTGCAGCCAGCGCCAGACGGCGCTCTGGCCGGGAAAGAGCTGCGCGGCAAGCGCGGGCATCTCGCGTTGCGGGCCGTTCGTAGGCACGAGGGCGTCGAGCTGCCGCACCAGGTCGTCGCACTGCTCAGGCTTGGCGCAATCCGCATCCCGGGTCAGGCGAAAGCCCAGGTCGCGGGCTTTGCCCAGCGCCAGCCGCGGGTCGTCGCCCGGCAGCGGCATGGCGGCGGCGGGCGGGTTGCGCAGCGCGGCGAGCCGGGCGAGGGCGTCCGGCTGCGCCGCGGGCGCAAGCGGGCGGCGCTCCGCGGCGCGCGGGCCGTAGCGGGTGCGGTGAAACCCGGCGGGGGCGTTGTGCGGGGCGTCCACGGACTCGAGCAGCAGATAGTCCCAGCGGTCGGCGTGGCGGCTGTCGTCGCGAGCCTTGATCTGGTCCGCGAGCCGGCGGGCCAGCTCGCGGGTGCGGGCGATGGGCACCTTGTGCTGGCAGAGTACCAGGCCGCCGGCGTGGGTGAGCGGTTGCGGCTTGCCTTCGGCGTCCGGCCAGGTGAGCTCGCCCCTGGCGTGCGCGGCCGCGCTGATGGCGTAGAAGTGCATGAGCGCGTCCAGCGCGAGGCCCGCCGGCAGCACGAGCAGGATCTCATCCCCGCCCCAGAGCAAGAGCTCAAGGCGCAGGCGGGGCGGCTCCGGCGGCTTGCCCCGCCGCGGCGCTGGCCGGTGCCAGGCGTGCGGGTGGTCGGCGAGCCGGTGGATGAGCTCTGCAAGCCAGTTGCGGCGGAAGGCCGTGACCATGTCGTCGAAGGCGCGCAGCCGATGCTCGCTGTCACAGCGGGCTTGGTGGGCGCCGAAGCCGTTGCCGTCGAAGTACAGCACGCCGAGCTTGCCGAGCAGCGGGTCGCCGGCGGGCAGGTCACCGGCGCCCGGGGCGATGTCCTCGAAGCTCCGGGCGTAGGCGAGGTCGGGGACGCCGCTTGCCCAGTGGAGGAAGGCGTCCTTCTGCTCGCGCCCGAGCTCGGCGCGGGCGTAAACGGAGGCACTCGCGGTCTTGTCCCCGTCCAGTCGCAGGTCGGCGGACGCCGGGCGCAGGTCGTCGAAATGGTCCACTAGCCGGCAGCCGGGCAGCGGTGCGGGGATCGCGACGGCGGCCTGGCGCAACTGCCGCATGCGGTTCTTGGCGATCACGGCCTCGTGGGCCCGGCTGAAGTCGCCGTTGGCGGGGTCGTAGGGCTGGGTGTCCACAACAAAGGTGTGATGCGGCCAGCGCTCGGCGAGGGCCCGTGCCACGGCGTCGGCGAGGCGGCCGGCATCCCGCCGCGGCGCACGCAGCGCATACAGCCCCACCGAAGCGCCGGTGCTGATGCGGCGCGGCTTATGCTGCGGGAAGCCTCGCCAGAAGAGCCCGCTGAGCAACGGCCAGCGCGGGGCGAGGGGCTCCGGGTCCGGGCCATTCGGGTCGGGCTCGAGCGACTGCGGGCCGAATAGGGCGCCGAAGCTGCCGCCGCGGATGACGGCGATCTTGTCGGTGTCGTCGATGACCTGTTCCAGGTTGACGGCTTCGATGCGCAGGAGGAGGTGTTGGAGCATGGGTGCGTTGATTGCGCTTGCGCGCTGGTTGTTTCGGATCGGCTGCCGGCGGGTCGTGGCAGCGCGTTGGGGCCGTATCTACTCGCAGGCGCCCGAGTTGTCGTCGCGCTCGGCACGCAATGCACGCAGCAGCAGGTTCAACGTGAGTACGCCGATGGTGAGCGCAACGACGAATGGCCAGTTGTGGTTGAGCCATGCGGCGAGCCAGATCCAGAGCCCCTCCAGCCCGGTCGCGGGTGCCTCGGGGTCCGGTGCCGGATTCACCGCAAAAGCCACCAGGCTCAGCAAGACCGAAGCAGCAGCGAGGTAGGCCCCGACGCGAGTGAGCCGATGCGCGTTGTCTGCCTGGATGCGTGCGCCGCGCGTTTGCACGAGCTCATCCGTCCGTTCCAGCTTGTCCTTGACCAAGGCGTACTGCGCCTCCAGGCCAAGCGCGGCCGCCTGGCGCTGGAACAGCTCCTCGCCCTGCAACTGCGAGCTGACGTGGCGGAGCCACGTGCGGTTGGTGAAGCGGATGAAGTCCTGATGCAGGCACTCGATGCGGCGCAGCTTCGCGGCCTGGAGCTCGGTGTTGGGTCGGCGCTTGCCACCGGGTGCTTGGAGCCGCAGGGTCTCCGCCGCGATGCGGCGCTCGAAGTGGGCGAGGATTAGCTCGAACAACAGCGACAGCACCAGCATGGTGCCGTAGATGTGCGGTACATGGATGCGCGCGATGGGGCCGCAGAAGAGGGCGCCGCAGCCGACGGCGGCCTGGGAGTAGTTGGTGCAGCCGATCAGGGTGCCGAGCCCGGCCCAGCGCTGTTCCGCTTGCATGGCCAACTGACCGGCGACGAAGTCGCGGTCGTAGACCCAGCCGTCGGCGCCGGCGTCGCGGCCCCGGTCGACGAAGAGGGCCAGGCTGAACAGCCGGCGCAGGGCGTCGAGCGCGGCCGGGTCGGCGCCGGGCGGTGGCCCGGCGAGGCCGTAGGCGACGTTGACGACCATGCGGTCGTCGCGCACGGCGGCGAGCCGGTTTTGCAGACAGCGCGAGAGATCGTGCTCGGTCGGCCGTTGGTCCGATGGCTCCGCGTCCGGCCCCAGCAACAGACCAAGCAGCTTGTGAACGATTGGGTTGACGGACCGGCTGCCGTCGAAGCGTCGGATCTCCTGTGCTCCTTCGAGCAGCACGACATTGTGCAGCTTGCCCTCGCTGCGCTGCTCCGGAAAGGCGGCGCGCAGCAGGCGCGCGGACTTGGTGAAGGTGAGCCAGCGCTCGGCCTGTGACTCGCGGATGGCGCCGCGGATGTCGGGGTCTGCGGTGAACAGCGGGTGCCACCAGTCGTCGCCGTCCGGCCAAATCAGTCCCGTCGGCACTGCTTCGGCGTCCGGCGCCTTGGCTTGGCGGTCCGCCCAGGCCGATACGGCGTCGGGCTCGGAGTAGGTGCAGCGCAGCGCGAGCAGGAAGCTGTCTTGGTCGTAGCGGTACAGCGACAGCTCGCGGATTGGGACCGTGATGTCGCCGTACTCTGACTTCTCGACCCGCAGCTTCAATTCCGCCCCGTTGCCCGGCTTGAGGCGCCAATGGGCGAGCTCGCCCGCTTCGGCATCGAGCACGCGGCGCTGCACCTGCGGCAGAAAGTAGAGCAGCGCCTGGGCGTGGGGCAGGTGCTCGTCTTTGCTGAGGCCGGCGGCGAGGCGACGGCGCTGCTCGGGGTCTCTGTTGGCGTGCTCGATGGCCGCGTTGATGCGGGCGACGGCGGAGATCTTGTCGTCTTCGGCCGTGCCCGCGTGCACGTCGGGCAGCCGTTCGAGCACATGGGCCTTTACGCGCGTCTCAAGCAGCTCGTTGACCTTTGCCGGCAGGCCGGTACGGTGATCGTCTCCTTCGTCCTGCTCGTGCAGGTCCAGCGGCAGCAGGAAGGTGCAGTCGTAGTGCCGCAGCGGTCGCCCGTGCACCAGCGCCACCGCGAGGCAGCGGGAGGCGAGCCGGTCCATGGCCCCCGGCGCCGCCGCGGCGCGCAGCTCGGCATGGAGGCGGCAGCGGAAGCGGCCGACATCGAGCCGGAGCGTCAGGTCGGCCTGGAGCGTGACGTCGGCGCGCAGGGTTGCGAGCCAGTGGAGTCGGCTGCGATCCGTGGTGAGCAGGAGCCGGCGTGCCGCCGACGGGTCGTCGCCCGCCGGTGTGCCGATGGCCAGCGTCGCTCGCAGCCGCACCGGCGACTTGCGGTGCATGGCCTGGCAATAGTCGCCGTCGTCGCGCTGCTTGGGGTCGGGGTCGGCGGGGTCGTAGCCGTTGCCTTTCTCTGTGGAGTCCGGCGTTGCCGCAGCCTCGCTTTCCCGCGCTAACCGCGCCTCGTCTGCGCCGGGGACCAGCAGGCAGGTGAGGTCCGCGAGGTCCAGGAACCGATCGGCGCGGGCGTCGCTGGAGCTTGGGGGCTGCATGGCTTTGGCACGTGTCCAGTCCATGCCCGCCGCGGAGAGTCCGGCCCAGCCGTCGCGCTGCCAGGCCTGCGCTTCGAGAAGGTCCAGCCCTGCGGGCTGGTCGGCGTCCGCGCCGTTCGCGCTGTCGCCCCGCAGGGCGAGCAGTTGCTCCAGCAGCGTATCCCCCGGCAGCGCGGCGACTTCTTCCGGCGTCGCATCGCCGCCGTAAACGCGGTTGCCGGCGCGCTCGGCGACGTAGCCGGCCACTCTGAGCCGGGCCAGCGCGGCGGCGCAGCGCAGGTCCGCTATGAGGATGCGGGCGGCGTCGGCGTGCTGCGCGGCGAGCCTCAGCGCCATGCGCCGCGGCAGGTGCGCGCCGGCCGGGAGGCCGAGGCCGGCGGCGGGGGCACCGTGGGCCGTGAGCCGTTCTTGCAGAGGCTTCGGCAGCGCCTTCCAGGCCGCGTCCGAGGCCAAAAGCAGGATCTTTTCCATGTGCGTCTCCCTTGTCCGCTGCCGGGCTGCGCTCTTGCGGCGCCTGCCGGCTCATGCCGGGTGCTGATCGGGTGGGTGTTACCCCTAAAGGTTACTCCGTCAAAACACGATAAGCACCCAGGCCGAAGCTGGTGTTCTTGCCGATGTGCACGTACTGGCCGAGCCACAGCAGCGGCCACAGCTCGGGCAGCGCGGCGTCCGGCACGCGAAAGCGGCCCATGAGACCGCCGAGCTTCATGTGCTGCTGCTGGCGGGAGGAGTAGCGCGTCCAATCGTGCCAGTGGAGCTCGGCGGCGGCGGGGGGCAGGGCCTGGATGCACTCGCGATGGCGCTCCCAATAGCAGGCCGGCGCATCCGCGGCCCCGAACAGGGCGTCGAGCCGATCCAGCCGCTGGCAGAGGTGATAGAGAAACTCGGCGGCGGTGAAGCTCGCCGCGTCCACCCAGTCGCCGCGGCGCTTGATGCGCAGGGGCGTCGGCAGCTCGATGACCGCCGCCGCGGGCGGCGCGGGCAGCACCACGGCGGCGGGCTCCAGCAGGGCACAGTGCTCGGCACCGGGCTGCCAGAGGGGGCTCCAGACATCGCTGCCGAGCGCGGTCTCCTGGGCGACTTGGGTCAGCTCGAACTGCCCCCGGTCGTGCCCCCGGCCGCGCCCCAGTCCGAGCTCGCCAGCGCGCTGAAAGGCGTAGATCCAGTAGGGCAGAAAATCGATGCTGTCGCCGATGAGGGTGAGCCCGACGGCGAGTGGCTCGCCGGGCTGTGCGGTGCGGTTGCCCGGCTCCAGCAGGTTCAGCACGTAGGGCCGGCTGGTGTCGTGAAAGCGCGCGGGCGGCTGGTCGGCAGGCGCGCCGTCCTCGAAGAACCGAAAGAAGGCGCAGAAGTCCGTGATCAGGCAGCCGGCGCAGCTTGGCACGCGCGGCACGCAGACGCTCTGCCGGAAGGCTGTCGCCAGGGCGCCGCGCCACATGGAGCCGGTGTAGGGCGGCAGCTCGATGGGCGTGGTCGCCGTGACGGCGAAGCGGAAGAGTGCCACGGGCGGAAAGTAGAGATCGTTCATTGCGTGTTCCTGTAAGCCGCGCTGCCGCGCCAAGAGCGGTGCGCCAAGGCATCCCACGCGGACCCTCGTAGCAGCCACGGCGTGCGATGCCCGTTTCCCGAAACCCTCATGCAGACGCACGTCCCCGTCAATGGCCCAATGCATCCCGTGCCGCGGCAATCACGGCACACTGGAGGTGGTCACCGATGGCGCACCACCGACTCATCGCCTGGGGGCGCTGGTCGCCCTGGGCTTTCCAAAGTAAGCGAGGTATCGAGATGGGGCCTTGATCATCGTACCGGCCGCGATGACCCGAGGTTCTGCTCGTGACACCGCTCCTGCGG
>NZ_JABX01000078.1 GCF_001469165.1 Thiohalocapsa sp. ML1 | reverse complement strand
GCCCCATCGCGGCTAAAGCCGCTCCCACCGCGCTCCGCCCTCCCCCGTGCGAGCGGCGTTAGCCGCGACAGCACCGGCACCGCCCCAATCTGCAACCACCCCTACCCATCCCCACAACCTCGCTGCCGGGACGACGCGGACTGGGACCGCCGGCTTTCCAGCCGGCTGCGCGCGCCGGGGGCTCGATGCCCCCGGCGCGCGCTCTGCAGCGTCCCTGCCATGTGCTACGAGCGCCGCTCCCCTCGTGAAACCGCTGCCGCGGTATCACGCAGCCCCCGGCGCTCCGCGCCACGTCGCCGCCAACACCCGTCACCCGATGCAACGCGCGCCTTCTCGTGCACCCGGCCTCGCCCCGCGCGCGCGTTCGACGTGAACCGCGCCTTCGCCTGAACCGGACCGGGCATGCCTCGGTGCGCTTGGACAAGGGGTTGGCGACCAGCCACCAGATCTGATTAAGCCCCGAGGTAGTCCCGCCACGCGGACATCAACCGCGGAGCGAAAACGTTATGTGCCCGAGACGCCCCCGCCAGCGAGCCAGACCGGGTTGGCTGCGTTCCGCCGGAGCGCAAGCCAGAGACCTGTGAACGCACGGCCCGCCGACAGGCATTGCCGTGCACCACTTGGACCTGCGCGGGGCACCGATGATTTTTTGGGGCTCAAATGAGCCAGGGGCCGGGTGCCTTCTCCCCATCGGGAGCAGCCCGAGTGCCTAGAACCTGAAGGGTGACTGGTGCGGATCGGTTCCGCAACCAACACACAGAGAACTGACGGCGCGTCACCGGCTCAACGCAGCGTTTCGTGGGCTATTGACCTAGATCATCGTGCGCAGCCGCGAGGCTTTTTCACCGCCTATTGAGCCCGGTCAGCGAAATGGTGACCCCGTCGGCCCCCGCACCGCACCCGCAGGCCGGTCAGGGCCATGCGGAGCGGTGAGCGCAGCCAACCGCTGCCGCTGGCTTGCCTCTGCCGCGGCGGCTCACTAGACTCGGGGCATGCGCCATCGCATCGATCCCAAGGTCGACTGTGTCTTCAAGGCCCTGCTCGGGGCCGAGGGCAACCGCAGCCTGTTGATTCATTTTCTGAACGCGGTGTTGGGCGCCGGACTACCCCGTCCGATCACGACGGTCGAGATCCAGAACCCCTACAACGACAAGGAATTTCTGGACGACAAGCTCAGCATTGTCGATGTCAAGGCCCGCGATGCCCTTGGCTGTCTGTATCAGGTCGAGCTGCAACTGCTCACCCACCGCGACCTGACCGCCCGAATCATCTACGGCTGGGCCGACCTTTACAGCAGCCAACTCAAGGAGGGCCAGCATTACGCCACGCTGCGCCCCACCTACGCCATTTGGCTGCTTGGTGACGTCCTACTCGCCGACGACCCCAGCTACGCCCACGACATCCGCTTGCGCGATAACGCCGGTCGCGTGTTTGGCGAGCACGGCGGCATTCGGCTGCTGGAGATCGGCAAGTTCGCCGCTGAGGCGGTGGAGACCGAGCAAGATCGCTGGGTCAAATTTTTCAAAGAGGGCGCCAAGCTCGACCCCGACCACCTGCCGCCCTGGATGGACACCCCTGAGATGAGGCAAGCCATGAGCACCCTGAACACCTTTTCCGAGAAAGAGAACGCCTATCACGCCTATCAGGCGCGCCTCGAATACCAGCGCGTGCAGCACGCGATGCAGCAGGATATGGAAGAGCGCACACGGGCTTTAGAGCAGACCCGTGCCGAGCTGGAGCAGACGCGTGCCGCAGCAGAAAAGGCGCGTGCCGCCGAAGAGCAGGCGCGTGCCGCCGAAGAGCAGGCGCGTGCCGGCGAAGAGCAGGCGCGTGCCGCCGAGAACCGGGAGCGCGAGGCCAAAGAACGTGCGCTCGCCGAGGTGGAGCGGCTGCGTCGGCAGTTGGATCGCGGGCCGCAATCCTGAGGCGTCGCCGGGGTTCGCGAGCCGACGGCAACCTCAGCTGTCGCCTCGATCGATGCGAGAGCTCCGACACCGGCACAGTCCCTGAACTTGGTAACAAGCCCGCCGTGTTATCTCCCTCTCCCTCCGGGAGAGGGCCGGGGTGAGGGAAACGGCCACGGCCAGCAGCGCCCTGCATCCTCCGCCGTGGCGCTGGTCGCCATGATCATTAGCCGCAACGCCCAACACTGATCGCCGCCCGGACTACGCCGACGTCAGTCGCTCCACAACCCGCCGCCCCGCCATCGCGCTCTCACCCTGCCGCCAGCCGAACCGCCCGCCAGGCCGCCGGCCCCACCAAGGCCACCCCGCTTGGCGCGGCAGTTGCCTAATCGCGACTGGCGCGACTGGCGCGACTGGCCGAATCGGCCAGCCCGGCCGATACTTGACACGACCGCAGCAGCAGTGCTAAACGGGCGGCGACAACGACGCCCCGGCACGCCAAATCAGACACATGGCATCGGAGAACGCCATGAACCAGAAACCACGCACTAGTCCGAGCAGCGCCGCATGCCGACACACACCGGCACCAGGCTGCCGAACCTCCACAGCCACGGCACGCGCCGCCGCCCAGCGCGGCTTCACCGTCATCGAGCTGATGATCGTCGTCGCCATCACCGGCATCCTGGCCGCGCTCGCAACGCAGACCTTCCAGGGGGCCGTCGCCCGCGCGCATGTCGCCGAGGCCATCTCCGCGGTAGCGCCCATGAAGATCATCATTGCCGAGAACTGCGCGTTCGACCCCGCTGCCGACGCCTGCAACGGCATCCGCGACATCACGAGCCCCATCGGCGCCGTCACCAGCAGCGCCTGCACCGACGACGGCACCATCGCCACGGCCCATCTCGTGCTGTCCGACGAAACCGGGGGCGCCGTCGCCGACTTCGTCAGCAACCGCAACACCCAGGTCATCTGGCACTGCGTCGGCGATGCGTCGAGTCCAGGCTAGGTCAACCTCCCCGCAAGCTGCCGCTAATGCCGGCCGCTGCCGACCCGAGCGCCTCTGCAACAAGGCGCGGTCTCAAACCCAAGGCATCTGCGCACACATAGGCACGCCGCGCCGCAGCCACCGCCGCCGCCGCGGCGCCCGCCGCGAGAACCCGGTCGCATTTCCGGCAAACACCTTGCCGCCGCCCCGCCCTCGCCGCCGACCAAACATCCCGCCAACGGCAGCCAACCGCGGAAGAAAGCACCGCAAAGTGCCCAAATTTGTCACTTCCGGACATTCCATGACGCCTGCATCAGCCCTCCCCCTAGCCGCTGCGCGCGCACTCCCACAAGGCCATGCAGAAACAGTGCATTACACGCCCCATGCCAGCGGCCCGATCCTTGCATCAGGCGATATGCCAAGACCGTTCCGGGGTCGTCTCCAACCAAAACCAGAGCACGCGCCACCGGACCGACCTCGAAGTCCCGGCCGAAAGGCCCCGAACCACACGCGCAACAGGAGACATCCCATGAAAAAACAGCAATCCGGCTTCACGCTCATCGAACTGATGATCGTCGTCGCCATCATCGGCATTCTGGCCGCCATCGCCATTCCGTCGTATATGGACTACACGAAGAAGGCACAGGTGTCCGAGATCATGCTGGCCACTGCCCCATATAAGCTCGGTGTCACCGAGTCAATTGCCGGTGGCGACCCAACATCTGGCATGGATACAGCAGCAAGTGTCGGCGCCGCATCCTTCGTCGCAACATCCTCTGTGGCATCCGTTACCGTCACGAACGGCGCCATCATTGCCACTGCCGATAGCGCAATTGGGGATCTTGTGATCACACTCACGCCCACGGAAACCACCTCGGGCATCACCTGGGGCTGCTCGTCTAGTGGAGACGAGGTCCGCCTCGCCCCGGCCAATTGCCGTTAGCAGCTGAACCGACGATTGTCCTAACTGGCTGGCTTGGCATGACCAGCAGTAACAGAGCAATCGCCATGCCGGAAAACGCGCCCGATCAAGGGCGCTTCTTTTCTCGACAGTTCGTCCTTGTACTGATAATCGTTGCCTTAATCTGCGCGACGCTGCTCGCGTACACTCCCGGGCTAGAGGGGGATTTTGTTCTTGACGACGCGGCCAACCTTCAGCAGGCTCAACTGGAAACCCTAACCTGGAAAGAAGCTCGCTTGACGCTGCTGTCCGGGCGGTTTGCTGGCATTTCCCGTATCGTCACTAGAATTAGCTTTGCATTAACCCAATACAGCAGCGGTTACGATGCGCCAACGTTTAAATATCAAAATGTTCTGCTGCACCTAGCCAACGGACTGCTTGTCTTCTGGCTAGTTGCGCTGTTCGTTCAAGCGGGCGATCCACGGGCTACAGGCGGAGGGGAACAGTATTGGACTGCGCTGCTCGTCTCGGCCATTTGGCTGCTGCATCCTCTGCAAGTCAGCACAGTTTTGTATGCCGTACAACGACTAGTCCTTTTGTCGGCATTTTTCTCATTAATTGCTCTCGTTTGCTATGTCAAAGGTCGGCTGCTGATCGAATCAGCACCTACTTTTGGACTCACTCTCATATTGGTCGGCCTCCTATTATTCTGGCCACTAGCGATTTTGAGCAAAGAGAATGCGGTGCTGCTGGCACCAGCGCTGCTCCTTGTTGAATTGACCCTGTTTGGCTTTAAGCCTAAGTCACGACTTGCAAGATGGCGCATCCCGACCATCGCCGGCTTTTTTTTTCTGCTGCCGATCGTATTACTTTCCGGCATCTTGCTGCTAGCGCCAGATACCCTCCTTGGTGGTTATGCCGGGCGCGACTTCGATATCGCAGAACGGCTCTTAACCCAAGTCCATGCCATCTGGTTCTACCTCCGACTAATCCTATTTCCGGTGCCCGCGCAGATGGGGCTGTATCACGATGGCTTCCCGGTGCAGAGGGTGCTCGACCTTCGCACCATTATCGGCATGCTCGGTCTGACGGCCCTAGTTAGTATAGCCCTCACGTTGCGGCGCACCGCCCCACTGATCACGCTCGGCATCCTCTGGTTCTTTGTCTGGCACCTGGTTGAATCCACGATTGTGCCCCTGGAAATGGTTTTCGAACATCGCAATTACCTCGCTCTGCTAGGGCCCGCGATGGTGCTCGTTCTGGCTGGTCAGCGCCTCTCTCACGCCCCGAATCTGCAGCGTCCCCTTGCCATCGGCGCTTTCGCCTTAGTCCTGCTGCTTGGGCTAAATACCGCTTCTCGCGCTTTCAGCTGGAGCAGCTACGAACTGCTGGTGCGAACGGAATATCAGCGCGCCCCGCATTCAGTCCGCGCTGTCGAGGGCATGTTCGTCCTCGCCAACAACCGCGGTGATCGCAAAGCAGCAAGAATCTATCTCGATCAGCTTAGCGCCCTACTGCCAAATGACGCTTGGCCGCTGCTCTACGAGATCATTTTCCGTTGTCAAGACGACCAACTACCTAGTGGTCTGCTGAAGACAGCGCTGCATCGTGCCGCGACCGGCCGCGTGACTCCAGCTTTAGTAAGCACCTTGGGCGAACTGGACACGGCGGTGCGGCAGCAGAGGTGCCCGGTCGTTCCACCAGGCTTTACGCTCCACCTGGCCAAGAATATCGCCGGCAACGAACGCGCCCACATGACCTCCGTTCGCATCAAGGCCTATCATCAATGGGCGGTACTGGCGGCACTTTCCAGGGACATGGACACCGCACGAAGCGCCTTGCGCTCCGCGTTGGCACTTGCCGCTTCTGACTCGCCGGCTCGACTAGATCAAGTTGCAACGCAAATCGGCCAGATTGCGAGTATCGTCCCTGACCCAGCCCATGCGGTCGCGTTCGCCGCATCGACCACCGAAGGCTACGGTGAACAACTACGCAAAGAAAAAGTCGACATACCAATCCCGGTTCACGCCATCGCGGTTCCGCCGAACCAATGACACAACAACACCGCCCCTTGCCGCGCGACTCCCAGCCGATGAGCGAGTCAATGATTCGCTAAGTTGTTAACTCCCGGCAAGTAGATTGATGCGGAAAATCTTGATACTACGGCGCTTGACGTCAAGATCGTGGCTCTTGCTCTTGGCCGCGATGCCCGCTCTATTGACCGCCACTTTTCTGGCGTACGCCCCTGGCATCAATGGACCTTTTCTACTGGACGATCATCTCAATATCGATCGGCTCGAGACCCAAACACTCAATTGGTCAACGCTTCGGCCCATGATCCTGACCGGTGATCGCGTTGGCGGCCTATCGCGTGCTCTGTCCAGACTGACGCTCGCTTTAACGCTGCACGGCAGTGGCAGCCATCCGCCGATGTTCAAGTATCAGAACCTGATGCTGCATCTCGCGAATGGTCTGCTCATTGTCTGGTTCGCCGCGCTTGTGTTTTCGGCGACAGGAAGTCGGCTAGAAAGCGTTACCCGAGTCTACCTTCCTGCCTTGGGGATCGCTGCAATCTGGCTACTGCACCCTCTCCAAGTCAGTACGGTGCTGTACGCAGTGCAACGCATGGTGATCTTGTCTGCTTTTTTTCTTTGCTCGCGCTCTGTCTGTACATGGAGGGGCGACTGATGATGAAGCATCGGCCATGGGCGGGCCTGGCAGTTGCCTTTATCGGCCTGGTCCTTTTTGGGCCGCTCGCCTTGCTCAGCAAAGAGAATGCCGTCCTGATCGCCCCGGTTTTGTTGCTACTGGAAGCGTTTGTCTTGAAACCCTGGTCTTCAAATCCTCTGCAGCGACGGCTGATTGCCGGCCTATTGCTCACGTTTGTTGCGCTCCCGGTCGGCGTCGGCTTATTCGTCCTGCTAAATAGCCACAATGAACTCTTCGCCGGGTATGCGGGTCGTGACTTCAACTTGGGGCAACGCCTGCTCACGGAAATTCATGCTATCTGCCTGTATATTCAAATGATTTTGCTGCCTGTGCCGGCGCAGATGACCTTGTTCCAGGACGGCTTTCCAATCCAGCGGGCATTAGACGCCAAGACCTTCATAGCCGGCACGGCACTGCTTGCATTAGTTCTGGGCGCGCTATTGCTGAGGCAGAGGGCCCCGCTGATCGGTTTCGGCGTGTTGTGGTTCTTCACCTGGCACTTGGTGGAAAGCACGGCGTTGCCGTTGGAGCCGGTTTTCGAGCACCGTAACTATCTAGCGTTAATGGGAATGGCTTTGGTGCAAGTCGCGACCCTTCGGCCCTTGATCACAACTCAACGATATCGCAACGTTTTGGGTATTGCAGTCATCGGGTTTCTGCTGTTGTTGGGCGCCAATACCGCGGCCCGCGCCTTGCAATGGCGGGATGCGCAGACAATGATGGTCGCTGACTACGCGCAGCATCCTAACTCGCCGCGATTGGTTGAAGGCATGTTTGGTATTGCCGTCGCGCAGGCCAACGGCGAAGCGGCGCTTTTCTTTGCTCAAGAGCAACAGCGCCTGAAGCCGACGGATGCGTACGGGTTCCTCCAGGAACTGTATCTCTATTGCCATAGCCCGCGATTGCCAGACGGACTAGTCGACCAGGCGCGGATCTTGGCCAAACATGGGACAGTTTCACCGGCGACGACCAATGGTCCTCAGCGTCTCAACGAAGCCGTAGCCAACGGCGACTGCCCCGCGGTGCCCTCAAGGGCAATGCTTACCTTCGCCGAGGGCCTTGCTCACAACCCGAACATACACATGACTGGTGTCCATCTCGCGGCCTTGACCACCTGGGCTCTGATCGCAATCCAGAATGGCGAACGCGTGGTCGCCGAGACTGCGCTACGCGCGGCTATCCTACGCGCGGCAGAAGATTCTCCCGGCAGGCTGAGTGACGTACTCCAAGCAGCCCGCGTCGTTGCTGAACACCTGCCCCTCGCCGAAGAGGCAGAGGCATTTTTGACCCGACTTCAGCCGGCGGCGGGTTCACTATAGACAGGTGTTATGCTGCCGTGGGTCCGAGTCCGTCATGAGGGAAACCAGGGACAGACCGCGTTTGCATCCCACGAACCGAAGTTTGGAGCCTGGTCATAAGCGACCGGCGCCGGATCACGAGAAAGCGACAGCGCATCCCGCCGTCAATGCACGAAGCGCGGATCTCCAACGCTCTTCGGTTCTGTCGGCCCTGCCGACGCAAGCCGAAAGGCGCGCGGCTGGACGGCTTGATACCAGGCTCCGCTGTGAGATTCGGGCGCAGCCGTGAAGCCGTAAGTCATAACTAGTCCGTGCTGGTTAGCCAGCCGAAGCGACTCCGAGACCTGAATTTCTTTCCCCTTGACACTCAATCCTTCAACCAATGTTCTTCGACCAACGCCCCGCCGTCGTCGTTCCCTGCTACAACGAGCAGGTACTGATTCGCCGCGTTATAGAAACCATGCCAGCGAGCGGGGACCGCATATTCGTCGTGGACGACAAGAGTTCTGACGTCACAGCAGGTGTCGTGCAAGAGTACGTGAACAAGGCGCCGGAGCGCATCGTCCTAATCCGCCACGCTGAGAACCAAGACGTCGGCGGCGCCATCGCGAGCGGCTACAAGGCCGCGCTGGCGGAGCGGTTTGACGTTACGGTGGTCATGGCCGGCGATGCACAGGTGGACCCGGCTGAGCGGTCTAGGGTTCCTGCTGTTCGCGATGTGGATCGACATTGCATACAACCGTAATCAGCGATGACGTCTCGGCAGTGACGCACCCATGCCGCAGACAGTCAGCGAGGATTTTAACTGGCGCGTGCTCGCGTCTAGCGAGCGCGCCGCCTGGGATCGTGTGCACCTGTCCCAGCCGATCGGTCGCGACCATCCCGCACATACGCTATAAGCACCACACGCAGCCATGAAGCTCAGCATCATCATACCCGCCCACAACGAAGCGGAAACGATAGGCCCGCTCGTCGCGGAGCTCGCCGGCCGATTCCCAGACGCCGAGTTGTTCGTCGTTGACGATGCCTCATCGGACGAGACCGCCGCCGTCGCCGCGGCGGCGGGTGCCACCGTCCTGTCCAATCCATATCGACTTGGCAATGGCGCGTCTGTAAAGCGCGGCGCCCGAGCGGCCACGGGCGACCTGTACGTTTTCCTTGACGCCGATGGACAGCATCGGCCGGAGCACATCACAAGACTGCTCGCACCGCTCGAAGACGGGTACGCTATGGTCGTCGGCGCACGGCAACCTGCCAGTCAGTCGAGCCGGCTGCGCTGGTTCGGCAATTCGTTCTACAACAAGGCCGCTTCGCTGCTGAGCGGGCACCCGGTCTTGGACCTGACCTCCGGCTTTCGCGCCGTGCGGGCGGACCTGTTCCGCCGATTCCTATATCTGTTACCCAACGGCTTCTCCTACCCGACGACGATCACGATGGCGTTTCTTCGTTCCGGCTTCCCCGTGAAGTTCGTCTACGTTGACGTGTCTCGCAGTCGGGGCAAAAGCCACATCCGGCCTGTGCGCGACGGGGTCAGATTTCTATTGATCATCTTCAAGATGGTCACGCTGTATTCGCCGATGAAGCTGTTTTTCCCCGTAAGCATCGCGTTTTTGCTCACCGCCGCTTTTTACTACTCCTACACATACATAACGGTCAATCGTTTCACCAACATGGGCGCTGCGCTGCTGATCGCCAGCGTCATCGTCTTCATGATGGGGCTTGTCTCAGAACAGTTGACAGCGCTGATGTACCGCGATACCGACAAAGACTAATTGCGAACCGGCTGATCGCTCACCTATCACCCCTGCTGCATGACGACCTCGCTCTCTCGCCGGCTGTCCATCGTTTTCGGGACCTTGGTTTCGCTAACGGGGCTCGGTTACGTATTGCATCTCGTCGGCAAAGAGTATGCGGCTATTGAGCCCATGCTCGGCGAAGCCGATCCGCTGTTACTCGTCGGCGCGTTGGCGCTGACGATGGCCGCCATGGCGAGTATCGGGACCGTCTGGCAGCGAATCGTCATGGACATGCATTGTCGGCTACCGCTCGCAACGGCTCTACGGGCCTATTTTCTGGGTCAACTCGGCAAGTATGTGCCGGGCGGAGCCTTCGCCATTATCGGTCGCAGCGAGTGGGCGCACCGCGCCGGCGCCTCCCGGACCGTCGCGTACACCTCGACTGTAATATCCGTCACGTCCGCGTATTTCGCCGCGTCCCTTGTGACATCACTGGCGCTAGTGCTCGGCGCGCGGCCGCACGGATCAGTGTATCTACTTGTACCGGTGCTGGGCTTGGCACCGGTTGGCTTGTTGCTCGCGCACCAGCACGTTCGCGCGGTGCTGCACGTACACCGGGTCCCCTTGCTGACGCGCTGCCTGTCGGCCTTGCCTGCGGGTTCCCGTATCTTGAAGTTCTCGTTGGCCCAGGTACCTGCATGGCTGCTCCTCGCAGCGGCAACATGGATAATCGCCAACGCGCTTGGCGTCGACTTGCCAATTGCAAACACGTTACTCGCAACCGCGGTCAGTTGGACGCTGGGGTTCCTGTTCCTGCCCGCGCCGGGCGGCATCGGCGTCCGCGAGGCAACCTTTGTCTTGCTACTGAACGGCGACGGAAGCGTTGCAGCCGTCGCGTTGCTCGCGCGACTCACCTGTGTCGCGGCGGATGTGATGGGCGCGGCAACCAGTTCAGCAACCTGCTTTGTCATCCAACGGTGCGTCAGTTGCCCCCCTGCTTCTTGATCGTCGGCGGTTCCTTAACCGGCAACAAGGGCGCCGCATCCATGACCTTGGGCTTGGCCGAAGGTTTACGTCGTCGAGTGCAGGCCGAAGTTGTCGTTCTTACGTCGCTACCCAGCGCGGACCGCGGCCAGGCCGCGCGCCATGGCCTGCGCATCGTGCCCTATACACCGGCGGCGATCATCCTGTCTCTGCCATCCGCCGTGGTCTACAGATTCGTTTCTCGTCGCCTCCCCGCCACTGCAGCAGTCCGTGCGTTCGCAACGGCCGCAGCAGTCGCCGACGTATCCGGCATTTCGTTCTCGGACGGTCGCGGGGCTGTGACACTTGCTTACAACGTATTGCTACCCCTGCCGGCACTGATCTTAGGGACGCCGATTGTCAAGGTGTCACAGGCAATGGGGCCTTTTCAGCGAATCGTGAATCGGTTCGCTGCGTTACTCGTTCTGCCGCGTCTAAACGCCATCCTTGCGCGCGGGCGACAAACACAGCGGCATCTTGATGACGTAGGGGTGCGCAATGAGGGCTGTGCGGCCGATGCCGCGTTCTTACTCAAGCCCAGCATTGACCGGACTAAGCCGCCCGGCGAACGCCCACCTTCCGCCCGGGGGTTGATTGCTTTCGCCCCGAGTCAGGTATTGGCGAATCGGCTCGCGAAAGAGTCGCTCGACTATTTTCGCATTTGCGTGGAACTGGTCAATCATCTCACTCGATCTCACGACGTGGTGCTTTTGGCACACTCTGCTCGCCCCGGCAAACCATCGAGTCGTATCAATGATCTGCCCTTGTGCGAGCGCGTTCTCGCCGCAGTGCGGGCGCCACATTGCTGCACAATCGCCGATGCGGAAGGCGATCCGCATTTTTATCGAACATTGCTGTCGGAGTGCCGCCTCGTGATTACGTCAAGGTTCCACGTCATGATCTCGGCGTTGTCGGTATGTCGCACGCCAGTTGTACTCGGGTGGGGGCACAAGTATGGCGAGGTGCTGTCGGCGTTTGCGATCCCTGAGGCTGAGTATGACCTCTCAGTTACCGGGATCGATACCATGCTTAATGGTATCGACGCGCTGCTTTTGGGTACGTCCGCGATCGAGGACCGGATTCGGAGGCACCTGCCCGACGTCGTGAGCTCGGCGGAACGTAATGTCGATGCGGTCCTCTCTTGTGCCAGAGGTGTCACCGATGCCATTCGTTGACACTGATCTATCGCAGGTCATCGAAGAAGGGCTTTGCATTAGCTGCGGTGCCTGTGTGCATGCAGATCCATCCTTAAAGCTTGTTCTTGATGAGAGGCGCCAGATCTGGCAACCGAGCGCCAGCGGAGGCCCCGAAGCCGCCAAAGTCTGTCCCGCGATCGCCGTGGACTTTCCGTGGCTGCAAGCACGACGTTTCCCCGGGCGGAAGCCGGGGGCTTTCGGCGTGGTTGATCAGGTCATGCTCGCCCAGTCTAGGGATTTGGAGCGCAACCTCGCCGCAAGCAGCGGAGGTATCATCAAGGAGCTGTTGCGGCATCTCCTTGCGCGGATAGACGTGGACGGCGCCATCGTGCTTAAGCATGTCGCGGGCGTCGAGTTCGCCTCGACTCTGATCCGCGATCCGGCCGACGTTGATCAACTTCCCGGCTCCATTTATCACAACCTCCCTAAACACCATGTTCTAAAGCTGCTCCGAGATACTCCAGGGCGCTTCGTGCTGGTGGGCATTCCGTGCGAGTTGGAAGGTATCTTCAATTACATCTATGCCTTCGCGCCGGACCTCGCCGAGCGGGTCCATTCTACAATTGGTTTACTCTGCGGCTGGCAATATAGCCACCACGCTTTGCGAGCAATTTGTGAGTATAAGGGCATTGATTTCAATGACTTGACTAATGTCGAGTATCGCGGCGGCGGCCCCATCGGCAAGCTGCGACTACACACGAGTAAGGCTTCCTTTGCCGTGTCGCGCCGGGTTGATTTCTTTTACCAGGCGGCCTTCGATCGCGCTTTTAATGCGCGCCGATGCCATTTGTGCGTCAATCATAGCAACTTCCTCGCCGATATCGTCGTTGGTGATGCCTGGCTTCCTAGCACAGTCACGACACGGACGGGCATCAGCCTTGTCGTTTGCCGGAATGAAACGATGACGGCAGTTATGCGCGAGCTGCATTCATCAGGTTGTATCACATTGACGCAGTGTACCGAAGCCGAAGTCGTGGAATCGCAATCGCATCGTGTTGCCATGGGAGACTTCGCGTATGCCTACGCTGAGTACCTTGATGCACAGGGGCGCCATCGGCCGAAAATGACCGGGCCGAATTTCCCATACGCGACCCCGGCGTCCAGGAAAGAGGTTAAGCACTTTGACGAAGAACTGAACGAGAAGCAACGCTTGATATGGGGCAGACGCTATAGGCGTCTGGTGCTGCGGAAGAGCACTAGAGAGTTTGGAAGACTTAGTTGGAAGTACCTGCGCTGGTTCCTTGTGCGGGTGCTGAAGGTGAAGAGCCTGTTTTGGCGAAGGCGCGAAATTCCGGCGAGCCAATTAAAAGGGTTTCGGTAGCTTTGCATGTTTCGCAGCAATACTCATGGTCACCGCACGCTTCGGCATGTGGTCAACATCACACGGCGCACAGTGGCTTGGGGTGGCTTGGGCTCCTCGCTGTCGCCGCGGTTAGCGTGTTTTCGGTATTGGAGTTGGCTGCGACCCCAACGACCCATCGCGGCCTAAGCTCCTTGTCGTTGAGCCGGTGCTAACCGCGCTGGACCCCAAACAGATCGGTGAGGAGACCCAGCACGACCCCCGGCACCATCAGCCACAGCGCCGCGACGGCGATGGGGAATTAGTGGGGAATTAGGGACAGACCACGTTTCCTGCCCACGACCACGCGCATCGCCTTAGGCAAGCAGCCAGTCAAGCAGGCGGACGAGGCCGGTGACGGCGCCGATGGCGCCGATGATCCAGACCCGGGACAGACCACGTAATCCTGCCTATGACCACGCGCAAACCATGGACAGACCGTAGGACAGGTGCATTGCTGGGCTCGATCGTGCTGAAGCGGCGCGGGAGCGCCAAGAGAGACATGACGCCGCGGGAGCGGTGTCACGAGCAAACATGCCGGAGCCGGGAGACCGCGCCGTCGGCAACATGGCGGGCTCCGGCGGTTTGTTGCACCGGGAGGGCCAATCCATGCGT
>NZ_JABX01000077.1 GCF_001469165.1 Thiohalocapsa sp. ML1 | reverse complement strand
CATTCTCTCCCAAACCAACCTGGTCACTCAGGGGGGCTTGGATTTCCTATCCGTCCCCTGCAACCATACCCGGCTCCGCCAAAGGCATGATGAAGATACTCAAACCCACCGCCACCATGGCCGCGACCGCCCTGCTGGCCGGGCTCGTCGCGGCAGCGCCCGTCACCGCCGGTTTTTACACCTTCGCGTCGGCCGACATGGCACTCGGCAACCTGCGCTTGACGTTTAGCGGCCCGGACGCGGCGCTGACCTGGGAAGACGAGTGGTTTGGAGAGGTGCCGGCCCGCGCGCAGGACACGGTCTTCGGGTCCGACGATGCGTTCGACGCCTTCCTCGGCAACGCTGGCGACATCACCGCGACGGTGCAGACGACCCATGTCTCCTCACTTGCGACCTACCAGGTTATCGACGGCGAGAACGTCGCGATCGACCCCGGGTCCAGCATCGTCGCCACGACCCGCTCCGAACTCGAGATCGCAGGCAAGAACCGGCAGGGCGACGGCGCCGCTAACGCCCGTTTCGACAACTACTTCTCCATCGCCAGCCTGAACCCTTCCGGCTCGACCATCGCGGTCACACTACTGCTCGACTACGCTGGCGCGCTGACCGGCACCGCCGATGCGGGAGGCTTCTTCGATGTCACCAGCGGCGCCTTTATCGAGCTGTACGCGGTGGACCAGGTAACCGGTGACGTGTCCGACCTGCTGGCTTTCGATCAGGTCTTCGACACCGCGACCGGCACCAACAGAAGCTACACAAACGCCCTCACCGGAACGCTGGCGATCATCGTTAACCTCTTCGACAACCAGACCTACTGGCTGTACGCGGAGGCCGACAGCGAGACCTATGGCGCCGTGCCGTTGCCCGCCACGCTGCCGCTGATGCTGCTGGGGTTCGGCCTGCTGGCCTGGCGTCGCCGCCGCTGAGAGGCGGCGGCCAACTTCAGAACTGCCGGGTAAATGCGAACCGATCGACGACTGAAAAAACTAACGCCCCTGCGGGGGCACCGGAGCCGGCCATGAACGTGAAGGGCAAGCTGATTCTGGGATTGCTGACCGGCCTGATGCTGACGGGCATGTCCCCGGATCCCGCGGACGCGCGCCCGGTTGCGGCGACCCCACCGACGCCAGTCCCTTGTCAGTGCGAGGATGCAGCTGGCGAATGTCCGCCGCCAGGCTGTCCTTCCTGTTCTACGACTGGCGCTGGTGCCTCGGAATCCCATGACCTGTTCCGCTGTAACGCGAGTTCGATAGCCTGCCCCGGATTCGCGGTCCGGCATACACCGGCGCTCGCGAGCGGTGAGCTTGCCACCCTGGACGCCGGACTCGGCTTCGGTTGGATTCATACATACCAGCAGGCGATCTTCCCCCAAGGTTCGGACCTGTTCCGCCTCGGCGAGGATGGTCGCATCACCAAGTACCAGCGCGCCGGGCGACGTGGCGGCTTGACGCCGACCCGCGGCCACCACGAATCCATTGTCGAGAACCCGGATGGTTCCATCGAGATCACCGCCTTCGAGGGCGGCACCGTGACCCGCTTCGAGAAGGTGCCCGGCAATCCCTTCCGCATCACCGCGGTCGAGCCCTGGATGCTGACCCGGATCACCGACCGCGACGGCAACCAGACGGTCTTGACCTATGGCGGGGGCCTGTTACAGACCGTCACCGACCCCAGTGGCCGGGTGATCGAGTTCGGCTACGGCGCCAACAATCGCGTCAGCACCATCACCGCCCCGCTGGGGCGCGTAACCCGCTTCGGTTACGACGGTGCCGGCAACCTGGCCCGCATCGAAAACGCCGCGGGCAATGTGACACACTACCGCTATAACGCGCGACACCAGATCACGCAGCGCACCGACGCCAACGGCAACCGCACCACCTACCGCTACAACAGCGACGGCAAGCTCGTCGAGGTCCTGGATCAGACCGGGGCCAGACACACGGCCTTGACCAACGACCGCGGCTGGGCCACCGACACGGCGACATTGCTGCGCACCAAGGAGCGTGTCTTCGAGGTCAACCCCAGCACCGGTGTTGCAATCACCCGCGCCACCGATGGTAACGGCCAGGTCTGGCAGCACCATTACAACCGCAACGGCTATCCGGTCCGCACGATCACCCCGGATGGCACCACCACCAGCTACGCCTATGATGCCAGCGGCTACAACCTGGCCAGCGTCACCGACGCCAATGGCAATACCACGCGTTACGACTACGATAGCCGGTCCCGGCTCATCAAGGAGATCGACGCCAAGGGCTTCGAGACCGCCTACGCCTACACCGATGCCAACTGCCCGGACCAGATCACCGGGATTACGTCCCCCAACGCATCGCAGACCGAATACCAATACGACGCCGCGTGCAACCGCACGCGCGAGACCCGCGACGCCGGTGGCCTGAACCTGGTCCACACCTGGACCTACAACCCCGACGGCACCGTCGCGACCGAGATCGATCCGAATGGCCATACCACAACCTTTGCCTACGATGGCCTCGGCCACCTGATCCAGACCAACGACCCCGCGGGCATCACCAACCGCTACGCCCATGATGTCTACGGCAACCGCACCTGCGCCGTCGACGGCAACGGCCATGTAACCGTCTACGAGTACGACCAACTCGACCGCCCGATCCGCGAGATCGCGAAGATCGGCACCCAGGTCGCCCCCAGTGACCCGATCGCCCCGGCCTGCACCCCGGCCGATGCCGACGACATCATCACCGCCGAATACCAGTACGACGGCAACGGCAACCAAACCCTGGTCCGCCGCCAGTCCAACACCACCGAGCCGCGCGAGTGGCAGGTCACGACCTACACCTATGACCATCGCGACCGACTGGTCCAGGAAACCCAGGACCCGAACGGCCTGAACCTGACCACACGCTACACCTACGACAATAACGATAACCGCATCGCGACCACCGACCCGAACGGCAACACCACCGCCTTCGCCTACGATGTGCAAAACCGCCTGACCCAGGTCACCGACGCCCTCGGCAACCAGACCGAAACCAGTTACGACCCGACCGGCAACCGCCTCTGCGAGCGCGATGCCAACGGCCATCACAGCGTCTTCACCTACGACGCGCTCAATCGGCTCGTCTCCCAGGCGCGCAAGCTCGGCGCCCAGAACTGCGACGCCGCCGACGGCGACGATCTGGTCACCCGGTACTTCTACGACAGCGGTGCGTCCATCGCCTGCTTCCCGGACCCCGGCGCACCCGCGTGCGCTGGCCCGATGCCCGGCGGCAGCAACATCGCCTATCGGATCGACCCCGAGGGGCGCTACAGCTACGACAAATACGATGCGCTCGATCGGCACTGGGTCAGCATCCGCAAGGTCGGCGACGGCGCGGACACCTGCGACCCGCCCGGCGACCCCAATGGCCAGGACTGGTGCGAATACACCCAATACGATGCGGCTGGCAACGTCCTCGCCCGCCTCGACGCCAATGGCAACCGCACCGCGATGACCTACCTGGACAATGACTGGCTCCTGACCGAGACGCAGGATCCGGGCGGGCTGAACCTGGTCACCGGCTATACCTATGACGGCGCCGGCAATGTCCTGACCGTCACCGAACCGCGCGGCAACACCAGCAGCAACGCCTATGACGAGCGTGACCAACTCGTGCAAATCACCGACCTGATCGGCCTGGTGGCGAGCTACCGTCATGACGGCGTCGGCAACCGCATCGAGGAATGCGACGGCAACGGCAACTGCACCCGTTTCGGCTATGACCGCGTCAACCGCCTGATCGCGATGACCGACGCCCTCGGCGAACTGACCGAGCAGGCCTATGACGCCAAGGGCAACCTGCTCGCGGTCTTCAACCGCAAGGGCAACCCGACCTGCCACAGCTATGACCCGATCAACCGCCGCACCATGACCGTGCAGAAGATGGGCGGCACCGACTGCGCCGTCATCGATGCCGATGACCTCTGGACCCAGACCGACTACGATGCCGTCGGCAACGTCGCCGCGCTGGCCACCGCGCGCCTCGCGCTGCCCGCCGACTGCGCCGCCGCGACCCCCGCTGACGACTGCCAGCGCACCGCTTATGACTATGACGATGCCGACCGCCTGATCCTGGAGACCTATGCCGATGGCACAACCCGCGCCTTCGCCTATGACCGCGCCGGCAACCTGACCGCCCGCACCGACCAGATGGGCCGCCTGACCCAGTTCCGCTACAACGACCTCGACTACCTGCTCGCCCGCGACTATCAGGACCCGACCGAGCCTGACGACAGCTTCAGCTACGACATTGCCGGACGGATGCTGACCGCGACCCGCGGCGCCTGGGTTGCTACGTTCGACAGCTACGACGCCGTCAATCGCCTCTTGCAGACTACCCAGGACTGGGCCGGCCAGCCGATGGTCATTGCCTATGCCTACGACAGCGCCGCCGGCACCCGCGACCTGACCTATCCAGGTGGCCGCCAATGCGAGGAGCAGACCGATCTGCGCGGGCGCCTGATCGACGTGACCTGCGACAGCTTTGCCGCCCAATACGCCTACGACCTCGGCAACCGCGTCGCGACGCGCGCCTACAACAACGGCGTCACCGCCACCTACGGCTATGATGCCAACAATTGGATCACCTCGCTGATCCATGACAACGGCGTCAGCGTCGCCGGGTTCGGCTACGACTACGATGCCGAGGGCAACAAGCGCTACGAATTCAAGGCGCACGACCCCGACGCCTCCGAGGCCTACGCCTATGATGCAGCCGATCGGCTCATCGACTACCGGGTCGGCGAAATCATCGGCGCCAGCGTGCCGGTCCCGGCCACCCAGCGCCAGTACGACCTGGACAAGGTCGGCAACTGGGATCAATTCAGCATCGACGGCGTCCTGTTCGACAACGATCCGAACCAGATGAACGAATACGTCACGTTCAAGGAACGGATCGACCCGCCGCCGCCCGCCGCCGGCGAGGACTGGACCCACGACGCCAACGGCAACCGCACCGAAGACGGCCAGCGCCGCTACACCTACGACGCCGAGAACCGCCTGGTCTCGGTCGAGCGCAAGATCGACGGCAACCTCAGCACCTATCAGTACGACGCCCTCGGTCGGCGCGTGGTCCGCGTGCTCGATGCCAACCTGGCGACGCCGACCGTGCTGCGCTACGCCAACGACGACGCCCGCGAGATCGAGGAGCAGGACGCCCTCGGCGCGACGCTCGCGACCTGGGTCTTCGGCAACTACATCGACGAAGCGCTGAACATGCAGCGCGGTGGCGATGACTACTACTACCACCAGCAGGCGCTCTGGTCCGTGATCGCGGTGACCGATGCGGCAGGCAACGTCGTCGAGCGGTATGCGTATACGGATTATGGCTGTCCGACCATTACAGATGGGGATGGTGTGCCTGTGGCGCTGAACGCTTGGGGGACCGCGCACAGTACGTTTGGGAATGCGTATCTATTCACCGGGCGGCAGTGGGATCAGGAGTCGGGGTTGTATTATTACCGGGCACGACACTTTACGTGCTTGAGCGGGAGATTTTTGCAGCGTGATCCGATTGGTGACAAAGCCACCAAATTCATGAGACAAACTAAGGGAGTCCAACCTTGGCTCGCTCACGTAAAGAATACAAAAATAGGGGAAATCTCAACGACGCAGATGGAGTTCGATTTCGCTAATGCCTACGAGTACGTCGAGTCTAGCCCATTGAACGCAGTAGACCCATCAGGTTTAGCAAGCATTCAAGCTGTAACGTGTTTTTGCTGCGCCGGAGTCTACGCTGGAGTCTGCGGCTCCCTTTGTGCCACAAGTCACTGGGACGACCCACGCGACTCTTGGGGACAGTGCTTTGTGAAGTGCGTGTCGTCAGCCCATGGTAAACCGCTAGGCTACATCTGCGAAACGGCCTGCCTGGCAATGGTGGGCGGAAAACACTTGCCAAAAGGGAAGCTCCGCCCCGGCCCACGACCTCCGTGGCACCCGCAGCCACCGCGGCCTCCATGGATACACTAAACCCCATATGGCGCAACGTTCATAGACGCCGACATATGGGGAAGCGGGAGAAAGCCCGCGTACGCTGGGGTGAGCGATAGCGAACTCCAGCATCTTCGGAGCCGGCAACACTGCGTTGGGGTTCCTTCGTCACCCCAATCGACGAATGACGAGGCGCCGGAAACGTAGCCCGCATAGGTTGGGGTTAGCCCGCGGGGAGAAATGAGGGACAGACCACGTTTTTGCCCGTTTCATTTGCCAGATTCCATGACCTGGCCTGACCTCAAGAATGCGGAGGTGCCGACACCAATAAGCGAAACCCCGTATCCCCAATTACAAACCGGATCCATCACGTAACGCCGGGAACGATACAACTCGTTCATCGCCCCACCCAACCGCCATCGTCGATCGGAGCGGAAGGACGGCATGGGGTACGGAGAGGAGACGATTGACGCTCCTGGACCCGCGGTAACATGCTTCGCCATCGTGGAGGTCGCTGAGATGTCCGTGCAAGATGGGAGTAAAGGGTATCTGCTCGAGGTGCCGCTGGATGCCAGTGGTATCGAGGGATTCGTGCCGGACCGGGAGGTCAAGGGAGAAATGAGGGACAGACCACGTTTTTGCCCGTTTCACTTGCCAGATTCCATGACCTGGCCTGACCTCAAGAATGCGGAGGTACCGACACCAATAAGCGAAACCCCGTATCCCCAGTTGCAAACCGGATCCATCACGTAACGCCGGGAACGATGCAGTTCGTTCCTCGCTCCACCCAACCGCCATCGTCGTTCGGAGCCGAAGAACGGCATGGGGGGCGGAGAGGAGACGATTGACGGTCCTGAACCCGCGGTAACATGCTTCGCCATCGTGGAGGTCGCTGAGATGTCCGTGCGAGATGAGGGTAAAGGCTATCTGCTCGAAGTGCCGCTGGACGCCAGTGGCATCGAGGGATTCGAGCCCGACCGCGAGGTCAAGGTGCTGGTTCTCGGCGAGGGCGTTCCTGCCCGCTCCGCCACCGTGAAGCTCGACACGCAAGGCAGGGGCAGTGCCCGCTTCGAGTTCGACGGGCGGCCCGGGGCATTGCAGGTCTACGTGGGCCCGGCGGACGCCGCAGACGACGAGTTGCCGGGGCTCCAGACCATTGCTCACCGGGTAGCGGCCCGGCGCTGGACCGGTGCTGCCCGGCTCAAGCTGCCGGTGGTGATCCCACCCTACCACTGGTGGTGGTGGCGGCGCTGGTGCCGAACCTTCGTGGTGCGCGGGCGCGTCCTGTGTCCGGACGGCGCGGCCATCCCCGGGGCGCAGGTGTGCGCCTACGACGTCGACGCCTGGTGGTGGTGGAGCAGTCGCCAACTCGTGGGCTGCGGCACCACGGATGTCAACGGCGCCTTCGAGATCCGCTTTCGCTGGTGTTGCGGCTGGTGGCCCTGGCGCTGGTGGCGGCAGCGCGTCTGGGCGCTCGAACCCTTCCTGCTGGAGCGCATCCTCCCCGAGCTCCAACGCCTGCCCGATATTGGACCCGTCCCGCCGCCGGACCCGACGCCGGATATCCGCATCTTCCGCGCCCTGTTGGGCGAGGACCGCGTCACCGCGCTCAATCTCGCGGCCCAGCCGGCTCCGCTGTTCGTGCAGCGCGAACCAATTTCGCGTGCGTCGCTGCGCGCCGCGGGTCGCGATCAGATCGGCGCGAAGGTCGCCCCGATCAGCGCCCCGACTAGCGCACCGATTAGCGCCTGGGACCCCGGCGCCGAGACCGGCATCCGGCGTCGCATGGACATGCAGACCGGGGCCATCGAGCGGTTGCGTGAGGAGGTGGTCGCCCGGCTCCCGAAGCTTACGGGCCTGGAGGCGTTGCGCATCTGGCCGTGGTCGCCCCGCCTGCCCTGGTGGGATTGCGCCCCGGACCTGATCTTTCGGGTCACGCAGGACTGCGGCGTCCCCGGCAACGTAATCGTCGAGGAAGGCTACGGCGACACCCGCTGGAACGTGGACACGGAGACCGACCTCACCCTGGTCGCCAATGACAGCGCCTGCTGCATCGCTGATCAGGACGACGAACCGGAGGGCATCTGCGCCCTGATCACCGACGTCTGTCACAGCCCCATCAACGCGATCGGCGGCAACCCCGGCGCGGCGGCGACACCCGCTGGCTACCTGAGCCCCGGGCTTGCCGACACCACCGGTGACAGACCCTTTGGGGGAGCGGTGCTGATCCAGGGCCAGATAGGCAGCACGGTGGACTATTACGAGCCCGAGGTCTCGGACGACGATGGGCTCACCTGGACTCCCCTGCCACATTCGGCCCTGGCCGATATTCCGCGGCTGTACTGGATCCCGGCGACCGACACCTTCGTCAGCGTGCCCTTCCTGCACACCGTAGATGGTCGGCGGGTGTTCGAGAGCCGGCCCCACTACGAGGCCACCCATGACCCGACCAGTTGGGACGTGAGTCGCTATTGGATGGTCCGAAACTACGGGGCGTTGCTGCGCTGGCAGACCGCTACGCCCTTCCTCAATGGCCGTTACCGCCTGCGCCTGCGGGGCTGGCAACTCGCCGCGAGCGGCCAGTTGGTGAACGATGTCGTCTTGCCAACATGCAGTATCGCCTCGCCCGCCGAGCTGGTGCTGCGGATCGACAACCGGCTGGTGGGCGCGGGCAGCGGGCACCCGCCCAGCGTCCCGGACCACCCCTGCGGCGCGGGCACGGTGCATACCTGCACCCTGGAGCCGGCCACCGACTTCGTCGCCGTGCGCATCGTCCGGCTGGATGGAAGCCAGGTGCCGGTGAGCGCCTGTGGCAACGTGCCCGTGGGGCCGAACGACGTGCTGGAGGTGGACTTCTACGCCCACGATCCGGAAGGGCACCTGGCCTACTACACCCTGCACGCGACCTACGGCGAGAACCTGGACGTGAACCTGCTCGACCCCGCCGCGGTGCCGAGCCTCACCGATGCCACTCACGGACTAGGTCTCTTCCCGCTTGGCGGACTGGCGGTGGCCGCTGCGGCTCAGGTGGGGCCGAAGTACGGACAGGCCCGGGCCCAGGGGGCCGCCGCACCGGTCTGGCACGGCGGGGGCTTGCGGCTTCGGGTCAAGGCGACGGAGGTCTTCCCGCGCACCTGCTGCTACCAGCTTGAGCTGCGCGCCCACAAGCGCACCGTGGTGGACTGTGGCTACAGCCTTTGGCATCACACCAACTACAGCGAGTACGGCTTCATGGTGGTGGTCGCCGCAGCCGCGCCACCTGTGCCCGTCCCGATGCTGCCAGCGCTCGAAACGCGGCGATCGGAATAAGCACTCAGGCCGGGGCATCCGCGTGAGTTGGCTGCAATCCTGTCAGGCCCGATCTCCGGTACTCGCTCAACCGCAAGCCACCGGGATCGGGCCCGATCATCGTCCGCTGGAAGGGAGGTCCTGATGTCCCAATGCCATTAAGTTAGCGCTAAGCCCATGCTAACTCAATGAAAAAATGTTAAAATAGCCACTGTTTCACAAGACCACATGAAGGTTCCTCACATGGTCATCCAGCAATCCCGCGAATTTTTTCAGTGGCTTACGATGTAGGCAGTAAGCCATCGCCGATTTTTGTCCCAACTCGCTGATTTCGCAAAGTAACCCTTGGCCCTTGGCCCTTGGCCCTTGGCCCTTCGGTGCACTTGCGCCAACGAGCGCGCCGCGCAAGCCGAACGCTCCGTGCCCTGGAACCCGCATGGTGTTGCGGCGTGGACTGGAGTGTTGACCTCCAGGTCAACACGGCGACAGAGCGGGATACCTTCGCGCGTGCGGAGCCGACCGGCAGGTCAGGCTCTCCGGCCCGGGATTTCGTTGCCGGTGCGCGGGCGCAGGCATCAGTGCCCTTGCGCGAGCACGGCCTTCAGATCCATGCCTTGCAGGTCGTCGGCCGATGCAGCCTCATCCGGTGTCGGGAATATCGGGCTGCCCGGCGACCACAACTCCAGGCTGTCGGCATGCCGGTCGTAGAAGCCGGGGTCGGTGGTGACGCGGACCGGGGCCGACATGCCGGGCGCGAGATAGCTGAAGTCCTTCTTGCCCACCGCGCCGACCTCCACACCCGGCAAGCCGGCCCTCCAGCGTGCTCGCGAGGGCCGCGAAGCTGCTCGCCAGGCGCCGCCGATAGATGGTCATCACGAAGCCGACGGCCGTGCGCTGATCGCCGGCGGCGTTGTCGTAGGTGCTGGAGATGGAGTCCTCCACCTGCTCGTAGACGCGCCGCTCGGCATCGGTGAGCTGCACGAAGCGATCCGACACGTCGCGGTCCGCGATGGGCGTCTTGAGCTTGCCCGCCTTGTGATAGCGGCGCAGCAGCTCGCGGGTGTGGCGGGAGATCAGGTGCTTGAGCGGCGTCTGCGCCTTCATCAGCCGCACCGCGGCGACGCGCTCGGTGGTTTCCAGCCGCTTCAGCGGTATGGATGCGCCGTCCCGCAGCGCCCGGAGCACCTTCTTCAGTTTCAGGCGGCTCAGGTCCGGCAGCGCGCGGGCTGCATTCTCGTCCGACACGGCGCCGTAGGCTTGCTCCGCCGCACGAAACAGCCGCGCCATCTGAGCAAGCTGTTCATGCGACGGGCTCGGGCGCGCCGCGTTCTCGAAGAAGCCGAGGAACCCCTGGACATGCCAATCCGCCGGCAGCCCGAGCAGCCACAGCAGGTCCCAGACCTCGATCGGGCTCACCTGCATCGGGGTCGCGGTGAGCAGGACCAGCCCCTCGGTGCGCTCGCGCAGGCCGCGCATCAGGCGCAGCAGGTGATTCGGCCGGTCGTCCAGGTCGGCGCCGCGGCGGCGGGCATGGTGGGCCTCGTCGAGCACGATCAGGTCCCAGGGCTCGGCATCGTTGAGGAGTTGCGGCGCACGCTCCCGGCGCCGCAGCAGGTGGCTCGACGCGAGCACGCACGGCTCCTTGTGCCAGTCGTCGGGGCCGACCTTGCGCTCCGCGGCGCCGTAGCGGCCCGGAGAGGCGTACCAGCGCAGGCGTTGCCCGTCGTAGATCGGCCAGTTGAGATTGAACTTCTCGCGCAGCTCGAGCTGCCACTGGGTCAGCACCGCCTTCGGCGCCATGATCAGAATGCGCCGCGCCCGGCCCGACAACCAGGCTTGGCGCAGCAGCATCCCGGCCTGGATGGTCTTGCCCAAGCCCACCTCGTCGGCGATCAACAGGCGCGGCGGCCAGTGGTCATAGAGTCGCTGGAAGGCGCGCACCTGATGCGGCCAGGGTGTCACCGCGCAGGTCGCCTCGCCGACGCGCTCGCCGCCATTGGACCAGCTCGGTGCGTGCTTGATATACCCCCAGATCAAGCGCCGCAGGTCCAGCGGCGGCGGTTCCGGCGCTTGGGGTTCCGGTGGATCGGTGGGAGGCTTCGGATCGGTCTCCTGCCGCTGCTTCTTCTTCAACCGCCCGGGCATGTCATCCTTGGGCAGGAACTTGAGCAGCTCGTCGCGGACCGCTGTGGGCACGTCCACGACCCGAGCCATCGCCGCCTTGTCGGCCCAGAGCTGCTGAAAGCTCTGTTCCTCCGCCTGCACGTGCGCGGCCGTACCGCCCCAGCTCGTGAAGACATGGAAGCTGTCCCAGTGGAGCTTCCAGCCCTGCTCGGTCTCGTTCAGGCTGCCGCTGAACGCGAGCCGGTTGCCGGCGGCGTCCTCGATGATGCCGGCCTTCTCGTGGAACAGCCCGACCCCGGCGATGGGCCGCCGCTCGGCATCACAAGGCACGGCCACCTTCACGTCCAGGTGCCCCTTCGCGATCATCCAGGCGAGCAACGCCAGGGCATCGATGGCCGCGGGATCGGCTGCCCGCAGCGGCTCCGCCAGCATGGCCGCCGCCGCGGTATCCCTGAGCTTGGCACCCTGCTCGATGGCCGCCACGTGCTCCGCGCTCAGCGTGCAGCCGACCACGAGGCGCATCCTGCCGCCGTTGCCGATCAGCGCCTCGACACCGCGGGCGGCGAGCGCCAGGGCATAGGCGTTGAAGAAGCCGGTGGAGCGGTCGTAGCGGATGGCGCATTGGAGCGCGGGCACGTAGAAGCCCTGCACCAGGTCGCCGTGCTCGGGGCTGTACTTGGTCTGCCATGCCGATCCGGTCAGGAGTCCGCCGGATGGCGTCGCCACGCTGTCTGTCATCAGAGGTCGCCTCCGCCGAGCCGGTCGAGATGTCGCTGCACCTGATCCCATGGAAGTCTCCGACCACCTGCGCGCATGCACACATAGGCGGCTTCTGCCTCCCCGATGCCGATCACCTCGCCTGCGACCCGCCGCTCCATAAGGCAAAGCGTGCCCATGACGGCAACCCCCTCGTCAACGGCGATCCGGCGCAACGCGCGGTCGCCGGTAAGCACCGAGTATCGGCTTCGGCGGGCGCGCGCGAAATAAGCGAAGTCGTTGAAACGGGCCCGCCCTCTGCCTCGGAGTCAGGGCTCTGTATTGCCCTTCGCTTTTGCGTGAACGTCCGCAAGCTTTCGCTTAAACGATTCTCGTGACGACTGAGGTAGTCGGACGAGACTGCGATCGGCCGAGGCCGTGGCTGTTTGGAGATCACCCTCCATTGCGAGGATATATGCCTTAAGTCTACTAATGGTCTCTTCTGATATCGTTCTCTCTCTTGATAAAGAGATCAGTTTTTGATGCGAATCTCTGATGCGTACCAAGTCACCGTTATACGCGGCTAGATATGCTTTGCTAATCAGAGGGTAATGAGACTCTGGGTGCTTGGCAATCGCGTCGTCAATTGCGTCGACTGCAGCCGTGTAGTCGCGTTCTACCTTCGCATAAAAGTCCGCCTGAGCAATATCTGCCATTTGCTCCCCTAGGTCAGTCCCGAGGTTGCGCAATTCCTCGATGAGTTGTCTTAGCATCCGCCTATCTTGGCTGCCCGCCGCCGCGTTCACTAGCGTGTTGAAGTATGCTTGTATATGGTAAGCGTTTTTCTTGTTCGATTCGTAATTCTCTTTTGCTAAGTCCGACGCCAGTTCGTACTCCTCAATAGAAAGATACACCTGCACGAGCTCTCTCTTCGCTCTATTCGCGACCGGCGCTTCACCGAGGCACTTGCTAAGGCGTTCGATGGCGTCCTTGGCTCGTCCTTGCAATCGATAATAGAAGCCTAGTAGGAAATTGTGCTCCGGACCTTGAATGTGTTGAACTTCTTGAACCAGTCGGCTATCTTTTTTTCTAGCTAGGGACAAACACAAATAATACCGAACGTCCTTCTCGATCGCAGGCTCCAAAATATGCCTCTTCGCCAATAATCTATCGGCCAGTTCGATTACGCGATCCAAATGGCCTCGTTCCTGATAGAGTTCCCTCATGCTTGCCAAGAAGTGTGATGGAACGAGGTATGCATCCATGGGTACCTGACCACTCTTGATTGCCTCTTTCATTGAATATAGAAGGTCCGAAACATCCCGGCCTTCGAGGTCGGCGTCTTGGAGAAATCTGTCAAGGTGATCTTGCAGCTTCTTCTGAAATACCTCAGGCATCTGCAACCTATTTCGCTGAATGTAGTCGCGGATGACGTCATTTAGCCGGAGAAATTCCCGCTCGACCCCAACGTAATCACACACTGACTCCGCCAACAGTTGTTCGATCAGAGGTATATACCGAGCTTCCTCTATAAGCGAAAAGAGAAAGTCAAAGCTGATGAATTCAAACTTCGATAGCAAATACAGAAGATCCAGAATCTCGTCGCTTTCTGCGTACTTGGAAAGAATGGTGGCTGCCTTGTCGGAATTGTATTCGGTAATCTCATGTGATCGCTTCTTGGTCTCTGAAATGCCAAGGTCTTTCAGTAGTTCACAAGTGAACCTCAATTGATCTGGGAAGCCTTGAAATAAACCAATGAAGAACTTGAAATCTTCAACCGGAATCTCAATTCCTTGGCTCTTTAGGAGTCGCTTAAAGAGGCCGTTTCTTTCTGACACGGAAAGCTCCGGTACTGGTATCGCAAGCACTTGGGCAATGCGGCGGCAATACTCTGCTCGTACTCGGAAGCGGGACGCGATAAGGAAAACTGGGCGCCAATTGTCTTTGCCATAGTCCAAGATGCGTGAGAACCATTCCTGTGGTGCTCCCGTGTAATCTATGAGACACCCCTCGTCTTGCACCACCACAAATTCGCGCGCGTTCTGAATGTCCTCGACTATGTTTGCGGCGATGCGAATTCGATCCGATAGTTCTGTCTCCATGAGGTGAGTTGGGTACGCGGCGTTGGAAAGGCCCAAGTCGTAGAGCTTCACGATAAAATCATCTATCCCATCCTGTCTTCCGAGGTATATCGACGGAAACTCATAGGATTGAGCGGCTAGGCTGCATTTGATCAATGCATGTCGAAGAAGAGATCGTCTGCCAATGCGCGGGAACCCAGACGCGATGAAGCAAAGCGGGGGCGGTTGATCGGGGTCGTCGACGCGCAGCTCAATATCACTGATAA
>NZ_JABX01000076.1 GCF_001469165.1 Thiohalocapsa sp. ML1 | reverse complement strand
GGGAGAGTTTTTCGCAGGTTTCGTCGCCGCCGCACCGTCACGCGACGCGAACGCGGGCAACACGCCGCTTGCCAACCTGGTAGATGCGAGCGGAACCGCGTTCGCAGGCCAGGTTGCCGTCGTTGACGCGCACTCCGTCGATCTTGACGGCACCCTGGGTCACCATGCGGTGGCCCTCGGAGGTGCTGGAGACGAGTCCGGCTGCCTTCAGCAGTTGCACCAGCGTAATCGCAGCCGAACCGTCGACCGGGACGCTCTGTTCAGGCAGGTCCTCCGGGAGCTCCCGACGCTGAAATCGCGCCAGGAAGTCCCTATGAGCGACGTCGGCCGCTGTTCGACCGTGGAATCGGGTGACGAGCTCCGCGGCCAACAGCAACTTGATGTCGCGGGGGTTGGCGCCCTCCCGCACGGATGCCCTGAGCGCATCAAGCTCCGCAGAGGCCCGGTCGCTCAGCAACTCGAAGTACCGCCACATTAGATCGTCGGAAACGGACATTAGCTTGCCGAACATCTCGACCGCCGGTTCCGTGATGCCGATGTAGTTGCCGAGCGACTTCGACATCTTCTGGACGCCGTCGAGCCCCTCCAGGATCGGCAAAGTCATCACCGCCTGGGGCGCTTGATCCGCGTTTGTCTGAAGCTGGCGCCCAACCAGCAGGTTGAACTTCTGATCCGTACCGCCGAGCTCGACGTCCGCCCGCAACGCGACGGAGTCATATCCCTGGATGAGCGGATACAGAAACTCGTGGATGGCGATTGGCTGTTGCGCCTTGTAGCGCTTTGCGAAGTCGTCGCGCTCCAGCATCCGCGCGACCGTGTGCTGTGCGGCCAGTCGGACCATCCCCTCCGCGCCCAGCGCGGCCAGCCAGGTCGAGTTGAAGACGACCTCCGTCGCGGCGGGATCTAGGACGCGAAAGACCTGCTCCTGATACGTCTGAGCGTTGACGGCGACCTCATCACGGGACAGCGGTTTGCGGGTCGCGCTCTTGCCGGTTGGATCGCCGATCATGGCGGTGAAGTCGCCGATCACGAACAAGATCTTGTGGCCGAACCGCTGGAACTGGCGCAGCTTCTGGAGCAACACGACATGCCCGAGATGCAGATCCGGCGCCGTGGGGTCGAACCCCGCCTTGACCCGCAGCGAGACGCCCTGGCGTACCTGCTGTTCCAGCCTGTCGAGGCCGATGACCTCGACCGTCCCGCGTTGCAGCGCTTCGAGCGCTTCGTCTTGCGCATCGGACATCGAATCTGTATCTCCTCGGCGAAGCTGTACGCCGGCAGCACACGCACGCAAGCCGGTCACGTTGGTCGGGGTGCCTTCCCGGGGTCTGCCGACATCGTCTAGACTGCGGCGACTGAAAGCCTATCCGAATGGATGCCTAGATGCGCGATTACAAAGCCGCCGGAACCCGCGCCCGTTCGCAGCCGTTCCCCAGCCTACGGATCGACCGCCGAGTGCTGCGGCCGGCCATTGTGGCCGCCGCAGTCGTTTTGATCGTCGGCGCAGCCCTGTGGCTCGCCTTTGCTTCCGGCGACGGGGACGATGGCGAAGTCGCAGTGCCGCCAGCAACGGCAGCTACGACCCCGCGCAACAGCAGAGCGATCCCACTCACCCTGCCGCCCATGCCCTACGGCAAGGGAAGCGAGCAGGACGAAGCCGAGGTTGCTGCGCCTCGCTGACCTGCGCCGACAAGGCGGGCCAAGCGCTCTCCCAACAACCCAAGAGCCTTCATTGAGCACCGCCGACCGGGCCGGCGAGCTGCGCGCTGGGCCGTGCACGGCACACCGGCGCGCGCGGCCGGCCCCAAGTCCGGGCTGAGGGGTCGGCGAGCAGCCCGCTAGACGCCGAAGGACGAGCCGCAACCGCAGGTGGTGCTCGCGTTGGGGTTGCGGATGACGAACTGCGCGCCTTGTAGACCTTCCGTGTAGTCGATTTCGGCGCCCATCAGGTATTGGAGACTCATCGGATCCACAAGCAACTTGACGCCGTCGGTGACGACTTCGGTGTCGCCGTCGTCAACGGTCTCGGCAAAGGTAAATCCATACTGGAAGCCGGAACAGCCGCCCCCCTGGATGTAGACGCGCAACATCAGGTCGTCGTTGCCTTCTTCGGCAATCAGGTCGGCCACCTTTCGCGCGGCCTCAGCGGTGAAAACCAGCGGGCTCTCTTCGGCAATGGTATCGGTCATCGCAAACTCCTCGAAGTCTGTTGTCGGATGCGCTCGGCGCCGCTAGGGCCTAGCGCCAGTGCTTGAACCGCTAGCGCTGTGGCTTGCTTGCGGGGAACTCTTGGTTGCCGGCAACGGCCGCCTTCCAGGAGATGACGTGCCGGGATGGTAGTAAGTTGTCGCCCTTCGGCACAATCTCAACGATCAGGCTTTCGGGCTCGACCCCATCCTCGCACTGAAACCGCCCAGTGAACTCCGCGACGTCGCCGAACTGCATCAGGTGCCGCCCGGCGTCGCCGACGCCGAGCTCAGCGAGCGGCGTCACCCGCCTAGCCCCATCTTGCCGACTCGCGAGCGCCAGCATGACCTCGCCCTCAGTCTGCGGAACACTGGCGATGAGCTGGCTTAGGCTCAGTCGGTAGTCGAACTCGCCATCGCCAGCGGGTGTAACATCAAGCGCATGCACGTCGACGATGCCGCGCCCCCCCGCATCGATCAGGGCCTTCAGGTAACCCAGCCGCTGCTCCAGCCGGACCCGCTCGTCTTCGAGCATCGAGATCTGCACCTTGGCGGCACGCTGGGCCTCAACGTCGATCTGGTGCGAACGCCGGAGCTTGGCCTCCGCAGCACGCTGCTCGGCTAGCTGCTCGGTCAGCAGGTCGCGCTCCATCTGCAGAGCCTGGATGCGGGCGGAAAAGCGCTTTGCATCATGCGCGGATAGCAGGTAGCCGAGCACGAAGGCGGCGGCGACGACCCCGAGCCAGCCGATGGTGACGAGCCACCAGTGCCGGCCGCGGCGCCCCTGCCCCGCCCCCGTCTCCGTCGCCGCGGTGGCGAGATCGCTCGTCCGCCGCAGATCAGGGAACGAGGGCAACGCTGTCGAGCCCTTCGGTTTCCGGCAACCCCAACATCAGGTTCATGTTCTGCACCGCCTGGCCGGCCGCGCCCTTCACAAGATTGTCGATGACCGCCTGGACCACGACCGTCCCCTTGCCCTGCGGCTCCAGCACGGCCAGTCGGCAGACGTTGGTGCCTCGCACCGCGCGTGTCTCGACCGGCAGCTCCGCCGGCAGCACGTCAACGAACGGTTCGCCCGCGTAGCGTTTCACGTAGCGCTCCTGGAGATCAGACACGGGTCCGCGCAGACCGGCGTAGAGCGTCGCCTCGATGCCCCGCACCATCGGCACGAGGTGCGGAACGAAGGTCAGGCCAAGCGGCTCCCCGGTGGCGAGCCGCAAGGTCTCCTCGATCTCGGGCTCATGACGATGCCCGGCGACGCTGTATGCCTTGAAGCTCTCACCGACCTCCGCCATCAGCAGCCCGGCGTTCGCCTTGCGGCCGGCGCCACTGACACCGGACTTGCCGTCGGCGATGACCCGCGCCGGGTCGATCAGCCCTTGCTCCAGCAAAGGCAGCAGTCCCAAGGTGATGGCCGTCGGATAGCAGCCGGGATTGGCGATGAGCCGCGCGCCGCGAATCGCCGCACGATGCAGCTCAGGCAACCCGTATACGGCTTCATCCACCAGCGCGGGCGCAGCATGGGTCATGCCGTACCATCGCTCCCAGAGGGCGACATCCTTGAGGCGAAAATCCGCAGCGAGATCGATGACACGCACGCCGGCGTCGAGTAGGGCCGGGGCGTGCTCCATCGCGGTGCCGTTCGGCGTCGCGAAGAACACCAGATCACAGCGATCCAGGGCTGCGCGCTCGGGCTCTTCGAACCTGAGGTCGCACCGCCCGCGCAGCATCGGCAATGCCTCGGACACGCGTTGCCCGGCGTCGCCGCGCGAGGTGATGACGGCGACCTCGACCCGCGGGTGCGTGACGAGGAGCCGCAGCAGCTCGGAACCCGTGTAGCCGGTGCCGCCGACGATGCCGATACGTACCACGTAATGCTGCCTGGACTTGTAGACGAGATTAGGACGCGCAGCGGCCTTCCGAGCTTGAGCCGCAGGTGCCGCAACCGCCACCGACCGCCGGCAGGTTGTTGAAGACGAAGGTGGCCTGCCCGTCACCGCGGTCGACGAAATCGATCTCGACACCGCGCAGGTAGCCCAGCGTGCCGTCATCCACGACGATTTTGTAGTCGTCGAAGTCGCGCACGCCGTCATTGTCGCTGATCGCGTCGGTGAAGGTCATGCCGAAGCTGACGCCACTGCAGCCGCCGGGCGCCGCGTACACGCGCACCCCGGCAACGCCGTCGTCGATGTCGCGGAACAGTTCGCTCATCTTACGCTGTGCGGCGCCGGTGAGGGTGAGATCAGAGTCGGTGAGCACTGACATGTGTTGCAAACCCGTGTCGTTGGAAGGTGCAAGGCATTGAAACGCGCTCGAAACTAGCACAGTGCCGCCGTACAGTTCCACAGCGCCGACTGGGGTTATCCGCCTTACGGGCGCGCGGCATCTAGAGCTCCGCCATTTCAAAGTCCTCTTTGCCGACACCGCATTCCGGACACTTCCAGGTATCGGGCACGTCGGCCCACTTGGTCCCCGGCGCGATGCCGTCGTCCGGCCAGCCAAGCTCCTCGTCGTAGATGAACCCGCAAACCAAGCACATATACTGCTTCAAGATATCCTCTCCGTCATTGTGTAGCGATGCTCGCGTCGCCCGGCGGCTCAGCGAGCCCCAAGCTTCCCCAGCACGCAAAACCGCCGCAAATCTGGCCGCCGGGAAGCGTTTTCAACTCTGCCGCACATAACTCGGCGCCCCGCTGTCAAGCCCTGCCCCTGGCGCAAGAGGGCGCGCCGTTGCCCAATCTCAACGGCAACGCGTTGCCCCGCCCGTTGCGGGCCTGCACTGCTAACATGTCGGCCCGCATGCGATTGACCCGGCTCCGCATCCAACGCGGCGTCGGGGCCGTGCTGCACGACGACGGCCCATCCCCTGGATGCGCCCGGATCCACTCCGACGGAGCCCCGCCCATGTCCCGATCCCAACAGTTTTTCGAGGCCGCCCAGCGCCATATCCCGGGCGGCGTCAACTCGCCGGTGCGCGCCTTCCGCAGCGTCGGCGGCACGCCGGTGTTCTTCGAGTCGGCGTCCGGCGCCTATGTGACGGACGCCGACGGCAAGCGCTACATCGACTATGTGGGCTCTTGGGGCCCGATGATTCTGGGGCATGCGCACCCGGAGGTCATCGCGGCGGTGGCCGCGCGGGTCGAAAAGGGCCTGTCCTTCGGTGCGCCGACGGAGCTCGAAACACTGATGGCCGATCGCGTCTGCGAGCTGGTACCGAGCATGGAGCTGGTGCGCATGACGAGCTCCGGCACCGAGGCCACGATGAGCGCGATCCGGCTCGCGCGGGGCTTCACGGGCCGGGACAAGATCATCAAGTTCGAGGGCAATTACCACGGCCATGGCGACTCGCTGCTGGTGAAGGCCGGCTCCGGCATGCTCACCCTGGGCGAGCCGAGCTCCCCCGGCGTACCGGCGGCACTGGCCGAGCTCACCGTGACCCTGACCTACAACGACGCCGACGCCGTGCGCGCGGCGATGGCCCAGATCGGCGACGAGGTCGCCTGCATCATCGTCGAGCCCGTCGCCGGCAACATGAACTGCATCCCGCCGGTACCGGGCTTTTTGGAAACCCTGCGCGAGGTCTGCGATCAGCACGGCACGGTCCTGATCTTCGATGAGGTCATGACCGGCTTTCGCGTGGCCTTGGGCGGTGCGCAGGCCTTCTACGGCATCACGCCGGACCTGACGACGCTCGGCAAGGTCATCGGCGGCGGCATGCCCGTGGGCGCCTTCGGCGGCCGGCGCGACATCATGGAGAAGATCTCGCCGCTTGGACCCGTGTACCAGGCAGGCACGCTGTCCGGCAACCCGATTGCGATGACGGCAGGCCTCAAGACCTTGGAGCTGCTATCCGCGCCCGGTTTCCATGACCGGCTTGCCGCCACCGCCGAGCGCCTCATGCAAGGCATGGAGGCGGCCGCGGAGACCGCGGGCGTGCCGCTCAGCACGAACCGAGCGGGCGGCATGTTCGGGCTCTTCTTCACGGCGGACGGCCCGGTGACCAACTACGCGCAGGCGACCGCCTGCAACCAGGCGCAGTTCAACGCGTTTTTCCATGCCATGCTGGAGCGCGGCGTGTACTTGGCGCCGTCGGCCTTTGAGGCGGGCTTCGTCTCCTCGGCACACGGCGATGCCGAGATCGATGCGACGCTGGCCGCGGCCAGGGAGGCCTTCGCGGAAGTGGCGTAGCGGGCGCGCTATGCCCGCGGCGGGGCCGCCTGGCAGCCCCGCCGCATCACCCGCTCGCGATCAGCATCAATCCCCCCAGCGCGCCGCGAGCCGATGCGGCACGCCGAGGTGGTCGAGCACACGGGCTGCCACGAAGTCGTAGACCTGCTCCACCCGCTCCGGCTTGAAATAGAAGCCCGGATTTGCCGGCATGATCACGGCGCCGGCGCGGGCGAGCCGCAGCATGTTCTCCAGATGCACCGTCGTAAACGGCATTTCGCGCACGACGAGGATCAGCTTGCGACCCTCCTTCAGGGCCACGTCGGCGGCGCGATCCATCAGGTCTTGGCTCAGGCCCGCGGCGATGCTGGCCAGCGTGCCCGTGGTGCACGGGCAAATGGCCATCGCATCCGGCGGGTTAGTGCCACTCGCCACCGGCGCCGTCCACTGCTGCCGGCCAAACACCCGGATCTGCCCGGGCGCGGCGTCGAAATACTCCGTGAAAAAGCGTTCCGCATCCGCCGGTCGCGACGGTACATCGAGGTCCGCTTCCATTTTCAGCACCACCTGCGCCGCCTGCGACACCAGCAGGTAGACCCGCAGGTCCGCCGCGACGATGCCGCGCAGCACCGTCAGTCCGTAGTGGATGCCGGAGGCGCCGGTGAGGCCGACGGCGATGGTCTTGTTCCAGGCGGTCATGGCGCTGCGGGGTCGTCGATGAGCGAAGGCGCGGAGTTGGCGACACCACGCCGTGTTTGAAAGCCCAAGCGCTAGCGAGACAGAGCATCAGACTAACCAGGGCGCGGAGCGTCTTCTTGCGCCGCCCGCTCGTTGGCGCATTTAACCGAGGGCCGAGGGCCGAGGAGGGACCGTCTCGCGCGGCCCCGAGCCCGCCCGGTCCGCTCAAGCCGCCACAGCGGCGAGCGCGTCCAACAGTCGCTGGTGGATGCCGCCGAAACCGCCGTTGCTCATCACCAGCACGTGGTCGCCGGGGCTAGCCTCGGCGCCGAGCGCGGCGACGATGTCCTCCACAGCCGCTGCCACACGGAGCCGCGCCCCGAGCGGCGCCAGCACCGCCGCCGCGTCCCAGTCCAGCTCGGCGGGGGCATAGACCTCCACCCTGTCGGCAGCGGCGAGCGCATCGGCCAATGCCGCCGCATGGACGCCGAGACGCATGGTGTTCGAGCGCGGCTCCAGCACGGCGATGATGCGCGCATCACCGACCCGCCGGCGCAGCCCCGCGAGCGTCGTGGCAATGGCCGTCGGATGGTGCGCAAAGTCGTCGTAGACGCGCACGCCACGCACCTCGCCGCGCAGCTCCATGCGCCGCTTGACGCCTTGAAAGCGCCCGAGCGACGCGGCCGACTGCGCGGGCGCGACACCGACGTGCGCCGCCGCCGCCATGGCGGAGAGCGCGTTCTGGACGTTGTGCGCGCCGGTCAGGTCCCAGCGCAGCTCGGCGCTGTCGCCGCCCGGTGCGAGCACGCGGAACGCCGAGGCATCCTCGGCCAGCCACTCGGCGGACCAGTCGCCGCCGTCGCCGATGGATTGCAGCGGCGTCCAGGCGCCCATGGCCAGCACCACGTCCACCGCCGGCTCCCCGGCCGGATACGTGATCAGGCCGGTGCCGGGCACGGTGCGGACCAAGTGGTGAAATTGCCGCTGGATCATGGCGAGATCATCGAAGATGTCCGCATGATCGAACTCAAGATTATTGATCACCAGGGTCCGCGGCCGGTAGTGCACAAACTTCGAGCGCTTGTCAAAGAAGGCCGTGTCGTACTCGTCCGCCTCGACAACGAAGTGGCGGCCGGCGCCGAGCCGCGCCGACACGCCAAAGTCCTGCGGCACGCCGCCGATGAGAAACCCGGGCGCGAGCCCCGCATCCTCCAGAATCCACGCGAGCATGCTCGACGTGCTGGTCTTGCCGTGGGTGCCCGACACCGCGAGCACGTGGCGCCCCGGCAGCAGGTGCTCGGCGAGCCATTGCGGCCCGGACACATAGGGCAGGCCTGCGTCCAGCATGTACTCGACGGCCGGGATGCCGCGCTTCATCGCGTTGCCGACAACGACCACGTCCGGCGCCGGCTCGAGGTGCGAGGCGTCATAGCCCTGCATCAGCTCGATGCCGGCGGCCTCGAGCTGCGTGCTCATGGGCGGATAGACGTTGGCGTCCGAACCCGTAACCCGGTGGCCCAAGGCGCGGGCGAGCAGGGCGACACCGCCCATGAAGGTGCCGCAGATACCGAGGATATGGAGATGCATGTCAGGCAGGACCCTGGATCAAGGCGCTGATAACCACGAAGCTGAAGATATCGAAGCCGATGGCGATGAAGACCCCCTGCGCCAGCGGCAGGTCGAAGGCATGGCGCAGGATGTGTCCGACAACGAGCACGCTCCACGCCACCAGCGCCAAGAACAGCAGCCCGGCCAGCAGCACGTCGGGACCCGGCTCGGCACCGAGCGCCGGGCCGGCCAGAGTCACCGGCAGCAGGGCGACGAAGCCGATCACCGCATCCGCGCCCACCAGCGCCGTCGCTGTTTGCAGGTAGCGAGCCCGCTTGTTCACGGCCTTCAGCGCCACGTGCAGCACGCCGAGCATCAGGAACAGGTCCAACAGCGTCTGGGCGACGCCGGACAGGAGCGACGCACCCGCCGTCATGGACAGCAGGAGCCCACCCAGCAGCGCCACGCCGAGCACCAGACCGAACAGCGTTGTGGACGCCGGTAGATCCTGTGGCTTGCGCCGCAACAGGCAGAGATCGATGAAGAAGTAAACCAGCTGGACCAAGGCGGGTGGACGCACTGCGACAAAGACGCGGCATCATACCCTGCCGCCCGCCACGCACGCCAAGGCCCGCGAAAGCAGCCGGGCAGGCCAGTTCAAGCGGCGGTGTTGCGGGAACGGCCGAGCAGCAACGCCGCCACCAGCATCGCGGCGGCCAAGAGCAGCGCCGGCAGGCTGCCGACGGCCGCGAAAGGCGTGCGCCCCGTGCGCGGCTGGATGGTGCCCGTCAGCACGCCGCGCTCGAACAGCGGCAGCGACGCCGTCACGCGCCCGCGGTGGTCGATGATCGCGGAGATGCCGGTGTTGGTGGCCCGCACCAGCGGACGGCCGTTCTCCAGCGCCCGCAGGCGCGCGAACTCGAGGTGCTGATGCGGCGCCAGCGAGTCGCCGAACCAGGCGTCGTTACTGACGTTGATCAGGTACGCCGCCTCCGGCAGCGCCTGCCGCACCTCTTCCGGAAAGACATCCTCGTAGCAGATGGAGACGCCGACGCGGTACGGACCAACCTGCAACAACGGCCGCTCGGCCTCGCCGCGGCTGAAGCTCGACATCGGCACATCGAACCAGTCGATCAGCGGGCGCAGTTGCCGATCAAACGGCAGAAACTCGCCGAAGGGCACGAGATGGCGCTTGTAGTAGCGGTCCGCGGCGCTGCCGACGCTGATGAGCCCGTTAAAGTAGCGCTCGGCCATTTCCATGATCGGCACGCCGATGACGATCTCGGCCCCGGCCGCGACAGCGTCCGCCGTCAGCGGCGGCAGCAGCCCCGCCTCCACCTCGTGCAGAAAGGACGGGATCGCAGTCTCCGGCCAAACGATCACATCGCTGTCGGCCAGCACCTCGCGGGTCAGGTCCAGGTAGATCTCAAGCGTCGGCAGCACGCCGTCCGGTGCCCACTTGAGCGACTGCTCCACGTTGCCCTGCAGCACCGCGGCCGAGAGCGGGCCGTCCGCCGGCCGCGTCCACTCCACCCGCGCCAGCAGCGCGCCGACGAGCCAGATGGCCAGCAGCCCCGCGAGCGCCGCCGGCCGCGCGCCGCCGCCGCGGCGCAGCGCCACCACCACGAGCCCGGCCGACAGCGCCACCGCGAGGCTGAGCCCGTGCACGCCCACCACCGGCGCCCAACCCGCCAGCGGCGCCCCCAGCAACGGCAGCGGATTGATCTGCCCGTTGCCCGCAAACAGCCACGGGAACCCCGTGAACAGCCAACTGCGCACCCACTCCAGCAGCACCCAGACGCCCGGCAAGACCAGCAGCGGGCCGACCCACCAGCGCGGCGCATCCTCCCCCGGCCGCAGCCGCGTCACGAGCCAGCCCGCGAGCGCGTAGAAGAGTGCCAGCGCCGCGACCAGCAGCAGCATCAGCGCATTCGCGGCGACCGCCGGCATATTGCCGAACTCGTTGAGACTGATCCGGATCCAGAACACGCCGAAACCGAGCAGCCCAAGGCCATAGAACCAGCCCGTGGCGAAGCCGCCGCGGCGCCCGCGGGGCAGCAGCAGATAGAATGCCGTGACGCTCGCGAGGGCCGCCGGAAACCAGCCGAAGGGCGCAAACGACAACACCATCACCGCCCCCGCGAGCACGGCGAGCGCCCAGCGCACCGCGGGCAGCAAAGGGTTCTTCGGAGCTGGCATGGCGAGGACGACTAGATTGCTTGACGGCGCCAAAGGCTTGCAGATGAGTCAAGTTTCACGAGGACACCTGGGGGAAGGACCGAGGGCCGAGGGCCGAGGGAGCCCTCCTCGGGCCTTGGCCCTTGGCCCTTGGTTCACTGCGCCAACAAGCCGGCTGCGCCAGACGGCGCTCCTTGCCGGTCTGAGGCTCTGCCTCCCTGGAGCTTGGATGGCGCACCAGCCAACGGCGGCGGCACGCGGCGCGCATCATAGCGTCAAACCTCAGCGAGCGGACCCGCACAGCGTGCGCGCAACGCATATCTGACTGCGCATGAGCGCCATCACCAAAGCAGACAGGCCCGGCCGACGCCGGCTCCTCCGCGCGGCGCTCGCCATGGTCGCCGTGGACCTGCTCCTCGTCGGCTTCTATCTCGCCTGGGCGGTGGTGAGCCTGCCGCCGCCGGTGCCCGACCGGGCACGCCCGGCGGGCGTCGTCTTCTTCGATGCGTTCGGTCCCGTTGAGGGCCTCGGCACCACCAGCCTCGCGCGCGTCGAGCACGCCGCGGCGCTGTTTCACGCGGGCAAGGCTGGCCGACTGATCTGCGTTGGCGGGCGCCGCGGCGGCCGGGACCAACCCGGTGCGGCACTAATGGCCGCCGCGATCGAGCGCCGTGGCGTGCCGGCTGCGCGGGTGCAGCACGACGCCGAGTCCTTCGACACCATCGGCAACTGGCGCTCCGCGCTGGCCTTGCTGCCCCCCGCCGCGCGCACCGACCCACTGCTGATCAGCTCACCGCTGCATCTCCTGCGCATTCGCCACATCACCCATGACGTCGGCACGCCCGCACCGACGGCGAGCGTCGCCGCCGAGATCCAGCAGCGCGGCGCGCTTGGGATCTGGCTCCGGGTGCATCGGGAGTGGGTGGCCTGGACAGCCCAGGCCCTGTTGCCCGCGGACCTGCACCGGCGCTGGATCAGGCGCTGGCGCGACGTCTGGGACGCAAGCTCACCAGCCCATAGGGCAGATTTGGCGCCATCCGAAGGAATCTAGCGAGGCAGAGCGTCAAACCGATGAGTCGTGCTCATCGATATCGCTATCGGGATCAGGATCGGTTGGCACTCGGTTCGATTTCGATAGCGATCCCGACGCGCCTCACCCGAGGGCCGCGGGCCGGGGGCGAGGAGGGCTCCCTTAGCCCTCGGCCCTCGGCCCTTTGGCAGCATTCGGCGCCGTCAAGCAACCTAATCGTACCGCTCATCCTTCCACCGGCGCAGCGCCGTAAACACAGCCGTTTCGTCGCCGAGCGGCCGGCCCGCAAACCGCTCCGCCGCGGCGATGACGCCGGGCTCGCGGGTGCGCAGAAAGGGATTGGTCGCAAGCTCCAGCGCGAGTTTCGACGGCACCGTGGACTCGCCGCGGGCGCGCAGCGCCTCTGCCTCACGGCTGCGCTCGGCCAGGGCCTGACTGTCCGGCTCCACCCAAGCCGCGAAGCCGAGGTTGGCCAGCGTGTACTCGTGCGCGCAGTAGCACAGCGTCTCGGGCGGCAGCGCCGCGATGCGCCGCAGCGACGCCGCGAGCTGCTCGAAGCTGCCATCGAAGACGCGCCCGCAGCCGCCCGCGAACAGCGTGTCGCCGCAGAAGAGCGCGCCGTCACCAAGATAGGCGATGTGTGTCGCCGTGTGGCCGGGCACGTCGAGCACCTCCAGGGTCGTGCCCAGCCCGGGCGGTGCCACGCGGTCACCTTCGCCGACCCGCCGCGTCGCCTGCCGAATGCGCTGATCCTCTGGCGCGAACACCTGGGCGTCCGGCCACAGCGCGAGCAGATCCGCTACCCCGCCCTGGTGGTCGCCGTGGTGATGGGTCAGCAGGATGGCGCCCAGCGACAGGCCATCGGCGCGCAGCCGCTCCACCACCGGGTCAGCGTCGCCCGGGTCCACCACCGTTGCACGGCCGTCGCCGCCCGCACCGTCGCGCAGCAGCCAGATGTAATTGTCGTCAAAGGCCGGAATCGGCTCGATCTGCAACATGCTTGCCCCTCGTTCGGCATGGTCCGGCGACACGATCAAGGCGCGCCCGGCGGTGCGCCCGGCGCCAGCCAGTCAGCGACGGCGATGGCCTTGCCGTTCAGTTCCAGCGTACCGCGCTCCAGACTAAGCCGCGCCAGCAGCCGGCCCTGCTCGGCGACGAGCCAGCCCTCCCGCAGCAGCCGCCGCGCGGAGGCCTGTGCCGCCGCGTCCAGGTCCGCCGCCAACGCGGGCGACAGATGATCCGCGGGCTCGCCGCGCAGTGCGAGCTCGGCGCGCACCCGGCGCGTCTGCTCGCCCGTGATCAGGGCCACGACAAGCGCCTGCGGGCCGGAGACCTCCACCGTGCCCGTGAGCCGCGCCGTGAGCGCCGAGAGCGGCTCGCCGCCGGCACTGATCTGGCCCTCGGCGCCGCCGGCCGGTGCGGACGGCGGCGCGAGCCCCAGGTCGGCGTCGGCCGCGAGCTCACCGTAGGGCGTCGTGATCCTGAGCGCCCTGAGCCGCAGTCGCGGCTCGCCGCCGAGCAGCTCCGGCAGCGCGGCCGTCGCAATCTGCGCCAGCGCTGCGCCACGCTGCGACGGCGCCAGCGCGGCGGCATCGAGCGCCGCAAGGCGCGCACGCAACCCGACCAGCGCCGGTGCCCGCAGGCCCTCGACCAGCAGCTCGCCGCCCGAGGGCGCATAAGTATGGCTGCCGAGCGTCAGCGCCGCCACCGACGCGTCCACGCGGATGGCCGCGGCGGCGCCGTCGAGCGCCGACGCCAGCGCCGCCTCCAGCTCACCCAGCGCCAGCGCCGGCTGTGCCGCGCTTGCATCGAGCGACAGGGCGCCAAGGGTCACGGACAGCTCACCGAGCGGCAGGCTCGCTTGGGCATCGGCCAGCCGCAGCGCGAAGCCAAGCCCCTCAAGGCGGAGCTTGCGCCCATCCGGGGCCTCCGCCTCCAGCGCATCCAGACTCCCGGAAACCTGCAGCCGGCCGTCAGGCCCGCGGCGAAAGACACCGCTGCCGGCGACGAAGTGGAGCTGACCGACGGCGCCCGAGTAGGTCACGTCCGGCACCCGCAGCGTGCCGTCGAGGCCGCCCAGGAGGCCGAGCGTGCCGCCCACCACCAGCGGCGGCAGCGGCCGCGGGCCACCCAGCACCGTCGCCCGGCCGCTGAACGCGGCGAGGCGCGGCGAACCGCCGCCGAGCCAGCGCTCGTAGCCATGGTCCAGCCGCAGCCCGATGCCGAGCCGGGTCGGCTCATCGTCTGCATCCGCCGGCGGCGCGACCTCGACCCTGGCCTCGGAGCGAGCCCAGCCCAACTGATACTCCCGCGCCGTGAGTCGATAGCCGCGCGCCGCCACATGCTCCAGCAACCGGTCCCAGCGCTGCTGGAGATAGAGCCCCACCGCCGCCGGCAGCAGGGCCGCCACCGCCGCCACGAGCATCGCGACGACGATGACGCGACGCATCACACGGCCCCGACGCCGCCGCTGGGCTCGTCGGCGCCCTCGACCAACGCCGTCGCCGCGCCCGCGATGTCGGCCTCACCCGCGGCGCGCTCCGCCGGCGGCTCCAGCTTCAGCGCCGCCATCTCCGCGCGCACCGTCGGCTCGATGCCGGCGGCGTCGAGGCCGCAGACGGCGAGCTGCTCGTCGTGGCCGCCCTGCTCGATGCAGACGTCGGGCAGGCCCAGGTGCAGCACGTGTACGGTGACGCCGTGCTCGGCGAGCAGCTCCGACACCGCCGAGCCGGCGCCGCCGGCGATGGCGTTCTCTTCGATGGTGACCAAGAGCCGGTGGCGGTCGGCGAGTGCGAGGATCAGGGCCTCATCAAGGGGCTTGACGAAGCGCATGTTGGCGACGGTGAGGCCGAGCTTGCGCCCGACCTTGAGGGCGGCGTCGAGGCGGCTGCCGAAGGCGAGCAGCGCGGCGTCCTGGCCTTGCAGGCGCAGCTCGCCCTGGCCGATGGGGATGGGGCCTTGGCGCTTGTCGATGGCGACGCCGGGGCCGTTGCCGCGGGGGTAGCGGACGATGGCGGGGCCGGGGTACTGGTAGGCGGTGTCGAGCAGCCGGCGGCAGTCCTGCTCGTCGGCGGGGGCGGCGATGATGAGGTTGGGCAGGGGGCGGGCGTAGCTCAAGTCGAAGCTGCCGGCGTGCGTTGCGCCGTCGGCGCCGACGAGCCCGGCGCGGTCCACGGCGAAGGTGACGTCGAGGTTTTGCAGGCAGACGTCGTGCACCAGTTGGTCATAGGCGCGCTGCAGGAAGGTGGAGTAGATGGCCACCACGGGTTTGAGGCCTTCGCAGGCCATGCCGGCGGCGAGCGTGACGGCGTGCTGCTCGGCGATGCCGACGTCGAAGTAGCGATCAGGTTGCTGCTCGGAGAATCTGACCAGGCCGGAGCCTTCGCGCATCGCCGGCG
>NZ_JABX01000075.1 GCF_001469165.1 Thiohalocapsa sp. ML1 | reverse complement strand
TCCTCCAGTAACGACAGATTGTCGAGTAAGATGGGCTGGCTGTCGAACGTCGAGACCGGGAGCATCATTCCTGTTCCTCGGCGCTCGGCCAGCGGTCCTTCAGTTCTTAGGCCAGTAGCTCAATTGGCAGAGCAGCGGTCTCCAAAACCGCAGGTTGGGGGTTCAAGTCCCTCCTGGCCTGCCATATACGGCGGCGGCGCCGCCGCAGACAGGAAGCATGAACGCTAAAGCCGAAGCCGGCGCAACCGGCCTCGACACCGTAAAGCTCGTCGCAGCCGCCTCGGTGCTCGTCGTTGGTCTGTGGGGTTTCTATTTCTTCGCTAGCTACTCGCTGCTGCTGCGCGTCATCGCGCTGTTGGCATTGAGCGGCGGTGCGGTCGCGATCGCGCTGACGTCCCTCCCGGGCCGGCAGTTGTGGCGCTTCGGCGTCGACTCGCGCATGGAGGTCCGCAAGGTCGTCTGGCCGACGCGGCAGGAAACCGTGCAAACGACGCTGATCGTCATCGTCATGGTGTTGATCCTCGGCATCCTGCTGTGGCTCTTCGACATGGTGCTCATGTCAATCCTGCGCTTCCTTACCGGGCAGGGAGGTTAGGCATGTCGAAGCGTTGGTATGTGATCCACGCGTTCTCCGGTTTCGAGAGCCACGTCAAGCGCTCCCTGCTGGACCGGGTGGCCCGCGCCGGCATGGAGGATGCCTTCGGCGAGATTCTCGTGCCGACGGAAGAGGTGGTCGAGATGCGCGGCGGTCAGCAGCGCAAGAGCGAGCGGAAGTTCTTTCCCGGCTACGTGCTCGTCCACATGGAGATGAACGACGACACTTGGCATCTGGTCAAGGATGTCCCGAAGGTGATGGGGTTCATCGGCGGCAAGGGCGATCGGCCCGCGCCTATCCCCGATGCGCAGGTCGAGGCGATCCTGCAGCGCGTGCAGGACGGTGTCGAGAAGCCTCGGCCGAAGGTGCTCTACGAGGCCGGCGAGGTCGTGCGTGTAACGGACGGGCCCTTTACCGATTTCAACGGTGTCGTCGAAGAGGTCGACTACGACAAGAGTCGCGTCAAGGTGTCGGTCCTCATCTTCGGCCGCTCCACCCCGGTGGACTTGGAGTTCGGTCAAGTCGAGAAGGGCTGACACTTGCTGCGCTGCTCCGCCGCGTCGGCGGGGATGCGTCAATATTGAGGACAGGTGGGCAGCGAGTCGTCGGCGCACTGCGCGGTGGAGCTGCATCGGTTTCGAGACACATTCGGGGAGCCGCGCCCTCCAGGGTCGGCGCTTGCACCCGTCGAGGTATTGAATCATGGCAAAGAAGATCAACGCCTACATCAAGCTGCAGGTGAAGGCGGGCGAGGCGAACCCCAGCCCGCCGGTCGGCCCTGCGCTGGGTCAGCACGGCGTCAACATCATGGAATTCTGCAAGGCCTTTAACGCCCGAACCCAGGAGTTGGAGAAAGGGCTGCCGATTCCAGTGGTCATCACCGTCTACTCGGATCGCAGCTTCACCTTCATCACCAAGACGCCGCCCGCGTCGGTGCTGTTGCGAAAGGCCGTCGGCATTCCGAAGGGCAGCAGTAACCCGAATACGTCGAAGGTGGGCACCGTGACGCGTGCCCAACTGGAAGAGATCGCGAACACCAAGATGTCCGATCTGAACGCGAACGACCTGAACGCGGCCGTTCGGATCATCGCTGGTAGTGCGCGGGCGATGGGGCTTGAGGTGGAGGGGGTCGAGTAATGGCAAAGCCGAGCAAGCGCATCAAGGCCATCCGCGAGCGGATCGAGCCGGGCAAGGTCCACGCTGCTGACGAGGCCTTTGAGCTTCTGCGCACCCTGTCGAGCGTGAAGTTTATCGAGAACGTGGATGTGGCCGTCAACCTCGGCGTGGACCCGCGCAAATCTGATCAGGTGGTACGCGGCGCCACTGTGCTGCCGCACGGCATCGGCAAGCAGGTGCGGGTTGCGGTCTTCGCGCAGGGTGCCAATGCGAATGCAGCCACCGCGGCGGGTGCCGAGCGCGTGGGCATGGAAGACCTCGCCGAGGAAATGAAGGGCGGTGCAATCGACTATGACGTTGTCATCGCCTCGCCCGATGCCATGCGCGTGGTGGGCCAGTTAGGCAAGTTGCTGGGGCCCCGCGGCCTCATGCCTAACCCGAAGGTCGGCACCGTTACCCCCGACGTGGCGCAGGCCGTGACCAACGCCAAGGCTGGGCAGGTCCGCTATCGCACGGACAAGGCGGGCATCATCCATTGTCCCCTCGGCAAGATGGACTTCGAGTCGCAGAAGCTGCGTGAGAACCTGGAGGCCCTGCTGGCCAATCTCATGAAGATGAAGCCGACGGCAGCCAAGGGCGTATACATGCGCAAGGTGACGGTGTCCTCGACCATGGGGCCCGGCCTCACCATCGACCACGGCGCACTCACGTTTTGAGGACGGCTGCGGGGTCCTTCGGCCCCGTGTGCGGGCGGCTCGCCGAGCGAGCGCGCCCACCAAGACTTTGGGACATCGGCACGGCGTGCCGGGGTCCGTCAAAGACCGCAGGTGGCCCTGTGCTTGTCCGGACGGCAACGCACTCGGACTTAATGCTTGCCTGCGCAGATGTGCCTCGTTTGGGCCGCCCCGCGTGGTCCATGGAGCACGCAATCGCTCGCTGCACTGCTTGGAGGCAGGCCGTGGGCAGTCCCGGGTGTAGACCCGGGAACAGCAGGAGAGACCAATGCCTCTGAACTTTGCTCAGAAAGAAGCCGTTGTTGCGGAGGTGTCGGAAGTCGCCCGGAACGCCTACTCGGCCATCGGCGCCGAGTATCGCGGCATGAGCGTAGCGGAGTTGACGGACTTTCGCGTGAAGGCCCGGCAGGCCGGTGTTTACGTCCGGGTGGTCAAGAACACCCTGGCACGCAGAGCCCTGGCCGATACGGAATTCGCCTGCATGTCGGACGCGCTCACGGGGCCGCTCGTGCTCGCGTTCGGGCGCAATGATCCCGGCTCGGTCGCGCGTGTGGCGAAAGACTTCGCCAAGGATCACGAGCGCTTCAAGGTGCGGATGATTGCGCTGTCCGGGCAGTTGCTGGACCCGTCGGAGCTGGAGAAGGTCGCGAAGATGCCGACCTATGACGAGGCCATCAGCATCCTGATGGCGACGCTGAAGGCCCCGATCCAGAAGCTCGCCGCGACCATGAACGAAGTGCCCGGCAAGCTGGTACGCACCATCGCTGCCGTGCGCGACGCCAAGGAAGCCGCCTGAGCCGTCGCCGCAGACCGACACCGCCACACCAATCTGACTTCCGCCGGTTCAGCACCGGCAACCGATTCCCAGGAGAGTACTATGGCCGTTTCTAAAGAAGAGATCCTCGACGCCATCGCCAATATGACCGTGATGGAGGTCGTTGACCTCATCAGTGCGATGGAAGAGAAGTTCGGTGTCACGGCAGCCGCGGCCGTTGCCGCGGCGCCTGCCGCCGCCGCCGAGGCCGCGCCCGTCGAGGAACAGACCGAGTTCGATGTGATTCTCGCGTCCTTCGGCGCAAACAAGGTCAACGTCATCAAGACCGTGCGTGCGCTGACGGGGCTTGGCTTGAAGGAGGCGAAGGACGCCGTCGAGGGTGCGCCGACGACGCTGAAGGAAGCCGTGTCGAAGGCTGACGCCGAGGCCGCGAAGAAGGCGCTCGAAGAGGCCGGCGCGACCGTCGAGATCAAATAAGAAGCGTTGTCCGTTTCTCATCAGCGTTGAGCCGAAAAGGCTGGCGGCCAACGGGCCGCCGGCCTATCGGCGTTTTTGCTTTGTGATTCGCATTCGGGCCGGCACCCGCAACGTTTTTTCAGAAGCCGGCGTCTGCAGTCAGTGCTCATCGGTCGAGCTGACTGCGCGGTCTTAAACGGCCGCCATCGAGCGCTGCGCCCGCGGGTGCGGCGATGCAAATTTCGCAGCGGACGCCGCACGATGGCGTCCGGGCATCAGACCCCACAGATGAGGGAAGGCAGTATGGCCTACTCGTTCACCGAGAAGAAGCGCATCCGCAAGAATTTCGGCAAGCGGCCGACGATTCTTGAGGTTCCCTTTCTGCTCGCTACGCAGATCGATTCCTACCGGGAGTTTCTGCAGGCGGACCGCGCCCCGAATGCGCGCGATGATATGGGCCTGCACGCGGCCTTCCGCTCGGTGCTGCCCATTGAGAGCTATTCCGGCAACGCCGTGCTGGAGTACGTCAGCTACCGGCTCGGCGAGCCGGCATTCGACGTGCGCGAGTGCACCATGCGCGGGGCCACCTATGCGGCACCGCTGCGCGTGCTGCTGCGCCTGGTGATCTACGACAAGGAGGCGCCCGCGGGCAGCAAGGTGGTCAAGGACGTGAAGGAGCAAGAGGTTTACATGGGCGATCTGCCGCTCATGACCGAGAACGGCACCTTCATCATCAACGGCACCGAGCGGGTCATCGTGTCCCAGTTGCACCGTTCGCCGGGTGTCTTCTTTGACCATGACAAGGGCAAGACGCACTCGTCCGGGAAGCTGTTGTTCTCCGCGCGGGTCATCCCCTATCGCGGTTCCTGGCTCGACTTCGAGTTCGATCCGAAGGACAACGTGTTCGTGCGCATCGACCGCCGCCGCAAGCTGCCGGCGACGGTGCTGCTGCGCGCGCTCGGCTACAGCACGGATGAGATGCTGGGTTTGTTCTTCGAGACCGACACCTTCCAACTCAACGAGCAGATCGAGCTCGACTTGGTGCCCGAGCGCCTGCGTGGCGAGACGGTGAACTTCGAGGTCAGCATCGGCGACAACATCCTCGTCGAGGCCGGTCGGCGCGTCACCGCGCGGCACATCCGCGAGCTGCAGAAGGCCGGCATTGAGCGCTTGGCGGTGCCGGACGAGTTTCTGCTCGGCCGCACGCTGGCGCACACGTTGGTGGACACCGACTCGGGCGAAGTCATCGCCGAGTCCAACACGCAAATCGACGAAGAGCTCCTGGCCCTGCTGCGCGACAAGGGTATCAACAAGATCGAGACGCTGTTCGTCAACGACCTCGACCATGGGCCGTACCTGTCCGAGACGCTGCGCATCGACACCACCCGCACCGATCTGGAGGCCCAGGTCGAGATCTACCGCATGATGCGCCCGGGCGAGCCGCCGACGAAGGAGGCCGCGCAGAACCTGTTCCACAACCTGTTCTTCACCTCCGACCGCTACGATCTCTCCGCGGTCGGGCGCATGAAGTTCAACCGTCGCCTGGGCCGCGAGGCCACCGAGGGCGCGGGCATCCTCTATGACAACAAGTACTTTGGCCAGCGCACGGACGAAACCGCGAAGCAGTTCGTGGCGCAGTACGGCGACACGTCCGATATCGTCGATGCGCTGCGCGTGCTCATTGAGCTGCGTAACGGCCGAGGAACCGTGGACGACATCGACCACCTGGGCAACCGTCGCATCCGCTGCGTCGGCGAGATGGCGGAGAACCAGTTCCGCGTGGGCCTGGTCCGCGTCGAGCGCGCGGTGAAGGAGCGTCTGTCGCTGGCCGAGTCCGAGGGTCTGATGCCCCAGGAGCTCATCAATGCCAAGCCGGTCTCCGCCGCAATCAAGGAGTTCTTCGGCTCCAGCCAGCTCTCGCAGTTCATGGACCAGAACAACCCGCTGTCCGAGGTGACGCACAAGCGGCGCGTCTCGGCGCTGGGTCCGGGCGGTCTTGCCCGCGAGCGGGCGGGCTTCGAGGTGCGCGACGTGCACCCCACCCACTATGGCCGCGTCTGCCCCATCGAGACACCGGAAGGTCCGAACATCGGCCTGATCAACTCGCTCGCAGTCTATGCCCGCACCAACCGCTACGGCTTCCTCGAAACACCGTACCGGCGGGTGGTGGATGGCAAGGCCACGACCGAGATCGACCACCTGTCCGCCATCGAGGAGGGCGGCTTCGTCATCGCCCAGGCCAATTCCACCCTCGACGATGATGGGCGGCTCACCGATGCGCTGGTGTCTTGCCGGCACATGAACGAGTTCACGATGAAGGCACCGGAAGAGGTCCAGTACATGGACGTCTCGCCGCGCCAGATCGTGTCCGTGGCCGCGTCGCTGATCCCGTTCCTGGAGCACGACGACGCCAACCGCGCGCTGATGGGCTCGAACATGCAGCGCCAGGCCGTGCCGACGCTGCGTGCCGAGAAGCCGCTCGTGGGCACGGGCATGGAGCGTGTCGTCGCGAAGGACTCCGGCGTCGTGCAGTGGGCGCGCCGCGGCGGTGTTGTGGACTCGGTGGACGCCGCGCGCATCGTCGTGCGCGTCAACGACGACGAGACCGATGCCGGCGAGCCCGGTGTCGACATCTACAACCTGACCAAGTACACGCGCTCCAATCAAAACACCTGCATCAATCAGCGCCCGCTGGTGCAGCCGGGTGACGTCGTCGCGCGCGCCGACATCCTCGCGGACGGGCCGTCCACCGACATGGGCGAGCTCGCGCTCGGGCAGAACCTGCGCGTCGCCTTCATGCCCTGGAACGGCTACAACTTCGAGGACTCGATCCTGATCTCCGAGCGGGTGGTCCAGGAGGACCGCTTCACGACCATCCACATCGAGGAGCTGACCTGCCTCGCCCGCGACACCAAGCTCGGGCCCGAGGAGATCACCAGCGATATCCCGAACGTCGGCGAGGCGGCGCTGTCGAAGCTCGACGAGTCCGGCATCGTCTACATCGGTGCCGAGGTGCGCGACGGCGACATCCTCGTGGGCAAGGTCACGCCGAAGGGCGAGACGCAACTCACGCCGGAAGAAAAGCTGCTGCGCGCCATCTTCGGCGAGAAGGCCTCGGACGTGAAGGACACGTCGCTGCGACTGCCGTCCGGCATGGCCGGAACCGTCGTGGACGTGCAGGTGTTCACGCGCGACGGCGTCGAGAAGGACAAGCGCGCCCTGCAGATCGAGGAGCTCGAGCTCGAGCGCATCCGCAAGGACTTGGGCGATCAGCAGCGCATCATGGAAAAGGACTCGTTCCAGCGCATGGAAAAGCTCCTGATCGGCAAGACCGCCGACGGCGGTCCCGCCGGGCTCAAGGCCGGCACCAAGATCACGAAGACCTATCTCAACGAGCTCGCCGAGCAGCACGGGCGCGATCGCTGGCTGGAGATTCGCCTGCGCAGCGAAGAGGTGGCGATGCAGCTCGAGGCCGCCGGTGCACAGATCAAGCTCCAGCGCGAGGAGTTCCGCGACCGCTTTGAGGCGAAGAAGCGCAAGATCACCCAGGGCGACGAGCTAGCCCCGGGCGTGCTCAAGATGGTCAAGGTCTATGTCGCCGTGAAGCGCCGCATCCAGCCGGGCGACAAGATGGCCGGCCGCCACGGCAACAAGGGCGTTATTTCGCGCGTCGTGCCGGTGGAGGATATGCCCTTTAGCGCCGACGGCGAGCCGGTGGACATCGTGCTGAACCCCCTCGGCGTGCCCTCGCGCATGAACGTCGGCCAGGTGCTGGAGACGCATCTGGGCTGGGCGGCGAAGGGCCTCGGCTATCGCATCGATGCGATGCTGCGCGCCGGCGCCGTGGCGGCCGAGGTGCGGGGCTTCCTGGAGGAGGTCTACAACACCAGCGGCAAGCGTGAGGACCTGGACAGCTTCACCGATGACGAGCTGCTGGCGCTCGCCCGCAACCTGCGTGCCGGCGTTCCGCTCGCCACACCGGTCTTCGACGGCGCGAGCGAAGAGGAGATTCGCCGCATGCTGCGGCTCGCGGGCCTGGCCGAGAGCGGTCAGTCCGTGCTTTTCGACGGCCGCACCGGCGAGCCGTTCGAGCGGCCCGTCACCGTCGGCTACATGTACATGCTGAAGCTGAACCATCTCGTGGACGACAAGATGCATGCCCGTTCCACCGGCCCCTATAGCCTGGTGACCCAGCAGCCCCTCGGCGGCAAGGCGCAGTTCGGCGGGCAGCGCTTCGGCGAAATGGAGGTCTGGGCGTTGGAGGCCTACGGCGCGGCATACACCTTGCAGGAGATGCTCACCGTGAAATCCGACGACGTGAACGGTCGCACCAAGATGTACAAGAACATCGTCGACGGCGACCACCGCATGGAGGCCGGCATGCCCGAATCCTTCAACGTGCTGGTCAAGGAGATCCGCTCCCTCGCCATCAACATCGACATGGAACAGGATTGAACGAACAAGCGCCAAGGGCCGACGGTCGAGGCACGGCCTTCGGCCCGCTGGCCTGCCCGGCGGCGGTGGCACCGGCAGGGCCGTCCTGCCATCCGGATTCGGCCCTCGGTCCACGACCGATGGCACATGCTTATCAGGCCTTGGCCCCTCGGCCCTCGGCCCTCTCTTCCTAAGGAGGTAAGGTCTTGAAAGATCTGCTCAGAATCATCAAGCAGCAGGGGCAGGCGCTGGAGTTTGATGCGATCCGCATCGGGCTCGCGTCGCCGGACATGATCCGCTCCTGGTCCTACGGCGAGGTCAAGAAGCCGGAGACCATCAACTACCGGACCTTCAAGCCGGAGCGCGACGGGCTGTTCTGCGCCAAGATCTTCGGCCCCGTCAGCGACTACGAATGCCTGTGCGGCAAGTACAAGCGCCTCAAGCATCGCGGCGTCGTGTGCGAGAAGTGCGGCGTTGAGGTCACGCTGGCCAAGGTCCGCCGCGAGCGCATGGGCCATATCGACCTGGCGAGCCCGGTGGCGCACATCTGGTTCCTGAAGTCGCTGCCCTCGCGCATCGGCCTCCTGCTCGACATGACGCTGCGCGACATCGAGCGCGTGCTCTACTTCGAGTCCTTCGTCGTCGTGGACGCCGGCATGACCGAGCTCGAGCGCGGCCAACTGCTCACCGACGAGCAATACCTGGACGCGCTGGAGGCCAACGGCGATGAGTTCGACGCGCGCATGGGCGCGGAGGCCGTCTACGAGCTGCTGCGCACGCTGGACCTCGATGCCGAGGTCCGCACCATGCGCGAGGAGATCGAGTCCACCAACTCCGAGACCAAGATCAAGAAGCTCTCCAAGCGGCTGAAGCTGATGGAGTCGCTGATGGCGTCCGGCAATCGCCCGGAGTGGGTGATTCTGACCGTGCTGCCGGTGCTGCCGCCGGAGCTGCGCCCGCTGGTGCCGCTCGACGGCGGGCGCTTTGCCACCTCGGACCTGAACGATCTCTACCGGCGCGTCATCAACCGCAACAATCGGTTGAAGCGGCTGTTGGACCTGATTGCGCCCGACATCATCGTGCGCAACGAGAAGCGCATGCTGCAGGAGGCCGTCGACGCGCTGCTCGACAACGGCCGCCGCGGCCGCGCCATCACGGGCACGAATAAGCGCCCGCTCAAGTCCCTGGCCGACATGATCAAGGGCAAGCAGGGTCGCTTCCGGCAGAACCTGCTCGGCAAGCGCGTCGACTACTCCGGCCGCTCGGTCATCGTCGTCGGTCCGACGCTCAGGCTGCACCAGTGCGGACTGCCCAAGCGTATGGCACTGGAGCTGTTCAAGCCCTTCATCTTCAGCAAGCTGCAGAGCCGCGGCCTGGCGGCGACCATCAAGGCGGCGAAGAAGATGGTCGAGCGCGGCACCCCCGAGGTCTGGGACATCCTGGAAGAGGTGATTCGCGAGCACCCGGTGATGCTGAACCGCGCACCGACGCTGCATCGACTGGGCATCCAGGCCTTCGAGCCCGTGCTCATTGAGGGCAAGGCGATCCAACTGCACCCGCTGGTCTGCACCGCGTTCAACGCGGACTTCGACGGTGACCAGATGGCCGTGCACGTGCCGCTGTCGCTGGAGGCGCAGCTCGAAGCCCGCGCGCTCATGATGTCGACGAACAACATCCTGTCGCCGGCCAACGGTGAGCCCATCATCGTGCCGTCGCAGGACGTCGTGCTCGGCCTCTATTACATGACCCGCGAACGCGTCAACGCCAAAGGCGAGGGCTTGGTCCTATCGGGCATGGACGAGGCGCGTCGGGCCTACGAGACAGGCCACGCGACGCTGCACTCGCGCGTCAAGGTCCGCATCCGCGAGGTGTTGAAGAGCGAGCAGGGTGAGCTCACGGAGTGCTGGAGCCTCAAGGACACGACCATCGGTCGTGCCATGGTGTGGGAGATCGTGCCCGACGGCCTGCCGTTCGAGCTCGTCGACAAGGCGCTCGGCAAAAAGGCCATCTCCAGGCTCATCAACCAGTGCTATCGCGAGCTTGGTCTTAAAGAGACGGTCGTGTTCGCCGACCAGATCATGTACCTGGGCTTCCGCATGGCCACCCGCTCAGGGGTTTCTATCGGCCTTGAGGACATGGAGGTGCCGGACGAGAAGCCGGAGATCTTGGCTCGCGCCGAGGAAGAGGTGAAGGAGATCGAGGACCAATACACCCAGGGCCTGGTCACCAACGGCGAGCGCTACAACAAGGTCGTGGACATTTGGTCTCGCACCAACGATCAGGTGGCCAAGTCCATGATGCGCAAGCTCGGCAAGGACAAGGTCATGGGCCGCGACGGCACCGAGCGCGAGCAGGACTCGTTCAATTCCATCTACATGATGGCCGACTCGGGTGCGCGCGGCTCGGCGGCGCAGATTCGCCAGCTCGCCGGCATGCGCGGCCTGATGGCGAAGCCGGACGGCTCCATCATTGAGACGCCCATCACGGCGAACTTCCGCGAGGGTCTGAACGTCATCCAGTACTTCATCTCCACCCACGGCGCCCGCAAGGGTCTCGCGGACACGGCGCTGAAGACCGCCAACTCCGGTTATCTAACCCGCCGGCTGGTGGACGTGGCGCAGGACATGGTCGTGCTGGAGCCCGATTGCGGCACGGAGAAGGGCCTCCGGATGACGCCGATCATCGAAGGGGGCGACGTCGTCGAGCCGCTGCGCGAGCGCATCCTGGGCCGTGTCCTCGCGGCCGATATCTATCGACCCGGCACCGACGAGGTGCTGTTCGAGTCCGGGACCCTGCTCGACGAGGCCAAGGTGCTCGAGCTGGAGGTGATCGGCATCGACCAGGTGCAGGTGCGCTCCACCATCACCTGCGAGGCCCGCGTGGGCGTCTGCGCCAACTGCTACGGCCGTGACCTGGCGCGTGGCCACCTCGTGAACATGGGCGAGGCCGTCGGCGTCATCGCGGCGCAGTCCATCGGCGAGCCCGGCACGCAGTTGACCATGCGCACCTTCCACATCGGCGGCGCGGCGTCCCGGGCGGCGGCGGTGAGCAACGTGCAGGTCAAGGCCGACGGCACCGCACGGCTGCACAACATCAAGACCGTGCGGCACCACAGCGGCAACCTCGTCGCCGTGTCGCGCTCCGGTGAGCTCACGGTGTCCGACGACAAGGGGCTGGAAAAGGAGCGCTACAAGATCCCCTACGGCGCGACGCTGCTGGTCGGCGACGGCGATGCGGTCGAAGGCGGGGAGATCGCCGCGACCTGGGATCCGCACACCCACCCCGTGGTCACGGAGGTGGCGGGACGGCTGCGGTTCGAGGACTTCGTCGACGGCGTCACGGTGCAGAGCAAGACCGACGAGGTCACGGGTCTGCAATCGGTGGAGATCATCGACCCGAAGCAGCGCCCGTCCTCCGGCAAGGACATGCGCCCGACGGTCATCCTGGTGGACGAGGCCGGCGACGAGCTGAAGCTCGTCGGCACCGACATGCCCGCACGCTACCTGCTGCCGTCGGGTGCCATCGTCAGCGTCACCGACGGGGCAAACGTGGGCGTCGGCGACATCCTCGCGCGCCTGCCGCAGGAGTCGTCCAAGACCCGCGACATCACCGGCGGTTTGCCGCGCGTCGCCGACCTGTTCGAGGCGCGCAAGCCCAAGGAGCAGGCGCTGTTGGCGGAAGCCAGCGGCAACGTCAGCTTCGGCAAGGACACCAAGGGCAAGCAGCGGCTCGTCATCACGACCGACGACGGCGAGGCCATCGAAACGCTGATCCCCAAATGGCGACACGTCGGCGTGTTCGAAGGCGAGCGCGTGGAGCGGGGCGAGGTCATCTCCGAGGGCGAGCTGAACCCGCACGACATCCTGCGCCTGAAGGGCATTACCGCCCTCGCCGAGTACCTGGTGAAGGAGATTCAGGACGTCTACCGGCTCCAGGGCGTCAAGATCAACGACAAGCACATCGAGGTCATCGTCCGCCAGATGCTGCGCAAGGTCGAGGTCACCAACGCCGGCGACACGCGGCTGCTGCGTGGTGAGCAGGTGGACTTCGCGGTCCTGCAGGCCGAGAACGTGCGCGTGAACGCCGAAGACAAGCATCCGGCCCTGTACGAGCCGCTGCTGCTCGGCATCACCAAGGCGTCGCTGGCGACGGACTCGTTCATCTCGGCGGCGTCGTTCCAGGAGACGACGCGCGTGCTGACCGAGGCGGCCGTGCGCGGTTCCATGGACGGGCTGAACGGCCTGAAGGAAAACGTGATCGTCGGGCGGCTGATCCCTGCCGGCACCGGCCTTGCGCACCACAAGGAGCGCCGGCGCAAGCGCTACGAAGAGTCCGGCGCCGCCGCCGACGAGCGCATGGAGATCGCGGCGGAGGAGCTGGAGCAGGCGCTGAAGCAGGCGCTGAATACCTCGGAGTCCGAAGCGGAGTAACAGCGGCCGGCGGTCGGTGGCCCCAGGGGGGCCGCCGGCAAGGCGCGATGGCGTCGTGCGAAACAACCGCGGCCGGTTGACAGCATAAGGCCGAATTGTTACCCTTCTCGTCTTAGCTCGCCGGCCATTGTGCCGGCGCGTTTTTTCCCGGGGTTCGGGCCGTTGCCGGTTCTCGCTGCCCCGCTGCTTCCTGTTTTCGTTTGTTCCCGCTAAGCCCTGCTCGCAGGCTGCGGCGTTGCGGGTTCGGGTCGTGTCGTGTCGCGCGGTGCAGCCCGCTGTTGGATGGAGCGTTTCATGGCGACAATCAACCAACTCGTCCGCAAGCCGCGCAAGCGCCCGGTCGAGAAAAGCAACGTGCCGGCGCTGGAGTCCTGCCCGCAGAAGCGTGGGGTCTGCACGCGCGTTTACACCACGACGCCGAAGAAGCCGAACTCTGCGCTGCGCAAGGTCGCGCGCGTGCGGCTCACCAACGGCTTCGAGGTGGCCTCGTACATCGGCGGCGAGGGTCACAACCTGCAGGAGCACTCGGTGGTGCTGATCCGCGGTGGGCGCGTCAAGGACCTGCCCGGCGTGCGTTACCACACCGTCCGCGGCACGCTCGACACCACCGGCGTCGAGAAGCGCCGCCAGGGTCGCTCGAAGTACGGCGCGAAGCGTCCCAAAAGCTGAGCGAGCGCTGAGTAAGTGCTGACAAAGCGCTAAAGCGGCGGCCCAAGGCTGGCCGCGCGTAAGAAGTCAAGGTCGGAGTTACACCGAAGATGCCGAGAAGACGCGTCATTTCCAAGCGACACATCCTGCCGGACCCCAAGCACGGCAGCGAGTTGCTGGCAAAGTTCATCAACATGCTGATGGAAGACGGCAAGAAGTCCGTCGCCGAGCGGATCATGTATGTCGCGCTTGAGCGCGTCTCCGAGAAGAAGGGTGGCGACCCGCTAGAGACCCTTGATCAGGCCATGGAAAACGTGCGCCCGGCGGTTGAGGTCAAGTCACGACGTGTGGGCGGTGCCACCTACCAGGTGCCCGTCGAGGTGCGCCCGTCGCGCCGGAACACGCTGGCGATGCGCTGGCTCATTGACGCCGCCCGCAAGCGCTCGGAGAAGTCCATGGCGCTGCGGCTCGCGGGCGAGCTCATGGATGCAGGCGACGCGCGCGGCACGGCGGTTAAGAAGAAGGAAGACACGCACCGGATGGCGGAGGCCAATAAGGCCTTCTCGCATTATCGCTGGTAACGATCGCTGCTAACAGGGCGCCCGCTTTCGGCAGCGCGACTTCGAGACTGCTCCTCAACGTTCAACTAGGCGGATAGAGCCGTGGCACGTAGTACACCCATCGATCGTTATCGGAATCTCGGCATCATGGCTCACATTGATGCCGGCAAGACGACGACCACCGAGCGCGTCCTGTTCTACACCGGCCTGTCCCACAAGATCGGCGAGGTGCACGACGGCGCCGCCACGATGGACTGGATGGAGCAGGAGCAGGAGCGCGGCATCACCATCACGTCCGCGGCGACCACGTGTTTCTGGAAGGGCATGGACCAGCAGTATCCGGAGCACCGTATCAACATTATCGACACGCCCGGGCACGTCGACTTCACGATTGAGGTGGAGCGTTCCCTGCGTGTACTGGACGGGGCTTGCGCCGTGTTCTGTGCCGTCGGCGGGGTCGAGCCGCAGTCCGAAACCGTCTGGCGTCAGGCCAACAAGTACGGCGTGCCGCGGCTTGCGTTCGTGAACAAGATGGACCGCATGGGAGCGAACTTCCTGCGCGTCGTCGAGCAGGTGCGCCAACGCCTCGGCAGCAATGCAGTGCCGATTCAGTTGCCCATTGGAGCGGAAGAGCACTTCGCCGGTGTCGTCGACCTCGTCCGCATGAAGGCCATCCATTGGGACGAGGAGTCCAAGGGTATGACCTTCGAGTTGCGAGACATCCCCGAGGACATGGTCGAGCTCTGCCAGGAGTGGCGCGAGAAGATGGTCGAGGCCGCGGCCGAGGCCACCGATGACATGATGGAGCAGTACCTGGAGTCGGGCGAGCTCAGCGATGCCGACATCAAGAAGGGGCTGCGCATTCGCACGCTCGCCAATGAGGTCGTGCCGATACTGTGCGGCTCCGCGTTCAAGAACAAGGGTGTGCAGGCGATGCTCGATGCGGTCATCGACTACCTGCCGGCGCCGCCGGACGTAGCGGCCATTCAGGGCGTGCTTGATGACGCCGCCGAGACGGTGGCGGAGCGCAAGTCCACCGACGGCGAGCCCTTCGCCGCGCTCGCGTTCAAGATCGCCACGGACCCTTACGTCGGCACGCTGACCTTCTTCCGCGTCTACTCCGGCGTGCTGCGTTCCGGTGATACGGTCTACAACCCGGTCAAGAGCAAGAAGGAGCGCATCGGCCGAATCCTGCAGATGCACGCGAACGACCGCAAGGAGATCAAGGAGGTCTGTGCCGGCGACATCGCCGCGGCCGTCGGTCTCAAGGACGTCACCACCGGTGACACGCTGTGCGCGCTGGACAAGCCGATTACGCTGGAGCGGATGGAGTTTCCCGAGCCCGTGATTTCCGTGGCGGTGGAGCCGAAGACCAAGAGCGATCAGGAGAAGATGGGTGTCGCACTGTCGAAGCTCGCGCAGGAAGATCCGTCCTTCCGCGTGCGCTCCGACGAGGAATCCGGCCAGACCATCATCTCCGGCATGGGCGAGCTGCATCTGGAGATCATCGTCGATCGCATGAAGCGTGAGTTCGGCGTCGAGGCCAACGTCGGCGCGCCGCAGGTCAGCTATCGCGAAACCATTCGCGCGTCGGTGGAGCAGGAGACCAAGTTCGCCCGGCAGTCCGGTGGTCGTGGTCAATACGGTCATGTGTACATCCGGCTGGAGCCGCAGGAGTCGGGCGCCGGCTACGAGTTTGTCAACGGAATCGTCGGCGGTGTCGTGCCGAAGGAATACATTCCGGCCGTGGATAAGGGCATTCAAGAGGCCATGCACAATGGCGTCACCTTCGGCTTCCCGATGGTTGACATCAAGGTCACCCTCTATGACGGCTCCTATCACGAGGTGGACTCGAGCGAAATGGCGTTCAAGATTGCGGGCTCCATGGCGCTGAAGGAAGGTTCCGCCAAGGCCAAGCCGGTGCTGCTAGAGCCGATCATGAAGGTCGAGGTGGTGACACCGGAAGAAAACATGGGCGATGTCATGGGCGACCTGAACAGCCGCCGCGGCATGATCCAAGGCATGGAGGACGCCCCCTCCGGCAAGATCATCCGCGCCGAGGTGCCACTCGCGTCCATGTTCGGTTATGCCACGGACCTGCGCTCCGCCACCCAGGGGCGGGCCACGTACAGCATGGAATTCTCCAGATACAGTGAAGTGCCCGCGAGTATCGCCGAGGCCGTCACGAAGAAGCAGTGATCGATTTCGATTCGAGGTTTACAGGTC
>NZ_JABX01000074.1 GCF_001469165.1 Thiohalocapsa sp. ML1 | reverse complement strand
GAGCGCGCCGAGGCCGGCCATGACCACGTCCAGCACCCGCTCGCCGGCAGCGGCCGGGGCCTCCTGGGCCAGTTTCGCGATGCGCACACCGTCGCCGCGGCGCACCTCGCCGGCATCGGCCTGCACCTCGCCGGCGATAACGCCGAGCAGCGTGGACTTGCCGGCGCCGTTGCGCCCGACCAGGCAGGCGCGCTCGCCGGGCTCAAGGGCGAGATCGACGCCGTCGAGGAGGTTCGGCGCACCGTAGGACAGGACAAGGTTCTGGAGGCTTATGAGCGGCATGCGCAGAGTCTACCTGGACCCGGCGCGGTCGGCGCGGGCGGTTGCGGACACCGGACCGACCGCAGGGGGTCGAAATGCATTAGACTGCGCGCATTGTCATTGCATTTCATGGCAGCGGGAAATTTGCAAGAGGTTCCACAGACCCCATGGTGAAGTCCGTGTCATTACGTGAGGCCTGGGCCGGCGAGGCCGACTGCCGCAACTGCGCCCTGCGCACGGCGGCACTGTTCGGCGGACTCACCGAGGCCGACTTCGACCAGATCCACGACCCCATCGACCAGTACGATGTGAAGCCCGGCACCGCGCTCTACAAGACCGGTGACGTCGGCGACTATATGTACACGGTGCGCTCCGGCTCCATCAAGCTGGTGCAATACCTGCCGGACGGCAGCCAGCGCATCGTGCGCATCGTGCGCAGTACCGACGTGCTCGGGCTGGAGGCGTTGCTCGACGAGGGCTACCAGCACGACGCAGTCGCTCTGCAGCGCGCCGAGGTCTGCCGCTTTCCGACCCGCGTCGTGCGCAACCTGAGCCGCGACAATCCCCGCCTGCACCACGAGCTGCTCACACGCTGGCAGCGGGCGCTGAACGAGGCCGACGCCTGGCTCACGGAGCTCTCCACCGGCTCCGCCCGGCAGCGCGTCGCCCGCCTGCTGCTGCGCCTGGTGCGCGACCGCGAAACCAGCGAGTGCGAGCTGTTCAGCCGCGAGGACATGGGCGCCATGCTCGGCATCACCACCGAGACCGCCAGCCGCACCATCGCTGGCTTCAAGCGCGAGAGCCTGCTGGTGGAATCGCGCCAAAACAGCTTTCTGCTGGACATCCCGAACCTGCGGCGCATCGCCGAGGACTAACCACGCCGGCCGGCGCTCGGCGCCGTGTGCCGCCCGCATTCCCGCGTTGTCGCAGTGGTAATGCCATTGCGCCATTTCAATGTGCCGACGGCACCTTGGGCCTAGGCTCATCGCAATCCCGTGCTTGCCGCCGTCTGCGGCGGGCCGGCGCGACGAGCCGTGAGCCCCGAGGTTTCGCACCGTGAAACAAACGCTGTTGCAGGAAAAGTATCCCGTCTTCGTCCTGGAGCTCGACCGCGACGAGACCGACTACGCGGACATCGACGCGATCTGCAACTACTTCCGCCGGCGGATCGAGGCGCATCGTTGCGCCACCTTCATCGCCGATTTCGACCACTACGCCCACACCTGCACGTTGCCGGAAGGACACGTCGACGACGGGATCAAGGCGGCCCGGAACATCGTGTTCTGCTTCGGCATCGCCCTGCCGAACGCGCAGGTGCTGGCCGTGCGCCCGCGCTCCATCGGCATCGCGGAAACCGACCGGGGCTTCGTGGTCACCTTCCTGGAGGCGCCCATGCCCATTGCCAACGCGGCGATGGAAGACTGGGCCGAAGGACTGCGGCGCTACCCCACCGGCGCCGACGCCGACGCCGAAGCGCCGGCCCTCGACACCGTGCGCTGAACCGTAACCAGACATTCACCGCCGCTGCGGGCCGCCGCAGGGCCCTGATCACCGACACCGAGACTACCCATGCGTATTGCCGTTTCAACCCAGAACTTCCGCTCCATCACCGGCCATGCGGGCAAGTCGCGCCGCTTCATCGTCTACGGCATCACGCCGGAGCAGGCGCCCGAGGAGCTTACGCGCCTCGACCTGCCGAAGGAGATGTCGATGCACGAGTACCACGGCGACGACCACCCGCTGTTCGCGCTCGGGCTCGATGCCATTGTCACCAGCAGCGCCGGGAACGGCTTCGTGCAACGCTTGGGGCGGCGCGGCATTCGCGTCATCACCACCGCCGAGACCGACATCGACAAGGTGCTCACGGCGCTCGCCAAGGGCGAGGCGCTGCCGGCAGCCGCGCCGCACGAGCACGGCGACGACGGCCACCATCATCAGCATGGGCATGGCCAAGGTCATGGTCATGGGCACGGCCATGGCGGCGGCCAAGGCCTGGGGCGTCGTCACGAGCAAGCCTGAGCGGCGTCGCTCGTTTTGCGGTCATCCCGGCGCCGTCCGACCGCGGGCGGTCGGGGGCGCCCGCTCGGCGGCGCATCGGCAAGCTTGACGCCGGGAGCCATGCCGCCGACCATCGCCAGCCCTTGCCCCGCCCCGGTGTCCCAAGCGTCATGCGCCATCTCGCGCTGCTCCTGCCGATCATCGGCGCATTACTCGCCGGCTGCGCCGGCGGTCCCATGGGCCCGACACCGCCGCTCACCTCCGGCGAGCCCGCGGCCCATGTCACGGTCCAACGCAGCCGTTCGATGCTCGGGGCACCGGCCTCGATGCTGTTCAGCATCAACGGGCGCCGAGTTCACGCGCTGCGCCTGGGACAGCAGTTCAGCTTCATGATCGACCCCGGGGAGCACCGCTTCGGTTACGACCTGGGCTTCAATAGCTGCAGCCAGCGCTACCTGCTCGACCCCGGCGTCAGCTACGTGCTGCGCCTCACCCCGGTGTGCCAGTTCGAGCTGCTGCGCCCCGGCCAGGGCTGGCCCGCGCGCTGACGGGGTCGCGCCCGGCCCATGAACGGGCGCGCTGCCGGCACTCAGCCGGCCTCAGCGACGACGGGCTCGATGGTGATGTCCACCCGGCGATTCAGCGTGCGGCCATACTCGGTCTCGTTGCTCGCGATGGGCTGACCCTCGCCAAAGCCCCGGCTGCTCAGGCGCTCGGGGATCACCTGCCCGGCGAGCAGATAGGACTCCACCGACGCGGCCCGCCGCTCCGACAGGAACTGGTTGTGCATGTCGCTGCCGGTGTCGTCGGTATGGCCGGCGATGTCGAGCCGGGTCTTGCCGTACTTGTTCACGATGGCGCTAATCTTGTCGAGCGTGCTGTAGAAGCCCGGCTTGATGTCGGCGCGGTCGATGTCGAAGGCGGTGCTGCTGGTCATGCCCACCAGCAGGCGGTTGTCCGGCAGCTTTTCCACGCGGATGTTGCCGAGGGCGATCTCGTCAGCGAGCGCGCGCTCGAAGTCCTTGCGCTGATTCTCCATATAAGTGCCCACGAGGCCGCCGGCGACGGCACCGCCGACGGCGCCGAGCAGCGCGCCCTTGCCGGCGTCGGCGGAGCGCGAGCCAAGCAGCGCGCCGGCGGCGGCACCGGCAGCGGTGCCGATGGCCACGCCGGCCTCGGACTCCGTGAGCGGGCGGCGGTTGCCGAATTCATCCGTTGCGCAACCGGCAAGCGCGAGGACGGCGGCGACGGCGAGGGCCGTGTCGCGCACGGCGGCGGCACGACCGCGGTTGGCCGGAATCTGCTGCAGGACTGGTACGGACATGAACAACTGACCTCCACGGAGTAGGCTGGGGCCGGCCGAGAACCGGCGAGCGCGAGATCTTAGCAGCCTGGGGCGGCCCTGCCGGTTCCCCTTGTGATGCCTGACCGGTTCCTCAATGTTTCGCTGTTCGCGAAACGGGCCGAGGGCCGAGGGCCGAGCGCCGAGGGCCAAGGTAGACCGCCCCGGAACCTCGGTACGGCCTTAAGTATTAGCCCGACCAGCGCCGCGGCTCCTTGCGTAGCCAGGGCTTCCAGCCCTGATGGCATCAAGCCAGGATGGCCTGACGACGCAGTCGGCCGCTGCGGAGTTTCAAGCACGGGTCGGTAGCCGATCCAGAGCGGCCCGGGCCGGAGTGCCGACCTCCCGGTCGGCTCGGGACTCGCGAGATCTGTGCATCCCGCTCTGTCGCCGTGTTGACCGTGTTGACCTGGAGGTCAACACTCCAGTCAACTCCAGTCAACTCCAGTCAACGCCCGCCAACACCGCGCACGTTCGATTACGACCACGATGAAACCACGGTCACACGCGACATCGAGCGGGATACGCACCAAAGGCGCCCCCTGCTCTTGTCGGCCTGAGGCTCCGCCTCGATAGGCTATGCATCGACCACCGACCATCGACCACCGACCATCGACCACCGACCATCGAGCCCCGCATGACCGAGCTTATGCCCCGACATCCGACCCAACGCCAAAGCGCCGACGCCGCCCCCGCCCCGCGCATCGATCTGCGCCTCAATCAGGCCGGGGAGCTAACCGATGTTTGACCTCGGCGTCTACGCCAACGGCTTGACCGTGGCGCTCGTGCTCGCAGTCGCCGCGTGGATCTTCGGCACCGCCAGGCGCGATGTGAGCATCGTCGACTCTCTGTGGTCGCTCTTCTTCCTCGCGATGACGGTCACCTACCTCGCATCGGCGCCCGCGTTGGCGGAGCGCGCCTACCTGCTGTTGTTTCTCGTCACGGTCTGGGCGGTGCGGCTGTCGCTGTTCATCACGCTGCGCAACTGGGGCCAGCCGGAGGACCACCGCTACCAGGCCATCCGCGCCGACAACGAGCCGGGCTTCTGGTACAAGAGCCTATACATCGTCTTCGGCCTGCAGGCCATCCTGGCCTGGATCATATCGCTGCCGCTCTTGGGCACCGTGCTCGGTGGGGCGCCGCTGGGCTGGCTAGACTTCTTCGCCGTGGCGCTGTGGCTCGTAGGTTTCGGCTTCGAGGCCCTCGGCGACCAGCAGCTCGCCCGCTTCAAGGCCGACCCGGCGAACCGTGGCAAGGTGCTCGACAGCGGCCTCTGGCGCTACACCCGCCACCCGAACTACTTCGGCGAGGCCTGCATGTGGTGGGCCTTTTACCTGCTGGCACTAGCGGCGGGCGCCTGGTGGACCATCATCGGACCCGTGCTGATGACCTTTCTGCTGCTGCGGGTGTCCGGCGTCTCGCTGCTCGAGAAAGACATCACCGAGCGCCGCCCGGCCTATCGCGACTACATCCGCCGCACCAACGCCTTCTTCCCCGGGCCGCCGAAGCCGCCGCAGTCCACGTAACTTAACCGCGGGGCGCGCCTGCCCGCTCAAGCATCCGCACCGTGTAAACCAGCCTATTCGAGGCCCAGTCATGTTCCCGAGCCTGATTCCTCCGCGCCGCCTGCGCCCGGCGCTGCTTGGCGCCGCCGCCGGGCTGCTGTTCATCGCCCCGCTCGCCGCGGCTGAAGAGCTGCGCTTTCAGGTCTATCTCGATGAGCGCCCCATCGGCGAGCACAGCTTTCGCATCGTCGGCAGCGGCGACACGACGCGCGTGACGAGCCGCGCGAGCTTCGACGTAGATTTCCTGTTCATCAACGCCTACAGCTACCGGCACAGCAGCAATGAGACCTTCCGCGACGGCTGCCTCACGGCCATCGACGCGACAACCGACGACAACGGCAAGCGCTACGAGGTGTTTGGCGAGGCCATTGGCGACGCGTTCCGCATCGATGCGGGCGCGGCGGTGGCGAACGCCGACGGCTGCGTGAAGACCTTCGCGTACTGGGATAAAGGCTTCCTGACCCAGCGCCGGCTGCTGAACCCACAGACCGGTGAGCTCGAATCCGTGCGCGTGCAGCCCAAGGGCCGCGACGCCGTCGCCACCAACAACGGCGCCGAGCTGCCGGCCGAGCGCTTCGCGCTGCGCACGGACGAGCTGACCATCGATCTTTGGTACAACGACGACCTCGGCTGGGTGGCGCTCGAGAGCGACGCCGGCAAGGGCAAACGCATCATCTATCGGCGGGTCATGTGAGCGCGCCGCTGCACCGCAGAGCGCACCGGATGCCCCGCGTTCTCAGTCAACTGCTGCTCACGGCCTGCGCGCTGCTGGCGCTCACTGCTTGCGACGACATCGGAGCTGAACCCATGGAAACCGTCCCCTACGTCGATCTCGAACGCTTCATGGGCCCCTGGTTCGTGCTCGCGAACATCCCGACCTTCTTGGAGAAGGACGCCTACAACCCCGTCGAACACTACGAGCTGAACCCGGACGGCACCATCGCGACCACCTTCACGTTCAACCAGGGCAGCTTCGACGGGCCGCTCAAGGTCTATCATCCGAAGGGCTTCGTGAAGGACACCACGACGAACGCCCGCTGGGGCATGCAGTTTCTTTGGCCGATCAAGGCCGACTTCCGCATCATCTATCTCGCGGACGACTACAGCCTCACCGTCATCGGCCGCGAGAAGCGCGACTATGTTTGGGTCATGGGCCGCACACCGGAGCTCAGCGATGCGGACTTCGAACGCATGAAGGCCTTCATCGAGTCGGTGGGCTACGACCCGAGCAAGCTGCAGCGCTGCCCGCACCAGGCGAGCTGAGCCGCGGGCTGAACCGCGCCCCGCGGCGGCGCGCTGCCCGGCACCCGAAAACCACCGCTCGCGAGCCGGCTCGCGACCGCCGCGCGCCGGCGCTGAAATCCCACGGCTGCTGCGGTGCGTCATGGGCAGCCGCGCATCGCTGCGGCAGACTGCCGGTCATCCGCAACCCGTCCACGCGCCACCCGATGTCCGCCCGCGACCTGCTGAAGGCCCAACAGCCCCTCGCCGCCCGCTGGCTCAAGCTCTCCGTGGGGCTCGGGCTCTTCGGCGGTGTGCTCATCATCCTGCAGGCCTGGCTCCTCGCAGCCGTTGTCGACGCCGTCGCCTTCGCCGGTGCCGGGCTCGGCGACGTAGCACCATGGCTCTGGCCGCTGGTGGCGATCTTTCTGCTGCGCGCCGCGGTGGCCTGGGGTGGCGAGCAGACGGCCTTTCGCGCCGCCGCGGCGGTGAAGCTCGCGCTGCGCGATCGCGTGGTGCGGCACATGCAGGCGCTCGGGCCTGCATGGCTCGCCGGCGAGCGCAGCGGCGCACTGGCGGAAGACCTCACCCGCGGCATCGAGGGCCTGCAGGACTACTACGCCCGCTTTCTGCCGGCAATGACCCTGACGGCGCTGATCCCGCTCGCCATCCTGCTCGTGGTGCTGCCGCTGGACTGGCTGTCGGGGCTGGTGATGCTGTTCACGGCGCCCTTCATCCCGCTGTTCATGATCCTGATCGGCCAGGGCGTGGAGGCGGTGAACCAGAAGAACTGGAAGCAGCTCGCGCGCATGGGCGCGCACTTTCTGGATGTGATCCAGGGGCTGACGACGCTGAAGCTCTTCAACGCGAGCCGGCGCGAGGCCGATGTCATCGCGCGCATCTCCGACGACTACCGCCACAGCACCATGCAGGTGCTGCGGCTCGCGTTCTTGAGCTCCGCGGTGCTGGAGTTCTTCGCGACGCTCGGCATCGCCATCGTCGCCGTCTTCATCGGCTTTCGCCTCTACCAGCTCGCGCTGCCGGTGCCGGACTTCCTGGCGCCGCCGGAGATCAGCTTCTTCACCGGCTTCTTCGTCCTGCTGCTCGCGCCCGAGTTTTATTTGCCGCTGCGCAGCATGGGCACGCACTATCATGGGCGCATGGAGGCCATCGCTGCGGCGGAGCGACTGGTGGCGATCCTGGACGCGCCGCTGCCGACGCGCGCGGCGGCGCCGCTGACCCTGCCGGCGGCAGCACCGCTGGCCGTTCGCTTCGACGATGTTCACTTCGCCTACGAGCCGGGCCGCGAGGCGCTGGCCGGCGTGAGCTTCGACATAGCCCCCAGGCAGCGCATCGCGCTGGTCGGCCCGAGCGGCGCCGGCAAGAGCACGGTGGCGAGCCTGTTGCTCGGCTTCATCGCACCCACGAGCGGCCGCGTGCTCATCGACATGCACGCGCTGGCCGAGCTGGATCTGGAGGACTGGCGCCAGCGGCTCGCCTGGGTGCCGCAACGGCCGCGGCTCTTCGTCGGCAGCATCGCCGAGAACATCCGCCTGGGCCGCCCGGAGGCCGATGACGCGGCGGTGCGCGAGGCCGCGGCGCGGGCCTTTGCGGCGGACTTCATCGAGGCGCTGCCGGCCGGCTACGACACGCCCGTCGGCGAGCGCGGCGCGGGGCTGTCCGGCGGCCAGATCCAGCGCATCGCCATCGCCCGCGCCTTTCTGCGCGATGCGCGGCTGGTGGTGCTGGACGAGGCCACGGCGAGCCTGGACCCGGCGAGCGAGGCCGCGGTGCAGCGCGCCGTCGATGCCCTGGCCGCCGAGCGCAGCATGCTCGTCATCGCGCATCGGCTGAGCACCGTGCGCGATGCGGACCGGATTCTGGTCATCGACGGCGGCCGCATCGTCGAGCAGGGCGACCATGCAACCCTGTCGGCGCAGGACGGCCCCTACCGGCGCATGGTGCAGCTCTTGGAGGTCCCGGCATGAGCGAGCTGCTGCGGCTGTGGCACCTGTTCCGACCCTATCGCCGCTGGATGCTGGGCGGCTTTGCCATCGCGCTGGTCACGCTCGTCGCCAACGTCACGCTGATGGCCATCTCCGGCTGGTTCATCACCGCCATGGCCGTCGCCGGTGCCGCCGGTGTGGCGATGAACTACTTCACGCCGGCGGCCATCATCCGCGGCAGCGCCATCGCGCGCACCGCCGGGCGCTACTTCGAGCGGCTCATCAGCCACGAGGCGACGCTGCGCCAGCTCGCCGGCCTACGCGTGTGGTTCTATCGCCACTTGGAGCCGCTGGCCCCGGCTCGGCTGCAGCAGTATCACAGTGCCGACCTGCTCTCGCGCATCCGCGCCGACGTCGATGCGCTCGACAACTTCTATACGCGGGTGCTGGTGCCGGTGCTCGTGGCCGTAACGGCGAGCATCGGCTTTTTCCTGTTCACCGCGCTCTACGACCTGCACCTCGCGCTGTGGCTGCTGACACTGCTCGTCCTGGCCGGCGTCGCGCTGCCTTGGCTGACCCGCTGGCTCGGCGCCGAGCCCGGTCGGCGGCTGGTGGAGACCGACGCGGAGCTGCGCCGCCTGGCGGTGGACGGCACGCAGGGGCTCTCGGAGCTCTTGATCTACGGCGCCGCCGACGCCCACGCCCGCCGTCTGGACGCGGTGAGCCGGGAGCTGATCGAGCAGCAGACCCGCATGAGCCGCATCGCCGGGCTGTCCCAGGGCGGCGTCGGCCTCGCCGCGAACCTGGCCCTGTTCGGCGTGCTCTGGCTCGGCATCCCGCGGGTGGCCGGCGGGGAGCTGCCGCCGCCGCAGCTCGCCATGCTGGCGCTGTTCGCGCTCGCCACCTTTGAGGCCGTGGCACCGCTGCCGCTCGCGTTCCAGCACCTCGCCTCCACGCTGACGGCGGCGCGGCGGCTCTTCGCCATCGTCGACGCCGAGCCCGCCGTCATCGACCCGCCCGGCCCGTCTCCCCGGCCGGCGCACCACGGCATCGAGATCCGCGGGCTGCGCTTCGCCTATTCCGGCGCCGACCGGCCCGCGCTCGACGGACTGGATCTGGACGTGCCCGAGGGCCAGCGCGTCGCCATCGTCGGCGCCACCGGCTCCGGCAAGACCACGATGTTCAACCTGCTGCTCAAGTTCTGGGCACCGGACGCCGGCGAGCTCCGCCTAGGCGGCGCGCCACTCGCCGACTTCCGCGGCGAAGACCTGCGCGAGCACATCGCGCTGGTCTCGCAACACACGCACCTGTTCGACGCCAGCATCCGCGAGAACCTGCTCATCGCCAACCCCGACGCAACGCAGGCCCAACTGGAGCAAGCCTGCGGCACCGCGCAAATCCACGACTTCATCGCCGCCCTGCCCGACGGCTACGACACCTGGGCCGGCGAGACCGGCGTGCGCCTGTCCGGCGGCCAAGCCCGGCGCATCGCCATCGCCCGCGCGCTGCTGCGCGACGCGCCCATCCTGCTGCTCGATGAGCCCACCGAAGGGCTCGACGCCGGCACCGAGCGCGCGCTGCTGGACGCGCTGCGCGTGCTGATGGCGGGCCGCACGGTGCTGATGATCACGCACCGGCCGGCGGTGCTGGCGGAGATGGACAAGGTCGCCGTAATGGAGCAAGGCCGGCTTGTCGAGCAGGACACGCACTCGGGGCTGCTGCGCGGAGAGCGCTACCCGCGGCTGCTTGGGCTGGACGCTATCCCGCTCAAGCACGGCGATTGACCCGCCGACGCAGCGCGACGCCCCGACCCGCTCGCCCCGTGCGCCCGCCGAGAGGCCAGAGCGCCGACGGACAGGCCGAGGCGTCGTTATGATCGAGCGCGCAGCCTTGCAGGGCGGACGCGCCGCGCGTGCCTACGCGTTGCGGGTTCAACGCACGGCGCCGGATGGCCCGTCGCCTGAGCCGCGACAACACCGACACGACTCCCTTTCGATGCTAGGATCCACCGCGGAACCGCTTGGCACACCAATCTATTCAACCGCGTAAGCGGCATGTTGTAAGCCGGAACGCTGAGCTACAACACCCGCCCCCATGAGGGCGACCCGATGCAAGCCGATCTGCTGTTTCGGCGAGCGCCGACCGACGCGGACACCGCGCCCATGACCCAACACGACACACAGCACGCGGGCAAGCGCCCGCCGACGCACGACAGCGGCTACAAGCTCCTGTTCGCGCACGCCGCGATGGTCCGCGATCTCCTGCGCGGCTTCATGCCCGGCGCGTGGGTGGGCGAGCTCGATCTCGGGACACTGGAGCGCGCCAGCGGCAGCTATGTCAGCGACGATCTGCGCGACCGCGCGGATGACATCATCTGGCGCGTGCGCTGGGGGCAGGACTGGCTCTATGTCTATCTGCTGCTGGAGTTCCAGTCCAGCGTCGACCCTTGGATGGCCGTGCGCATCCAGACCTATCTCGGTCTGCTGTACCAGGATCTCATCCGCGCCGAGCAGTTGAGCGTCGCCGGTCGCCTGCCTCCGGTCCTCCCGCTGGTGCTCTACAATGGCGCCAACCCTTGGAGCGCCGCCGAGACACTGGAGCCATTGATAGAGCCCGCGCCTTCGCTCCTGCAGGCCTATCGACCGCGGCAAGGCTATCTGCTGCTCGATGAGCAGCAGATTGCCAAGGCCGGCGCACTGCCCGAGCGCAATCTCACCGCCGCGCTGTTTCGGCTTGAGGCAAGCCGCGAGTCGGCGGCGGTGCTGGACATCGTGCGCGCGCTGATCGACTGGCTGCGCGCCCCCGAGCAGCTCGGATTGCGTCGCGCCTTCGCCGTCTGGCTCGGACGTGTCTTCCTGCCCAAGCGGCTGCCCGGGGTGGAGCTGCCGCCCCTCAGCGACTTACACGAGGTCTATCAGATGCTGGCCGACAATGTCGAAAGCTGGACCGATCAGTGGAAACAGCAAGGCTTGGAGCAAGGCTTGGAGCAAGGCTTGGAGCAAGGCTTGGAGCAAGGCTTGGAGCAAGGCTTGGAGCAAGGCTTGGAGCAAGGGCTGGAGCAAGGCCGAGAAGCCGCGCGCCACCTGTTGCTGCGCCAAGTCCGCCGCCGCTTCGGCCCGGCGACCGCCGATCAGAGCGCCGCATGGCTCGCCGGCATCCGCGATCTCGGCGCACTCGAAGAGCTTGGCGATCAGTTGCTCATCCGCACCGATGGCGAGGCCTGGCTGAACGCGCTGCGCGAGCGCGGCGCGGACCCGGCCGCAAGCAACGGGACAGCCGGAACCGCGCCCGCCGAGGGGCCGCAGCGCTGACGGACAGGCCGGGCGTCCTTTGATCGAGCACGCAATGGGCGATCCGACCCTGATGCCTCATGGCTCTCAGCGTCCCTCTCGTTGCGCGTGGGCATGAGAACCGTCGCCATATGATCGACTGCGTGACGCAGCGGCAGGCCCGCTTCCGGCAAACACCGGCGAACGCGCGGGCACGAAAACCGCGCATTGATCATGACTCCGACCACAGCAGCGGTCGCCTGCGTAGCCAGGCCATCCTGGCCTGACGCCACCAGGGCTGGAAGCCCTGGCTACGCACGGAGCCCGCGGCGCTGGCCGGGATAGCGATCAAGGCCGAAAACCTCTCCCAGCCTACCGCCGACTCCCCTGCGCGCCGGCGCGGAAGATTGCGGACCAGCCTAGTAGCGTTGCGGATACCACACACCGCCTCCCAAGCTTGAAAGCGTCCCCAGAGCGGCGTATTTTTCACACAATCTCAACAGCTTGGAGCGATCAAAGTGGCAGCCGTCGTCGAACGCATCGACCGACTTGAAGATGTCGTCCAAGACTTCGTTGTCAGCGTCGGGATCGAATTCAACAAGCTCTACAACTCCCAAATGCGCACCGAGATCGAGATGCGCGCATTCAAGGACGAGATGCGCGCCTTCAAGGACGAGATGAGCACCTTCAAGGACGAGATGCGCCAGCAAAGCCGGGAGATGAACCGCAAATGGGGCGACGTCGCCAACAAACTCGGTACCCTGGTCGAAGACCTTGTCGCTCCAAGCCTGTCGCGCATCATCGAAGCAAAGCTCCGCGAGCCGGTGCTCGACCTCATGCCACGGCGCAAGCGCCGGCTGGCCGATGGGCGCGTGCGCGAATTCGATGCGGTGGCCGTCACGGCGAGCCTGGTGTGCCTCAACAGCACCAAAGCAACCCTGCGCAGCGCTGACGTTGAGCGTTTCGTCGAGGACATCGCTGCGTTTCGCGAATTCTTCCCCGAATACGACACCCTGCCACTGGTCGGCATCCTCGCCAGCCTGGCCGTCGACGAAAGCGTGCTCAACTATGCCGAGGCCACCGGCTTCCTCGTGCTCGCGGTCGGCGACCAGCTCATGGAAATCCAGAACCGACCGGACTTCGAGCCGAAACGGTGGTAGTGCGACGCAGGACAGCGGCGGCAAGCACCCGGGCAGCTCGGTCTGCGTCGCGCCTTCGCCGTCTGGCTCGGACGTGTCTTCCTGCCCAAGCGGCTGCCCGGCGTGGCGCTGCCGCCCCTCAGCGACTTACACGAGGTCTATCAGATGCTGGCCGACAATGTCGAAAGCTGGACCGATCGGTGGAAACAGCAAGGCTTGGAGCAAGGCTTGGAGCAAGGCTTGGAGCAAGGCTTGGAGCAAGGGCTGGAGCAAGGCCGAGAAGCCGCGCGCCACCTGTTGCTGCGCCAAGTCCGCCGCCGCTTCGGCCCGGCGACCGCCGATCAGAGCGCCGCATGGCTCGCCGGCATCCGCGATCTCGGCGCACTCGAAGAGCTTGGCGATCAGTTGCTCATCCGCACCGATGGCGAGGCCTGGCTGAACGCGCTGCGCGAGCGCGGCGCGGACCCGGCCGCAAGCAACGGGACAGCCGGAACCGCGCCCGCCGAGGGGCCGCAGCGCTGACGGACAGGCCGGGCGTCCGTTGATCGAGCGTGCAGCGAGTGGAGATCCGACCCGTAGCCTCTTGTCCCTAGCGCGCTTCTACCGCCTCCTCGGCAACCGCGAGAACCGCGAGAACCGCGAGAATCGCCTCCCCTCTGTGCCAACCACGACGCATCGCAAGCCCAGTTGGAGTGGAGGCCTGCCGCACCGCACAGATCCACGACTTTATCGCCGCCTGCCCGGCAGCTACGTACGACCACCTGGGCGGACGAGACCCGCGTGCGAGTCTCCGGCGGCCAAGACCCTCGCATCGCCATCGCCCGCGCGCTGCTGCACGCAGAGCGGTACCCGCGGCTGCTCAGACTCGACGCCGCGCCGGGCGCGGGCGGGCATCGAGCCCGCAACGCGCCTTCGGGGCCCCGCCATGTCGGTGAGAGGATGCGATAAGTCGAAGGCGATTGCGCAAACGGTGTGGCCTTGACCATGCCGCCGCGGTACCCTTGGCACGCTTGGCGATCGACCAAAGTTTCCTAGGGCCGATCCCGAATTTCGCAGACGCAGATCGCCCATGAGCGCAACCCAGCCGCCGATACACAGCGCCCACGGTGCTGCACCGCTGCACCTTGCATCCATGCGCCAGGCAGCGAGTGCTGGCGGTGTTTGCGGCCCCATCTCGCCGAGCGGTAACGCGACCACACCCGCGACGAGCACATTAACGACGGCGATGGCCGGGTCTACAACCACATGTTTACATCACGAGCCGCAACTGCGCGGTCGCGGGGCCCCCGCGGACAGCGCGCGGGTTGCCCCACGCGAGAGTCTTAACAGCACCGGGGCCTGATCATGCTGCATGCACCGCTCTCGGACACGGAATCCCGCCTCACAACCCCACAGGCCGGCTCCGCGTTTCTGCACTGGCTCGCGAAGGGCCTAGACACCGGCGTCATCGCGCTGGCCCTGCTGATACCGACCTATATTCGCTCCGAAGCCTGGCCGCTGCGCTACACCGTAGGCCTGCTGCTCGCCATCATCACTTTTCATGCCCTCTCCGGCATGCTCAACCTGTACAGACCCTGGCGCGGCGAATCCATCACGCGCCAATTCGCGCGCGTCTTGGTCGTCTGGACGCTCACGGTCTTCGCGCTGCTGTTCACCGCATACGTGGTCAAAGAGACCGCAAGTTTCTCGCGCCTCGCGGTGACGACCTGGTTCGTCGCGGCCCCCCTCACGATGCTCGCCTGGCGCGCCGGCGCCAGACTCGTGCTGATACGGTTGGTCGCCAAAGAAACCATCCGCCGCAGCGCCCTGATCTTGGGCACCGGCGAGACGGCCGATCAGTTGGCGCAAAAGATCCAGGACACCGCAACGACAGGGCTGACGCTGGTCGATATCGTGCCGGTTCCAGGAGAAGAGCCCGAGGCAGGCGAGGCCAAAATGGACCAAGTGCCTGAGCATCAATCACAAACGCTCGTGCCCCTGACGCCTGCCGAGCAAATCGAGCTGCGCGCCCGCCGAGGAGAGTTCAGCGTCCTGTATATCATTCTCGGCAGCGTCCCGCGGGCGACCGCCGCAGACGTCGTGGAGCGTCTTTCGGACACCACAGTGTCCGTCTACATGGTCCCGGACTTCTTCGAGACCCATCTGTTTCACGGCCAATGGTCCAGTCTCGGCGGCATCCCCATCGTCAGCATCTTCGACACCCCTTTCTGGGGCGCCGACGGCTGGCTGAAAAAGGTGCAGGATCTCCTGCTCGGCACCCTGATCCTGACCCTCGCCGCAGTGCCGATGCTGCTCATCGCCCTCAGCGTGAAGCTCACATCGAAAGGGCCTATCTTATTTCGCCAACGCCGCTATGGCGTCGACGGCAAGGAGATTGCCGTCCTCAAGTTCCGCACCATGACCGTCACGCAAGACGGCGACAACGTCCCGCAGGCCACCAAGAACGACAAGCGCTTCACCCCCATCGGCGGCTTCCTGCGCCGCCATTCGCTGGACGAGTTGCCGCAATTCATCAACGTCATCCGCGGCGAGATGTCCATCGTCGGCCCCCGCCCCCACGCCATCGCCCACAACGAGCTGTATCGCAAAAAGGTCAAAGGCTACATGCTGCGGCACAAGGTCAAGCCCGGCATCACCGGCTGGGCGCAGATCAACGGCTGGCGCGGCGAAACCGACGATCTTTACAAGATGGAGAAGCGCGTCGAACACGATCTCTGGTACATTCGCAACTGGTCCTTCTGGCTCGACATCAAAATCATTTTCATCAGTATTTTCCGCGGTTTCTCCAGTCCGCAGGCGTATTGAGTACCGCGCTGCAACTGATCGGGTTCTGAGCCATCGCTTGACCTCCAAGTATAGGGCTGCCGATCGGAGTGCGCCCGACGCGGGCTCCGGCGGCAGATCCGCGAGCCGCGGAAACCAGCTAATCAACCAATGCTAAGCCACAAGGACGCGTTGGCCGCCTGCTCCCGTGCCACGCGACGCCGGCTCCCGCCCTACGAACAACTGCTGCTCTCGCTGAACAAGGGCTTCGACACCGACAGCATCGCAACGATGCCCGAAAGGTAACGCCAGAAATGGGTATTGTTTTCAACGGGAGGTTTGCGACACGGCCTGCAACCGGGGTCGAACGTGTAGGCTACGAACTACTGCGCGCGCTTCTCTCCCTCCAAGATCAGAACCGCTTCCCGTTCACGGTGCCGCCAACACTGGCTGTGCCGAACACCGAACGCGCCGACGCGCTTAAGACCTACGTACAGACTCGCGATCCGCGCATCACCATCCGCAAAGGCCTGCTGCCCGGACAGATCTGGGAACAGTTCGAGCTGCCTTTCATCACCCCGAGTTCTTGGCTCATCAGCCCCTGCAATCTCGGCCCGATATCGCGGCGCAAACAGCTTCTCATCATCCACGACGCGCAATGGCGCACTGTACCCGAAGCTTACTCATTCTACTTCCGCGCCCTGTATGCCTCACTACAGCCTCGCCTCGCACGCCGCGTGCGGCACGTCGTCACCGTGTCCCAATACTCGAAGAACGAGCTTGAACGTTTCAATATAGTCCCGCGGGGAAAGACTCGTGTCATCTATAATGGTGCCGATCACATCCTACGCGTACAAGCCGACCTCGGAACGCTCGCACGATACGGTCTTTCCTGCAACGGCTACATTCTCGCCCTCGGAAGCCTCGCGCCACACAAGAATCTTCGTATGCTCATAAACGCGGCGGCGGCCCGCAAGTCGCAACACCCCGAGTTGGTGATAGCGGGCGGCACCGATGCACGCATCTTTTCCGCCCATGGGCTGCATCCTCAGCAAGGATGCCGCTTCCTGGGACGTGTCTCCGACAGCGAGTTGAAGGCGCTATACGAGAATGCCTTGGCCCTTGCCTTCCCATCCATCACCGAGGGCTTCGGGTTGCCGCCGCTCGAAGCCATGTACTGCGGTTGTCCAGTGCTCGCTTCACACGCTGGAGCGGTACCAGAAGTCTGCGGCGATGCCGCGTTGTACACGGACCCCCAAAGCATAGGTTCCTGGGCCAGTACGATGGAGGAGCTTTCCTCCTCTCAAGAGCTACGTGTGACGCTCGCCGCTCGTGGCCGGGAATCCGCACGAAAGTACACGTGGGGCGCGGCTGCCAGAGCTTATCTTGACTTGCTAGCGGACCTCGGCACCGCCTAGGATTGCACTAGTGCACCAGTATGAAAATCCTGAGACCGTTTCGAGGTAAGTCGGCTATCATTCTGATCTCGTGAAATTTCGATGATCAGAGGTTTGTCGATATGCCCCGCTGCGCA
>NZ_JABX01000073.1 GCF_001469165.1 Thiohalocapsa sp. ML1 | reverse complement strand
CAAAGCACTAGAAATTCGGTGAAGCGCGGTCAAAGCTGGTTCAAGCTCGCAACGGCCGCAGATTGCCCAACCGACTCACCGTCGAGACCCAGTCCCCGGGTTCGAACCCACCGGCCCTGCCGGGCCTTTGCAGAACGAGGAGTGTCCACGATGAAGACCTGGTCCAAGCCCGCCTTCGAGAACCTGCGTTACGGCTTCGAGATCAACCTGTACGTCAAGGTCCGCTGAGCGCGGCCCGAGCCCGCGGGGGCGGGCCTGCCCGCCCTCGCGTCACCGATTGCCAACCACCCTCGACCCGTGCCCATGGCCCCGGCCAGCAGCGCACCGCCGCGCCCGCTGTGGCTCTTGGCGGAGCTAACCTATAGCTGCCCGCTGCAGTGCCCGTACTGTTCCAATCCCCTGTCGCTGGGCGGCCGCAAGCCGGAGTTGGACACCGCGGACTGGCTGCGCGTGCTGGCCGAGGCGCGGGCGCTGGGCGCCGCGCAGCTCGGGCTCTCCGGCGGTGAGCCGCTGCTGCGGCGCGACCTCGAGACCATCGTGTCCCGGGCGCGCTCGCTCGGCTTCTATACCAACCTGATTACTTCGGGCGTCGGGCTGGATGCCGAGCGTATCGCGGCGCTGAAGCAGGCCGGCCTGGATCACATTCAGGTGAGCTTCCAGGCGGACGAGGCCGAGCTCAACGACCGCCTCGCCGGCAGCGTGAGCTTCGCGCACAAGCGCGAGGTGGCGCGGCTGGTGAAGGCCGCCGGCTATCCGATGGTGCTGAACGTGGTCATGCACCGGCTGAACCTGGACCGCACCCGCGAGATCCTGGACATGGCGCTGGAGCTCGGCGCGGACTACGTGGAGCTGGCCAACACCCAGTATTACGGCTGGGCGCTGGTGAACCGCGATTGGCTCTTGCCCAGCAAGGCGCAGCTCGCGCGCGCCGAGGCCGTCGCGCACGCGTATCAGGCCCGCCACGGCGAGCGGATGAAGGTCTACTTCGTGGTGCCGGACTATTTCGAGGGCCGCCCGAAGCCCTGCATGAACGGCTGGGGCCGGGTGTTCCTGGCCGTGGCGCCGGACGGCAGCGCCCTGCCCTGCCACGCGGCGGCGGACCTGCCGGGGCTAGACCTGCCCAACGTGCGCGAGCACGCGCTGGACTGGATCTGGCACGAATCGCCGGCGTTCAATTTCTTCCGCGGCGAGGCCTGGATGCAGGCGCCCTGCAGCGGCTGCGACGAGCGCGCCGGCTGCTTCGGCGGCTGCCGCTGCCAGGCCTGGCTGCTGACCGGCGACGCCGCCGCGGCGGACCCGGCCTGTGACAAGTCCCCCGACCATCACCTGATCCGCGCGGCCCGTGCGGCGGCGGCGGCGCGCGGTGCGTCTTTGTCCCCGCTGATGCGCAACCGCCGCAACGCCGTCGCCCTGGGCGTCGCCGCATCTCCGGGGTCGCGCTGATGCCGGTCCAAGCCGACTCAGGTACCGCGGCATTTGCCGCTGCAACAACAAACCACGGGAGGACCATGATGGGCAGAGCACTTGGCATCGCGGCCCCGCTGCCCGAGCGGCGGCGGGGCATCGAGGGGCACTGGGAGCGCTTTCGGCACGGCGCCTGCCCGGAGCCCGGCACCTTCCTGCGCCCGGAGATCGCATCGAGCTGGCAGCGCAGCGCGGCACGGCCGGTGGCCTGCCCCAGGCTCGCCCCGAGCGAGGATCATGCGCTGGTGGCCCAGGTCTGGCGCGACTCGGCGCTGCGCACGGCGGTGGAGCGCCGCAAAGGCGACATCGCCGCGCTGGCCGCAGAGGCGGGCATGCTGGCGGCCGTGGCCGACCCCTGCGGGCGGCTGCTGTGGAGCCAGGCGAGCCGGCCCATGCGCCGCCGGGCCGAGTCGATCAACTTCACCACCGGCGGGCGCTGGGACGAGCCGAGCGTCGGCACCAACGCCGTCGGGCTCGCGCTGGAGCTGCGCGCGCCGGTGACGGTGTTCTCCGCCGAGCACTACCAGCCCTGCGTGCACGATTGGGTCTGCTACGCGGCGCCGATCCTGCATCCGCGAAGCGGCACCTGCGTCGGCGTGCTGGACCTGTCCACCACCTGGAATCGCCACACGCCCCTGGGCCGGGCAGCGGTGACGGAGCTCGCGCGCGGCATCGCCGCGGAGCTGCCGGAGGAGGCGCCGCGGGCGGAGCTGGAGCTGCGCGTGCTCGGCGAGCCGCAGGTCTGGTTCCGCGGCAAGAGGCTCCGCCTGAAGCCGCGCCAGCAGGAGATCCTGGCCCTGCTCGCGCTGCACCCGCAGGGGCTGACGCTGGAGGCGCTGCACGCGGCGCTGTACGGCGATGCGCGGGTGTCGCTCGCCACGCTGAAGTCGGAGCTGTCGCATCTGCGCCGGCAGCTCGACGGCCGGATCGAGTCCCGCCCTTATCGCCTCTCGTTGAGCGTGTGGGCGGACTTCGTCGCCGTCTGGCAGGCGCTGCGCCGGGACTGCGGCGAGGAGGCGCTGGCGTTGTATCGGGGGCCGCTGCTGCCGCGCTCCGAGTCGCCGGAGCTGTGCGAATGGCGACACTGCATCGACGCGGTCATGGAGCGGGCGCTGCGCGCCTGCCGCGACACGGGGGTGCTGCTGGAGCGGCTCTGCCAGGGCGGCGGCAGCGCGCTGCTGCGGGAGCGGCTGGCGGAGCTGGTGGGCTGATCGACGGCGGCGGAGCCAAACGCCGGCTCAGAGACGCATCTGCCTTTGCGCGAGCAACGCCAGCAAATAGGTATCTGCTTGCGGAGACTCGCGGACCGCCTGCCAATCCGCAAAGGACTGTTCCGCCTCGTCGATGAGGCTCACGACCTCACGCCTGCGGAACAGGCGCGCCGAATCGTAGTCGGCTTCATGGCGAGCCTGCTGAAGGTCCACAAAGGCGACGGCGATTCTCCGCAACTCTGGCTGGACTTGCCGGCCCTTGAGCCCCGCCGAGAGCTTGGGTGAGACAGTGCCCTTCGCAAACTGAACGGAGACATCCTTCATGTCTGCATGCCCGAACGCGCGCCCCAAGCACTGGCGCAGCTCCGCCCTATCGGCAAGCCGGATGAACCTGTGGGTTGCCTCGAACACGAGTTTATGAAATAGCGCGTAGTAAGCACTCGATACGGCCCGGCGCAAGCTCGCCTGCTTCGGCCGACGGGGCTCTTTGCTGCAGAGATGGCGTGCCTGTTCACGCAGATCGTCGTGCAGGCTCACGCCGTCATCTCGGAGGTGGTCCGAAAGCGCACGTAGACCCAAGGGTCCGCATCGGCATAGGTGTCGCGCACCTCCTCGAAGACCTGTTCCTGAACCTGTCTTCGACGCGCCGTATCGTCAAAGTCCTCGTCGTCTACGGTGAGCCAGACCCACACCGCGAGATCATCGGTGGCGTCCGGTCCCACCTCGACCTCCCAGTCGCGGACCGGCATGGCAAGGTGGGTCAACGTCCGCAGGTGCTCCGCGACGGCGTGGGCGTTCAAACGGGCGTTCGGCATGCCTGACTCCGGGGCAGAAGGCTCAAAACGAGCGTCGATCTTGCCACAACACCGGCCCGGACGGGGTCCGGCCCCGCCCGGAGCACGGCCTCAGAAGAACCCGAGCGGGCTCACGTCGTAGCTCACCAGCATGTTCTTGGTCTGCTGGCAACATTTACTTCTTTTCGCTGTTGAAATGCAGTGGCCGCCGCGTTCTCAAGAAACTTCTTGCGCGTTGGGCTCATGTCTGAGCGAAATTGACCCGATTCATACGCAACCAGCAATTCTTCCTCTTCTTTGTCGAGTTGGGGGGATATCATCTGTGACTCACGCCAAGCGCCTCGCCACCGTCAGTGCAGTACCGCGTCCACGGACTCCGCGACGAGGATGCGGTCGAGCCACTCCAGCAGGGTGTCGCTGTCGGCGGCGAGCACGCGCTCGCGCACGCTGTCGCTGGGCGGGCCGAACTTGCGCTCGATCAGACGCAGCACGGCGGTTGCCTCGCCGAGACGTTGGCCCTGACTGATGCCTTGCTCGATGTAGCGGTCGATGAAGGTCTGCATGATCGGTTCTCCGGTGGAGGTCTGTTGCAGCGAGGTCTGTTGCAGCAAGATCCGCACGGTGGGCTCGTCGACCCGTTGCGTGCCTTGGACGAAGTAGCGCAGCAGGGATTCCAACACTTCCACCGCGGTGTCGCGGTCCTCGATCTGATCGATCAGCGCCAGCAGCTCGCGCAGCCGTGCGACGGGCTCGGCGTCGAAGACCCAGCGCATGGCCAACTGCACCAGCCGCGTCAGTACCCGGCCCTTGATCTCGGCGTTGGTGGGGCCGGACAGATCCACCAACTGGTAGCCGAAGCTCGGCACGAAGGGCACCAGGCTGTCCGGCAGCGGCTTGACCAGGTCTTGGAAGGCTGCCGGTGCCTGCCAGGGCCGGTCGCCGTGGTAGATCACTAGCGGGAAGACCGGCGGCAGATGGCGGCTCTTGGGATGCTGTTTTCGGTACTGCTCGCCCTCGGCGGCGATGTAGCGCAGGAGCTGGAGCGCCGTCCAGTGCTCCGCCCAGCTTTTGTGCTCGAACAGCAGGTAGACGTTGAGGACCTCGCCGCGGTAGGCGACCCGATAGACCAGGTCCGAGTAGGCCGTGCGCAGATCGCTCGCGACGTAGCTGTCCTTGCCGATCGTCAGCGTCGTCAGGTCCAACTCGGCGAGCAGCGCCGCCGGGAGCTGGCAGCGGCTGGCGACACCGCTCCAGCGGTGTCGCCCGTCTGCCGACGCTCTGCGCCGCGGGCGAGGGCGCGAGGCCGCAACGCTGCAGCGGACTGCCTGCTTTCACCCATGCCTTGCTCCTATACTCGTCCCCCGAGCCGCGCCCACACGCGAGGGGACCGATGAGCCACGACCAGAACTTCAAGAACCTGATCGTCGACTACCCGCACGAGGCGGTGCAGTTCTTCGCCGCCGCCGAGGCCGCGCACGTGGACAAGCGTGTGCGCATCATCCCGATCCGAGAGGAGCAACTGAAGGAACGGCTCGGCGACCGATTTCGGGAGCTGGACGTGCCGCTGCTGGTCGAATGGCCCGACGGCCGCCGCGAGGCCGTGCTGCTGGTGCTGGAGGAAGAGTCGGACACGTCCAAGTTCTCGATCCACCGCTTGGCGCACTACTGCCTGGACCTCTCGGAGCTGTTCAAGACGAACCGAGTCGTCCCCGTCGCGATCTTCCTGCGCCAAGGCCAGCGGCCCGAGGAGCTGATTCTGGGTGGTGACCACCACCGTTACCTTGCGTTCCGCTACCTGGCCTGCGCGCTGCCCGAGCTGCCCTGGCAGGACTGGCGCGACAGCGACAACATCGTCGCGCGGCTCAACCTGCCGAACATGCGCTACGATCCGAGCGAGCGCGTTGCCGTCTACGCCATGGCCCTGCGCGGGCTGATGCAGTTGGAGCCCGACCCCGAGAAGCGGCTGAAGTATGCCGATTTCGTGGACATCTACGCGAACCTGAACGACACCGAGCGCGAGCAGTACGAACGCGACTATCCCGAGGAGACCAAGACCATGCAGTCGTTTTCCACCCGCATGCGAGAAGAAGGCGAACGAATCGGCATCCAGCTTGGCGAGGCCAATGTCGTGGTGTGTCTGCTGGAGCACAAATTCGGTCCGATATCCGACGAGGCTCGTCAGCGTATTGAGCGGGCAGACCCGGACACCCTGCTCCGTTGGTCTGTCAACATCCTGACCCAAGACAGCATCGACGAGGTGCTGAGGTAACCGTCACCGCCAGCGAAGCCGCCGTTGCCGATCGCGAGCCTGCGCGTCCACGACGAAGCACGCAGCCCGCGGGCGCTTGGCGCGCGACACCGCTCCCATGGTGCTGCGCATCGTCAAGCGCCCCGCGTTGTCTGCCGTCGGGTTGCGGCGGCTTGCTCAACGCCTTGTTTTTCCCAGCCATTACACGCTGGGCGCGACAAGAGTGAGGCCAGACCGCCCTGCTTGTTTCCGCGACGGGGTCCGTCGATGCGCGCGGGCGTCAGCTCCGCCAGCCGTCGCGGCTACATCGCCTTCACAAACCCCTTCGCGCGCGGCACACACCAGCGCTGCGTGTCCTCCCGTGCGCCCCGTTTCTTGACCAGCGTCAAGAACCTCGTACAGAAGGCATCGATGCTCTGCCGGGTGGTTGCCGCGGGCTCCGACTTGGACTAGCTTCGTGCTCGTCGGGCAGGATCAGGGAACGGAGGATGCTGGCCCCCCCTGCCTCCTGGGATGTGCGATGGGAGACCTGCCCCGCTGCTTTAGAGATGAGTAGACTGTCCCCGGAACTCGCAGTTCCACGGCGGAAGACTTGGGCCGGGAGCCGGATGGTGTAACACTCCAAGTCCTACTGCTCCGAGCCGGGAGCCGAACCGTCGCATGGCAGAGATATTGTGGCACCGCCGGGAAACCAGGCGGCCACAGAGAACACCAACTTCTGCCTAAACGGCGGCAAGGCCCCGGCTTACTCTCCGACCACGTTTAATGGCTCTGCGATGTGACCCAGGCGGTCACGGAATTAATCGTGGTCTGTCCCCTATTTTCCCGTTTCTTGACCAGCGTCAAGAACCTCGTACAGAAGGCATCGATGCTCTGCCGGGTGGTTGCCGCGGGCTCCGACTTGGACTAGCTTCGTGCTCGTAGGACAGGATCAGGGAACGGAGGATGCTGGCACACCCCCTGCCTCCTGGGATGTGCGATGGGAGACCTGCCCCGCTGCTTTAGAGATGAGTAAACTGTCCCCGGAACTCGCAGTTCCACGGCGGAAGACTTGGGCCGGGAGCCGGATGGTGTAACACTCCAAGTCCTACTGCTCCGAGCCGGGAGCCGAACCGTCGCATGGCAGAGATATTGTGGCACCGCCGGGAAACCAGGCGGCCACAGAGAACACCAACTTCTGCCTAAACGGCGGCAAGGCCCCGGCTTACTCTCCGACCACGTTTAATGGCTCTGCGATGTGACCCAGGCGATCACGGAATTAATCGTGGTCTGTCCCCTATTTTCCATGTCCCCTATTTTCCCACAGGCGATCACGGAATTAATCGTGGTCTGTCCCCTATTTTCCCAAAAGGCGACCGAAGGCAGCGAAGACAGAAGGAACAGCAAGCGATCAATGATCGAGGCGGAGTCGATGGGCTCGATAATCGAAGGAACGAGGTCGCCGAGAAGAAATGGGACGACTATGGGGTTAGACCGCCCGGTGAATGAGACTAGTTGAAGAGGTACTCAATGAACGAAAGACCAATACCTGATGCCGCTAGGCACGACGCCGACGCCGTCGAGATGCTGCGCGTTTGGATCGCGAATCAGGGTTTACATTGTTCCCTTAAAGTGGGTATGTACAAAGAATCGACTGATATCCCAGAAGAACGCGCTTGGGGAACCATTCTCGCTGACGCAGCTCGCCATGTAGCGAATGCTCTACATTCTGCCTATGATGCGAATCAGGATGAGTCTATTGAACAGATTAAGAGAGCCTTCCTAGCGGAGTTGTCGGCGCCAACCTCTGATGCGGACGGTGGCTTTGTCGATCCATGAAAATCGAAGCTGTGGGCCTGTCGCTAGAAAGTCCGGTGTATATTTAGAATAGGAACAGTGAGGCCCGCACTACTTGCTTGAAGAAATCGACGGTTTCAAGATTGGCTGGATCGGCAGGGGCGATCTCCAACACGTTGGTGAGCGTGTCCGTGCAGGCGATATTGATGGTATTGGATTGAATCCGTATTCTGGATGGGACGGAGCACCAGCCGAACTCGATACCCTGCCATCGCTTGGCCTTCGGGCTCTTGCCGTCCCATTTGGCGATCGTATTGGGTTTTGCCAGAGTCATCTTGATGATCTTCGTGATCTTCAGTTTTTCTGGGTGGGGGAGTCCAAACAGAGGTGGAGAATCTCTCTACGTGATGTGCGTGCTCTGCGACTCCAGTTTGATAGGAATATTGTTTTTCCCGAAACGCCGGAGCTGACTTTGCTGGGCGCCTTTCGGTTTGATAAGCGTTGGACCACTGCAAAGATGCCCGAGACGGAGAGATTGCAGCGGTTCGAGGCCAATCAGGGTAATTGCACGTCATTGGATGCCATCTCTCGATACCATAGCTTGGCATCTGTTGATATTGCGAACCTACGCAAGTTGGAGTCGATAGGGGCACTTTCTGGCCTTGAAGGGTTGCGCGTTCTTCGTATCGAATCGTGCAAGTCGATTAAGGAACTTGCTCGAGTTGTTTCTTCCTTGGCTGGGTTGAGCGTGCTGCATCTCATTGATTGTGGTCAGGTTGATAGCTTGGATTTCGTGCGCTCGCTCAATGTGAAAGAGTTTCTGTTCGGGAGAACGGTGGTGCGGGACGGCGATCTGAGCGTCCTTAGATGATATTGAAACCGTATCGTTCGACGATCAGCCACACTACAATCGAAGGTCAGACGACATGCTGCCTAAGTCTCTGCGCTGACAGAGTCAGGTTGAAGCGCAGGCGATCCCAAACTCGTGTATATTTTTGACGTTGGAGAGAAAGGGATTAACTCTGTATGCCCTTGCTGTGGAAAGCCATCATGTACCGGTCACGGTTTCATCTACAAGGATGGCGATGCATATGCGGTATATTATGTGGGGTGGTCCGTTTCCCATTCCGAGAAGAAAGTGAGCTTCGCCCTGGCTATCGGTGAATGGGGGGATGATTCAACCTCTGAGGATCGCAATTGTTTCGGCCTGGAGGCTTATGATGAGGTCGATGAGATACAGTTTAGAGTAGTTGATCCAGATGAATCTCCATGGCCTAGAACGGATTTGCTAGGAGATATGTTGACGAGGGAAGAAGCGCTGCGACATCCGCTTATCAAAGAGGTCTTCTTGCTTGCTGAGGAGATCATTAGGAACCATTCTGCGGTTCGCGAGTACCTGGGGGCGTTGGCGGCGTAAGAACTGGAGACATCATCTTGGGCAGCCACCGACCCTACGATCTCTTAAGGAATGCGCTTACACCCTTTCTCAAGTGCGAAGGGTTTAAGAAGTCTGGTCTCATCTACTCCCGTGATTGCGGAAATCTCTCCGCTATTGTGGCTCTTCAGAAGAGTCGATGGAATACGGGCCGCGGTGGGGACTTTACCCTCAATTTCGGTGTGCATGTGCCAGGTGTCGGCGAGCTGTACGCGGGAAAGGCCGAGGCGGCAAAGCCTAGGATCGAGGATTGCGCCCTCTACGTCCGTGTCGGAATGCTTACGCCAGAGCAGGTTGATCGCTGGTGGGAGATCAATGCCGACATGAACGAGGCCGAGAAGGAACGTAGCGGGCGTGAACTGGTCGATGTCTGCAAGGATTTCGGGTTGCCATTTCTTCGACGCTTCGAGACGTTGCAGTCGATTGCTGCATGGCTCGAAGCGCCTGCTGGAGACTATGCCCGCTACGTTTTTCCAATGGCGAAAGCGCAACGACTCGCCTATGCGGCAATCGTTCTTTGCCTTTGTGGAGATTCTGTTGCCTCGGCTCGTTTGCTGGGGCTTTATTCGGAAGCGGTCAAGGGTACGCCGCTGGAGGATGTCGCGTTGCCTTTTTTGGAGCGTTTGGCGGCCCGTTGTTAGCCGTTAAGGACCGTCGTGTGGCGTCTCGCTGGACATGGTTGTCCACCGTCGTCGGTGTTGCAGCATCGCTAAACCAAGTGTGTAACATTCTTTGATGCCTAGTAGTCTCCGCAGAATTGCCTTCGCGTCCCTTGGTCGGATAGCCGTTCAGGGTCTTGAGAGAATAGCCGTCGTTGCGGTGCTGCCGTGGCTCTTGTGCATCAGCACGTCGGCGCGGGCCGAGCCCTTGGCTGACCTGTCGGGCCGCTACGTCTACGAGGAGTACAGCGTCACGCTTCCCGACGGCACGGTCCTTGATTTGGCGGCCCTGGGCCTCCGGGATGCCAAGCTCTCGATCTATCCGAACGGCGCCATCGTCACCCGAATGACCTCGGACTCAGGCGAGGAGATCGTCTCCCAGTGCTCGTCGAGCGACTGGAGGATCAGCGGCGCGGATGCCTTTTGGACCGAGGACTGTCCCGAGGTGGGCTACCCGATTCGCCGGGAGATCGATCGTATCCCCGATGGACTCAGTTACAGCATCCGTTTCGATGATCCCCGCGATCGGATGCGCTACGGCTCGGTGGATCATGGCGTGCTGCGCCGTGTCGGTGATGTGGATAATCGCGGGGCGGTGGATTCTGGAGCTTTGGCGGCACAGGCGCGGCCCCGGATTCCTCTGTCGGACGAGGAGGCTCGCGAGGTCGGCGAGCGGATCCGGGGCCAGATTCGGGTAACGCCGGCTGGAGATGGGCCTGATCGGGGCCACGCGGGACCCTTTTTCGACGAGACAGCGTTGGCCCGCCTCGGCTGCGCGGTACCACCTGGCAGTGGGCGCTACAAGGATGTTGCCGCTCCCGGCGTGTCGGAGGTCAGGGTGTTCATGCTGCGCAGTCGAGGCGATTGCACGATCGATCTGTTCAACCTGATCCAGCCTACCGTGGGTGAATTTGGTCAGTGGGCTGGGCTGCGGGCTCAGGCTTCTGGCGAGGCCCGCGCTCGGGGTTTCGAGACGGAGACGCGTGAAGGCCGTCTCGGAAATCATTCCGAGCTGCGGATTTTCAGCAAGAATGGCGCCTACAAGGGCTTCTGGTATGCCATCGAGTCGGACGGGGTGCTTTACGTGATCCGGGTCCTCTCGGCACAGATCCGGGTATCGCCCGAGCTGGAGGATCTGCTGCGCGAGAAGGTCGCGCTGATTTCGGAGTAGACCATGAGACTGTTCGTGCCTTTGCCTTTGAGACAGCATTCCCTCGGTCTGCTGCTCTGGATGTTCGCCCTTTCGGTGCTCGCCGGGGACCATCCGGAGGGCTCGATCGAGGTCGACAAGGAGACCTTCAACCCGACCGCGGGTGAGACGCTGCAATTGCGAATCGAGGGGGATGAGATCACGGACACGAGGTTGCTGGTCTACGATCCGGACGGGGGCCTGATCCGCACCCTGTCCGTTCCGGTCGGCTTCACAGGCGCCCAGAGCGGGGTAATTTGGGATGGCCGCGACGATGAAGGCCGGATCGTACCCGATGAGGCCTATACCCTTGTCACCGAGACCGAGGATGGCGTCGTCTACGACCCGACCGAAGACTCGGGTGGCGAGGTCCAGGACATCCGCGATCCGACCTTCGACGACACCGGGGCCGTCAGCTACAGGTTGCCGGCACCCTCCCGCGTCCTGATCCGCTTGGGCATCCGCAACGGCCCGATGTACCGCACCCTCGTGGACTGGGAGCCCCGCCCCGCGGGTCAGGTCACCGAGTACTGGGACGGCTACGACGCCGACGGGTTCGTCAAGCTCCGTGGTCGCGACGCATTCACGGCCCTGATTACCTACGTGACCTTGCCGGAGGCGACGGTCATCACCTACGGGAACGATACCGAGACCTACCGCTCGTACAAGCTCGGTCGTGGCAAGGACCGAGCCCAGAAGCCGGAGCGTTCGGCCGACGCCGAAACAGCCAAGCGCTTTCGGCCGGATTCCCTTGTCCCCCCAGCCTGGGCGCGTGCCCCGCGGGTCGAGATGGCCTTTCCCGACTTCCCCAATGGGGACCCGAACCCGACCGTGGAGCGGTTCGTGAACGTCCGCATCGATGTTGCAGAAGAGGACAAGCCGCTCTTGATGGAGGACCAGTTCGAGGTCCTGCTGTTCGTCGATGGCCAGTTCTTCGCCGAGGCCGAGCGCGGCTATCTGCCGCTGAACTGGAAGTGGGAGCTCAACCAGTTTTCGCCGGGTGAGCACATCCTGACCGCGAACATCGCAAGCTTCCGGGGTCAGGTCGGTGTTGCCAGTCGAAAGATCCTGCTGCAGCCGTGAAGCCGTGAAGCCATGAGGAGTGCAACCAGGGGAACCGCAATGCGGCTTCGAGAGATCACCGGTGCGCTCGGGGCGCTTCTGCTGCTGCTGGCCGCGGCAGAAGTCGCGGCCGGGATCGTCTTCTCGGCCCTCGAGGACGGTGGCTGGCACCTCTACACGCAATCCGAGCCCGGCAGCGTGCCGGTGGCGATCCAAACGCCCAAGATCAGCGGCGACAAGGGCGCCCCGCGTCTGTCGCCGCGGGGTCATGAGGTCGCCTTCGAGGTGACCGGTGGCGGTCTGCATGTGTGTCCCGTCGATGGCGATCGGCCCTGCCGGTCCGTCGCGATGAACGATGGCTATGCGGTGCGTCCCGCTTGGAACCCCGCGTCCGGCGGACTCGTGTTCGCCCACTTCACTTTCGAGGCGGACGAGGAGACCTCGACGCTTCATCAAGCCGACGTGACCTTGGAGCGAATCGAGCCCATGATCCAGCAGACGGGTATTCAGGACTTCCCTGATGTTTCACCCGGTGGCGGGCGCCTGGCCTATACCTCCTGGCTCACTGTCATGCCCTACCGGGGCGGCGTGAGCGTCGTCCAGCAGCTCTGGACTCTCGATCTCACACGCGGTCGGGCGGGGCAATTGCTCCTCTCCAACGCGAGCGACATCCATCCCCGCTGGTCGCCGGACGGAAGCCGGCTTGCCTTCTCGTCCAACCGCAGCGGTCGCTACGAGATCTGGACCGTTGCCGCCGACGGCAGCAATCCGCGTCAGGTCACCGACGGCCCCGGCGACAAGACTTGGCCGGCCTGGTCCCCGGATGGCGCGCGTATCCTCTTCAGCCACACCCAGGGCGGTCGCGCGGGCCTGTCCCTGGTGAGCTTGGGCAGCGGGGAGATCGCCCCGTATCAACCCTTCGGACCCGACGCCGACATCCAGCTCAAGGATGCCGATTGGCGCGCGGGGACCGAACAACCGGGCAGCACAACCCTGATCGACCAGGAGACATCACCATGATGCGCTTGATCCCGGCACTGTTGTGCCTTGTTGCGTTGGGGGCATGGGCCGATTCGACGCCGCAGCGGGTGGTCGTCTACACCTCGCTGGACCAGGTCTTCTCGGAGCCGGTCCTGCGTGAATTCGAGGAACAAACCGGGATCGAGGTCAAGGCCGTCTACGACGTGGAGGCGTCGAAGACCACTGGCCTGGTCAACCGGTTGATCGCGGAGCAGCGCCGGCCACGGGCCGATGTGTTCTGGAATTCCGAGGTCGGTCGCACGTTGCTGCTGAAAGACAAAGGGGTTCTTGCGCCGTACCGATCGCCGTCGGCAGCGGACATCCCCGGGCAGTTCAAGGATCCCGATGGCTGGTGGACCGGATTCGCCGCCCGTGCGCGGGTGCTGATCTACAACAAGACGCTGCTCGGCGAAGCCGGGCTGCCGCAGTCGATCTTCGACCTGACCGAGCCGGCCTGGAAGGGCCGCGTCGCACTCGCCTACCCGCTGTTCGGCACCACGGCGACCCATGTCGCCGCCTGGTATGCGGTGCTTGGGCCGGAGCGGACGGAGGAGTACTTGCGCGCACTGAAGGCCAACGAGATCGTCATCGTGGATGGCAATGCAACCTCGCGGGATGCCGTCGTCCAGGGCGAGCTGCCGCTGGGCTTCACCGATACCGACGATGTCAACGTTGCTATCCAGGCGGGTGAGCCGGTGGGGATGATCTTCCCGGACAAGGACGGCCTCGGCACGCTGATGATCCCCAACACCGTGGCCCTGATTGCCGGAGCGCCCCATCCGGACGCGGGGCGTCGCCTGATCGATTACCTCTTGTCGCGGGAGGTGGAGAGCCGCCTGGCCTTCTCCGAGTCGATGCAGATCCCGGTCCGTCCAGGAGTCGCCAAGCCGGACCATGTGCCGGACTACAACGAGATCCGAGCCATGGAGGTGTCCTATCGGGCCATCGCCGACAATATGGAACGTGGCGCCCGTTTCTGTCGCACGCTGTTCACCCGTTGACGGGTGCTGTTGCCCCGCTGGCTGGTCGCCTCGGCCTGGGCGGCCTTCGCCCTCGCCGCGCTGCTGCCGCTGCTCTGGCTGGGCCTGGATGCCCTGAGCGGCGAAGGCCGCCTCTCGGCACTTCGCGACCCGCTGTTGACCGAGGCGCAGTGGCGCCTCCTTGCGCGCAGCCTGGTGGTGGCGGGCGGGGCCGCGTTGCTGGCGCTTGGCCTTGGGGTGCCCTACGCGCTGGCAATCGAGCGGACCACGATGCCCGGTCGCCATGCCTTCCAGCTTCTCGGGCTTGTGCCGCTGCTGATTCCACCGCAGCTGCACGCCATCGTCTGGTCGCGCCTGCTGGCGTCTTCGCCTGTCGACCCCTTCAGCATCCCCGGCGTGGTCCTGGTTCTCGGTCTCGCCTATTTCCCGTTCGTCGTCCTGTTGACCAGTGCCGGACTGCGCGCCATCGATCCCACGATGGAGGATGGTGCGCGCCTGCGGGTCGGGCCGCCGCGGGGGCTCGTCGGGGTGACCCTGGCGTTGGTGCGGCCTCATATGCTCGCCGCTGCCTTGCTGGTCTTCGTCTTCGCCATCGTCGATTTCGGGGTCCCGGACCTGCTGCGCGTTCGAGTCTACGCGGTCGAGGTCTTCATCGAGTTCAGCGCGCTGTACGATCAGCGTGGTGCCGTTTTTTTGTCCGCGCCGCTGCTTCTGACGACGATGGCCTTGGTCGGGATCATGACCTGGCTGATGCGTGGGCGGGCCTATGTGAGTCTGTCCCACGGTGCTGGCGATGCGGGCAGGTTTCGCTGGGGTGGCCCCAGGATTCCAGCCGTTCTGTTCTGCGGGTCCGTGCTGGGTCTTTCCGTCCTCGTCCCCGTGGCATCTCTGGCTGTCAGTGCAGGGGCAGCCCTGTTTGATCCCGGCGTGCTGCGTCCGGCGCTGTCGGCGATCGGCACCAGTGTGTCGCTCGCCGTCAGCGCCGGGGCCTTGACGACCATGGTGGCGTTCGTCATTGCCCGCGGCCTGATGCAGACGTCCGAGGTCTTTCGCGGGGCACTGCATGCGCTGACTCAGCTGCCATTTGCGCTGCCCCCGATTCTCCTTGGGATTGGGTTGATCGGCCTCTGGAATCGTGAGGCCACGGGATGGTTCTACGATGGGCTTGGGGTGGTGCTGGTGGGCTATCTGGCGCGGTTTCTGCCCTTCGCGATCGGCGCTATGCTTGCCAGCTTGCAGCAGCTCAATCCCCGTCTTGAGGAGGCTGCCTGGCTCGTCACCGCGAATCGTCTCCGCATCCTCGGGGGCCTCAGTCTGCCGTTACTGCGTGACGGGCTTGCGGCGGCATTCATCATCGTCTTTATATTGACGATGGGTGAGCTGGGCGTGACGCTGTTGGTGGTGCCGCCCGGGGTCGAAACGCTGCCGGTGCGAATCTACAACCTGATGCACTATGGCGCCGATGCCTCGGTTGCCGCGTTGAGCCTGATCCTGATCGCCATCCAGCTCCTGGTTTGCTCGCTGGTGCTGGTGGGAGTCCGGCGGCGGCGCCCCAGTGTGGCATCATGATCGAGACGTTCATTCTCGCCAAGTGTTTCGGGGCGGCGAATGCCGTGGCCGATGTCTCCCTGAGGCTGCGGGCGGGTGAGACGCTCGTCGTGCTCGGCCCATCGGGTTGCGGCAAGACCACGTTGCTACGTTTGATTGCCGGGCTGGAGCGACCGGACCATGGTAGGGTCGTGATCGATTCAGCGCCGGTCAGCACGCCGGAGCGGCTGGTGTCCCCCCATGCGCGGCGGATCGGGATGATCTTCCAGGATCTTGCGCTCTGGCCACACATGAGCGTGCTAGGTAACGTGTCCTTCGGGTTGAGGGGTCGCCGTGGGCAGGTGCGCGCGCTCGCTGACAAGGCACTGAGCCAGGTTGGGCTCGCGGGGATGGGGAATCGCCTGCCGCACCAACTCTCCGGGGGTGAACGTCAGCGCCTCGCGATTGCCCGCGCATTTGCCGGGGAGCGCCGCTGGCTGTTGCTGGACGAGCCGTTCAGCAGCCTCGACCCGCTTTCGAAGCGGCGGATCGGTCGCTTGTTGCGGTCCCTGCAACAGGATCTTGATCTTGGCATCCTGTACGTCACACATGACCTGCACGAGGCGGTGGCGTTGGCCGATCGCATCGTCCTGATGCAGTACGGGCGGCTCGTGGGGTCGCTTGATCTGAAGGCGACCGGCGCCATGCGTCCTGAGGAGCTGCTGCAATGGTACGAGGAGACAATCGAGACTGTCTGATCCTGGGCGCCTTGCTCATGCTGGTCACCAGCGCTTCCAGTGCCGGGGGAGGAGAGCTGTGGTCGACCTGGGATGTCTTCGAGCCAGATAAGTGTGCGTCGGTATGGCTCATCAAGCGTCATATCGATCCCGACGCCCGCTTTCGTTTCTATCCCAGTGGCGTCCTCATCGAGGAGGGCATCCGGTTTGATACACCGGATGCGGAACTTCGGCGTTACCACGACGCGTCCACGTTCGAGACATTGATACGACGCTACGAACTGACCGGTCCTGGGCTCGACTACCTTGGCCGCCTGATGCACGACATCGAGGTTAACGTCTGGGAGCGTAAGTTGCTGGCGGAATCGCGCGAGATCGAGCACACGCTGGTGGAACTGACCAGGGATGTCGCGCCCGAGGAGGCAGTGGACGCTTGCTTGATCTATTTCGATGGTTTGATCAGACGGGAGACGGGCTGAGCCGAACCATTTGCAATAGACTGGGCGATGTTGGGGCCTTGGCCGGCGTCGCACCAGTCGGCCTTGCGCATCAGGCGTTCGATGGCCCGCTTCACCCCGTGGCCAGGTGTAGCTTGAACAGAAACGGGATGGTGGCCTGCTCGGCGCGGACCATGTTGGCCCGGTTGCCCCTGCAATTGCGCCGACAACCGGTGCAGGGTCTCGATCTGGTCGTCCGGGATCTCGATGGTGGTGCGCATGATGTGCCTTCGGGCTTGTGAAGGTTGGTTGGCGGCGGGTGGCATGTTTGGCTGGGATGGTCCTCGGTGCCCGTGGGGCGGGACGCCCCGGTGCGGTCGTTAGCTGGTCTGCGGCGACGGGCTTCGGGGACGGTGCGCGACACGGGCGGCCGTTTTCGAGGGGGAGCCGTCGCCCTGCGCCTGGTTTCAGTTCGACTTGCCGGCCACCCCTACCATTGCGGCGGCGCGGGGTTTGCGTTACAAAACCCTGAGGCGGAAGGCTGAATCGTTGCCGCGTCGCCGTCGTCCAGGATCCCTTCACATCCCACCAGTGCCCCGGAGGTGTTTCCCATGTTATCGCTCCGTCTGTCGTGTTCGTCGTTCGCGCGTGCAGGTGTCGTAGCTCTGTCGCTGGGGCTGACCGCGCCGGTCGGCGCCGGTCTGCTGGCGCCCTTCACCGGTTGGAGCCGGTGGTTGTCAAGGTAGTTGTCACTTCAACCCATTCGCTAAAAA
>NZ_JABX01000072.1 GCF_001469165.1 Thiohalocapsa sp. ML1 | reverse complement strand
GATCTTCCGGCAACGACCGGCAGTACACGCGCATCGCCTGCTCATGGTCTGCGTTGTAACCTGAAAATTCGTTCATGCCATCATGCGCTCCAACCAAAAGGTGGCACGGATGCTCGCAAAAATGAAACGGAATTTCAACGGTCTGGAGCCACTGTCGGAGAAGGCACATCAGGTAAGTCGTTTTAGTTGTTAGTGAACCGTTACTTCGGGAAAACTGTAAAACTGGGCTGCGGCATGGGATGTCGTCGGGAGCTTGTGAGCCAGTTGATCTCCTGCCGTGCCGGTCCTGTCTTGGAGTAGCCGAGGGGCACATCGATCGCCCATGCGGCCTTTGTTCTCCAACATTTAGTTGTTGTGGAACTTCGGGACCGGCGCGGATGCTCAGTCGCTCGCTGCGCGGCCCGACCAGCTCTTTTCGTGTCGTGGTTTGTCGCGCTGGTGTTGAGGCGCATCGCCAACGGCGCATGTTCTTGTGAGGCATGGGGAAAAAGGGGTGCCTAGTTGCGGTGAAGCGTAGCTAACCCGAGAGGTTACGGCAAGTCGGTTTGAGCGGTGGCCGTCCGACTTGCCCGTGGCGCGGAGCGCCAGCGGATCCGTGACACCGCGGAGCGGTGTCTGGAGAGGTGCCGGGGCATTGGGGGGTTCAGAAGGACTTGGGCAGTCCGGCTTGGCCGAGGACGGCGTTGGCGGTGTGGCGGGAGAGGATCTTGGCGTCGACGACGAAACGTCGCTCGGACAGGGGGCTGTACCAGATCTCATGATCGCCCTTGCCCTGGCGCTCGAAGCGGCATCCGCCCTCTTGGAGAAGGCGCTTGAGCCGTGGCGTGAGATTGCCGCCCATTAGGCGGCGTGTGCGGAGATGCTGTCGAAGCGGCGAATCAGGATCTCGTAGGCGATGTCGCCAGCGAGATGGATGCCGTTCAGGACCAGCAGCTCGGGGATCATCTGTTTGAGCTTGTCGGTAAGGTCATCGACGGTTGACGCTTCTGTGGCCAAGCCGGGGATATCGTCGCTGTCCGCGCTCCAGACGGCGGCTTCTTCGTCCCACTCGACGCGAATCAGAAGGGGCTTTTGCATTGCGCTCATGGGTCTTAGACCGAGTCGTCTATATCAGCCAGGTTCAGGCCCGGATGATACTAGATTGCTTGACGACGCCGAATGTTGGCAGATGAGTCAAGTTTCACGACGACACGGCGCTTGCAGGGAAAAGTGCCGAGGGCCAAGGGAGTCCGCCTCGGCCCTTGGCCCTTGGCCCTTGGTTCAATGCGCCGACGAGCGGGCTGCGCAAGACGAGGCGCCGTTCCCTGGGCGGTCTGAGGCTCTGCCTCGCTAGTGCTTTGCTGCACACCCCGGGCGCCTTGGTTGTCGTTGTCGTCATTGTGGTCGTAAACGAGTATCCGGATCGTAGACAAGGACGGCGGCGGCGACAGCGACCCGAGATGGGCTCAGGACTTGCTCACTGTTACACCACCGTCAAGCCGTCGCCGCGTGCGCCAGCATCTCCCGTGCGGCCATGGCCTCGGCATAGAAATCCACGTAATGGCGGGCGCTGGCTTGCCAGCTCAGGTCCGCGTGCATGCCGGCGAGGATGAGGCTGCGCCAGCGCTCGGGTTGCTCGTTGCGCATCCGCAGCGCCTGTTCCACGGCGTACCAGAGGCCGTCGGGGTTCGGGTCGTTGAACAGGAAGCCGGTGGCCGTGCCGGCGGCGAGCGCTGCGTCGCTGGCGTCCACCACGGTGTCGGCGAGCCCGCCCGTGTTGTGCACGATGGGCACGGTGCCGTAGCGCAGGCTGTACATCTGGTTCAGCCCGCAGGGCTCGAAGCGCGAGGGCATCAGGAAGGCGTCGCAGCCGGCCTCAATCAGGTGCGCACGGGTCTCGTCGTAGCCGACAAAGACGCTGACATGCTCCGGATGCGCCGCCGCGGCCTCTTGCAGTGCATGCTCAAGGGCGCGGTCGCCGGCGCCCTGCATGACGAGCTGCACGCGCCCGGCGGCGACGAGCTGGGGCAGGACGGCGATGATGAGGTCCACGCCCTTCTGCTCCACCAGCCGGCCGACGTGGCCGAGCACGAAGGCGTTCTCATCCCGCGGCAGGCCGAACAGCGTTTGCAGCGCGAGCTTGTTCTCGCCCTTTAGGTGCACGTGCTCGGTGTCGTAGGCCTGCGGGAGGGCCGGGTCGTCGGCAGGGTTCCAGATGCGATAGTCGATGCCGTTCAGGATGCCGCGGAAGCGCCCGCCGAGCTGCCGCAGCAGGCCGTCGAGCCCGCAGCCGAAGCGCGGCGTGCGGACCTCGTCCGCGTAGCGCGGGCTCACGGTGTTGACCTGATCGGAGAAGACCAGCCCGCCCTTGATGAAGGACATGCGCTGGTGGAACTCGAGCCCGGTCACGCTCCACAGCGAGCCCGGCAGCGCCAGCCGGTCGAAGGTGTTCCGGTCGAACAGGCCCTGATAGGCGAGGTTGTGAATCGTGAACACCAGCGCCGGGCGGTCGTCTTGGTCGCGCAGCAGCGCCGGGGCGAGGCCCGTCTGCCAGTCGTTGCAATGGAGCACCTGCGGGCGCCAATTGAGCGACGGCAGGCCCATGGCCACGTGCGCGATGACACGGCAGAACAGCAGAAACCGCTCGGGGTTGTCGCCCCAGTCGCGCCCGCTCACGTCGGTATAGGGGTTGCCTTCGCGGCAGAAGTAGGCGGGCGCGTCCACCAGGTAGACCGGCAGGTCGCGGTCCGGCAGCAGGCCGCTGTAGAGCTGCACGTTGCCGACGACGCCGGCCATGCGCAGGTCCATGACGGGTTTCAGCTCCCGCACCAGCTTCTTCGCGTGCGGATAGCCGGGCAGAATCAGCCGCGCGTCATGGCCTAGGTCGCGCAGCGCCATCGGGAGGCTGGCCGCGACGTCGCCCAGGCCGCCGGTCTTGACCAGCGGGTGGGCCTCGCTGCTGGCGACGAGGACGTTCAGGCCGGCGGTACCGGTGTCGGGATAGTAGTCGCTGTGGTCCATGGCAGTTGGCGGACGGCGCGTTGCTCCGGTGGCTCACACAGAGGGGACATCCGCGTGCCGGCGCGCTCCCCCAAAAGCGCGTGCGGTGCCAGCAGGAACCGCCGGCCGCGCGTCGCGGCTTGCTGCGGTGGCCCTGTGGCGGGCGGCGAGATCTCGATACCTGAGGCATTCGCCAGGGTTACCCCGCGGCGGCGACTCGGTTTTGTTCAGTGAACCTAGCACAAAGTACAGACAATGTACGACGTTCTTTCTGCCTTTGGAGGGCATTTCATGCACGCATGCTGCACGCTTGTGATCTTTGGTGCCACCGGTAATCTCTCACAAATTAAGTTGTTACCCGCTTTGTACCAACTGGAGCGCGGCCAGCATCTGGCCCCATCGATGCGCGTCATCGGCTTCGGCCGGCGGGACTGGTCGGACGAGCATTGGCGCGGCGAGGTCCGGCAAAGCTTGAGCGAGCAGCTCGGCGGCAAGCTCGACGGCGCGGTGCTGGAGCGCCTACTCGCGCGGCTGCACTTCGTCGCGGGCGACCTGACCGACGATAGCGGCTTCGAGCGCCTCGCGGCGCGCTTGGCCGCCGAGCCGCAGCGCAGCGATGATGGCGGTTTTCCGCCGAACCTCGCGTTCTACCTTGCGCTGGCGCCTGGTCTCTACGGCGAGACCGCGGACCGCCTCGCCAAACAGGGCCTGAACCGCCCGGAGCACGGCTGGGCGCGGCTCGTCGTCGAGAAGCCCTTCGGCTACGACCTGGAAAGCGCCGAGATCCTGGACGAGCACCTGCGCCGGCATTTCAACGAGGAGCAGATCTACCGGATCGACCACTACCTCGGCAAGAGCACGGTGCAGAACGTGCTGGTGTTCCGCTTCGCGAACCTGCTGATGGAGCCGCTCTGGAACCGCAACTACATCGATCACGTGCAGATCACCCACGCCGAGGCGCGCGGCATCGGCACCCGCGCGGGCTTCTACGACGGCATCGGCGCGCTGCGGGACATGATCCAGAGCCACCTGCTGCAGATGCTGACCTTGGTCGCCATGGAGCCGCCGCCGCATCTCGACGCCGAGTCGCTGCGCGACGAGAAGGTGAAGGTGCTGCGCTCCATCCGGCCCATCCCGCGCCAGGCAGTGCACGCGCACGCCTTTCGCGCCCAGTATCGCGCCGGCGAAGAGGACGGCCTGCGCGTGCCGGGCTACCTGGAAGAAGAAGGCGTCGATCCGCATAGCGCCACCGAGACCTACGCGGCGCTCAAGGTCTACATCGACAACTGGCGCTGGCGCGGCGTGCCCTTTTATCTGCGCACCGGCAAGCGGCTCGGCGGCAGCAGCTCGCTGATTGCGATCCGCTTCCGCCACGTGCCGCAGCAGCTCTTCTATGACACGCCGATTGAGCAGGTGAAGCCGAACTGGCTGCTGCTCAATATCCAGCCCAACGAGTGCATCCGCATCGAGCTCTCGGTGAAGCAGCCCGGGCTCCTGATGCGCACGCAGACCGAGCGCCTCGATGCCAGCACCTGCTCCATGGGCCGCGACCAGATCGACGCCTACGAGGCGCTGATCCTGGACGTGCTGAACGGCGACCACTCGCTGTTTCTGCGCTCCGACGAGGTCCAGCACGCCTGGCGCGTGGTGGACCCGGTGCTGAAGCTCTGGGCCACAGAGCGCGACTACATCCACACCTATCCCGCCGGCAGTTGGGGGCCGACCGAGGCCAACCGGCTGTTCGACAAGGAGGATCAGGATTGGCGGAACGGGTTGGATTGAGCGGGGGGGCGGTGCGCACGCTTTGCTTTGTTCACCCAGCGTCCGGCCGCGCGGGCAAGGCGGTCTGCCTTGGCTCGTGGCTGTTGTCCGTGTGGCCTTGATCAGAGCTCCGATCAGCGCGCGGGCGGTCCGCGGGAGCGGACCATTGGCCGGCGCGAGCCAATCTGGTCGGACATTCGACGTCAGTCAGGCAACCGCGCAGATCGGCGCCAGCCGTACCAGGGCCTGCGCCTGCTCGATGCAGGCGATGCGCACGTCGCGCTCGAGGTGCCTGACCCAGCGCGAGGGGATCTCCGTGGGGCCGTACAGGGCGCCGGCGATCATGCCGGTGATGGCGCCGGTGGTGTCGGCGTCGCCGCCGCGGTTCACGCAGTCGATGAGCGCGGCCTCGAAGCTGTCGGTGGCGAACAGCGACTGGAACACGGTGCGCAGCGTGTCGACGATGAAGGCGCTCGGGTTCTCGCTGCGTCGGCGCGCGTAGTCGTAGGTCGGCTCCTGTGCCACCAGCTCGGCGGCGAGGGCCGCGAGCGCCGCACGGTCGCCGCCGAGCAGCCCCGTCTGCACCATGCGCAGCACGGCGAGCGTGCCGGCGTCCGAGATCGGGTTGTTGTGCGTCACATGCGCTTGGGCCTGGTTGGCGGCGTTGACCGTGCCGATGTCAGCGCCGAGCGTCGCCAGCGCCACGGGCAGGCAGCGCATGCAGGCGCCGTTGCCGGCGTCGTACTCGTTCGGGGCCATCTCCGGCACGCCGGTGCGCCGGTAGGACGCGATGCCGCGGCGCACCGTGTTGCCGATATCGACGGGCTTGCGGTGCATCCAGTCGCTGAAGGCCTCCGCTGCGGCACCGGCGTCGACGCGGCCGGTGGCGAGGATGCTCCGGCCTAGGGCCAGCGCCATGCCGGTGTCGTCGGTGATCTGGCCGCGGCGGAGCTTGAGCCAGCCGCCGCCGGTCATGTCGCGGTGCTCGCGGTAGGCCGCGCGGATTTCATTGGGGGTGAGGAACTCCACCGTCGCGCCGAGCGCATCGCCGACGGCGAGGCCCAGGTAGGCGCCGATGGCGCGGCGCTTGATGCGGTCGCCGCCGCCGTCCGCGAGAAACAGCATGTCAGTCCTCAGGCCCGAAACAGGCATGGTAGTCGGTGCAGACCTCGCACGACGGGGCGCGGCAGGCGTAGACGCCTTCGGCCTCGCACAGTTGCTTGTACAGAAAGCGCTTCCATTTCATGTCTTTGACGTTGCGCGCCGCGAGCGCCGGAAAGTTGCGGCGCATCAGCGTCGTCAGGTCCGCCCGCCGCCAGAGCCCCAGGTCCTGCCACAGGTGGTCGCTGGCCATGCAGCCGGCGGCCACGATGTAGGCCATCCAGACCTCGGACGGCGAGTCGCCGGCCTTATCGAGCAGCATGAGCTCCACCAGCTCATGGCGCTCCTCGCTGCGCCCCCGGTCGAGGCCGCGTCCGGGGCAGGGCGGGCGCTCCAGTCGGAAGCCCGGAAAATGATGGTTCAGCAGGCAGTAGAAGGCCGCGGGCTCGAGCCCGAGCCAGTCCGGCAGCGCGCCGCCGCCGCTGCAGAGGGTCGCGATCATACAGGCGAAGGGCTCGTCGTTGGCGTTGCCCGCGGCATGGCCGGCAAGCCGGGCGAAAATCGCGTTGGCCAGGGCCTCTTTGGCGGCCATGGCACTTGGACGGAGCGGTGCCGACACCGTGACGGGGCCACGCAGGTCGGCTGGGTGGCTGACCCCGGCTTGTCGTGCCATGGCGCCGGCGATGCCGGTCAGGTTGTTGTCCATGCGATCACACTCGGTTGCATCCGAAGCGGCCGGAGCCCACAGGGGCGGACTCCGTGCCGTGCTTCGCGCTGGCCGGCCGACGCGACGGCCCCGGCCGATTGCGGTCAGTACTCCACCAGGATGTCCTCGTCGCGGACGATCATCTGGCAGGCCAGGCGCCATTCGCTCGGCATGTCGTCCACGGCCAGGCGGTCCACGTCGTCTTGCGTGATCTTGCCGAGCGTCTTCAGCACCGTGATCTCCTTGTCCGTGAGGTGGTAGCCCATGCGGTCCTTGGCGTCCACGCTGGTGACGCGAACAAGGCAGTGCCCGCACTCGCCGTCCTGGCAGTCGAATTGCACGGGCACCTTGTGCTCCTTCGCAATCTTGAGCAGGGTTTCGGTGTGGCTGCCGGCCACGGCGTAAACGGTCTTGTCTTTGTAGTCGGGGTTGGAGAAGGTAACGAGGGCCATGAGGAAGTTCCGAAGTTTGAAGTTTGAAGTTTGAAGTTCGAAGTTTGAAGTTCGAAAGCTTGCAGTTTGAAAGCTTGAAGCTGAAGGTCGAAGGGCCGCGCTCTGCTTTCACCCTTCACCCTTCAAACTTCACACTTTCTTTAAGCCGGCTTCACCGAGCAGTCGCCGATGACCTGCGCCTGGCAGGCGAGGCGGTCGTGGCGGCTGGCCATGTTCTCGCGCAGGACCTTCTCCTCCAGCACGGAGGGCTCGGTCAGATTGTTCCAGCCGGCGGTCACATGCATCATGCAGGTGCCACAGTCGCCTTCGCGGCAGCCGTAGACGATGCCGGCGCCGACCTTTTCGGAGATGTCGATGACGCGGACGCCGGCCGGTACATTCACGGTCTGGCCGATGTCTTCGAAGGTGAGTTTTGCTTTTGCCATGGGTATTGCCCTGTCGTTGGCTGGTTGGCCGCGCGTGGCGGCCGATTGCTTAAGGTCGCGGTGGAACCATCGTCGTGCCCGGAGCTGCTCCGCGGTATGGCTGCCGGGCTTGTGTCGTTGTAGCTGCGTCGTCCAGGTGCGTCGTCCAGATGCGTCGTCCAGGTGCGCCGTCGTGGGCTTAGGTCAGGTTGGCGTACTCGATGACGGGCCGCGTCGTCGGCCCGGCCTGCGCCCCGCTGCCGGTGACGGCCTCGGCCAGCGCGCGGCCAAAGGCGTGGCAGTCCGCCAGCTCGTCGTCCGTCGGGATGAGCTTGAGCCTGAGTCCCGCCACGGGCACGCGCAGCTTGAGCCCCCGCAGGCGGTCCTCGATCATCGGCACCGCCTCGCCGCTCCAGCCGTAGGAACCGAAGGCGGCGCCGACCTTGCCGCGCAGGTTGACGACGGCAAGCGACGACAACAGGTCCCAGATGGGCTTGGCGGCGTCGCCGTTGAGCGTCGGTGAGCCGAGCGCGATGGCATCGGCGGGCTCGATGAGGTCCACGAAGGGCTCGACCTCGCCGCCCTCCAGGTCGTACAGCGAAACGCGGATGCCGGGCACGGACTCGGCGCCGGCGGCAATGGCCTCGGCCATGCGCGCCGTGCTGCCGTAGGCGCTGAGATAAAACACCAACAGCGTGAAGTGCGGCGGCGCGTCGGCGGGCACGGGCTCCAGCGCGGCGTCCGCACCGGACAACTCGCGGTAGCGGGCGACGTAGCGCCGCGGGCGCTCGCGCAGGATGGGGCCGTGCGTCGGTGCGATGAGCTTGAGCGGCAGCGGCTCGATGAGCCGCAACGCGTCCAGCACGTACGTCTTGAACGGCCGCATGATGTGCGCGTAGTAGTAGTCGAAGGCAAATCGAAAGTCTCCGACCCGATCGTTGAACAGCCGCGGGTCGCAATGGTGGCAGCCGAACACGTCGCCCGAGAACAGGATCTGCTGCTCGGCGAGGTAGGTGCACTGGGTGTCCGGCCAGTGCAGGTACGGCGTGTGCAGGAACTTGAGCCGCCGCCCGCCTAAGTCGATCTCGTCGCCGGTGTCTACCGTGTCGTAGCGGATCTCTTGGTCGTCCGCCTTCAGCAGCGCCTTGAGCATGGCCGGGGCACGCTTGGAGATGACGAGCTTGGCCTGCGGCGCGCGGCGCATCAGCTCCGGCAGCGCGCCGGAGTGGTCCGGCTCCAGGTGATTTAGCACGATGACGCGGATCTCGTCATAGCGTGCCACCTGCTCCAGCCGCGCGAAGAACACCGCGGCGAACTCGGCCTTGACCGTATCGATCACGGCGACGCCCTGCTCCCCACGCACGGCATAGGCGTTGTAGGTGGTGCCGTTGGCGGTGCGCAGGATGAGATCAAAGCGCCGCAGCGTCGGGTCGAGCGCGCCGACCCAGTGCACGCCGTCGGCAATGGCAACCGCCCGCGGCTCGGCGTCGCTGCCGGGTCCGCTGTGTGCTTCGCGCTCCGACGCCGCCGTGATCATCGGGCGGGCTCCGCCTCGGTGGCGCCGGGCGTGGCTGCATCTGCGCCGGCGAGGTCGTCGCAGGACGGGGCCGGGTTGGCGGGGTTGGCGCTGCGGACGGCGCACTGGTCGAGCTCGGCCGCGTCCGCCGGCACGCCCAGCGCCGTCAGCACTGGACCTGGCAGGAAGCCGGCGCAGCGCCCGAGGGGCGAGTCGATGAGCGGGCGACGGATCAGGAGCGGCTCCGCCACTAGCAGCGCCAGCGCCGCATCGGCGTCCAGCGCATCGATGTCCAGCTCCCCATCGCGCACGGCCGGTGCGCTGCGGTTGAACCAGTCGCGCACCGGCAGGCCGGCGAAGTAGCTCGCGAGCTCATCCGGGGTCCAGCGCGTGCCGAGCAGGTTTCGCACCTGCAGGCTGTGGCCCAGGCGCACCAGCAGCGCCTTTTGCCGGGCGTTGCCGATGCAGCCCGGCTTCTCGAAGAAGACGAGCATGCTCATGCCGTGATGCTCAGCGTGATGCTCAGCGTGATGCTCAGCGTGATGCTCAGCGTGATGCTCATAGCGCGGGCCGCCGGGTCTCGGCGTCCGGGTCGATGCCCGCCGCGAGGCAGATCAGCGCGGAATGCCGGCGCCAGGTGCGCGTCGGCACCCAGTGCCAGCCGGCGGGCCGCGCGAGGGCGCGCTGCCGGCGCAGCAGCCGGCGCTGGGCGTCGAGCGCCCGCAGCCAACCGAGCGGCCGCAGGCGCAGCGGTGCGTGGTCGGCCGGGCGGGCCGGCGCGGCCGGGATGGCAGCGATATCGAATACGAACATGCTCGGGCTCCCCGGACGGGCGGTGGGTGGTCGCAGGCGCGGCTCAGCGCGCGCGGATCTCGGCTATGGCCTGGGCCATGCGCTCCGGCGGGATGCCGGTGAGCGAGCCGGGCGGGTTCACCGCCACGCCGGCGCCGTCCAGAATCGCGCCCTCCACCGGGCAGATGCTCGCGCACTGCGCGTCCGCGAAGGCGCCGTCGCACTCGGTGCAGGCCCGGGCGTCGATGACGAAGTGCGGCGTCGCGGCCTGGATCGCGTTGCTCGGGCACAGCGGCTCGCAGGCCCAGCAGTTCACGCAGGTCTCGATAATGCGGTAGGCCATCGTGGCGTCTCCTTGATGTCTCGGGTTCGGGGCCGCTCAGGCGCTGAGCGCGACTGGGGCGTCGGCGGCGTCTTCGACGCCGAGCCGGCCGGCGGCCAGCAGCTCGTGGTAGACGGCGGCGACGGCGTCCTCGATTGGCTCCATCGCGTGCTCGCCGTTGGGCACCAGGCCCGCCGCCTCCAGCCGATCCCAGGGCTCGATGCCGATCTTGGAGCAGAGCACCGCGGTGCAGCCCGCGAGCGTGCGGATGGTCTTGGCCAGGGCATCCTCGGCGTCGCCGCAGGTGTCGCCGCCGGCGCAATAGAGATCCACCTTGCGTGCGGCGAGAAAGCGCACGTCCACCCGATCCCCCACCCCGGCGGCCTCGTAGATCAGAAACTCGCGGGCGTGGCCGAAGTGCACGTTGATCACGCCGCCGCCGGAGCTGGCCACCGCGATGCGCGCCGGCGGCGCGGCCAGCGGTGCCGGCTTCGGCTTGCTGCTGCGCTTTAGAGACGTAATCGGAACGAAGGTCTCGTTGCGCTGCTGCTGCTGCGCGGTACGGTTCGCCTCGATGGCCGCGTGCACCTCGGCGCGGCGCTGCATCGCGGCGGCATAGTCGATGTCCATGGCCGCGATCTTCTCGAGCGTGAACTCGGCGCCGCGGTCTTCGCCGAGCATGCCGACGGCGTCCGCCCGGCATTGCCGGCAGTGGCGCATCATGGCCATGTCGCCGGCGCACGCCTCCTGCAAGGCCTGCAGCTCGTCATTGCTCGGGCCGCGCTGGCCCATGAGGCCGTAGAAGGTGCCGTGCTCCGGCTCGGCGATCAGCGGCATCACGTTGTGCAGGAAGGCGCCCTTGGCCTTGACCACGCGGCTGACCTCTTTGAGGTGCTCGTCGTTCACGCCCGGGATCAGCACCGAATTGACCTTCACCAGCACGCCCCGGTCGCAGAGCATCTGCAGGCCCTTCTGCTGCTGCTCGATCAGGATTTGCGCGGCCTTGACGCCCTTGATGCGGCGGTTGTTCCAGAAGATCCACGGGTAGATCTTGGCGCCGATCTCGGGGTCCACGCAGTTGATGGTGATGGTGACGTGGTCGATGTTGTGCTGGCAGATCTCATCGACCAGCTCCGGCAGCGCCAGGCCGTTGGTGGACACGCAGAGCTTGATGTCCGGCGCCTTCTCGGTCAGCGCGCGGAAGGTGGCGAGCGTGCGCTCGGGGTTGGCCAGCGGATCGCCCGGACCGGCGATGCCGAGCACCGTCATTTGCGGGATCTCGGCGGCAACGGCGAGCGTCTTGGCCACCGCCTGCTCCGGCGTCAGCACCTCCGAGACCACGCCCGGGCGGGACTCGTTGGAGCAGTCGTACTTGCGGTTGCAGTAGTGGCACTGGATGTTGCAGGCCGGCGCCACCGCCACATGCATACGCGCATAGTGATGATGCGCGTCCTCCGAGAAGCACGGATGGTTGTGCACCTTGGCGCGAATGTGCTCCGGCAGGTGCGCGAGCTTGTCGCTGCTGCTCCCGCAGCCGCTGGACGCGCAGCCGCCGGCGGCGGACGACGTGGGTTGATCCAGTGCTTCGAGCGCCATTGCGCATCCCCCGTTCGCGATCGGTCGTGTTGTCGATGCGGCACCCGCTGTCGGTGCCGCCCTGGTTGCAAGCCTATCAGCAAGGACCGTGCCGGCACGCATCGGCGCGCGTAAAACCCTGTTCCAAAAGGTTTTGATCAAGCGCACAGGCGCGCATTTGTCAGAAGCCCGACAGGGCGGGAGCGCCGGATTGTCGGGTCCGGTACCGGGCGGGTGTGCGCGCCGACGGCGGTTCCAGGTGGCCGCTTACGCGGCAGGCACCGCACGGAAAGCCGGTGCCGGGTGGCTCACCTTCTGAGCCACCGGGGGATGTACTATCGCCGTTCGTCGAATAGTGCACGAAGGTCGGAATGCAGACACACGGATACTTGCGGTACTGGGGCAAGGCCAGGCGCGCATATCGGCTCGATTGGCCGCGCCGTGGTTGGCAGATGGGAGTCGCATGCGAGGCACTTGCCGTTACTGGATCGCAACGATCTGCGATCGACTTCCGTCAGCTCTCAGCTCGAGAGCAGGGCTCTTGGAGACCACGAAGGCCAACGGCTGGTCAAGGCTGAAGGGGTAGAGCACCGCCGATGACTGGAGGGTGGCCACGGACATGGCCTTGCCGCTGTACCGGAGTGCGGCCTCGATCAGCCAGGCGGTCAGGCCATCGTGGGAGATGGTCACGGGTGTCCGTCGGATGCTGCGGCGGCCTTTGTCGACGCGCGTAAGCGTTCCCCAGTCGGCTTGGGTCTGCATGACGCGGTTGGCGGCACGATAGGCGGTTTCTCGCTCTCCGTAGGTCTCGGCCATGCGGCGATGAATCTCCCTTGATGCGCAGTCGCCCTGGAGGGAGGTGAGGCGTCCGGTCAGCTCGGCGACCTTGCCGAAGAACGGATAGGCCGCGATCGCCATGCCCCAGCACAGGGCGGGCACAGCCGACGCCTCGATTTCCCCCAAGAGCACGGCACCACGATCCGCGAACGGCATCAGATCGGCGCGGGGCGCGAGCCACAGACCCTTCAGGACGCTCCGGGTCTTCTTCCGCGAAGCCTCGCTGCGTTCTTTCTCGCCGATCAGCGCTTCGAGCGTCTCGGACGTCTCCTGGCCCGCACGCACGCGCAGCGCACAGATTGCCCAGTCGAGCGGGATGAACCGGTCGAAGCCGATGTGGGGGACGCTGTTATTGGTGTTCGTCAATTTGCTTGGTTCACTTCGACGAAGGGGACGATCAGCTCCTCGACCGAGATGCCGCCGTGGGCTACTAACGGCTCGCCTTTGTTGACGAAGGCCGTTCGTCCACCGGCGAACAACGGCAGAAACTCCGGCGGCAACGCCGGCGAGGGCAGCTCGATGGTCCCCGGAATCTGTTCCGCCGACTGCTTCCGCAGCAGGTCGGTGGAGTAAACGCGGACCCGTTCTCCGCGGGACTCCGCGATCACGCCTTGATTGGGTCGGCCGGTGCCGATGGCCTCCACGTTGCCGTGATCTGCGGTCAGGTAGACATAAAAGCCTTGATCCAGCAGCAGCGCGAACAACTGCTCCACGAAGCCGGACGCGCACCAACTGTCGATCTGGCTCGCGATACCGCGCTTGCCCAGCACGGCCCCGTGCACAATCTCGTCGATGGTATCGACCACAAGGCCCGCGGCCTTGAGCGACGGCTTGGACAGCGCTTCTGCCAGCGTATCGAGCTGATCGACGCGGCGGATGCCCTTCCGATACAGAATCTCGCTCGCGCGAAGGCCCTGGTCTTGCCAAAAGCGCGACCACAGGGCTGGCTCGGCGCTGGTCCCCGCGATCGAGTCCGCAAACTCGCGGGGCTTCAACCCGGCGAACAGCGCTTGCCGTGATACGGCCGTGAGCGTGGGCAGCCACGCGAAGCAGGCGCCTTCGTCAAAGATCAGCTCGGGTGCGCGCCCGGTGACATGCTCGCGAATCTGTACCCACTGATCCATTGCCAGCCCGTCGAACACCAGCAACGCCACCTTTTTCTCTCCAGCACCGCGCCGCAGGGCCAGAAAACGCGGGACTTGATGCAGCATCACCGGCGCCGTCGCGACAGGCAGGGATGGCAGGTCCGAGTAGTGCTTTCGCATCCAGGACACCAGCAGCTCGTCCGAGCGCTGCTGGACCTTCTGGAGCAGGTCATCGAGCCCCTGGGCGTGAGCCTGGTCCAGGGCATGAAGGCGAGAGAGGATCTCGCCAAAGCTCTTGGCGAAGCTCAGCCAATCTCGGTAGCTCGCCTCAATCGATGGCAGGGTGTCGAGCAGACGCTTCAGTCCGTCACGGACCAAATTGCGCCGTGCAGCCGGATCCCGAACGATCCCGACCGTAAGCCAGTCCGGACCGTCGGCAGGCACCTTTTGCACCAAGAGCGGATGCAGCGTGCCGTCGAGGAACATGGAATCGATCAGCGCCCGAACGTCCGGATGCTCGAACGGGATCTCGATCTTGCCTTCCGGGTCCCCGAAGTACTCGGGCGACGGCGGCTCGGCGACCCGCGATCCTGCGATGCCTTTTCCTTTCAGAAAGCGTTCCCAGGCCGCCTGTACGACTCGCAAAAAGGTCGCCTGCGACGCGAACATCTCGCTGATCGGCAGCCCCGCGAACGCTGGCTTGGGCGCCAAGATACTCTCGACATGATCCGCCAGCAGTGTCGGCAACGGCGTGTTGCGGAAGTGGAGCCGAAGCAGCTCCCGCCACAGGTCCACATTGCCCGAGATCAGATGTGGCCCGAGCTGGAAGATGTGGGTCAGGATGAGCTCCTTGGTCGCCGTCTCACCAAGGGATTGGGAGGCATGCTTGGCATGCGCCTCGAACAACGCCTCCCTGTACTCGACGCCGAGTCGGTGGACCACGCCATAGCTCAGGCGGGGAAACAGATTCGCCAAGCTCAGGCGGACCAGGCGCGCCTGGCGCAGGTAGTCCCACGGCAGGTCGCCCGGCTCCGAGGATCTGAGATGAAGCACCAGGGCCTTGGCCGGCCCAGGCTCGCCTTGGTCCCAAGCCCATCTCCAGCGTGCTTCGTAGTCGGCCCGAAAGGCGATCGCATCCTCGAACGGCAGGACCTCGAAACCACGACTGCGCAGCTCGGCCAGGATGTGCTCGTCCAGCAAGACATCGTCCGGGTCCGCGGCGATCCAGAACCGCGCCAGGTCGGGCGGAAACTCCCCGAGGATGCGCTCACTCCACAGGCTCATGGTGCACCTCCTGCGGCGTCAGGTTCCGAGGCAAAGCCAGGTCCAACGCGGAGCATCATGATGGCGTTGGGATCCGGGGGCTGGTCTCTGCGGCATCCGGTCCAACGGTGAGGTCATGCCGCCTCCCGGATCAGCCGCCGCAGACCGTCTCGCAGCTTGCAGAAACTGGGAGATGCGTTGCGCTCGATGTCCATCTCTGGCCCAATCTTGTCAGCCCACTCGTGCTTGAGTTGGCCTGGTAGAGGCCAGCCAGCCTTCTTGATAGCAGCAGCGCCGCCAGGGTAAACGGCGTCCGCTAGGACCTCCCAAGTTCCACAAATACTGTCTTGGACATAGTTGTCAAGCGCGCGCTGCCTTGCGCTCGGGTAAGCTGCGGCCAGAGCCGCGCGGTCGCCCAGGTACCATGCCTCGACCTCCTCGATGGCCAGGCGAAACAGCGTCCGCGGTGCCTGCTCCAGCCCGTTGACCAGGGCGTTCAACTCGGTCAGAAAAGCGACGCAGTCGCGACGGTCAGAGTCCAGTACGACGACAACGGCGTCGATGCCGGGCGTCTTGGCGTAGCCTCGTAGAATCCGCGGCAGTTGATCCAACAGCATGCGCTTGGCTGGGTCCGTGGATGCCTTCAGCCCGCGCGGGATGCGGCTGATCCCTTTATAGGCATGAAGTCGCCAAGTATGTGGCTGTCCCTGCTCGCCTAGGATTCGGGGCAGCAGGCAATCGAGCAGTCGCTCACCCGAGCTGTCTTCTACAAGGATCTCGATGTGCATCCTTACCTCGCATCGAGATAGTCGCTGTACCAGAGCCCGCCCAGCGGCAGCCCCTCCGCGACCAGGTTTCGCACATCCTCCAGCTCGGACGCCCTCTGGATGGTGGCGAAGCCGTCGGTGCCCTTCTGCAGTATCCAGAGTTCCTCCGGGGTCAGCGCATCGACCAGATAGGGCTGGTGGGTCGTCACAAAGATCTGCGGCGCCCCCTTTTTGCCTGTCGCATGGGTCCGGAGCTCCTGCGCGAGCGAATCCAGCAACTTGTGGTAGAGACCGTTCTCAGGCTCCTCGATACAGATGAACGGCGGCGGCTCCGGGTCCTCCAACAGCAGCAGGTAAGCGAAGATCTTCAGCGTTCCGTCGGACATTTGTTGGGCGAAGAAGGGGTCTTCGAAGGCCCCGTCGTTGAAGCGCAAGAGCACGCGCTTGTCTTGCGTGACATCCGTGTCAATCTTGGCGATACCGGGGATTTTGTCCGCGATGCGCTGCAAGATGTCATTGAACCTGGCTTTGTGCTCCCGCTCCATGAACTGCACGACATTGCCGATGTTGTCGCCATGGATGTTCAAATGTCGCTGCGGCCCGGCACTGGGTAGGCCCCGAGCGGCATCGGGATAGAAATAGGACAGATACCAGCCTTTTAGGAAGTCTCGCAAACGCTTGATGCGCGGATGCTCCATCAACGTGCCCAGAGTGGCGATACCCAGTTGGCGGCGGTCTGTCAGCTCCACATCCGAGCGTGCCTTGCCCTCCTCGTCAGCACCCTCCTCATCAGCACCCTCCAAGGCATCTTCGCCCGACCAAACGGTCCCTTTTCCGTTGTGAAGGCTCAGGAACGGAAACAGCCTCCCCCGGGTCGTGCCCTTGCGCGCCTGCTTCAGTACCTCGGACTCGACATAGGGGCGCCCCGCCTTGTCGAGTGCCACGGACAGCTCATAGGAGATCGGCCGCTCGTTCGGGGCCTCGCGATAGAAGACCTCGAAGCGCATCGGGCCTTGCTCGCCCTTGGTCAACAGCCGCTCAAAACCGCCGCGCTGCTTCATGTCGCAGGCGGTTTCAACATCGGTGGCAAGACAGTCCGCTACGAACCCGAAGGCATCGAACAGCGAGCTCTTCCCCGACCCGTTCTTGCCAATTACAACCGTGAAGGGCGTCAGCGGTTTCTCCTGACCACCGGAGAGTCGCCCCATCGCGACATCGCGCAAGGGGCGAAAGTTGCGGACACGAAAGCCCTCGATGATGGCCATCTAAGCCTCCTCGGCGAGATTAAGCAGCGTCACTCTCCGATACCAACAGTTGGCGCGACGGCGCGATGACTTGGGGGGAAACTTGTGGGGCGACATGAGGGGTGGCGTGTCGAACTCGCCTGCCGCCGAGCCAGATAGCTTGCAGGCGCGCGCTCTGCGGGCGCCGGCGGCGACGGCCTCGTCGATCAGCTCGACGGCTTGGCGGCGATCTCGGGTGCTGATCATGCGTCCTCGTCCCCCCAGATCGCCGCGGATGGCCACATGCGCGCCGCGGTGTGCCGTGGATCAACTCCACGGCTTCAATCAGGTTGGACTTACCGGAACCGTTCGGGCCGATCACCACATTGAGCGGCCGGAGCGAGATCGTTGACCCTTCTGCGCCGTAGCTGAGGAAGTTCGTCAGGGTGATGGATTTCAGCAACACGCTTGTCATCCGCTCGGCTGTCGTGGAGGGGCTTCCCACAAGGTCACAGGTCGATCTCGCGGGTCAGGCTCTTGTCACGCGGGAACTCGACGTCATCCGCACCGTAGAGGGGCGAGCTGCGGATCAACTCGACGAAAGACTGTCGCGGCTTGATCAACGCGTCGTAGGCGGCGCGGGAGAGGATGACCACAGCGGGCTCATCGTGCACGATGATCTCTTGGGGCTCGTGCCCGGCTGCGAGCCGCACGAGCTCGCTCAGGCTTTCCTTGGCGTCTTGCAGTGTCCACTGTCTCATGTTGCGGCCTCGATCATCGTGCCGGCCACATCGCCTGCCGCACGCAAGCGGTTCGCACAGCGGACACTACTGCGCTGGGATCGCCGGCTTTCCAGCCGGCTCGCCGCCAGCGCGGCTCGATGCCGCGTCGGCGGCGTCCTGGCCGATCAAAGAGCACATGCGCGCTCGTCCGGCCGGCCGCGCGGCATGGGCAA
>NZ_JABX01000071.1 GCF_001469165.1 Thiohalocapsa sp. ML1 | reverse complement strand
GAGCCGGAGCCGGGCCGGAGAGCCGACCTCCCGGTCGGCTCGGCACTCGCGCCCTGAGTGCATCCCGCTTTGTCGCCGTGTCGAGTGGCTCCCGATCCCGATCCAACGCACCTGGCCAGTCCACGCCGCGTTCGCAACTTAAACTCATCTGCCCGCATGCGCCGCTGTCATCCAATCTAGGCAGACTCCCCATCGCCCGACCGGGCGCAGCCCAAGAACACCTTGTCACACACCCCGACTTGTGACACCGTTCGCCTGCCGCCGCGCTTCCCCATCACAGGCCGCCCCCGCGAGACCGAGCAACGTGCCAGCCCGCAGTACCCAACGGCATCAGGGCAACACAGCCCACGCGACTGCTGCATTCGCCTTGCTGCTGGCGGTGATGATCTTCACGCCCGTTTTCCGCGCCGGCGCAACCCCGCTGGCCGCCTTGGTCAGTCAGCTTCTCGCGACCGCACTCTTGGTCGTCGTCCTCTGGTCGCCGCAGCGGATTACTCTAGGCAGGGCTCAAGCGGCGGTGCTGGCGCTCTTGGCCGTGCTGCCCGCCCTATACCTGATTCCGCTCCCTGCGGGCATGGCCGAAGCCTTGCCGGGCCGGAGCCTCTACGCCGAGGCCCAAGCGCTCTTGGCCCCGCTCCCGGAATCGCCCTCTGCCGCGCTGGCTCTCTACCCGAGCGCGGCCGCCGCGGCCGTGCTGTCGCTCATCCTGCCCATCGGCGTCTTCCTGGGCGTGCGCGTGCTTAGCCCCAAGCAGATGGAAATGCTCCTGTTCCTGGTCGTTCTCATTGCTGCGCTGCAAGCTCTCCTGGGGCTCGTGCAGTACGGCATCGGGCAGGGCGGCGGCACGCCACTCGCCGTCGAAGGCTCGCACCGCCTGTCCGGCGTCGGCACCTACGCCAACCGCAACCACCTCGCGGGCGTCATCGAGATGACCTTGCCCATCAGCTTGGCCCTGCTCTTCTACGCCCTGAGCAGGCTCCGAGGCAGCAGCGGGCATGCCGGCTCCGTCAAGCGCAAGGCGGTCGCCTTGGGCTCGCGCCCCGGACATGCGGCCATCCTGCACAGCGCCGTCGCCCTGCTGCTCGTCGTCGGGGCCGTCTTTACGCGCTCGCGCACCGGCATTGCGCTCACCATCGTCGGGATCTTGCTCACGACGGTCGTGTTCTCGCGCCAGATCGGGAAAAAGAGCGCCCTCGGTCCCGCCGGTGTCATCCTCGCATTGGCCTTGGCGTCCGGCATCAGCATCGGCCTGGCACCCGTGTTGGACCGCTTCTCGGTCTCCGATCTCGACGACGACGCCCGCTGGCAGATCTTCGATCAAACACTGCTCGGCGCCGAAACGATGCTGCCCGTGGGTGCAGGCCCCGGCGCCTTCCCCTACGCCTTTGCGGCGTTCCAGCCGCTGGAGCTCGGCTGGGCCTTCATAAACCGCGCGCACAACGACTACCTCGAATGGTGGTTCGACCTTGGCGCTGCGGGAGTCTTGTTGGTGCTGCTGGTCGTGGTGCTCTTCGGCCTGCAGTGGCGCCGAATTCTGACCACCGCCACGGTCGCGCGCATCTCATACCTCCAGATCGGCTGCGGCATCGGCGTCGCCCTGCTGGGCTTGCACGAGCTTGTCGACTACAATCTCTTCACGCCGGCAAACCAGGTCGTGTTTACCGTGCTGCTGTCCGTTTTCCTTTATCCCAACGAGCTTCTTGCTGCGACGACACACGGCTCCCGGCGGCGGCGTACGACGCCGGATCTGGTCCCGTTACCGCAGCCGAAGTCTGTCTCCGCAGTGCCGCCGGCGGATCAGATCGAGAATCCGTTCTTGTCGCGTTGACTGCCACGTCGCCCGGTTGTTATGAGTGGGACAACAGCAGAGGGGTTTGATGGCAACGGGACACGTCGACTGGCGTGCGTAGTTTGTCGGCGTCCCATGGACAATGCTTTGTGGTTGTCGCTGAAAGCGACTGCGCGCCAGAGAGAAGAACTGCTACTCTATTACAATCACGGCCGGGCGATCCGACTTCGCAGCCGCAACGAGATGTCGGCGGGCAAGCTCACCGATTTGCGTCACCTTAGCGGGTGACTTACGTGTTGGCGATATCCAAGGCGGTGGCCGAAGCTAGGTGATGCTCTACACACGATGTCGCGTTACGCCTCTGTAGGCGCCGCTGCGAAAATTCCAATGATCTGAAAAAGCTTAAGAAAATGTTTGACGACAAGTCAATACTCATTACCGGCGGAACGGGTTCGTTCGGCAAGCGATATGCCAAGACAATCCTGCAACGTTACAAGCCGCGTCGGCTGATCATCTTCTCTCGGGATGAGCTGAAGCAATTCGAGATGCAGCAGTCCTTTGACTCCGCTTGCATGCGCTATTTCATCGGCGACGTGCGCGACTTGTCGCGGCTGCAACAAGCGATGCGAGATGTCGACTTCGTGATTCATGCCGCCGCCCTCAAACAAGTTCCCGCGGCGGAATATAACCCGACTGAGTGCATTAAGACCAACGTGCATGGCGCGGAGAACGTTATCCGGGCCGCGTTGGACAATGAGGTCCAAAAGATCATCGCCTTATCCACGGACAAGGCCGCTAACCCCATCAACCTGTATGGCGCCACCAAGCTGGCATCGGATAAGCTTTTCGTCGCCGCCAACAACATGTCCGGTGGCCATATCACGAAGTTCTCGGTGGTGCGATACGGCAACGTCGTCGGCTCGCGTGGCTCCGTGGTTCCGTTCTTTCGCAAGCTCATTGATCAGGGCGCAGATTCCCTGCCCATCACGGATGAACGGATGACCCGTTTCTGGATCACCCTCCAGCAAGGCGTGGACTTCGTCCTGAAGAATTTTCAGCGCATGCAGGGCGGCGAGATTTTCGTGCCGAAGATTCCGTCGATTCGGATCACGGATCTCGCCGAAGCAATGGCGCCGGGATTGCCCACCAGAACAATTGGCATTCGCCCAGGCGAGAAACTGCACGAGGTGATGTGCCCCGCGGATGACTCGCATTTGACCCTGCAGTTCGACGATCATTACGTCATTCAACCGACCATTACCTTCTTCCACCGCGCGCATGCATACGACAGCAATCACCTGGGTGAGCAAGGGCATGCGGTCGTTCAGGGATTCTCATATAACTCAGGTGAAAACCAGTGCTTTCTGAACATCGACGAGATACGCGACTTCAATCGGATCGGCCTTGGTGATTGAACAAGACCGTGCGGTTTCCTACGCAGGCGGCGGCCCGTATCGCAAATACCGGTTTGCGGGCGCTGTCGGCGGGCAGTCGGTTCGCACTGATTATCGCACTTGCGAAGCTGTTACCACCTCAGGATCTCGCGCTATACGGTTTGTTCGTGGCCACGGTCGGCTTCAGCGTGTTGGCGGTTGGTGGTGAGTATTACACTCACGCACACCGCGAGTTACTTTCGGTAGATCGGTCACGCTGGTCCTGGGTGCTGCAGCACCAAGCCGTGGCGACAGCAATGCTCTATGCACTGTTTGTCCCTGCGCAACTCTTGATTTTTACGTTTGGGCTGTTGCCCTGGTCGCTGGCGGGTTGGTTCTTTGCAATACTGGTGCTTGAGCATTTTGGCCAGGAGTTAGACCGATTGTTGGTCGTCATGCAACGGCCCTTATCGGCCAGCATAGTTCTGTTCCTCCGCCTTGGGGTCTGGGTCTGGCCGCTGTTGTGGTGGTTCTGGCAACATCCCACTAGTCGGACACTTGAGTCGTTGTTTGCGGCCTGGGCTGTCGGGGCAGGCGCTGCATTGATTCTTGGCGGGTGGTTTGTATGGGCAAGAGCGGAGCAGTGGCGGCTCTGGCCGTTGGATACGGCATGGCTGTGGCGGGGGTTTCTGGTGGGCGGCCTCTTCCTGGCGTCTTCGATTTCGTACAAGGCGTTGACAACAGTGGATCGCTATGTAACCGATGCTCTCGCCGGTTCGGAGGTACTAGCGGCCTATGTGCTGTTTTTCAGCCTGGCGATGGTGCAGGGTCATGTCATCGTCCCCGCGATATTTGCGTTCCTGTATCCGCGGGCGGTTCGGCAATATCGCAGTGGGGAGTTCGCGGCATACCACCGTACAATGCGCGAGCTGCTCATTTCCACGGCGGTACTATCCTCGTTGGTCTCCGCCGTGATCGCCGGTGGCGCACCTTACTTGCTGCAATTGATCGACCGATCGGTCTACGCGGAACACCTTAACTTGCTATGGTTGCTGCTAGCGGCTGGGATCGTTTACATGCTCGCGATGGTCCCGCACTACGCTCTCTACGCGCGCGGCGCGGATAAAGATATCACCGTAATCCACATTGTAGCACTGGGGGTGTTTGGGCTGACCTGCTGGCTATTGGCGGAGCCGTTTCCTAATGAAGCTGCGGCGATAGCCCTGATTGCAGCGTCGCTCTGGATCGGCGGGGCAAAGTCAGTGCGGGTGGTCTTGCTCGCGGGTCAAGGCCGGGATGCTGACCTCTCCGCGGGCGTATCTTCATGATTCTGATGGCGGGGCGACTTGTTGGGAGTGACGGTTGACCCGGTGGTCAGCACGCGACCTTGCCGCGCTGCGGCGTCGGTGGCGTAAATGTGAGGACAGAGCTTAATCATGATTCCGTACGGCCGACAAGACATATCGCAGGATGACATTGATGCCGTCGTGGAAGTGCTGCGTTCGGATTTCATCACCCAGGGACCAACGATTGCTCGGTTCGAGGAAGCGGTCGCGGACTACTGTGGTGTGGCGCACGCCGTAGCGGTGAACAGTGCGACGTCGGCGCTGCACATCGCCTGTCTCGCCCTCGAACTAGCACCCGGCGATCTGCTGTGGACGTCGCCGTACACATTCGTCGCCTCCGCAAACAGTGCACTCTATTGCGGCGCGGAAGTCGATTTCGTAGATATCGACTCTAGCACCGGCAACATGAGCCTCACCGCGCTGGAGGCTAAGCTGATATGTGCTGCCGGGCGCGGGCGACTGCCAAAGGTCGTGATGCCCGTGCACTTCGCGGGTCAGTCCTGCGCGATGCAAGAGATTGCAGTCCTCAGTCGGCGCTATGGTTTTCGCATCATCGAAGATGGATCCCATGCCATTGGAGGACGCTACCGCGACGCGCCCACCGGCTGTTGTCGATATTGCGACATCACAGTGTTTAGCTTTCACCCGGTGAAAATCATCACCACGGGGGAGGGCGGTATGGCCCTCACAAACAACGAGCAGCTCGCATCGAGGATGGAGAGGCTGCGCTCGCACGGCATTACCAGGGACAGGTCGTTGATGGTCGGCGATACCGAGGGGGACTGGCTTTACGAGCAGGTCGAGCTGGGGTTCAATTATCGCATGACCGATCTGCAGGCGGCGCTGGGCCTAAGCCAACTCGCCCGATTGGATGAGTACGTTCGGCGGCGACACGCGCTGGTTCGCCGATACAGAAGCCTGTTGCAGGGGTTGCCTGTGCTGTTACCTCGTGAAACGCAGGAAACATATTCTGCGTATCATTTGTTTGTCGTCCGACTCGATCCCGCGCCGTGCCGCGCACGCCGTGCGGAGGTATTCGCTCGGATGCGGGCAGCGGGCATTGGCGTGAACGTTCATTATATTCCCGTGCATACGCAGCCTTATTACAGGCAGTTGGGCCATCAGGACGGAGACTTTCCGAATGCCGAAACTTTCTATGCGGGCGCGCTAACGTTGCCGCTATATCCAGGCTTGACGTTTGAGGAGCAAGACCTGGTGGTGGACGCGTTGCGCGACGCGCTTTGCAAAGAGTGCGCTGACGAAGCGACGTTTGTGCACGCGGGTCCGAAGCCCGCGCCGTCGCTAGTGTCATGATGGGCGTAGTCAATGGGGGGGGGGCAACCTAGCTCTTGTGCTCTCCCGTAGGGTTCGTACGGGCGCAGGTGATGAGGTGGTGGCTCCCTGCGTGTTCAGATCAGCGGAACCTCGGTGCTAGAACATACCGCGAACGAGTACTAGCCGGGTGGCCCCGATTAGTCGCTTGGCCTAATTGTATCGCCGTAGCTCGGTCAACTTTGGAGAAACGATGATGGTGCAGCCGACACTCATACTGGAGTGCGCGAATGCGCACAGCGGAGAGCCTGAGGTTCTAATGGAAACCATCCGTCGGTTCAGCAGTGTGGACTATGAACATAAGCAGATTAAGTTCCAGGCATTTCACCCCGACACCATAGCGTTGCCGGACTACGAGTGGTATCCCGTGTACCGCGAGTTGTCTTTTTCTTCGGAAGTTTGGCGAGAAATATTGGCAAAGGCAGCCGATGCGTTCGAGTGCGTGTGGCTCGACATCTTTGATCGGTTCGGGGCGGAGGTGTTGGCAAACAACCTTGAACGAGTCGCTGGCGTCAAGCTTCAGTCATCTGTTTTGCAGAACCTTGAAGTTATTGCTGCGCTTAGGGATCTTGATCTCCGGCGGCAACGGCTTATCGTCAACGTCTCGGGATTCGAGATCTCCGAGATAGAGCCATTGCTGAGCGGATTGCGCAGGATGTCGTTTTCCGAAGTCGTGCTGCAGGTAGGACATCAGGCGTACCCGACATCCGTAGCCGATACTGGTCTGCAGAAGATACCAATCTTGCGGGCGGCGTTCCCGGGCACCCCGGTTTGTATAGCGGATCACGCCCCGGCGGAGAATCAATTCGCACAGGTTATACCCTTGCTCGCGTTCGCCCTAGGCTGCGAGTATATCGAGAAGCACGTCTGTTTGCGGCGCGCGGACGCAAAGTATGATGCCTACTCGGCGATGGAGCCCGCGGAAACTGAGCGATTTGCCGCGTTGCTCTCGGTTTGCCCAGACATCCTGAATGGACCGTTTATCTCAGCGTCGGAGCGCGATTACTTGGCGAAGACGGTTCAGATCCCAGTAGCTTCCCGCGAATTGCGCGCCGGAACGTTGGTCGCGGACACGGACCTAATCTACCGAAGAACCGCGCAACCCGGAGTCGCGCATGCAACGATCCGGACGCTGCAGCGGCAGCATAGGCTTCTGGCTGACGGGATCGCCTCTGGTGATGCGCTGCGTGAGAACGGCTTTCGGCGTGCGCGCATTGGTGCGATTGTTGCCTGCCGAATGAAATCGTCGCGGTTGGCGAGGAAAGCGCTTTTGCCGCTCCACGGTCGCGCGTCGGTCGAGCGCTGCCTAGAGAACTGCCTAATGATGTCCGATGCGGACATTGTGGTGCTTGCCACCTCGGATTTGGAGGAAGACCGAATCCTTGAATCGCATGTCCTGGATGGAAAGGTGGGTTTTTGGGCGGGCGACCCGGATGACGTCATTCAGCGTTATCTCGGTGCGTGCGCAGCGCACGACATCGATGTGATTATCCGGGTGACCGCGGACTGTCCAGTTGTTTCTCCGGAGATTGCCCATCACTTGGTGGACGCGCATTTTGCCGCCGGTGCCGATTATACGGCGGCAGCAGATCATTCGCCTGGAACGGCGTGCGAAATTTACAACGCCGAGGCGCTCCGTAGAGTGATTCATCTCATGGGACACGCGCAGCATTCGGAATATATGACTTGGTATATGCGAAACAATGCGGATATTTTTAAGGTCAACATGGTAGAACTCCCATCAGAACTCCGTCGGAGTTATCGTCTGACGTTGGATTACCCCGAGGATCTCGAGTTGTTTGAGGGCCTTTTCGTTGAGCTCGATGGTCGCGGTCAGTTGCCGACGCTCGACAACGTATTCGCGGTGCTCGATTCAACGCCTGGGCTTGCTGAAGTGAATTCCCATTTGACTCTGCGCTACAAGACCGATCCCGAGCTCATTGGCATGCTGGATCAAGTTACCCGCATTAGGCTGGACGAGATGTTGACTCAGTGAGGCTCTTGCCGCCGTCCACTCCGGTTTCCCGGTGAACCACTATGACAGCACACGCGCATGCACACAGAGAGCGCGACTTGAGAAGCGAGGTCCATTAGCGTGTCAGATTCTGTTGATGAGAGTTATAAGGTTGCGCGCTACCGCACGGAGCAGGAGCGGTTCTGGGCTGGGGAGTTTGGAACGGAGTATATCGGCCGGAATCAAAACGCCTCGATCGTTGCGGCGAATCTCGCTCTTTTTGCTCAGGCGCTTCGCGGCGCCCGGGGAATCGAATCGTGCCTGGAGTTCGGGGCGAACATTGGGCTCAATCTGCGTGCTTTGCGGCAGTTGCTACCGCACGCCAGTTTGGGCGGCATAGAGATCAACGAAGAAGCGTGTTCAGCGCTGCGTTGTTGGCTGGATGCTTCGGGCGGAGGGCAGGCGCATCACGCGTCTATACTGGAGTTTTGCCCGCCGTCTGCCGTAGATCTGGTCCTTGTTAAGGGCGTGCTGATCCACATATCGCCCGACGAACTCCCTCTGCTATACGAAAAGCTTGTTCAAGCGTCCAAGCGCTACGTTTTGGTCGCAGAGTACTATAACCCGACGCCGTTGGCAGTACCGTATCGGGGACATGGGGAGCGGCTTTTCAAGCGGGACTTCGTTGGCGAGATGATGGACCGGCATCGGGATCTTAGGCTGATCGACTACGGCTTCGTCTATCACCGGGATCCGCTCTTCCCGCAGGACGACCTAACGTGGTTTCAACTGGAGAAGTAGGGTGCACGTCGCGATACGTGTTGACGCTAGCCGGGCGATAGGAGTCGGCCATGTTATGCGGTGTCTCGCCCTTGCCGATGAACTGCGGCGTCGTAGCGCGGAGGTGATCTTCATCTGTCGGGCGCATGTTGGCAATTTATGCGAGTTGATAAGCGATCAAGGTTTTCAGATCGCCTGCTTAGCGGAGCGTTGCGACGGTGGCGCACCGCGGTCAGCAAACTCGCTCCAGCCCTCCCCTAGCAATGAAAGTGAGGGTATACCAGCTCAGACGGCAGTATCTTGGAGGGACGGGAGCGAAGATGCGGAGCAGACGGCGAACGTGATTCGAAGGAGGGGGGATGTCGACTGGCTGGTTGTGGATCATTACGCGCTGGATGCCAGATGGGAGTCTGCGTTAAGGCCGGTAACACGTCGGATCATGGTCATTGACGATCTCGCTGACCGTGCGCACGACTGTGATCTTCTTTTGGACCAGAACCTGTATCCCGACATGGAAAACAGGTATCGCCGTTTGGTCCCAGAGGGGTGCCGCCTTTACGTGGGACCGCGCTTCGCGCTGCTGCGCGCCGAGTTTGCCGGTGCCGCGTGCGTCCCGCGGGCACGGAGCGATGTGGTGCGTCGTGTGCTGGTTTGCTTCGGGGGGGTCGACGTAGGAAATGCCACACTCAAGGCCTTGTTAGCCTTGGAGGCGACGGGATGTGTCGGGTTCCGCGTTGATGTCGTCATAGGGGCTACAAATCCCCACCGCGGGGAGCTAGAACGTTATTGTGACCTCCGCCCACAACTACGCATCCACGTTCAGCCCGGAAACCTTGCGCAACTGATGTCAGCGGCCGATCTCGCCATCGGGGGAGGCGGTGTGACCACTTGGGAGCGCTGTGCCGTGGGGCTGCCAGCAATAGTCTGGCCGATAGCGCGGAATCAGCGTGATGTCATTGACGCGGCGGCCGAGTACGGCGCTCTGCACGCTCCCGAACCGTCGGCCGTCGAGAGCGTGGATCAACTGTCAAGGCATATTGCGGCCCTGCTCGGCTCTCCGGCTCTGCGCCGCCTTATCAGCACGCGCGCGGCTTCGCTCTGCGACGGGAGGGGCACCCGGAGAATCGCTGACGCCCTCATTCCTGCTGCGGTTCGCCTACGGCCGGCGGGGTCCGAGGACTGCGAGGCCATATTCCAATTGAGAAACGATCCGAACACCCGGTGCGTCTCCCACGATCCAGAGCCGATCCCATATGAGAGGCACTGCGTTTGGTTTCATGAGTCCCTGCGCAATCGTGCCCGGATATTGCTGATTGCCGAACAAGAGGGAGCGAAAATCGGCGTGCTGCGCTACGACATAGAAGAAACCGTTGCCTTGTTGTCCATTTACCTTGCCCCTTGGCTGCATGGACGCGGACTGGGTTCCGGGATGCTGCAGGCAGGGGAGACTTGGATGCGCGAGCACCACGGCGATGTCAAGCTTTTTAGGGCCGTCGTGCTCGAAAGGAATACGCGCTCAAAGGCACTTTTCGAAGGCGACGGGTTCTTGCGCAAACAAAGCGTCTACGAGAAGGCACTGAAACCATGAACCACAAGGTTATCCCTCTCCTAAACCGAGCAATCGGATTAGGACACCCACCGTTCGTCATCGCCGAAATGTCGGGGAACCACAACCAATCTCTTGAGCGAGCGTTGGCGATTGTTGAGGCCGCAGCGCAAGCCGGAGCTCATGCACTCAAGATCCAGACCTATACCGCGGACACGATGACGCTCGACCTTGAGGAAGGCGAGTTCTTCATCAATGACGCGAATAGCCTTTGGAATGGAACCACACTGCATGCACTTTATCAACAGGCATACACTCCATGGGACTGGCACGAGCCGATATTCCAACGGGCGCGGGATCTCGGGATGATCGCGTTCAGCACACCCTTCGACGAAACCGCGGTTGACTTCCTTGAGGAGCGCGAAGTCCCGTGCTACAAGATCGCGTCTTTCGAGAACACCGACATACCGCTCATCCGCAAGGTCGCCGCAACGGGCAAGCCACTGATCATCTCCACGGGGATGGCGACGGTTGCCGAGTTAGCCGAGTCTGTCGAAGCCGCCCGGGAGTCCGGTTGCCGGGATTTGGTCCTACTCAAGTGCACGAGTACCTATCCCGCCAGTCCGGAGAACAGCAACCTCAGCACTATTCCCCACCTGCGGGATCTTTTCGCGTGTGAGGTCGGTCTTTCTGATCATACGCGAGGAATTGGGGTCGGGGTTGCAGCCGTTGCGCTCGGTGCGACCGTCGTCGAGAAGCACTTCACGTTGAATCGCGCGGAAGGTGGCGTTGACAGTGCCTTTTCCATGGAGCCGACGGAGCTAGAAGCGCTGGTCTGCGAAACCGAGCGAGCGTGGAAGGCGAAGGGCACTGTTCACTACGGAGCAACGGAGGCCGAGCAGGCTTCGCTGCGCTTCCGACGCTCCGTCTATATCGCAAGAGATATTAAGGCCGGCGACGCCTTAACGCGCGATAACCTGCGGATAATTCGGCCGGGCAATGGTCTCGCCCCGAAGCATTTTGAATCGCTCTTAGGCCGGTGCGTGAACCGGAATTTGCCAGTCGGTACTGCAATGGCGTGGGAGTACCTTCGGTGAATGCAGGAGCGCTCTTTCGGAAGTTGTTTGCCGTGATTCCGCGCGCATCATGGCGTTGGCGGCATGCCGGAAGGATAAGCATCATGCTTCGCGAGCCACGAGCGCGAGCCGTGAACCAACCGTCGAACAGCGACGGTGGCGGTAGCTTGGTGGCGAGAGGTATATCCGCGAGTGGACAATCGTGGCTTTAGTATGTACGGGCTGAAAGCGTTTGTAGGTGCCCAACTCCCTTTCCCGTTGTACAGCGCGGCCTACGCCCTGGTGCGTGAATCGCCCCGGCGGCGCTGGCGGGCCGCCAAGATGAAACAACTTGGCTTGGAGGACTGGTCGGTAATTGACCTGAGTGCCTACAAGCGTAGTGACACTCTGTTCGTGTTAGGTAGCGGCGCTTCCATCAACCGCATCACCGACCGCCGCCTCGCCGCAGTCGCTCGGCATGATTCGGTGGGATGGAATTTTTGGGTCTGCCATCCGCTTGTGCCAACGCTGTATCTGTTCGAGGATGTCAAGGTTGAATCCAGTCCAGTCGGTACACGCGAATGGCGAATCGACGTGCTCGACCGGCTCGTGGATGAGATGTCCCGGCGGAGTGATTATGCATCGGTGCCAAAGTTCCTTGACGAACTGCGGCCTCAAGAGCGTCTTTTGGAAGAGAAATTGCCTCTGCACTTCCAGCAGCGACTTTATGCGGCTAATACGCTCATGTATCCGGCGCGATCCTATCACGAACTGCGGCTAACGCTACGGTCTCTCGGCGTGCGGGGTACGTTCGCTGCTCAGACTCGTCTGCCGACCCTGCCGAAGGTGGGCTTCACTCTCGGAACAATCCTCAGTATCGCGATCTGCCTACGGTATAGGCGCATCATTCTTTGTGGCGTGGACGTCACATCGCCGGGATACTTTTACGAGGATGCCGACCGATATCCTCGGATGAAGGCGTTTCGTAGTTCTGTGGCGGGCTCCACGCATTTGTCGTCTCAGGTATTGGGGCTCCGCTGCCGGTTCCCAGATTTCGTGCGCGCGCTACGCGACGAGGTTATGATCCCGCTTGGCATAGAGTTGTTTGTTGAAAGTAGGACGTCGGGATTGTACCCGGAGGTGCCGGAGGCGCCGGAGTCCGTGTTTGTATAATGTCAGCGCGTGTGCAACCCTAGCGACAGGCAAGGCCAGCATTGTTATCTGCGATCAGGCACCCAGCATAGTCAGCGCTGTGCGGAGGTTCGTGGGTGTAGCAGGTACGGGTTGAGAGGCGCGCCTTGCCGTTGCGGCAGCTTCGTGTAGGAGCCTCACCTGATGCGTGCGGGTAGCGAGTAACTGTCGAATGCACGACCAGTTCGGCCTTATCAGCGTTCTCTATGCCGTGCTGCTCGTCCTCATGAACACGGCAGCATTATCGGTGTTGGCAAGACGAACGACCTGGCTTCCGGGCGTCGCATGGTTGCTGTTTAATTATTCCTGGATGGTCGTTTCGAACATCGTATTGGAGGGGGAGCGGCAGTACATCACCGAACAGATGCGCTATTCTCTTGCGAACGGCGCGACGCTGCTACTGCTTGGTTACACTGCGCTTTTCCTGGCAGGCTACTTCATTGGCGCGGCGGTACTCGACCGCTATGTTAAACGAGCGGAATCCAGGCTCCCTTCGTTCCGCCTCGGCGACAGGGTGGTGACTCGCAAACAGACAGAAACCGCGGTGTTCTGGATTATTGTCGCTACCCTACTTGTGCTCATCGGTCATGCGCTAGTGTCCGGCAGCCCAGTTTTCAATCGTTCGGTGATTACCCAGCAGCATTTCTGGGACGACGCGGCGCGCGTGCCGGCGCTGGCCAAGGTGTATTCGCAATTGCCAGCGGTGGCGTTCGCGTTTGCTGTTGTAAGTACGTCAATTAAGAGAACCTTGATCGTAGTTGTTCTGTGCATCGTGAGTTTGGCGCTCGTGGGAGACAACTTTAGTGCCATGTTCTTTACAACGTACTTCGGCTTGTTTCGGGCACTACAGCATTTGAACCTCCGCTCGGTCATCACTCCGAGAGCGATTGCCGGCGCGGCCGCGTTCGTTAGCCTATTTGTGTGGCTCACGATTATGGGCTACCAGTCTGAGGGGCGACAAGAAAGCGCGGCCATAAATTTTATGTTCTACCGGAGCCTTGTCCTGCAAGGCCATGTGTGGTGGGGTCTAGTCGACTACGTTCGTGAATTCGGTCCGGTAGGCGATGCCTGGCATCTGCTGGAGAATGACGGCATGGACACCGCAATGAAGATCGTAGCGCCTGCCAGCATCTATGGGCGCTTCGCGGAAGGGGGGGGGCGCTTTACGGGAGCTTACCCCGGTGTCTTGCACCTGTCTTTTGGCGCAGGGGCGATGGTTCTACAGGTGCTCGTTGGCGCGTTGTTCGCGTTTGTAGTATTGACGTTCCATTACGTCGCTCGGTTGGGTTTCGTTTGTGCTTTTCTCGCGGCAAAAGTCTTCCAATATGTCATCATCTTCTTGGTCATGGGCGACAGCGGACGGCTCTTTGCGCTGAATCCTGCGGTATACTCTATGTTACTGATGTTCTTCGTGTTGATGGCCGTATGGCTGCGTAGCCAACGATTTGGTCAATCGGCCGGAGGTCGTTGTCGTGTCGGCATAGCGCGGAGCGAGGGCGTACGTTAGATTACGCTGTTAGCGTGTTTCGGCCCCGATCGCGTGCAGGTCTTCTCTGCAGTATTAGCAACGTAAAGTTTCGGCGTTCAAGCAGATCAGAGCACGCATATTCTCCCATCTCCCGCCTGTTGACGGGCCGCTTATTGGAGCGTGTATGCTTGAGGCAAATACTTGCTGTTGTCCTTGCGGTGATATGGATATATCGGCTCATGGAGTCCCGCGATACGATGGCAGATGCGAGGGGGCGGGGATGTCCGCCCGGCGGAGCCGTTGGGGTGATGCGTTCTTGCGCAGAGCGGACCATGTCTAATTCGTTGCGGAGAATAAGCCGTGCAAGTAAACCAGTCTGATCTGGACCATCTTCGTTGGTTCGACCGCTTGGTACACGTGAGTTTGAAGGATAAAGCAGTGTTGGACCTCGGCTGTGGCTCAGGTCATATCTGCCGCTCGGCGATAGAGCGGGGAGCGCAGTTCGCCGTCGGTGTTGATGTAGTTAAGCCAAAGAGGGAGGCCGGCGCTGAGTGGAAGTTCGTCTACGGCGATCTCGATAGTGCTTCCTGGCACGGGAGTCTTGGTCGTCGGTTCAATTTGGTCACGGCTTTCGACATCATTGAGCACCTTAGATCCCCGTTCGATTTCTTGGTGACATGCGGCAAATTGCTAGAGCCGGAGGGCTTGTTGGTTCTCACTACAGTTAACGTCGATTCCTGGGAGCGGCTTATCCGCCCGGGCGAATGGTCTGGAGCAACGGACGCGCAGCATAAGATCCTATTCACGAAGTACAGTCTCGCCTTTCTGCTCGCGAGAACGGGTTTCAGTGTGAACGTAATGGCGGCGCCGATTCGTAAGATCGAGTTTCTCGGCGCGCTGCAGCCAGGTTTCGGCGGGCAGTTGTTTTGCGTGTGCAAGCTTCGTAAGCAGGCGTAGACCACAGACCACGAAGGCTACCCAGTGGCGTGTGCTTCTTGAGCATTCGCGCGAGAGTTTCCTTTGGACGGTCTGCCACTTGGGCATTTCACAAGAGGTGAGTTTGGATCATGCGTCGAGACACGAGGCAATCTGAGATCGGGAGATTGGGCAGACGTCTGCGGGATCTGCGGGAAACGCAGTCCCTCGCTTACGTCGCTAGCCGGTCGGTTGACAAGTTGGCTGTGTATGCCGCGTATCCATTTGCTTGCCGACGGTTTGCCAACCGCCGATTTGAGGCCTTGGGAGTTTCTCTACGGCACTTTGTCCACCATTACAACGTAACGTGGCGTAATGAGCGTTGTGTTGAAATTGCCTGTGCGCTTCATTTTCTGAAGGAGTGGGAACATTCCCGGGTGCTGGAGGTTGGCAACGTACTGTCTTATTACAGCGACCATGCGCATTGCGTAAGCGATAAGTATGAGCAATCGCCTGGCGTGCTCGGGATCGACTTTCTTGATTTTAAGCCAGAGAACCGGTTTGACAGTTTCATTTCGGTGTCTACATTTGAGCATATAGGTTGGGACGAGAGCCCTCGTACTCCCGGAAAGGTTGAACGTGCGTTGTTTCGGATCCGCGAATTAGTGTTGAACCCGGAGCGGGTGTTCTTGGCTCTGCCGTTAGGCTACAACCAAGAGCTTGATGATCTTCTGATAGCTGGCCGGCATCCTTTTGCGAGAGCCGAATACCTCGTCAGAGTTGATAAGGAACAGCATTGGGACAGCGTCCCCTTAGCTGCCGCGCTGGCGCCGAAGCATCGGTATAATGCGAGGTTCGAGGGGGCTAGCGCTCTCGCACTGTTCCTCGGGTTGAATGATGAGATTGCCTGAACGTAAACGAGTGGTTGTGTTCACGCGCTCAGCGTGAGTCTGAGGCGGTGACCGCAAATGAAGATCGCGATTACGCACGATTGGCTCACCAACTTTGGTGGCGGCGAGAACGTGCTGCGACAGATGATTTCGGCTTATCCGGATGCTGACGTCTTTTCCGCCATTATTCGTAGGGACTGCGCGGCGCAGCTAGAAACGTCCGGTCGCGTGTTGGAGAGCTGGCTCGGGCATGCACCGCTCGCTCGCACGCGGTGGCAATGGTATCTTCTGATGCTTTCGTACGCGTTTCGTTCGTTTGATTTCGGTGACTACGACTTGGTGCTCGCGTCCAGCTATTATGCGGCGCACCACGTAAGAGCGAAGCGGGTGTTGTGCTACAAGCACTCTCCAGGAAGGGCTGTGTGGGGAGACGGGAGTTATCTGGCCATGCATCCCTCATTCCCATGGTTTCTAAAGCCGCTGGCCGTTCCTCAGTTGAAGTGGTTCCGACGCTTGGACACGCGCTTCTCACATGCGGGACGTTGCGATATGGTGGCCAATTCGAGTTTCTGTGCGGCCTGGGCAATGAACGCTTATCAACGAGATGATGTCGGCGTGCTGTATCCCCCGGTAGACATCGACCGCTTCATTCGGATTGGGCAAGTCTCTAGCCGCGGTCGGCGGACGCATAAGGGATATTGGATGTGTTGGAGCCGTCACGCCCCACAGAAGCGGTTGGACGTGATTGTCGAGGCGGCCGCGCTAATGCGGCAATCGGTGGTGCTCGCTGGCAGCGGACCCGCGACGAGCGGGCTGAAAAAGCTCGCTGCGAAGCTTGATGCGCCGGTAAGTTTCGTTGGACGCGTCGAAGACTCCACGCTGGATAGGCTTATTGCTGATGCCAAGGGTTTCGTCTTTCCTGCGGAGGAGGATTTTGGGATCGCTCCCTTGGAAGCGCTAGCCGCTGGGCTGCCGGTTGTTGCTTACGGCAGCGGTGGTGTGTGCGACTGGCTGGAAGACGCCGTGGGTGAGAAGTTCAAACACCAGGATGGTCGAGACTGCGCCGCGGCAATGCTACGTCAGGAACGGAAGTCGTTTGATACGGAACGTGCCCGAGTCATTTCACAGCAATTTTCGATTCCGCGTTTCCAAGATGGTCTGAAGAAGGCGGTCGACGGCGTCGTCAATAGTTCTGATAGATGATGCGTTTGCGCATCTTGTTATCCGGATTCGCGAGGCGATTGTTAGCCTATGTCACGAAACGAAGCGCGATTGAGCGAGCGTAGTGGTCGCCTTCTGCTGTCGCCGGATTTTTAGCCCTGTACTGGAAGCTGCAATTTAATGAAGAGGGCTCGTTGATGTCGCTGCGGGACTCTGTCTTGGGAATAGGCGCCGCAGGCTGTGAGGCAGCGTTCGACTATCTGAAGGTCATGCTTCGTGGAAAAGTCACTCCAGAACGCACCATCTCTGAGGCGCAGTTCAACAGATGCCTAGAGCGGCTGGCCGGCATCCACGGCGTCGCGGCGTTTCTCGCTCATCGGGCCATCGAGATAGGGGTGCTCCCCGAGTGGCCACGCGCGGTCGCTCGGCGCTTAGAGGACAAGTTGCGCGCGGCTGCGGTGCGGGAAATGGGAGCTCGGCAGGCGCTGCGGGCAGCACTGAGCGGGTTTGCGTCGGCGGGGATTAGGGCCGTGTTGATCAAAGGGACTCCTCTTGCCTATACGCATTACCCGGCGCCGCACTTAAGAGAGCGTGGGGATGTAGACGTATTCGTAGCTGAGGACGATCGCGTGCGCGCGCACGACGTGCTTCTCGCACTCGGTTATACGGCCAGTGCGGCGTGGGCGAGACATTGTGGCTCCTATCAACTGCAGTATGGCGCACCGAAGGCTTCGGCTCTTGCCTATGATATCGATCTGCACTGGCGTATTAACGATAGGCAAGTCTTCGCTGAAGCGATCAGATTTGAGGAGCTGTGGGGTTCGGCTGTTCCCGTTGCGGAGCTGTTCGAGCATGCGTGGGCACCGAAGCCTGTTCATGCGCTTCTAGTCGCGTGTATTCACCGCGCCCATCACATGCATGTCAAGTATTTGGTAGATGGAGAAGCCCATTTCGAGGCCAATCGGCTCGTTTGGCTTTATGACATACACGCGTTAGCGAGTGGCTTCACGGACCTGGAATGGGAGGAGTTCATCGCTCTTGCGGTGGGCAGGCGCATCGGAAATGTTTGCGACAATGGTCTGCGCGCAGCGGAGGAGCATCTAGAAACGCATCTTGACCCTAGTATCTCGGAGAGACTCCTGAGTCGGCGGGAGAGGGAACTGTCGCGTAGATTGCTGTCCGGGCGCGGGGGCGAAAGCTATCGCTGGAATGACTTTGTGGCACTTCGGAGTTTACGCGACAAGTCGCGTTTAGTCGCTGATTGGCTGTGGCCGACTAAGGAGCACATGGCACAGAAGTTCAACGTACCCGTGGAGCGCGTGACGCCGACGCTCTATCTGCAACGCGCACTCATCTGGGGCGGAAAGCAAATGTGGAACAGGCTGTATCGCGTGTTTGTGAACCGCCGGCGTGATTAGAAACGACTGCGCTTGCTGTCCGGAGCAAATAGGAGGGAATGGGACGGCGTTGACTCGGACGGCGTTGTGTTTGAACCGCGTTTCCTGTCAAGATGGGTTGGTAGAAAAGTTGCGAAAGTTCATGCCACGAAATCACTGTACCCAGATCCGGAGTCCAAGCACTAAGAGACGGTTTGGTGGGCTAATCTCAATGTTGCGTCGAAGCGCTTGCGGATGTTCGGTCGAGCCGCAGCGAAGTAGGCTGGTTGGGCGCCGGGACGCTGCGACATTGTTGCATCGCTGGGCAGCGTATCGGCTTGGTTGGGGAAAGGATGTGACTGATCGATCTGAGCGCAATCGCACGTATCGGGTTTCGGTCGGAGTTCGGCGGCTGGACAGTGGCGAGAAGTAGGGGCCGCGCTGCGCTAGTGCTTTGCTATGAAAATCCCGAGACCGTTTGCGCCTCAAGCCGCCAGCGGCTTGCCGGTGTAAGTCCAGCGAAACGGCTTGGCCAGGGTATTGTTGAAGTGGTCGATGAAGGTGGAGAGCCTGCGTTGGAGGTCCTCGACGGAGGTGAAGTTGCCGCGGCGGAGCACTTTGCGCGCGAGGATGGAAAACCACATCTCGATCTGGTTGAGCCACGAGGCATGCTTGGGCGTGAAGTGGAAGACGATGCGGTGGCTGGCGTCGCACAGGAAGCGCGTGCGCGTGGCCATCGACGCGAGGACGCCGTGCTTGCCTTTGACGCCGAGGTCGGTGTCGATGCCGCAGGCCGCGGCGACCAAGCGCACGACGGCTTCCGAGCAGTGGATGTTGAGATTGTCCATGATCAGGTGCCAATGGGTGTCGTCGTCGCGTTGTGCAAGCAATTCAGCCAAGTACTGG
>NZ_JABX01000070.1 GCF_001469165.1 Thiohalocapsa sp. ML1 | reverse complement strand
AGAGCGGCGTCTTGCGCAGCCCGCTCGTTGGCGCAGATGGCGAGCCGAGCCGGAGCCGAGCCGGAGCCGGGCCGGAGAGCCGACCTCCAGGTCGGCTCCGCGCTCGCGAGATCACATCGCGCTCGGACGCCGTGTTGACCTGGAGGTCAACACTCCAGTCAACACCAGCGCGCGTCTTGCGCGGCCCGCTCGTTGGCGCAAGTGAATCAAAGGGCCGAGGGCCGAGGGCCGTGGAGCGCTCCCTTGGCCCTCGGCCCTTCCGCCTCGGTACGCCTCTTCGCGGCTCTGCCGCCCGATAGGCTTCCGGCCGGCGGAGCCGGCAAAGCAGGTGCCGAGGCAGAGCCTCGGCACCAGAACACGCTGAGGATCGCGGGCGCCGGTCGCGACAGCGATCAGGGCGTGCCGCCGCTCAGCGCCTCGGCACTGTCGGCAACAAGTCGCTCGATGCGCGTTGCGGCACCCACGCCCAGGCCGGCACCGGCGTCATCCAAACGCCGACCGCGACGCCGTAGAGGAAGGCTGAGGTGGTGAGGCAACCGAACCAAAGTGCCAGGGCTGTCATCGTTCTCTCCCGCTGCTGTGTGCCGCCGCCCTCGGAAGGGTGCTGGCGTGCGGCATGGTCGACGGGGCGAGCTGCTGCGCGGCCAAGCGCGGAGGACCGGATGCAAGGGCCTTGCGACAAGCCCTGCAAGCAGGCCCGGCAATCCGAGGCAGGCCGCAATCGTCACGTCAATCCCTTCGCCCCCAGGCTAGGCCACGGCGATGCCGCGGGGCGCGACGGACCGCACAGATTAAGGGAAAAGCAGCGGAGATATTCATGAAAACCACAGTTTTGGTTGAGGTGTGCAGGAGGCGCTGCATCGCGCGGCGCGTCCGCATAAAACGAGCCGGGCCGCAGCGCGGCCCGTTCCCCAACACATCGGCCGACGGCGCAACCCCGCCGCCGGCCGGGGCGCCGGCCGCTCAGCTCACCTTGATCTCGATGGCCTCGCCCGTCTCCGGGTCCGACAGGTGCACCGCGCAGGCGATGCAGGGGTCGAAGGAGTGGATGGTGCGCAAGATCTCGATGGGCTGCTTCGGGTCGTGCAGTTGCGTATTGTGCGCGAGCGCCGCCTCGTAGGCGCCGGGCACGCCTTGCGGGTCGCGCGGGCCGGCATTCCAGGTGGATGGCACCACGGCCTGATAGTTGGCGATGCGCTCGTCCTCGATGACGATCCAGTGCCCGAGCGCGCCGCGGGGTGCCTCCATGATGCCCGCGCCTTGGGCTTGCTTGGGCCAGCTCGCGGGCTCCCACAGCGCCTCCGCGAAGGTCTTGGTGTCGCCGGCCTTGACGTTGGCGATGAGCTGGTCGTACCAGCCCTGCATCGCGTCCGCGACGATCTGGCTCTCCAGCGTGCGCGCGGCGGTGCGCCCGAGGGTCGAGAACAGCGCCTGCACCGGCAAGCCCAGCGTGGCCAGCGTCGAGTCCACCAGCTCCTTGGCCTGGGCATGGGCCTTGGCGCTGGTGTCCGCGTACAAGAGCAGCATGCGCGCGAGGGGGCCGACCTCCACGGAGTGGCTGTGCCAGCGCGGTGACTTGAGCCAGGAATAGCCGTCGGCGACGTCCAACTGCTTATAAGGGGGCCTCACGCCGCCGCGCTTGTCGTACTCCAGCCTGGTCTCGCCCTGGTAGGGGTGCAGCCCCGCGTCGCTGCCGGCCTTGTAGCGATACCAGGAGTGGGAAATGAACTCCTGAATCTCGCCGTCCGCGTGCAGGTCCACCGGCTGGATGTTGCTCAAGTCGCGGTTCAGGATGGCCCCGCGCGGGAACAAAAAGTCTGATGTGTCGCTCAGGGACCCGCCGGAGATCGGCAGGTCGCCATAGCACAGGAAATTGCCCAGGCCCTCGCCGCGCTCGCCCCAGTCCTTGTAGAAGCTCGCGATGGCGATGGTATCCGGGACATACACCTGCGCGACGAAGCTCTGCATCAGCCGAATCAGGTCCTGCACCTGCGCCAGCTTCTTGGAGTTGATGGCGGAGTCCGAATTCAGATTGATCGGCGAGGGCACGCCGCCCACGACGAAGTTCGGATGCGGATTCTTGCCGCCGAAGATCGCATGCAGCTTGGCCACCTCGCGCTGCCAGCCGAGCGCCTCCAGGTAATGCGCGACGGCCATCAGGTTGGCCTCCGGCGGCAGCTTGTAGGCGGGATGGCCCCAATAGCCGTTCGCGAAGATGCCGAGCTGCCCGGACTCGACGAAGTTGCCGATGCGCTTCTGCACGTCGCTAAAGTAACCGGGCGAGGACTTGGGCCAACTGCTGATGCTCTGCGCGAGCTGCGACGTGGCGGCCGGGTCCGCGGAGAGCGCCGAGACCACGTCCACCCAGTCGAGCGCGTGCAGGTGATAGAAGTGCATCACGTGGTCGTGGATGTACTGGGCGCCGATCATCAGGTTGCGCACCAACTGCGCGTTCGGCGGAATCTCCACCTTCAGCGCGTCCTCCACGGCGCGCACGGAGGCCAGGCCGTGCACCAGCGTGCAAACGCCGCAGATGCGCTGCACGTAGGCCCAGGCGTCGCGCGGGTCGCGGCCCTTCAGGATGGTCTCGATGCCGCGCACCATGGTGCCGGAGGAATAGGCTGCCGCGATGTTCGGGCCGTCCATTTCGGCCTCGATGCGCAGGTGGCCCTCGATGCGGGTGATGGGGTCGACGACGACACGTTCGTTCATTGGTCTGTTCCGAGTTGCGAGTTGCGAGTCTCAAAATGGTGCCCGCAGGCACCGTGTTCTGTGCGGGGCTCGTTGCGAGCACGGCCGCCGGCCGGGCCGGCGGCGCGCGACTACTCGCCTCTCACGCCTCGCTCCTCGTCACTCTCCACCAGATGCTCCGCAATGAGCTCGGTCAGCCCGACGACGGGGATGTCCATGGTGTATTCCTCCAGGCCCTCTTCGAGCTGCGTCCGGCACGTGGCGCACATGGTCACCATGCGGTCGGGCGAGACCTCTTCGATCTGCGCCTTCTTCTTCTTGAAGGCGGCCATCTTGAGCTCCTCGGCGCGCTCGTTGGACGACACGCCGCCGCCGGCACCGCAGCACCACTGGTACTTGCCGTGCTCCTTGAGATCCACGAAGTTCTCGGCGACCAGGTCCATGAGATTGCGCTGCTGCTGAATCACGCCGCTCTTGCGGGCGAGGTTGCAGGGGTCGTGCAGCGAGAGGCGATCGTCCTCCTTGCCCTCGGTCTTGATGCGGCCCTCGGCGCGTAGCTGGTCCAACACCTCGATGATGTGAAAGACCTTGAACGGATAGGCGCGCTTGATGGCGTTCGGGCCCTCCCAGCGAATGGCCGTGTAGGCGTGGCCGCATTCGGGGCTGATGACGTTCTTGACGCCGAGCGCCGCCGCCGCGTCTACCACCCGCTGCACCAACGCCGCGGCGATGTCCTTAGAGCCGATCTGGATGCCGGCGTTGGTGGCCTCGAAGCACTGTTGGCTCAGCGTCCAACTGACACCGGCATGGGCAAAGATCTTGGTGATGGCTTCCAGGTATTCCGGGAAGTTGATGATCTCCATGGAGGACAGCAGCACGAGGTAATCCGCGCCCTGCTTGTCGATGGGCACCTCGAGCCCGCTGGAGGTCTCGACGTGCTTGATCTGCACGTCCAGCGTCTTCCATTGCAGACCCATGGGGCTGCCGGTCTTCACCGCGCGCACCGAGGCGGCGACGAGTCCTTCCGGCGCATGCCCGCTGGCCACCATGCCCTCGCGGGCCTTGCGGATCATGTACTGGATGTCGTTGCCGACGGGGCAGACCATGGAGCAGCGCCCGCACATGCTGCAGGAGTCATAGAGCAGCGGCTCCCATTCGGCGAGCATCTCGTCCGTGACCTTCTTGTCCCAGCCGAGCTTGGTTTTGATCCGGCCCCACAGGGTGAATTCGTTCTCCCACAGGATGCGCATGGGCTCCAGCTTGTGGATCGGCGTGTACTTCGGGTCGCCGGTCTCCACGTAGAACGGGCAGGCCGTGGCGCAGATTCCGCAATGGACGCAGCTTGAGAAGAACGACGCGACCGGCGCGTCCATCTCCTCGCGGAGCGCCTGCAGGCCACGCGCGAGTGAGAAGCTCTCGACGGGCGTCTCCAGGGGCGTCTCCAGGGGCGTCTCTACGGCGCCGGTGTCGCGTGTCAAAACGGCTTCGGTCATGACTGCACCCCCTTGCGGCCGAAAATGGCGCCGTTGTAATAGCGCGCCACAAAGGCCGTGAAGATATGTGTGAGCTTGGTGAAGGGCAGCACGATCAAAAAGATCTCCGCCGCGAGGATGTGAATGCCGAGTGCCAGCGGATAGGGGTTGATGAGCCGGTTGTAGGCGAGATAGCCGGTCAGCATCACCAGGAAGGTCACGCCCCAGATCAAATAGTCCTCGGTGGTCGATAGAAAGCGCTTTACCGGGTGCGACAGCCGATGCACCAGCGCCGCAAGCAGGCCCAGGATGGTAATCGCCGTGACGGCGTCCACCACCGGATTCGGCAGCGCCGGCCAAGCGATGCCGAAGGTGGACTTGATCAGCTCCACGTGCGGAATGAACAGCAACAGCGCGACGATGAAGCCGATGTGCCAGATGGTGCCCACCACCACATCGAAGGGCGCCGCCTTGAAGGTGCCGGGGTCGGTGTGGAAGCGCTTGTACATGGTGCGTAGTCCGCCTGCCATGGCGCTGCCGCGCGGGGCGGCGTAGTTGTGCGCGCGGCCGAGCGCGAAGATCTCGATCATGCGCGCCAGCATGCCGATGGCGAAGATCGCAACGGCGAGCTGGAACAGCGGCCCCTTGGTCAGCATCAGGAAGTCCATGGAGGTCATAGCTTCTGCTCCAGTTCGTCGACGGTGACCGTCTTGTGGTCGCTCCCCGCGGACTTGGCCAGCTTGCGACCGGCGAGCCCGGCTCCGATGCCCGCGGCGGCGCCGACGACGCCGGCCATCATCAGCGTGTCGCCGGTGTTGCCGGGCGGCACCGACAGCGCATCGTAGAAGCCGCCGGCGTCCCAGAAGTCCGGTTCGGAGCAGCCCAGGCAGGGCGCGCCGGCCTCAACCGGCCAGCTTGTGCCGCCGTTCCACTTCATGGTGGCGCAGGCGTTGTAGGTCATCGGCCCCTTGCAGCCGAGGCGGTACAGGCACCAGCCCTTGGTCGCGCCCTCGTCGTCGAAGGTCTCCGCGAACAGGCCCTTGTCGTAGAACGGGCGGCGGTAGCAGCGGTCGTGGATGGACTGGCCGAAGAAGGCGAGCGGGCGGTTGTATTCATCCAGCTCCGGCAGCTTGCCGAAGGTCAGGTACTGCGCCAGTACGCCGGTAATGACCATAGGCAGCGGCGGACAGCCGGAGACGTTGATGACCGGCTTATCCTTGACGAGGTCCTGTACGGCAACGGCGCCGGACGGGTTCGGATCGGCCTTCGGCAGGCCGCCGAAGGCCGCGCAGGTGCCCACGGCGATCACCGCGGCAGCGTCCGCCACCGTGTCCATCAGCATGTCGTAGTTGCTGATGCCGGCGATGGTGCTGTAGCCGGGGTTCGCGCCCAGGCCGGGCAGGGAGCCGTCCACCACCACCAGATACTCGCCGGCGTTCTCGCGCATCGCCGTTTCGCGGGCGTGCTCGGCGGCCTCGCCGGCGGCGGCCTGCAGCGTGTGGTGATAGTCCAGGCTGATGGTGTCGAGGATCAGGTTCTCGACCGTCGGCGAGAAGCTCCGGGTGAGCGACTCGGTGCAGCCAGTGCATTCCTGGAACGACAGCCAGATCACGGACGGGCGCCGCGCGCGCTCCAGCGCTTGGGCGATGGCCGGGGCCATGCTCGGCGGCAGCGCCATCATGCTGGCAGTGGCCGCGCAAAATTTCAGAAAGCCGCGTCGGGACACGCCGTTGCGCCGCAGGCTCTCGCCTAGGGTTCGGTGTGCCGCTGCGGGACGTGGGTTGGGCCATTGTGGATTCGATGGGGCCATCATCGTCCTCTCGGTTCTAGCTGGTGGCAGTCCGTTTGCCGGGTTCCGGAAATTCGGAGTCGGCGTCCGGCCGAGCCCCGGCTTCGAGTGCTGTGCGCCCCTGCGACGATGACCCTGAGCACGCCCGGGCGGAGCCGAGGGGCTCCGCCGACGCCCGCGGTCAGGCGTCGAAGCGGTCGCGTTGCTCGCCCGCGGCGAGGCGCTCGTCGAGGGCGGCCAAGCCGTCGGCGAGGTCGTCCGGGTGTGTGCGCAGGAGCTGTGGCACCGTGTCGATCTCGATGTGCAGCGCGACGCGCTGCGCCTCTGTGCTCTGGTATTCGACGACCCAGACGCCGCGGAAGGCGGTCTCGCGGATCTGGGACGGACCCAGCGCGTCCACGGTGGCAGTGACCTCGCCGGTGCCGAGCAGCGACAGCAGCCGCGCCTCGTCGCCGGGGCCGAAGGGCATGGCGCTGAGATCGATCTGCGTCGGTTCACCGGTCTCGATGAGCCGGGCCAGCGCGTGGCGGATCTCGCTCAGGATCGGCCAGGCATTGCCGAGCTCCTGCGCCGACGCAACGCCTTCGACGCGGACGGGGATGTCGCCGATGGATGCCACAGCAGCCTCCGATATCACTTGTTGATAATTTTAGACTTATCTTATGCGCGACGATTTGACCCACCGCACTTGTTGGACGCGCGCCTTAAGATTTCGCAACTGGGCGGAAGGGCGGAAGGGCGGAAGGGCGGAAGGGCGGAAGGGCCAAGGGCCAAGGGCCAAGGGGGAACGACTCCTCCTCGGCCCTTGGCCCTTGGCCCTCGGCCCCTGCTGCGCCCGCCGCGTGCCGGCCTGCGGCCCTGTCGCGCCCGCGCTCAGGTCTCGGCCCGCCAGCGCGCGAGCAGATCTTGGATCTGCGCCACGGCCGCCGGCACGGCCGCGGCTACCGCCGGCGTCAGCTCGCTGCCCCAGTCCACGCGCTCGGGCTCGATGCCGACAAGCGCGCGGCGGGCCGGCAGGCTGTCGGTGAGCCGGGCGATGTCGAACAGGTCCGACAGGCTCACCTCGTGCACGTTGTTCGCGTGCTTGGAGAGCTGCGCATCCATCGCCGCGCCTTCCAGCACCCGCACGCTGCCGGGCGGCTGGTCCATGCGGGCAGCATCGACGACGATGAGCCGCGCCGCTTCGGCAATGGGGCCGGCGAGGGTGAAGCTGAGCGTGCCGCCGTCGAGCAGCAGCAGGTCCGGGTCCGCGGTGGCGAGGGGTTCCAGCGCCGCCAGCACCGCGGCGCCGACGGCCTCGTCGGTGAGTAGAACGTTGCCGAGGCCGAGGATCAGCGTCGTCGGCACCGCGGCGTCTGCGTCAGACAGCGGGGCAGGCCCGGGCTCGGCGCCGTCGACGTCGGCGTCACGGGGAGGATTGGATTGATCAATCACAGGGAGAAGGCCCTTAGTGGTTGTCGGCCGGGTGCGGCGGGTTCAGACTCCGAGGACCGAGGGCGAAGGGCCGAGGATCGCTCCTTCGCCCTTCGCCCTTGGCCCCTGGCTCACTTGCGACAACGAGCGGGTGAATCTGCAAGCACTTGAGGAGATCCGACCATGTGCATCGGCATCCCGATGCAGATCATCGCCATCAACGGCATGGTGGCGCGCTGCGAGGCCAAGGGTGCGGAGCGCGATGCGACGCTCCTGCTGCTTGGACCGGACGAGGTCGCGGTGGGCGACTACGTGGTCGTGCATCTGGGTCATGCCATTGAGCGCATTGACGCCGCGCGCGCCGCGGAGGCCTGGGCGCTGTACGACGAGATGCTGTCGGCCGGGCAGGGCGGCTGAGCCCGTGCCCGGCGGCGGCGGCGGCAGCGGGCGCGGTGCCTTCGCGCCCGCTCGCGTGGCGTCAGCCCGCGGCGTGCAGAAACTCATCGGCAATGGCGTACTGGCGCTGCACCTCGTCGGTGTGCGCATCGGCGTCGTTCTCGACCAGCTCGCAGTTGTTGGCCATACGCGCCTGCATCGCGGCCTTCCAGGCGCGATTGGTCTTTTCGGTGAGCAGCGCGTCCGGCGTCAGCGCGGCGGCGATGGCTGCGGCGACAAAGTGGTCGGCTTGGGCAAGCCAGTCCGTGTCCTTGCCACAGTCGGTGTAGGTCTTGGTGGCGTAGGCCTTGGCGGCGCGGTAGGCGTCTTCCAGCTCCCCGGCCGTGGCGTCGGCGCGCAGCGCCGTGTCGATGGCGCGATTCACGCGCTCGTCGCGGCTGAGATGCAGCATGCTCTGCGCGAAGCGAGCGCCGATGATGCGTTGCTGCTCCGCCGGCAGCTTGTTGAGCAGGGTGCGCAGGTCTTGGTCGGTGCTGATACTGGGCATGGTCCAAACTCCGGTCGTGCCGCAACTGATGATACTCCGCTACTATCCTCCGGGTTTGCGGGAAGTCGCAATGATATGAATCAGGATGCCCAAGGCCCGCCGGGTGCAGGCTTCACGCAACGACAACCAACCCGCGCCGACGCCGACCGATGAAACGCACCGTCTACTTCGTCTCCGAGAGCACCGGCATCACCGCCGAGGCCATGGGCCACAGCCTGTTGTCGCAGTTCGACACCGTCGACTTCGAGCAGATCTATATGCCCTACATCAACACCGAGGCCCGCGCCCGCGCGCTCTGCCAGCGCATGGACGAGGCCTACGCCCGCGACGGTGCCCGGCCCGTCGTGTTCGCGACCATGCTCGACCGCGACATCGCCGACATCCTCCGGCAGGGCAACTGTTTCTACCAAGAGCTCTTCGAGCACTACGTGGAGCCGCTGAGCGCCGAGCTCGGCGTGCCGCCGAGCCGCAAGTCCGGCCGCAGTCACGCCATCATCAAGCCGAGCATGTACACAAAGCGCATCGACGCCATCAACTTCGCGATGGCCAACGACGACGGCGTGCGCCCCGACAACTTCCGCCACGCCGACGTCGTCCTCGCCGGCGTCTCGCGCAGCGGCAAGACGCCCACCTGCCTGTACCTGGCTATGCACTACGGGCTGCGCGCTGCCAACCATCCCATCACCGAAGAAGACTTCGAGACAGGCGACCTGCCGCCCGAGGTCGTCGCGGCCAAGGCCCACGTCTTTGGCCTCACCATCGACCCCCAGCGCCTGCAGGCCATCCGCGAAGAGCGCCGCCGCGGCAGCGCCTACGCCTCCGCCGAGCGCTGCATCCACGACATCCGCGAGGCGCAGAACATGTTCAAGCGCCACGGCATCCCGGTGCTCAACACCACCAACCAGTCCATCGAAGAGATCGCAGCGCAGATCCTGCGCGCGGTGAAGTCGCCGAACGGCACGGCGGCTTGAATCCGCTCGATCTCGGGCTCCTTGGCGAGGCCGACTGACGTAGGCGCGCCGTCCATGCTCGCGGTCGGCCGGAGTGTCGACCTCCCGGCCGACACGGGTCAGAGCGACGCCCGCTCGCGACACCGCTCCAGCGGTGTTGCGCCTCGAAGCCGGGGCTGATGATGACAGGCGCATTATCCCCGTGTGTTAGATATCCAAAAAGCAGCGGCTTACTGCATCCTTCCGACCTGAAATCGGGGCCGGAATCCCAGCCGTCTCGCCGACGCGCGATTGACTGGGAGCGCCGGCTTTCCAGCCGGCTCGGCGCCGTCGCGGCTCGATGCCGCGTCGGCGTCGCCTAGGCTGGCACAACGGCACCAGCGCAGTCGCCCGCCCGGCGGCGCGGCATGGGCAGTCGCCCTGCTCCAGCGCAGTCGATCGCGCGCCGGGGGCATCGAGCCCCCGGCGCGCGAAGCCGGCTAAAAGCCGGCGCTCCCAGTCCGCGACGGCTCGCTGTCCAGGCCGATTTTCGGGGATACCTCAGGCGCTGAACCTCTATTTCGCGCTGACCCTTGTTCCGCGGCTGAGTTGGTAGACGTGGTCTGTCCCCGGTATTCCCTGTCCCCGGTATTCCCTCAACTGCGTTGCCGCTGCTGCGGTGCGCCGATGCGCATCGTGCGAACCGGCATGCCGCCGCGTCCGCACTCCAGCGCATCGCCGCCGCAGCCGCTCGCCGCAGCCGAGGCGCCGGTGATGTAGCCGCCGCCGACAATCTGACCACTCGGTTTTCGGCTGCCGCAGGCCGAGGACCGCGCTCGGCTCGAATTCGGGCCAAACGGCGCGCGATCCCCGCTTCGGCCTGCCGCCGTCGCCGCAACGGCGACGAAGAAAGCCGGTGGTGCGCCGGCCGCGGGTCCCCGCGGCCGGCGCACCACCGGCTTCATGGAAGATGTTTTCTATGCCCTCCCCGTGATTCCTCGACCCCGGGCTCGTCCAACGACCGGTTCAGATCGCGGCTCGCTTCGCTCGCGCGATCTAACCTTGCTGCCGAGAAAGGGCAAGTGCAATCAAGCCGAAGCGGCACGCGAAAGCAATCCCGAATTCATCCGCCTGCGCCGCCGCCACTCCGCGGTCGAGTCCGCCATCAATGCGCTGGAGGCGCACGGCTTGGATCGCTGTCCTGATCACGGCATCGACGGCTTCAAGCGCTATGTCGCGCTGGCGGTGCTCGGGCGCAATCTGCATCGCCTCGGCGCCATCTTGCTGGAGCGCGACGCCGCAGCCGAAGAGCGAGGACGACGGCGCGCTGCCTGAGCCCCAATCCAGCAGAGTGGACGCGCCGCCCGGGGATTGGTCCGCCCCGAAAACGGCATTAATGAGAGCGGTGCGCATTACCCAGCCTGCGACCCAGGCGATCAACCCACCAATGGACAAAATCGCACGGCTTCACGCTGCGTGAATGGCGATTCCGGGCGGAAAAGCGAGTTTTCTGTCAGGCACTAATTATGAGTAATTGAATTGTCATTGTCCGAGCTGTCAATTGTCAATTGTCGTAATTGTCTAATTGTCACCGTAATTCTCCTATTTCCCTTTGAGGGCCTTCTCGTATTCCCGGTGGTGTCCAATCCAGAACCAATGGAATTCCCCTGCTTTCTCAAGTGCAAGGGCGCGATACTTTCACTTACACGGGCTGACCACAGACGACCGCCAACCTTCTTAAAGTGCAGTGACGGATGCCACGGATCCTTCTGCCACGTACGGTATTGCTTCTTTGCTCTCTCCTTCTCCTCTTGGGGAAGACGCCGGAAAGCAGACCAAAACTTAGGAGTCGCGTAGGATCTCATCTAGTGGCTTCACCTTGCCTTCCGCAATGTCTTCCTCCGCTTCGGCGATCAGATCATCCAGCCGGCCGGCGGCGAAGTCACTCTCCAGTTGCAGATCCCAAGCATCCCAGTAGATATCGTTGATCCTCAGAACCAAAGAGTTCCTTTCCTCCGCAGGGAGCTGCCGGATCGCCAATTCAATTTCGTGAACAGGATTCATAGCCATACGCTATTGACCTTCCGGGATTTGTCAAGTGGCTCACTCGGACAACGTTAACCGCAGCCCGCGCCGAACTGCGGCCACGCGCGAACCCGCCGCCGCAGTTTACACTTGTTCGCGGGTGCCCGCTTCCCGCGGACCGATGCGCGGATCTCCCTGGTTACCGCGTGTTCTCGATCTCAGGCTCCACACGGTCAGGCTCGACACGGCCTCGGACCCCGGGGAGTATCCGTGCCGCTCGCCGTGGCGCGACACGGATTGTTGCCTACCGGCGGGTCAAAACCGCCGGCACTCACCAACCAAACTTTTCGGGGCTTAACACCTTCAGGGTCGGCATCCGTTGCCTTTGCACCTCGCCTGCTTATCAGCCCAAGCATCGACGCGCCTGTTACCAGTCGCGCCGCAGGCTCGATACTGGGCTCGCGGCTCACGATTACCGAGGCGGGAGCCGCACCCGCTGGAACACGCGGCCTTGCCAGGCCGCAGTGACCCCGGCCTTGTGCGGTGTATTAAGCGCATTTAGTAAACTGGCACCGTAATTTCGTTTGCCGGCGGATCTCAGACCGGGCCCCGCTCGTCTCCCCCACATGCGCGATGCGGCAACGCCACTGCAACGGCCGAGTCCACTGCTGAACAAAGCGTATCGTAGGTGACCGGCTTCAATAGGGTATGCAGCATTCCGACGTCACGGCACAGGGCGGAGCGCTCTTCGCTCATCGACGCACTGGTCCCCACGATTGCGATGTACGGCAAGGCACCCTCTGCATGAAGACGCCTCAACTCCGCTGCCGCTGCGAGTCCGTCCATGACGGGCATATCGATGTCCATCACCACGGCAACTGGTGGACATCGGAGGCAACTCTCGACCGCTTCCCGCCCGTCCATGGCTACGGCCACCTCGTAGCCCCGTTTGCGCAACATCACGCAGTTGACCCGGTTCGCGACGAGGTTGTCGTTTACAACGAGAACAAGGGGATCGTGCATGGCCATACCTCTAGAGAAATCTCTCCTTCTGCGCCCAACGTCAACGCAGGCCCGCCGCGCGTTGCCGCGTCGAAAGTGACGCGAAGGCGCGGAAACGGGCGGACGGCACGCCCCGCTTGTCATGCATGGGATTGGGCAACGAGATAAAGTCTATCCGGCGTCGATAACTGAACTGAACGGGGACATAATCTACGTTGAATGCAAGCTGGGCTTGTCTTGCGGCCTCAAAGCCTAGATTCATCGCGTCGTTCTCGACAGACCAATCTATGGTGGTTGTCACGGCAAGCGGAGGCCCTCAATTGCTGCATAACGTGAACCGTCAACCATAGCCTGCGGCGTACTGCGGCCTGAGCGAGAGCGAAGGCCGCAGTTTGGCCTCGGAGCTTGAGGGTAGGCTGTTCAATTTCGCCCTGTTCACGCACTTTTCGGTCCCACAGTTCTGTGCCGGTAGGGTGGCTCGCGAAACTGCGTAAGACACTGTTTTTCAGAGCAAAGATCGAGCAATATGCGACGCAAGAAAACTGCGTGAGCCGCAACAAGGCGAAACGGGTCAGATTGAACTACCTAGCTTGAGGGCACGCTACACAATGTCTTCTCTTCTACTGCTCGGCGGCCCCGGTCATTTAAGTAAACTGTTCCCGGATCTGGTCCCCGGATCTGTCGATCTGTCCCCGGATCTCACGACCAGCCAGCACGCGGTCGGACGTGGCGCTGTTGTTGGGCTCTTCCTTCCGTAGTGCCTCAAGCCAAGCGCGATGAGATGCGAGGTATGCTTGTTCCGCGGTCCAAGACATGCCTTCTGTATCGTGACAGATCTTGTCTCGAGCGCCCCGCATCAACTCGACAGCATTAATCGTCATAATTCAGCACCTCCATCGGTGATCGGATCTCAAGCATTGGATACCCAAGTCGCAGGTTCACAGAGTTATATCCATGGATACGCTCAAGATTTACAATGTGCTTGAAGTTCCAGCTTACAAGAACGTCGGCACGACAGATCGTAGCAGTTGCAATATGTTGTGCGTCTATTCTGCTCTTCCTGGCAACAACACCTTCGTTCAAATAGGCTTCCGATAAGTGCGCAGCCTCTTCAGAAAAGCTCACAAACTCGATGTGTTCCACAGGTACGGATAGCAGTACGTCACGAACCGGCTCTGGTGCCGCCTCCAACTCGGCCAGAGTAAGATCGGAAACGACGAGAACTGCGGCGCCTGAGCGAAAGGCATCAAAAAGCGGGATCGATCCGTGCTCGAATTCGACATCGAAGCAGCCGCCTACCGCGGAAGTGTCGGTGTAAATCCTACGCCTCATGGCTACTCATGAACTCGTGACTGCTGCGTTACCCTCCGCGGAGCCGAGCCGGCCCCGTTGAGCGCAGATGTAACAGATGGCTGGCAAGTTGACGACTCAGTAAGCATAGCAGACCGCGACGACGCGCGTCGTTGGGCTGCTCCGCTGGTTGGGCGACTCCTCATTCTATCCGGGTCGCACGGACTCCGGAATTAAGTAAACTGTCCTCGAATTCCGAATACGGGCCAAACGGCGCGCGATCCCCGCTTCGGCCTGCCGCCGTCGCCGCAACGGCGACGAAGAAAGCCGGTGGTGCGCCGGCCGCGGATCCCCGCGGCCGGCGCATCACCGGCTTCATGGAAGATGTTTTCTATGCCCTCCCCGCGATTCCTCGACCCCGGGCTCGTCCAACGACCGGTTCAGATCGCGGCTCGCTTCGCTCGCGCGATCTAACCTTATTCGTTGGGCAATAATCTGGCCTAGCGAATTAATGGTGGTCTGTCCCCGTTTTCCTCGCTGGTCTATTTCAACGCGGAGGACTGCGCCGTGGAGGCCGCACGCGTGGCGGAGCACGGCGGCAGCGTGCTGCAGGAGAAGATGTCCATCGGCCAGTACGGCTTCATCGCCCTGGCCAGGGATACCGAGGGTAATACCATCGGGTTCCACTCCATGGGCTAGCTTCTCCATGGGCTAGCTTCGTGCGCAGCCCGCTCGTTGGCGCAAGTTGATCAAAGGAACGAGCGCCGAGGAACGAGGGCCGAGGGCCGAGGAGCGCTCCCTTGGCCCTTTGCTCTCAGGTCTCGTCGTAAAACTTGCCTTATCCGCAAGCATTTCGCGCGCTCGAAATCGAAGGCGACAGCCGCATGCGGCTTGTGCGCAGGTCGGCGCCCGCGGCATCCGAGCCGCGGTGCCGGTTCGCGTCAGCCGCCCTTGGCCGACGACAGCAGTTGGTCGCGCTTGTCCGCGTCCATGGCGCGATAGGCCTTGAGCAAGTCGAGCTCCTCGGCGTTGGCGGCGCACTGGTCGTCCAGGCAGAGCACGTGCGCTGCCGTGACGTTGCCCAGGGCCTCCGCCAGCGCATGCGCACCCTCCAGGCTGATGCGACGCACGCCCTGCTCGTAGTTGCTGATGCGGGATTTACTGTAGTTGCCGCCGGTCAGCTCGCCGAGCTGGCTCAAGCTGAGTCCGCGGGCTTCGCGTGCGGCTCGCAGCCGCGCGCCTATGGCGCGGTTGAGCGCCTCTTCCGGTTTGTTCATATCCGCCCCGTGTTGCATTGCGATCGCTCTTTGCGATGGCTCGTTGCGCCCTGGCGGTTGCCGAGGCGTGTGGGCGCATCCTAGCCGACCGCGCTTGTGTTGTGCTCCCGGAAACAGGGGTCCGGTCGTCCACGGACACACGTTTCCGGTAGCGGCGCAAGGATGGCTGCAAAGCCCCCTTGTTGCAACCGGCGTTGCGCCTGCACGCGATAAGATTAGGCTGTTGACGTTCAAAGGGTGCTGTTCGACGCGTGCGCCGCGCGCTTGTCGGTGCCGCGCCGCGGGAGCATTTAGGCCTCGGCGGCGACCACGGCGGTCCGTCGCGCCGCGCGGGCCGAGTCGCGGCCGTCGCGGAACCCGCACGCCGTCGGCGGTCTCAAACACCTGTTGAACACGCCGTGGAAGCGCTTGGCCCGTTCGCGCGACGAATCCCCACCCATGCCACCCCCGAAGGAAGCTCCCCCACGCATGCGCTTGCTTATCATCCTGCTGTTGTTGCTGCCCTGTGTCGCCGCCGCCGCGCCGGGTGTCATCGTCGCCGAGGCCGCGCCCGAGCAATGGACCGATCGCACCGAGGCGCTCGGCACGCTGCGGGCGAACGAGTCCGTGGTGGTGACGGCGAACGTGACGGAGACCATCTCCGAGATCCACTTCGACGACGGCCAGCGCGTGGCCGCGGGCGATGTGCTGGTGAAGATGACGAGCAGCGAGGAGACGGCGCTGCTGGAAGAGGTGCAGGCGCGGGTCGCGGAGGCGGAGCAGCAGTACGACCGGGTCAAGTCCCTGGCCAGAACCGGCTCGGCGCCGGTGTCGCTGCTCGATGAGCGCCGGCGCGATCTCGATACCGCCCGCGCGTCGCTGGTCGCCGTCGAGTCCCGGCTCAAGGACCGGCTGGTGAAGGCGCCCTTCGCCGGCGTCGTGGGGCTGCGCAATATCAGCCTCGGGGCGCTGGTGGAGCCGGGCGATGTCATCACCACGCTGGACGACGACCGCGTGATGAAGCTCGACTTTTCCGTGCCGAGCGTGTTTCTGCCGTCGATCGCGCCCGGGCTGGCCATTGAGGCCGCGGCGCCGGCACTCGGCGAGCGCATGTTCACCGGCGAGATCTCCGCCATCGATACGCGTGTCGATCCGGTGACGCGCTCCGTGCAGGTGCGCGCCCTGCTGCCGAACCCGGACCGGCTGCTGCGCCCGGGGCTCTTGATGCGGGTCGAGCTGCTGCGCAACCCGCGCCGGGGCTTGGCGATTCCGGAGTCCGCGCTGCTGCATCGGGGCAATGAGCACTTCGTGCTGGCCGTGGGCGAGGGCGACGACGGCCAGTCGTTGCCGGAGCGTCGCCAGGTCCAGATCGGCGCGCGCCGGCCGGGCTTCGTCGAGGTCGTCTCCGGACTCACGGCCGGCGAGCGCGTCATCACCCACGGCGCGGACAAGGCGAAGCCGGGCGAGCCGGTGAGCATCCTGGCCGTCGACGACGGCTCGCGCACGCTGGCCGAGATGCTGGCGCAGCGGGTGGACAGCGTTGCCGCCGAGCAGCCCGCCGCCGGGGCCGCACGATGATCCTGTCCGACATCTCGGTGCGCCGCCCGGTGCTGGCAACGGTGCTGTCGCTGTTGCTCGTGGCCTTCGGCCTGGTGGCGTTCGACCGGCTGCCGCTGCGGGAGTATCCGGACATCGACCCGCCGGTGGTGTCGGTGGACACGGCCTATCCGGGCGCCGCGGCCAATGTGGTGGAGACGCGCATCACGCAGCTCATCGAGGACCGCATCGCGGGTGTGGAGGGCATCGAGACCATCGAGTCGGTGTCGCTGGACGGGCGCTCCACCATCACTATTGAGTTTGCCATCGGCCGCGACATCGACGGCGCCGCCAACGACATCCGCGACCGGGTGTCGGGCATCCTGGACCAGTTGCCGACGGAGGCGGAGCCGCCGGACATCCAGAAGGTGGACAGCAACGAAGACGTCATCATGTGGCTGAATCTGGTCAGCGACCGGATGACGGTGCCGGAGCTGACCGACTACGCCCGCCGCTATCTGGAAGATCGCTTCTCGGTGCTCGACGGCGTCGCCCGCGTGCGCATCGGCGGCGACCAGACCTATGCCATGCGCGTGTGGCTGGACCGCAATGCGCTCGCCGCCCGCGGGCTGACCGTGAGCGACATCGAGTCGGCGCTGCGGGCCGAGAACATCGAGCTGCCCGCCGGCAACGTCGAGTCCGTGCAGCGGCAGTTCAGCGTGCGCACCGAGCGCAACTTCGAGACGCCGGACCAGTTCGCGGCCCTGGTCATCGCCCGCGGCGACGACGGCCACCTGGTGCGCTTGGGCGATGTCGCCCGCGTGGAGCTCGGCACCGAGGAGGACCGGACGGTGTTTCGCGGCAACGGCGTGCCGATGATCGGGCTCGGCATTGTCAAGCAGTCCACGGCCAACACCATCGCGGTGGCCGACGGCGCCCGGGCCGAGATGGCGCGCATCAACCCGACCCTGCCCGAGGGCATGGAGATCAAGCAGTCCTACGACACCTCGGTGTTCGTCAAGGACGCGATCCGCGAGGTCTACAAGACGCTCGCCATCGCCATCGGCTTGGTGGTGCTGGTGATTTTTCTGTTTCTGGGCTCCGTGCGGGCGATGCTGGTGCCGGCCGTGACCGTGCCGGTGTCGCTGATCGCGACCTTCACGGTGCTGCTCGCGCTCGGCTTCACGGTCAACATCTTGACCCTGCTCGCGCTGGTGCTCGCCATCGGGCTGGTGGTGGACGACGCCATCGTGGTGCTGGAGAACATCCACCGGCGCATGGAGCAGTACGGCGAGACGCGGCTGGTGGCAGCCTACCGCGGCACCCGGCAGGTGGGCTTCGCGGTCATTGCCACCACGGTGGTGCTGGTGGCCGTGTTCGTGCCGATCGCCTTCCTGCAGGGCGATGTGGGCCGGCTGTTCACGGAGTTCGCGCTGACCATGGCCGCGGCCGTCAGCTTCTCGACCTTTCTCGCGCTGACGCTGGCGCCGATGCTGGCGTCGAAGATCCTGCCGCAGGCGCACCCCGGCGAGCGGCGCCAGGCGGGCATGAGCAGCTTTGTGGACCGGCTCTTCGGCGGCGTGCGGCGGGTCTACGGCGTGCTGCTGCGGTTCTTCTTGCGCCAGAAGTGGCTGGTGGTGCTCTTGTTCGCCGGCACCACCGCCGGCGCCTGGTGGCTGTTCGAGCAGATCCCGCAGGAATATGCGCCGAAGGAGGACCGCGGGGCCTTCTTTCTGCTCGTGAACGGCCCGGAAGGGGCCTCCTTCGGCTACATGACCGAGTACATGGACGAGATCGAGCGGCGCCTCCTGCCCTATGCCGAGTCCGGTGAGGCGACGCGCGTGCTGCTGCGCACGCCGCGCGGCTTCGGCGGCGGCGAGGGCTTCAACACCGGCATCGTCATCCTGGTCATGGCGCCCTTCGGCGAGCGCCGGCCGACCTGGGCCGTCATGGAGGAGATCCGCGCCAAGCTCGCGGACCTGCCCGGCGTGCGCGCCTTCCCGGTGATGCGCCAGGGCTTCGGCGCGCGCATCCAGAAGCCGCTCCAGTTCGTCATCGGCGGCGGCACCTATGAGGAACTGGCCGCCTGGCGCGACATCCTGGTCGCCGAGATCGACAAGTCCAACCCGGGCCTGGTCGGCGTCGATTGGGACTACAAGGAGACCAAGCCGCAACTGCGCGTGGCCATCGACTACGACCGCGCCGCGGACTTGGGCGTCACGGTCGGCACCATCGGCCGCACGCTGGAGACCATGCTCGGCTCGCGCAAGGTCACGACGTACATCGACGCCGGCGAGGAGTACGACCTGATCCTGGAGGGCGAGCGCGACGCCCAGCGCACCCCGGCGAGCCTGCAGAACATCTACGTCCGCTCCGAGCGCAGCGGCGAGCTGATCCCGCTGTCCAACCTGGTCCGCGTCAGCGAGACGGCGGACTCCAGCAGCCTGAACCGCTACAACCGCGTGCGCGCCATCACCATCGAGGCCAATCTGGCCGAGGATCTGGCCCTAGGCGATGCGCTGGCCTACCTGGACGGTCTCGTCGCCGAGTATCTGCCCGAGCAGGCGGTTGTGGACTACAAGGGCCAATCGCAGGACTTCCGCGGCTCCGGCGGCGGCATCCTGTTCGTGTTCCTGCTCGGCGTCGCCGTCGTCTTTCTGGTGCTCGCCGCGCAGTTCGAGTCCTGGGTGCATCCGCTGGTCATTATGCTGACGGTGCCGCTCTCCATGGCCGGCGCGCTGCTCGGGCTCTGGCTCACCGGGCAGACGCTCAACATCTACAGCCAGATCGGGCTCATCATGCTGGTGGGCCTGTCGGCCAAGAACGGCATCCTCATCGTCGAGTTCGCCAACCAGCTCCGCGATGAGGGCAAGGCCTTCCGCGACGCGCTGCTGGAAGCCGCCGACGTGCGCCTGCGCCCCATCGTCATGACCGGCATCACCACCGCCGCCGGCTCCATCCCGCTCCTGCTCAGCACCGGCGCCGGCGCCGAAACCCGCACCGTCATCGGCACCGTGATCCTGTTCGGCGTGCTCGCCGCGACGCTGTTCACGCTCTTCGTCGTGCCGGTGGCCTACGACCTCTTGGCCCGCCGCACCGGCTCGCCGGGGGACGTGGCGCGGCGGTTGGAGCGGGAGGAGGCGGCGGTGCCGGAGGCACATGCCGCGCACGACGCCACGGGCTTGGCAGGTTGACGCTTGGGCTGCAAACTGTTGCCACGATGTCTGCGATGAGCTCGATAGCCATGACTGCCGCACTGACTTCTCTCACCCTGGAACCGCAGGCGCCACCCCTGCATCGGGATGCGTCTGGCGTGATCCGCGTCGGCCGGACGCGAGTCACCCTCGAAAGCGTCGTTTCCCTGTTCGATCAAGGCGCCAGTGCGGAAGAGATCGGCCTGCGCTACGACGTGCTCGAACTGCCGGACATCTATGCAACCCTGAGCTATGTGCTTAGCCATCGCGACGCCGTCCAGGGCTATCTCGATCGTGCCCGTCAACGTTCTGCGGAGGCGCGATGCGATGCGGAGCGTCGCTCGCCGTCGGCCGAGATCCGCAAGCGCCTGAACCACACGTAGACACGCACGGACGGTATCGGCATCGTCCGGATGCAGGGGACTCCGGGGGTCTCGATCAACCATTTGTGGAGAAGCCTGTGAACTA
>NZ_JABX01000069.1 GCF_001469165.1 Thiohalocapsa sp. ML1 | reverse complement strand
TGCCGGCGCCGCTCACTGGGACCGCCGGCTTTCCAGCCGGCTCGCCGCCGGCGCGGCTCAATGCCGCGTCGGCGGCGTCCGGGCCGATCAGAGAGCACAGGCGCAGTCGTCCGCCCGGCAGCGCGCCATGGGCACCCGCCCGCTCCCGCGCCGCAGATCGCGCGCCGGGGGCATCGAGCCCCCGGCACGCGAAGCCGGCTGAAAGCCGGCGCTCCCGGTCCGTGCGGCGCGGTGTCGAGCCCGCTTGTCGGGCGCACCTCGCTTCTTTCTACGGAATCGCTTCGGCTGCGTCGGCGTAATCGTTGACGCCAAGGTCGCCGCGCTTCCCTTATATGGCGAGCTGGTCTATCGCGAGCTGGGCTTTCGACCACTGGACGCCATTCAAGGCACCCTCGGCGACCGCCCGGAGCGCTTGCCAATGTTCCTGGCGATCCGCCCGATCAGCGCTGCATTGGACTGAACCTCGCGGCGCTGGCCATCAATGTTTAACACCAGATCAACCCCGGAACAGGAGCCCCACCATGCACTACCGCCCCCTCGGCCGCACCGACCTCGACGTTAGCGCGCTGTGCTTAGGCACCATGACCTTCGGTGAGCAGAACAGTGCCGCCGATGCCGCCGAGCAGCTCGACCGCGCCGTGGCCGCCGGCATCAACTTCATCGACACCGCCGAGATGTACCCGGTGCCGCCAAAGCCGGAGACCATGGGCCGCACCGAGGACTACATCGGCCGCTGGCTCAGCGCGCGCGGCGGCCGCGACAAGCTCGTCATCGCCACCAAGGTCGCAGGCCCCGGCGCGGCGCTCGGGCTCAGTCATGTGCGCGGCGGCAACAACCGGCTCGACCGCGCGAACATCGAGCAGGCGCTCGACGCCAGCCTGCGCCGGCTCGGCACCGACTACGTGGACCTGTATCAACTGCACTGGCCGGATCGGGACACCAACTTCTTCGGCAAGCTCGGTTACGAGCACCCGACCGTGGACGACAGTGTGCCGCTAATGGAGACGCTGGAGGTACTCGGCGACCTCGTGCAGGCCGGCAAGGTCCGCCACGTGGGGCTGTCGAACGAGACGCCCTGGGGCACCATGCGCTTTCTGGAGCTGGCCGAGCGCCACGGGCTGCCGCGCATGGTCAGCATCCAGAACCCGTACAACCTGCTGAACCGCACCTTCGAGATCGGCCTTGCCGAGATCGCGCTCCGCGAGCAGTGCGGGCTGCTCGCCTACTCGCCCATGGCCTTCGGCGCGCTGAGCGGCAAATACCTCGACGGGCGGCAACCGCCGGACGGGCGGCTCACGCTCTTTCCGCGCTTCTCGCGCTATTCCAACGCGGAGGCCATCGCCGCGACGGCGGAGTATGTCGCCGTCGCCCGCAAGCACGGCCTGGAGCCGGCCGAGATGGCGCTCGCCTTCGTCACCGGGCGGCCCTTCGTCACGTCCAACATCATCGGCGCGACGACCATGGCACAACTGGAGCAGAACCTAGCGAGCCTGGACCTGGTGCTGTCGGACGAGGTGCTCGCCGACATCGAGGCGGTGCACACGCGGCAGCCGAATCCGAGTCCCTAAGGGGAAGGGCCGAGGGCCGAGGGCCAAGGCGGGCGGACCCCTTGGCGACGGCTGGCGTCATCCAGCCGCGTCGGGTGCGACCCGCCCGGAACCCCGCAGCGCGTAGGCGAGTGCGAGCATGACGGCGCCGCCGACGAGCATCGGCAGGGACAGGAGCTGGCCCATGGTCAGCCAGTCGAAGGCGACATAGCCGATGTGGGCGTCGGGCTGCCGCACGAATTCCACCGAGAACCGAAACAACCCGTAGAGCAGCAGGAACAGCCCCGACACGGCCATGGTCGGGCGCGGGCGCGATGAGAACCACCAGAGCACGACGAACAGCACAAGCCCTTCGAGCCCGGCCTGGTAGAGCTGCGACGGGTGTAGCGCGGGGCTGAGCGCGGTGCCGATGGGGAGCCCGACGCAATACTCCGGAAAGCGCGCGCAGGGCAACTGCATGGCCCAGGGCACCTGCGTGGCGTGGCCCCAGAGCTCACCGTTGATGAAGTTGCCGATGCGCCCGGCGAGGAGACCCGGCGGCACCAGCGGCGCGATGAAGTCGGCCACCCGGAAGAAGCCGAGCCCGTGCTTGCGCCCGAACAGCCAGATCGCGACCATAACGCCGATGAGTCCGCCGTGGAAGGACATGCCGCCCTCCCAGACCCGGAGCACATTGAGCGGATTGGCCAGAATCTGGTCATAGCCATAGAAGAACATATAGCCAAGCCGCCCGCCGGCGATGATGCCGATGACGGCGTAGAAGATGACGTCGTCCACCATCGCGGCGGTCCAGCCGGAGCCGGGCCGCGACGCCCGCCAGCGCCCGAGCGCCCAGCCCAGCGCGAAGCCGACCAGGTACATGAGCCCGTACCAGTGGACCCTAAGCGGGCCGAGCTGGAAGGCAACCGGATCGATGTCGGGGTAGGTCAACATGGGCGCGGATGCTAGCACGGGGGGAAGGATCTAGGGGCTAGGGGCTAGGGGCTAGGGCACCTCGCACCTGCGACCGACGCCCCCATAGTCCGGTAACGCGGAGCCTCGGCGCAGCGCCGAGGGCTGAGGGCTGAGGGGGCCTCGGCCCCTGCCCCCGCACCCACTTTCGCGCCATTTTTCGGAGTCACCAGCCATCATGAGCCTGGATAACCTGAACGCAACTGCCGACGCACTCCAAGGCATTGCTCGGCGCTTTGCCGACGCGGCGCCGGGCTGCGACTACTGGACCCTGCGCATTGTGGACGAGGAGCACGAGGGCCTCGCCGTGCGCGACGACGTCGCGGAGCCGAGCAGCATCGGCGCGAGCCGCGGCGCCATGCTCACCGTCGTCGTCGGCGGCGGCGTCGGCTATGCGGCCACGGCGGACCTGTCCGCCGCCGGGCTCGCCGCCGCCGCCGAGCGCGCGTTGGCAGCCGCGGACTTGCACGCGCGGCTCGGTCTGTTCGACGCACGCCTGTTCCCGCGCAGCAGCACCCGCGCCGAGTACCAGAGCCCCGAGGCACAGCCCTGGGGGCAGATGACGCTGTCCGACAAGCTCGGCGTGCTGAGCGAGGCCTGCACCCGGCTCGACTTGGGCGATCGCATCGTCGAGCGCGCCGCCTGGCTCGGCCATCGGCGCGTGCAGCAGCTCTTTATCAGCAGCGACGGTGCCGAGATCGCCCAGGGCTTTCGCTACGTGCACACCGGGCTCGCCGCCACCGCGCACATCGCGGGCCAGACGCAGACCCGCACCGGCGGCGGCGCGGATCGGCCCGGCCAGGGCGGGCTGGAGCTGCTCGCCGCGGCCGCGTTGCTGGAGGACGCCGAGCGCATCGCGAGCGAGGCCATCGCCCTCTGCGAGGCCCCAGAGTGCCCGAGCGAGCGCATGGACCTGATGCTGCTGCCGAGCCAAATGACGCTGCAGATCCACGAGTCCATCGGCCACCCGCTGGAGCTCGACCGCATCCTCGGCGACGAGCGCAACTACGCGGGCTTGAGCTTCGTTACGCCGGACATGTTCGGCACCTACCGCTACGGCTCATCGCTGCTCAACGTCACCTTCGACCCGACGCTGCCCGGCGAGCTCGCGAGCTACGTCGCCGACGACGAGGGCACGCCGGCGAAGCGCGTGCACCTGATCCGCGACGGCATCCTGGAGCGCCCGCTCGGCGGCGAGCTGTCGCAGCGCCGCGCGCGGCTGCCCGGCTCCGCCTGCGCCCGCGCCGCTGACTGGGACCGCCCGCCCATCGATCGCATGGCCAACATCAATCTGGTACCCAACGGCGAGGGCCTGGACGACATGGTCGCGCGTGTCGAGCGCGGCGTGCTGATGGACACGAACCGCTCCTGGTCCATCGACGACAGCCGCAACAAGTTCCAGTTCGGCTGCCAGCTCGGGCGGCTCATCGAGAACGGGGAGCTCAAGGGCCTGGTGCGCAACCCTGGTTATCGCGGCGTGTCCGCGCGCTTCTGGCGCAGCCTCGACGGCGTCGGCGGCCCGCAGACCTGCGAGGTGCGCGGCGTGCAGAACTGCGGCAAGGGCGAGCCGAACCAATCGGTCTATGTCGGCCATGCATCGCCGCCCTGTCTGTTCCGCGATGTGGAAGTCTTCGGAGGTGGGCTATGAGGCAAGAGCATTTCTATGCGCTGTTCGACGCACTCGCGGCCGGGCTCCAGGGCGATGAGATCCTGTTCGCGGGGCTCGGCGCCGAGCGCTCCGACTTCGTGCGGCTGAACCAGAACCGCGTGCGCCAAGCCGGCAGCGTCGCATCCGCCGGCCTCGGGCTCACGCTCATCGACCGCGGCCGGCAGGCAGACGGCGACTGCCCGCTTTCCGGTGACGCCGACGCGGACTTGGCCCAAGCCCGCGCGCTGCTCGGGCGGCTGCGCGAGCGCGTCGCGCACCTGCCGGAGGACCCGTACCTGAACTTCTCCACCGAGCCCGCCACGTCGGAGCGGCGCCTCGACGCCGATCTGCCGAGCACGGCCGATGCCATCGGCACCCTGACCGGCCTCGCCGGTGGGCTGGACCTGGTCGGCATCTGGGCCGCCGGGGACGTCATGGAGGGGCTGGCCAGCTCCATCGGTCATCGCCACTGGCACGCCAGCCGCAGCTTCAACCTGGACTGGTCCTGCTATCTGGACCGCGACAAGGCCGTGAAGGCGAGCTATTCCGGCTTCGACTGGCAGCCGGATGCGCTGGCCCACAAGGTCAACCACCAGCGCGCCGAGCTGTACGTGCTCGGCCGGCCGGAGCGCCACATTGAGCCCGGCCGCTACCGCGCCTACCTGGCGCCGGCGGCGCTCGCCGAGCTGATGGACCTGCTCGCCTGGGGCGGCTTCGGGCTGCGCGACCATCGCACGCGGCAAACGCCGCTGCTGAAGCTCGCCACCGGCGAGCAGCGCCTGAGCCCGGCGCTGACGGTAATCGAGGAGCACAAGCGCGGGCTGGCGCCTGGCTTTACGGACGAGGGCTTCACGAAGCCGGCACAGGTCGTGCTGATCGAGGGCGGCGAATATCGCGACTGCCTCACGGATGCCCGCAGCGCGAAGGAGTACGGCGCCACGGTCAACGCCGCGGACGAGGCACCGGAGTCGCTCGCCATCGCCGCCGGTGAGCTCGCGGCGGACGAGGCGCTGCGCCGGCTCGACACCGGCATCCTCATCGGCAATCTCTGGTACTGCAACTGGTCGGACCGCAATGCCTGCCGCATGACGGGCATGACCCGCTTCGGCACCTTTTGGGTGGAGCACGGCAAGCCTGTCGCGCCGCTTGGCGTGATGCGCTTCGACGACTCGCTGTATCACCTGCTCGGCGACCGGCTGGAGGGGCTGACGGCGGAGCGCGAGCTGCTGCTCGCGGCCGATACCTACGGCGGTCGCAGCACCGACAGCGCGCTGCTGCCGGGGGCGCTCGTCGCCGGTATCGACCTCACGCTCTGAGCGTGAACGCGAACGTGGGAGCGGCTTCAGCCGCGACAGCGCGATCGCGGCTAACGGCCATGGCGACCAGCGCCACCCCGCAGGATGAAAGGCGCCGCTCGCCATGGCCGTTGCCCTCACCCCGGCCCTCTCCCAGAGGGAGAGGGAGATTAAGGAGCGCGCCGCGCGCGACTTTCATGGTAAAGCCGCTCCCACAGTCGCGCGGCTAAAGCCGCTCCCACGCGCCTTACCCGAGCATGCCGACCAGGTTCGGTCCCAACAGCGGCGCGATGACGAGGCTGACGATGGCCATGACGTTGATCAGGATGTTCATGGCCGGGCCGGAGGTGTCCTTGAAGGGGTCGCCGACGGTGTCGCCGACCACGGTCGCCTTGTGGGTGTCCGAGCCCTTGCCGCCGAGGTTGCCCTTCTCGACGTACTTCTTCGCGTTATCCCAAGCACCGCCGGCATTGGCCATGGTCAGCGCCAGCAGCACGCAGCCGAGCAGCGCACCGCCGAGCATGCCGCCAAGGGCGGCCGGCCCGAGGCCGAAGCCCACGACCCAGGGCGCGGCGATGGCGATGACGCCGGGCATGACCATCTTCTTCAGCGCCGCGGTGGTGGCGATGTCTACGCAGCGCGCCGTATCCGGCTCGGCCTCGCCCTCCAGCAGGCCCTTGATCTCGCGGAACTGGCGGCGGATCTCGTTGATCATCTCGAAGGCAGCGTCACCGACGGCGGTCATGGTCATGGACGCGATGGCAAAGGGCAGGATGCCGCCGACGAAGAGCCCGATGACGACCATGGGATCGCTCAAGAGCAGCTCGAAGCCTGGCACATGCAGGGCCACGCTCTCGATGTAGGCCGTGATGATGGCCAGCGCCGCCAAGGCCGCCGCGCCGATGGCGAAGCCCTTGCCGATGGCGGCGGTGGTGTTGCCGAGCTCGTCCAAGGAGTCGGTGATGTGCCGCGTCTCGACGCCGAGCCCGGCCATTTCCGCGATGCCGCCGGCGTTGTCGGCCACCGGGCCATAGGCGTCGATAGCCATGGTGATGCCCACCGTCGCGAGCATGCCGACGGCGGCGATGCCGACGCCGTAGAGGCCGGAGAGCCAGTTCGAGACGAAGATGATGACGCTGATGGTGAGCATCGGCACGATCACGGACCACAGGCCGACGGCAAAGCCGGTGATGATGACCGTGGCGGGCCCTGTCTCGCCGGCCTCCGCGATGCGGACCACCGGCTTGGACGACGTGTAGTACTCGGTGACAAGACCGATGACGATGCCGCCCAAGGCGCCGATGAGCACGGCCCCCCAGACGGCGCTTGAAACGCCGGTGCCGACGATGACACCGTAGGCCACGGCCATGAACAGCACGCTCGAACCGATGGTGCCGATGCGTAGCGCCCGCTCCGGTGCCTGGTTGGAGAACATCCGCACCAGCGCAATGCCGGCGATGGAGCAGAGCAGGCCGGCGGACGCCAGGCCCAGCGGCAGGAACATCAGCGCATCGCGCTCGCCGAGCGGGTCCATGATGTCCACCGCCAGGGTCGAGGCAATGGCGATGGTGGCGATGATGGCGCCGCAGTAGGACTCGAAGATGTCCGAGCCCATGCCGGCGACATCGCCGACGTTGTCGCCCACGTTGTCGGCGATGACACCCGGGTTGCGCGGGTCGTCCTCCGGGATGCCCGCCTCGATCTTGCCGACGAGGTCGGCGCCCACATCCGCGCTCTTGGTGAAGATGCCGCCGCCGACGCGCGAGAACAGCGCGACGCTCGATGCACCCATGCCGAAGCCGTGGATGGCGTGGGCGGTTTCAGGGTCGCCGCCGAACACGAGATAGAGCGTGCCGAGGCCGAGCAGCCCGAGCGACGCAACGGCGAGCCCCATGATCGAGCCGCCGAAGAAGGCCACTGTCAGCGCCTCCGCGGGGCCCTTGGTATGCGCCGCCACGGTGGTGCGCACGTTGGCCCGCGTCGCGGTGCTCATGCCGATGAAGCCGGCCAGCGCCGAGGCGATGGCACCCACCGCAAAGGCAAGCGCCGTCTTCCAGCCGAGGGTGACATAGAGGATGACGAGCAGCACGGCCGCGAACATGCCGAGCAGCGTGTATTCCCTGCGCATGAAGACCATGGCGCCGAGATGGATGGCATCGCCAATGGCGGCCACCTTGCCCTCGCCCTTGGGATAGGACTGAATGATGAGGAAGATAATGAGGGCCGCAATCAGGCCGAGACCCCCGATCAGCAGGGGTGAGAGAGCAATCAGGCTCATGGGTGGGTAACTCCCCGTGTGGCTCGAATCACTATTGTTGTCTCCGGGAACAGCGCCCGAACCGTCGGCGCTGCCCGTGCACGAAAGTCTTCGCGGCCTCGATGGCAACGCCGGCCGCGGCGGCGCGCACCGTCGGGCGATCTCCGCCCGACGCCATCAGTGCTGCCGGGCTGCGCGGTCGGCCCGGCATCGCCGGGCCCCTCAGGTGCCGGGCGCTCCAAGAACGACCCCCGCCGACGCCGTTTCCATGCGGCGCGAGCCGTGCTCCGCGCCCGGCCAGGTCGATTACATCGCGCGCCAGAAACGGAAATTGTTCGCCTCGATCTCGGCCGCCGGCGGCATCGGGAAGAACAGGGTCGTGTCCTGCGACGCGAACATGAACCCGTGGCGAATGAGCTTGTACGGGATCGTGTCGAAGCTGCTGTCGAGCCTGAGCCCCTTGGTGTCTTTGGTCGGCTCGTCGCGCAGCTCCAGGATGGCCGCGCGCAGGGTCGACGGATGCAGCCGCGGAATGGGCGGATGCATGGTCGGGCGCGCTTCGAACTCCTCCAGGAAGTGGTCGATGTCGAGCTCGATCTGGGTGTAGAACTGCTTCGGCGCGCCCTTGGTGTAGGTCGGGTGCGTGACGTACGCGCCGAAGGCCGGGAAGTCGAGCCGCGACATCACCAGCATGCGCAGCGGCGCGATCTCGGCGTAGATGCGCATCAGGCCCGGCTCGTGGATCTTGTCGTAGGGCGCGGACGCAAGCTCCAGCGTATAGCCCTCCGGCGTCACCAGGATCAGGCGCAGGATGGCGTTCAGGTCCATGTGCTCCAGCACGCGGTAGGTGGAGATGAACTTGGTCGCCTTCGGGCGCCCGTCCGGATGCGGCTTCAGCTCCGCAAGGGCCTCGTCGATCTTGAAGTACGGGTTGCGGAAGCCGAGGTCGATCTCTGCGAACACCACCTTGCCGTCGTAATAGCGCACCGAGCCGGAGGTGTAATGCCGAGCAAAGGCCTCCGGATCCAACTGCGAGGCAACCAGAGCCGGATTCGGCGCCAAGATCTGGTACAGGTGATTCTCGGGTTGCATGCGGAAACTCCCATGGTTGGACAGCCGCCAAGGCTAAGGCCTATTTGGGCTAGGGTCAATTTTGCGTATCTTTAAGAAACTCAATAGTCGCCATCGGTAGAAACCCGAACCAGGAGAGCGGGCGTCAGGAAGCGGTTTGAGGGCGGTGTCCATGGGAAAGCGCAAGGGGGATGACTGATGCCGGGGACGCGGTGATTGTCGTGCGGCGGAACGCTCGGGAGGCGTCGGTTGCGCGAGGGCGGAGGGTCGATACGGGTTGCGGGGTCCCGATCCCGATCCCGATCCCGATCCCGATTTCGATTTTGGTGGCAGGGGGTTAGGCCAGGAGCGGATAGGCGAGGTCGACTTGGCCGATGGGGCGCGATGCACCGGCCGGCGACAGCGGCGCATAGCGCTGCACGGAGGCGCTGTCCAGGCGCCCGGCGACGCGATGCAGCTCGGTGAGCCGCGCGCCCTGGCGCACGAGATAGGCGAGGTAGGTGTGGCGCAGGACCTCGGGCGTGACCTCGGCGGCGTGCGCCAGGCCGGCGTCGACGGCGAGCAGCGGGATGCGCGCGGCGATCTCGACGGCCTCGTCCGGGCTCCGCCACGCGGGCAACGGATGGGCGTCCTTGAACAGGTCCGCGAGCGCCGGCGGCAGCAGGACGCGCCGCGCATCGGCGGGGACGCGCAGCTCGCTCTCGCGCAGATCGAAGTCCTCCATCGTGAGCTGCGCGATCTCGGGCAGGTCCAGCCCGCACAGCAGGAGCCCCATGACCTGCCGTTCGGCATCGTCTGCAAGCTCCCACAAGGCCTCGACCTCGCCGCCCATGAGCTGGCGAGTCGTCGCGTCGGGCAAGGCCCCGAGCGGTGCCGGCCCACGCCCGAGCAGGCCGCCCGGTGCCTGGCCGAGCTGGCCCGGCGGTGCGTACGGCGGCAGTTGCGGCGCGCCGGCGGCCCGCCCGCCGGCATCGTCGCCCCAGATGCGCACGCCGGTCATCGGCAGGCCGCGGCGCGGCCGGCGGGAGGCATCGAGCAGCAGCAGCCCGAGCACGGTCAGCAGCCCGGCACCGGCAGCCGCGGCGGCACTGATGCCGAAATCCCGCCCGTAGTGCGGACGCACCGGGTCCCGCGGCGGGTGTGCGGGCTCGATGATCTCGATCTGCGGATAGCCGTCGATGGCCTGGGTCTCGAGGGCGACGCGCTCGCCCTGGGTGCTGCGCTGCATGTCGTCGAGCGCGGCGAGGTCCGCCTCCAGGTCCTTGTAGGCCTCAAAGTCGGCCGTGAAGCGCGAGGCGACGCGTTTTTGGTCCGCGAGCTCGCGCTCCAGGCGCAGGCGCCGGTCGGTGGTGGTCTCCACCGCGCGGCGAGCCTCGGTGAGCGCGGCCTCGGCGCCCTGGCGCCCGACGGTGGCAATGCGCGCGCGCAGTCGCTTGAGCTGCTCGGGCAGCGCACGCTTATCCGGATCGTTCTGGATGAACATCTCGGTGTAGCGCTTTTGCAGCTCTTGCACGCGCACGGCCAGCTCCGCCTCCTGCTGCTGGAGCTGCGCCAGCGTCGCCGCGGCCTCGTCCACAATGACCGGGGCGCCGCTCGCGGCGGCGGACTCCAGCGCCATGAGCCGGGCACGGGCCTTGATCTGCGCGTCCTCGGCCTCCGCCAGCGAGGCCTGCAGGGTGTTCAGGCGGTTCAGCGCGCGGTTGCTGTCGCGCTCCAGCGTGACGATGTCGCGCTGCTCGCGGAACGCCGTCAGCGCGGCGCGCTTGGCGGCGATCTGCGTCTCCAGGGAGTCGCCCTGCTCGGCGAGCTTCTCCAGGCGGGTGCCGAGGCGGGCCTCGATCTCGGCCTGGCGCAGCCCCTCGTAGGACGCGAGCCAGGCGTTGACGATGTCGGACAGGAGCAGCGGCAGGCCGCCCTCGGCGCTCAGCTCCACCAGGTTGGTGCCAGGCACCGCATCGACAGTCAGCAGCGGGCGCAGGTCGTCCGGCGTCGGCGGCGGGTCGCCACCCGCGGCGTCCACACGCGCGATGGTGTCCGCCAGGAGCTGGCGGCCGAGCAGGAGCTGGCGCTGGATGGCGACGTGCTGCAGGTCCGCGTCGCTGCGGCCCGCGCCGCTGCGCTCGGCGGGCACGGTGGTGAGCACCGTGGCCGTGGCGCGGTAGACCGGCGGGCGGCTCAGGTTCCAGACGGTGGCGGGCAGCAGCACCAGCGCGAACGCGGCCAGGAACCACAGCGCCAGCGACCCGGCGCTGCGCTCGGGGAGCGGCGCGCCATGACCTTGATCCCCGCCGGTGACGACCTCGATGCGCGGTTGGCCCAAGGCCTGACCTGACTGGCCGGGCGGCGGGCCTTCGAGCAGCGTTTGGGCGTCGGTTGCCATGCGGTCAAAATGCGCGCAGTTGGCTGACAAAAGCGGCCGGGCCGCGGCATGGAAAGGACCCCGCGGCGCGCGCCCGTTGCGGACGGCGCGGCCGTCGGCGGCTCAGCCGCCGGCGTGGTAGGGCCGGCTCAGCTCGTGCACGGCTGCCACCATGGCGCCGGCGTGCTCCGGGTTGGTGTCGGGGTGGATGCCGTGGCCCAGGTTGAACACGTGGCCACTGCCGGCACCGTAGCTCGCGAGCACGCGCCCCACCTCGCGGCGGATGCGCTCCGGCGAGGCATACAGGGTGCAGGGATCAAGGTTCCCCTGCAATGCCACCTTGTCCTGCACCAGGCGACGTGCGTCGGAAAGCTCCGTGGTCCAGTCCACGCCCAGCGCGTCGCAGCCGGTCTCGGCCATGCGGTCGAGCCACTGGCCCGCGCCCTTGGAGAACAGCACCACCGGCACGCGACGGCCGTCGGCTTCGCGGGTCAGGCCTTCTACGATGCGCTCCATGTAGCGCAGCGAGAACTCCCGGTAATCGCCCGGGGACAGGACACCGCCCCAGGTGTCGAACACCATGGCGACCTGCGCGCCGGCGGCGATCTGCGCGTTGAGATAGAGCGTCACGGCCTCGGCCACCTTGCCGAGCAGCGCGTGCATCAGGTCCGGGCGGTCGAACAGCATCGCCTTGCTCAGCGCGAAGTGCTTGGTGGTGCCACCCTCGACCATGTAGGTCGCGAGCGTCCACGGGCTGCCCGAGAAGCCGATCAGCGGCACGCGCCCGGCGAGCTCGCGGCGAATGGTGCGCACGGCGTCCATCACATAGCCCAGATCGTCCTCCGGGTCCGGCACGCGGATGCGCTCGACGTCGGCCGCCGAGCGCACCGGGTGCTCGAAGTGCGGGCCTTCGCCCTCGGCGAAGTAGAGCCCGAGACCCATCGCGTCCGGCACCGTCAGGATGTCCGAGAACAGGATAGCCGCGTCGAGCGGGAAGCGCTCCAGCGGCTGGATGGTCACCTCGCAGGCGAGCTCCGGGTTGCGGCACAGGTCCATGAAGCTGCCGGCACGCGCGCGGGTCTCGCGGTACTCGGCGAGGTAGCGCCCGGCCTGGCGCATCATCCAGACCGGGGTGTACTCGACGGGTTCGCGCAGCAGCGCGCGGAGCAGGGTGTCGTTTTGGAGCTCAGTCACGGGTGGGCTTCCGGCGGGCTTGGTGATAAGGGGGGCGCCATTTTGCACCGGAACGGTTCGGCGCGGTGCTGACGCGGGACAATCGCGGTCCACACCGGGCTTGACTTCCCTCCTGGGCGGTCAGGCGACGCGCGCTGCCGGATTATGCCCTTACAATGGCGCGATGGACGTCACCCCGATACTCGATTCCCTGAACGACGCCCAGCGCGCTGCCGTCACGGCCGGCGCCGGCAACCGCTTGGTGCTCGCCGGTGCCGGCTCCGGCAAGACCCGCGTGCTGGTGCACCGCATCGCCTGGCTGATCCAAGTCGAGCAGGCGCCGCCCTGGTCGCTGCTCGCAGTCACGTTCACGAACAAGGCCGCCCGCGAGATGAAGCAGCGCATCGAGCGCATGCTGGACGTGCCCGCCGGCGGCATGTGGGTCGGCACCTTCCACGGCTTGGCGCACCGCTTCCTGCGCGCGCACTGGCAGGACGCAAAGCTGCCGCAGCAGTTCCAGATCCTGGACTCCGATGACCAGATGAGGCTGGTGCGGCGCATCATGAAGGAGCTGTCGCTCGACGAGGCCCGCTGGCCGCCGCGCCAAGCGCAGGGCTTCATCAACAAGCAGAAGGACGAGGGGCGCCGGGCGGAGCAGATCGACGGCGGCGGCGACTTCTACCAGCAACAACTGATCGACATCTACCGCCGCTATCAGGCCGCCTGCGACAAGGCCGGCAGCGTGGACTTTGCGGAGCTGCTGCTGCGGGCGTTCGAGGTGCTGCGGGACCGCCCGGACATCCTGCACCACTACCGGGAGCGCTTCCGGCACATCTTGGTGGACGAGTTCCAGGACACCAACGCCATCCAGTACGCCTGGCTCAGGCTCCTGGCCGGTGAGCGCGACAACCTGTTCCTGGTGGGCGACGATGATCAGTCCATCTACGGCTGGCGCGGCGCCAAGGTGGAGCACATCCAGCGCTTCCAGCGCGAGTATCCGAACACCGAGATCGTGCGCCTGGAGCAGAACTATCGCTCCACCGGGAATATCCTCGGCGCCGCCAACGCGCTCATCGCGAACAACCCGACCCGCCTCGGCAAGAACCTCTGGACCGACGACGGCGCCGGCGAGCCCATCCGCCGCTATGCCGCCTTCAACGAGGTGGACGAGGCGCGCTTCGTCGTCGAGCGCATCCGCCGCTACAGCGTGGACGAGGGCATGGCCCGCGCCGAGTGCGCCATCCTGTACCGCACCACGGCGCAGTCACGGCTGTTTGAAGAGGCGTTGATCCAGGCCGGCCTGCCGTATCGGGTCTATGGCGGGCAGCGCTTCTTCGAGCGTGCCGAGATCAAGGATGCGCTGGCGTATCTGCGGCTGCTGCTGAACCCGAGCGACGACGACGCCTTCGAGCGCATCGTGAACGTGCCGACGCGCGGCATCGGCCCACGCACCGTGGAGCTGCTGCGCGAGCAGGCGCGCGCCGCCGGCAGCTCGCTCTGGTCGGCGACCGAGGGCATCGTGCAGGCCAACGCGCTGCCGCCGCGGGCGCTGGGCGCGGTGCGCGGCTTCGTGGAGCTGATCGGGCGGCTGCGCGGGCGCTTCGAGACCGGAACCGCCGCGGGCGAGCCGGCGGACCTCGCCGCCCTGGTGCAGGAGGTCGTCGAGGCCGCGGGCCTGCCCGAGCACTACAAGAAGGAGCGCGACGGCCGCGGCGTGGAGCGCATCGAGAACCTGGAGCAGCTCGCCGAGGCGACGCGGCGCTACGCTGCCGAGGCGCCGGACGACGAGGGCGACCTGCTCGCGAGCTTCCTCGCCCACGCGGCGCTGGAGGCGGGCGATGCGCAAGCCGACGACGCCCAGGATGCGGTGCAGCTCATGACGCTGCACAGTGCGAAGGGGCTGGAGTTCCCGGTGGTGTTCGTGACCGGCGTCGAGGAGGGACTGTTCCCGCACGCGATGTCCGTCGAGGACCCGGCGCGGCTCGAAGAGGAGCGCCGGCTGTGCTACGTCGGCATGACCCGCGCGATGCAGCGGCTGTACCTCACCCATGCCGAGAGCCGCCGGCTGCACGGCCGCGAGGAGTACCCGATGCCGTCGCGCTTCCTGCGCGAGGTGCCGCCGGAGCTCATGGAAGAGGTCCGCGGCGGCGGCGTGTCCAAGGCACTGCCCGCCGCGGGCGCGGCGCATGCGGCCGGCGGCTTCCGGCTCGGCCAGCAGGTGATGCATCCGAAGTTCGGCAGCGGCGTCGTGCTCAACACCGAGGGTGCCGGCCAGCACGCCCGCATCCAGGTCAACTTCGAGAGTGTCGGCGCCAAGTGGCTGGTGCTGGCCTATGCGCGGCTGGATGCGGCGGGCTGATGTGCCGCGGTTCCGCTGCGGTCGCATGCGCCCGACCGGACGCTGAGCCGTGACGGCGCTGCGTATCTTCCAGATCACGCTCGTGCTGGTGCTTTGGTATTTCCTCGCGGGCCTCGTCTTCACGCGCTGGCTCGGCGTCTGGCCCGCGGACATCGAGCGCGAGGGCTTTTTCCTGATCGCCGCGGCCATGCCCTGGGCGCTGCTCGGGCTGGACTTCTATGCACCGGCGCATTCCATTGTCGGTGCGGCGGTGCGCGATGTGCTGTTCTTCTTTCTGCTCGGCCTCGGCATCGCGGCCAATGCAGCCATCGTCAATGCCGTGTTGACCCACCTTGGGCGGCGCGTCGCATGGACCCTACGGCAACGGCGTTGAGCATGACGGCAACAACCTCGTGAAGCGACACCTGCGGCTCTTTCTACTCCTGACGCTCGTGCTGCTGACCTACACGCTGGTGGAGCGGCACCTGCGTGACGGACCCGGGCCGGTGCCGGCGCTCTTCGACTGGGGCGGCATCCTGCTGGCCGTCGGGTCGCTGCCCTGGTCGCTCGCGGCGCTCGGGTTCTTCCGCGCCGCGGGCTCGCCGCTCGCCCAGGCGGCCCGCGATGTCGCGTACATGCTGATTTTCACCGGCGGCACGGCGCTCAACACCCTGTTGCTGATCGCGGGGCTCAGGTGGATCATGCGGCGGTTTCGGGACTCTTAGCGACGGTTCAGACATGAGCGGCACACGATTTCGATGAAGACGGCAAGGAGCGCTAACCAGCGCTCCTTCGCGCCACAGCAGCAACGACAACCGACGAGGAGCAAGCCATGCAACGCCGTACCTTCATCACCGGCGCCGCCGGCGCTACCGCCGCGGCAGCCGCACTCGGCAGCGGCAGCGCCTGGGCCAAGCCCGAGCACAAGTGGAAGATGGTCACCACCTGGCCCAAGAACTTTCCGGGCCTGGGCACCGGTGCAAACAAGCTCGCCGAGCTCATCGGCACGCTGAGCGGCGGGCGCATCGAGGTGAAGGTCTTCGGCGCCGGCGAGCTGGTGCCGGCGTTCGAGGTCTTCGACGCCGTCTCCAGCGGCACCGCCGAGATCGGCCACGGCGCCGCCTACTACTGGAAGGGCAAGAGCGAGGCGGCGCAGTTCTTCTCCAGCGTGCCCTACGGCCTCACCGCGCAGGAGATGAACGGCTGGCTCTACCACGGCGGCGGCCTGGAGCTGTGGACCGAGCTCTACGCCGGGTTCGGTCTCGTGCCCGCCCCGGCCGGCAACACCGGCGTGCAGATGGGCGGCTGGTTCAACAAGGAGATCAACTCCGTCGCCGACCTGGAAGGGCTCAAGATGCGCATCCCGGGCCTCGGCGGCGAGGTGCTGAGACGCGCCGGCGGCACGCCCGTGAACCTGCCCGGCGGCGAGCTCTTCACGGCATTACAGTCCGGCACCATCGATGCAACGGAGTGGGTCGGGCCGTACAACGACCTCGCCTTCGGCCTCTACAAAGCGGCCAAGTACTACTATTACCCGGGCTGGCAGGAGCCGGGCACGACGCTGGAGGCGATGGTCAACAAGAAGGTCTTCGACGGCCTGCCGAAGGACCTCCAGGCCATCGTGCTGAACGCCTGCAAGGTCTTGAACCAGGACATGCTCGCCGAGTACACGGCGCGCAATCCGGCAGCGCTGCGCACCTTGGTCACCGAGCATGGCGTGGACCTGCGAAAGTTCCCGGACGACGTCATCGTCAAGCTCCGCGAGCTGTCCGACCAAGTCGTGGCCGAGATCGCCGACAAGGACGCCTTCTCGCAGAAGACCTACGCGTCTTACCGCAAATTCCTGACCCAGGCCAAGGAATGGAGCGCGATCGCCGAGCTGACCTATCTCAAGGCGCGGGACGAGACCTGAGCGAGCGGCCCGCTCCCGCCGACGCGGCAGCCCGGCACCGGCACTTCCCGGCCGGGCCGCCGCCGCTCGCGCTTTACGTGCATCTGCCGTGGTGCGTGCGGAAATGCCCTTACTGCGACTTCAATTCCCACGCCGCCCCGGCCGCGCTGCCGGCGGATGACTATGTGTCGGCGCTGCTCCGCGACCTGGACGCCCGACTCGCGGCACCCGCGGCGCGGCGGCCCATCGTGTCCATTTTCATCGGCGGCGGCACGCCGAGCCTGTTTCCGGGCGCCGCCATCGCGCGGCTGCTCGACGGCATCCGCGCGCGCTGCGCGCTGGCCGACGACGCCGAGATCACGCTGGAGGCCAATCCCGGCACGGTCGATGCCGGGCACTTCGCGGCCTATCGCGCGGCGGGCGTCAACCGGCTTTCCATCGGCGTGCAGTCGCTGTCGCCCCAGCACCTGACTGCGCTGGGGCGCATCCACGACCCGGCACAGGCGCGCCGCGCCGTGACCGTGGCCCGCGCCGCCGGCTTCGACAACGTCAACCTGGACATGATGTTCGGCCTGCCGCGGCAGACCCTCGCACAGGCCCGGGCGGACCTGGACGCGCTGATCGCACTCGCGCCCGAGCACATCTCCTATTACCAGCTCACGCTGGAGCCGAACACCGCCTTCGCCCACACACCGCCGCCGGTGCCGGACGACGATCTGCTCGACGCGATGCAGGAGCAAGGCATCGCGCAGCTCGCCGCCGCCGGCTACGCGCGCTACGAGGTCTCGGCCTACGCCCGCAGCGGGCGCCGCTGCCGGCACAACCTCAACTACTGGCGCTTCGGCGATTACCTAGGTGTCGGCGCCGGCGCCCACGGCAAGCTCACCGACGCGGTGACCGGCATCGTGGAGCGGCGCAGCAGCAAGCGCTCGCCGGCGGACTACCTGGCCGATCCGGACAAGCCAAGCACGCGGGCGCTACTCGATGATGCGGACCTGGTGCTGGAATTCGCGCTCTACGCGCTGCGGCTGCTGGACGGCGTGGACGCGGCGCTCTTCACAGCCCACACCGGCCTGCCGCCGGAGAGGCTTGAGCCCGCGCGCGCCCACGCGGTCGCGGCCGGCCTGCTGGAGCCGGACCCGGCGCGGCTCGTGGCAACGCCGCTGGGCCTGCGCTTCCTGAACGACCTCCTGGGCGGGTTCGCCGAGGCTTGAGCACGCCGATCGCTGCGAGCCGACCGCGTCGGCCTATAATCCAGGCATCGCCATCACCGCCCGCCAATGGCAGTAACCCAATGAGCAGCTTGATGAAAGACCGCTTGGTCCCGCTGCAGGACTACTTCGCGCTGGATTCCGAAACCGCGCGCGAGCGCTGGGAATGGCGCAACGGCGATGTTCACTGCAGGAGCGGCGCCCAGCCGGAGCACAATGTGTGCTGCGCCAACTTGCTCGGCGAGCTCCGCGCGCGACTACGCGGCTCCGCCTGCCGCACCTTCACCTGCGCTCAGCGCGTCAAGGTCCAGGCCGGCAGCCCCTATCTCTATCCCGATATCTCCGTCGCCTGCGGGCCCGAATTCACCGTCATCAACGGCCTGCGCACACTGCTGAATCCGGTGCTCATCGTCGAGGTGCTGTCGCCGAGCAGCGCCCGGGACGACAAGGGCACCAAGTTCATGCAATACCAGACCATCCCCTCGCTCACCAACTACCTGCTCGTCGATTCCAGCGAGGTCGCCGTGCTGCACTACCGCAAAGACGGCGAGGTCTGGACCCCGCGGCTCTTTGCCGAGCCGGGAGACGTGGTCCCGCTGCCCACCCTCCACGTCGCCCTGCCGCTCGCCGAGATCTATCTCGACGCGGGGCTCCTACCCGGCTGAGCCGCGCGGCAAGGTAGCCGTCGATGTCCGCGGGCGTCAGCTCCGCCAGCCGTCGCGGCTGCGTCGCCTACACGGAAGGACTCGGCCCGCAGCACGTACCAGCGCTCGACGTCCGCCCGCACGCCGAGGCGGCAAACCCGCGTCAGATAGTTCGTCCAGAAGGCGTCGATGCGCTGCCGGGCGGTTGTCTCCGCATCAGAGATCGGGTAGCGTCTTTTGTGTCGGGCGCGGCTGGGGACTGGAATCGGCCATCGGCGCGGGTGCTGGGCTGAGGTGGGTTCTCGATTACGGACTGGTTACGCTGTGTCTAGTTCCAGAACGGCACATTGTGGATAGTCCAATATTTCTGATTGTGTCCATTACATGTTGGGCACAGATACCCGCACAGATTCCACGCTCTCGCTTTCTTGGGCCTCGTATTGATGACCGGTGAAACCATTGCAAACAAGGGCGACGTTGGGGCTTGGCAAAGACTTGCGGAACTCGATCCGCAAACGCTTGGCCCTAGGGAGGAGGATGTCAAATTCAAATTTGTTGCGCCCCTATTGCGCATTTTGGGATTCGAAGATACAGACTGCACGTTTGAAACACCAGCAGACTTGGGGCGCATTGACATATCAATTGCAGGACTTCGCGCAGCGATAATCATCGAATGCAAAGCACCGCGCGTCCAACTCGAAGGCTATATCAATCAGTTGGAAAAATACGTTAGGGAGACCATGACTCGCCAACACGCCGCTATGATCGCGGTACTAACAAATGGAGAGCGGCTGTTAGTATTCGGCGTACTCGAAGCTATTCACAAGAACGAGCTTTCTGATCATTTTCTCTTCGAAATATCCCGGAAACAACTCGAGGATGAAGATACCCAGGTGCGCTTAGGCGAGCTAATTGGGCGAGATGCAATCAACGACGTTGACATCAGAGATAGAGTTGAAGCTCTTCTACGCGAAAACAATGCGAAGCGAGAACAACTAGAGAAAGACACGGCTCGGCGCAGCGCGCTTCTCACAGAAAAGCAAGAGCTATTGCGCCGTCTCGCAGAAATTGAATCGGAACTTGATAACCTTACGCAGTCGCATCGAAGTCTTAGCCCGCCTGCAACAAATGTGCAACCCGCACGCAAAGCTGCGTCGAGCTTTAAGTGGTCGCAAGAGTATGGGAAGACCGAAGTTGTAAGCAGTTGGCTGGACGAAGTGCTGGAAGACTTACTGCCGCACGGATCGCAAAACCAAGTTTCGCATGCACAGCTCACACAGCAGTTTTCCGGTTTCCTTGAGGGCAGAGGCAGCGAGCGGGCAAAATCTTTGTCACAAGCAGAAAGGCGTAGCCAAGCAGGCAATATGATTGACTGGATTACCGCAAGGTGGACTGCAGGTCTCGGCGGAAAAGATAGTGCACAAATGCAGTCCGACCCTGGTGCCGAAGTCACAGACCCAAGGGCAAAAGGTTGGCTCCGAGAGTTCACCCGTAAATGGGCAAGAGATCAGGGGAATACATGGTCGTTCAGACGCAGGCACATGCCCAACTAGCGCGCCAGCCCGACGCCTTGGAGCAGCCCTCGCTATCGCTCGGGCTGCTCCAAGGCGCGGGCTGCGCTTCACGTTAGCGCCAAGATAAGATTGCTCCAGCAAATAGCCTCCGGTGGCCCATGAAATACAAAGTCGCTCTCCGAAAGACAGATGAAGGATTTAGCGTTTCCTGCCCAGGTTTACCTGGATGCTGGTCAGAGGGAAAGACAGAACAGGAAGCTTTGGAGAACATTGCGGATGCCATAAATGAATACATTTCAGTTTCGGCAGAATTGGCCGCAACGGAAGATACCCAGATGCGGGAAGTCGAAGTGGCCGCGTAAGGATGCCGAAGATTCCAGGTGTCAGTCACCGCGATGCCGTCCGTGCCTTACAGAAAGCAGGGTTCCGAGTTGTCCGCGAAAGCAAGCACGTCATCATGTCTGACGGCGCGCGGATCTTAACCATTCCAAGAGGGAATCCAGTTGATGCTTTCACGCTCGGGGGAATCGTTAAGGATGCGGGCTTGACCGTAGAGCAGTTCAAGGAACTGCTTTGATGCGAGTACGGCGCTAACATTTGGCGCAGGCCCGAGTTCCGAATTACAAACAATCGGGGACAGACCACGTTTTTCGACAAACAATCGGGGACAGACCACGTTTTTCGAAACAATCGCAAACAATCGGGGACAGACCACGTTTTTCGAAACAATCGGGGACAGA
>NZ_JABX01000068.1 GCF_001469165.1 Thiohalocapsa sp. ML1 | reverse complement strand
CCGTCACTGTCGCTCTCGTAGTCTTCATTTGATGTCCGAGGTGTTGACGGGAGTGACTGGAGTGTTGACTGATTGCCCCCGGCGCGCGATCTGCGGCGCGGGAGCCGGGCGGTTGCCCATGCCGCGCGGCCGGCCGGACGAGCGCGCATGTGCTCTCTGATCGGCCAGGACGCCGCCGACGCGGCATCGAGCCGCGCCGGCGCCGAGCCGGCTGGAAAGCCGGCGGTCCCGGTCCGCCGCGCCGGCGGCGAGCCGGCTGGAAAGCCGGCGATCCCAGCGCAGTAGTGTCCGCTGTGCGAACCGCTTGCGTGCGGCAGGCGATGTGGCCGGCACGATGATCGAGGCCCCCATCCCATGCCACGGTGTACACTGAGAATCAGCCGAAACAGCTCTGACCAAACGCGAACGCACCATGCGACTCACCGAGGAGCAAATCGAGATCATCAAGGATGTCGTTGCAGGCGTCCTCGGCGACGGCGCCCGGGTCTACCTGTTCGGCTCTCGAACCGATGACGCCCGACGGGGTGGCGATATCGACCTGTTGGTGGAGCCGGACTTGCCGATGAGCGCAGATTCCCGACTCGACGCGAAGCTCAAGATGCTCGCGGCCCTCCACTGCCGACTGGGCGAGCGCAAGATCGACCTGATCCTCCGACAGGCCGACCGGCAAGAGAGCGCGTTCCAGCGACTCGCGCGCGAACAAGGAATCCGCCTGTGAGTGGTCTTTTGGCGGAGAAGCGCCGTCTTCTGGCCGAACAGATCGAGCTGGCGCGGCGTGCCTCGGACGCGCTGGAGCACTCCTGGGCCAAGCTCAGTCCGGAGGTCATCGGCGCGCCTGATCCTGACCTGCAGGAGACCCTGGAGGCAATGACGGCGCGCTTCGCGCGGCTCGAAGACATCCTGATCAAGCGGGTGTTTCGCGCAGTCGTCGCCGCCGAGCTTGCCGACGCAGAACGGCTCCTGGACGTGCTTGATCTCATGGCACGGCTTGGGATCATCGAATCAACAGAGCAGTGGATCGCGCTCAAGGAACTGAGAAACATCATCGTCCACGAGTATGAGTTGGACGACCTGCCGGCGCTGCAAAGGCGTGTCTATCAAGCCACACCGATGCTTCGGCAGACGCTCGAAGCCGTCGCCCGCTACGCCGCCGGCCAGGACGGCGGCGACTCGGCCGACGCTCCCAACGGCTAACGGCCATGGCGAGCAGCGCCACCCCGGGGCAAGGGCCACAGCGGATCGCGTCGAAGCGCCGCTGGCGAAGAAATTGGGCGCTACGGGCGCAGATGTCGCCGGAGTCGCAGGCACACACCGAGGCCAAGGCGCAGGCCATGCTTGCCGAGATGCCACTGCACGAACTGCGCTAGGCGCGAAGGTTGTCCAGAAGATGTTGACCGACTTACACCGGTCGTCGCGTCTCCGCGGGCACCACAGCGCCGGCTCTCCACGGGCCGCCGGCAGCCGACGCGGCACCGCCGGCGCGATCAGGCCATCGGCCTAGCGCGACGCTGGCGCGAGCTCCACGTCCCGCTAAGGCGAGTTCCGCCAACATCCATACCCAACTCGTGACACCGCTCCTGCGGTGTCACGGCCTCTTGGCGCTCTGCGCCGCGCCACCGAGGCAACTTTCGGTGTCCGCCTCAAGCGCGGTGGGCGCAGAGCGCCGAAGACCGCGTGACACCGCGGGAGCGGTGTCACGAGGGGTGTTGACGCCGCGGGCGGGGTGATGGGCACGCTCTCGAGGGTACGGTAGGAACGAATCGGGAAATCGCCTAATCCTCCGGATCCAGACCGTTCGGCGCGGCAAAGACGTCCTCCAGGCTCGTGCCGTCGAGCACCCGCTCGCCCCAGGTCTCCAGCTCGGGCTCGCCCGCTTTATCCAGACGCGCCTCCACCCAGGCCGGGAGCGGCCCGAAGCGGCGCACCAGTTGGCGGCGCAGCAGCTTGGCCTCGCCGCGGAGAATGCCTTGCTCGAGGCCTTGCTCCAGGCCTTGCTCCAGGCCTTGCTCCAGGCCTTGCTCCAGGCCTTGCTCCAGGCCTTGCTCCAGGCCTCGCTGTAGGCCTTGCTCCAGGCCTTGCTCCAGGCCTTGCTGTTTCCACTCCTCGGTCCAGGTCTTCACACGTTCGGCCAACATCGCATGCATCTCCTGTAGGTCGTTGACGGGGGCAGCTCGACGCCGGGGGCGCGGGCCGGCAGCAGCACGCGCTTGAGCCAGACGACGAAGGCGCGGCGCAGGCTGTCGTGCGCGGGGGCGGCGAGCCATTCGATCAGGCGCCCGACCACGGCTTGGATGTCCGCGGGCGTGCGGCCGCTTTCCAGCCGAAACAGCGCCGCGGCCAGGTTGGCCGACTCGGCGCCCGGGTCTAGCTGTTCGGCGCTCTACGCCGCCGCCGAAACGGCAGCAGCACCAGCTTGCGCAGCTCCTCCAACACCAGCACGCTCGCCGCGACGGTGGCGGCGAGGAGCCAGTCCGCGGCGGGGAGCGCGGTGGTGCCGAAGATGGCCTGCGCGGGGGGCCAGTGCACAACGGCGATTTGAAGCAGCAGCACGCCGGCGAGCGCCAGCCAGAGTTTGCCGTTGCGAAAGAAGTTGGTGTTGAACGCGCTGCCGTGCTCGGCACGGGCATTGAAGACGTTAAAGAACTGAAACAGCACGAAGGTGGTAAACGCGAGCGTGACGGCATAGACCGGATCGGCGTACCCCAGCGCATACAGAAAGACGCCGAGCGTGCCGATGGTCATGAGCACGCCGAAGAACACCAACCGCAGCAGCCGCCGGCCGGAGAGGATCTGCGCGCCGGGCCGGCGCGGCGGCTCGTCCATGAGCCCGGGCCGGGCGGGCTCGACGCCTAGCGTCATGGCCGGCGGGCCGTCCATGATGATGTTGATCCACAGGATCTGAATCGGCGTGAAGGGCGTCGGCAACGCGAGCAGCGTGGCCGCGAGCACGGTGAGGATGGCGCCGATGTTGGTGGAGAGCTGAAAGCGCACGAACTTGACGATGTTGTCGTAGACGACACGCCCCTCCTCCACGGCGCGCACGATGGTCGCGAAGTTGTCGTCCGTCAGCACCAGCGTGGCCGCCTCGCGGGTGACGGCGGTGCCGGTGATGCCCATGGCGACGCCGATGTCGGCGGCCTTGAGCGCGGGGGCATCGTTGACGCCGTCGCCGGTCATGGCGGCGACATGGCCGTCTGCCTTCAGCGCCTGCACGATGGCGACCTTGTGCTTGGGCGCCACCCGCGCGAACACGGCGATGTCGTCGATGCGCCGGGCGAGCTCGTCCACGCTCATGGCGTCGAGCGCCTCGCCGTCCACCACCTCCCCATGCAGGCCCAGCTCGCCTGCCACCGCGGCGGCGGTGATGCGATGGTCGCCGGTGATCATCTTCACGGCGATGCCGGCGGCGCGGCAGCGGGCGATGGCCTCGGCCGCCTCCGGGCGCGGCGGGTCCATGAGCCCGGCGAGGCCGAGCAGGGTCCAGCCGTCCGCCCACTGCCAGAGGTCGCCGCCGGCGTCGAAGTCCGCCGCCGGGATGCTCCGCGTCGCCACCGCGAGCACCCGCAGCGCCCCCTCGGCGAAGATGCGGTTGACCTCCGCGGCGGCGTGGCGCACCGGCTCATCGATGGGCTCCGCCGTGCCGTCCTCGCCGAGCCAGCGCGTGGCGTGGGCGAGCAGCACGTCCGGCGCGCCCTTCACGTACATGACGACGTGATCTCCGGCGGGGTGGAAGGTGGCCATGAACTTGTGCGCGGAGTCGAACGGGATCTCCGCGATGCGCGGGCGGTGCGCCTGCAGCTCCAGCGGGTCGAGCCCGCCCTTTTCTGCGAGCACGTAGAGCGCGCCCTCGGTGGGGTCGCCGATGAGCTCGCCGTCGCGCACGCGGGACTCGGTGCACAGTGCCATGGGCAGCAGCAGCGGGGTCAGCTCCGGCGCATCCGAGGGCCAGTCGATGGCGCCGGCGCGCTCGTAGCCCTGGCCGGACACGGTGAAGCTCCGTGCCGCGTACCAGCCGGCGCGGGCGGTCATCTGGTTCAGCGTCAGCGTGCCGGTCTTGTCGGAGCAGATGACGGTGGTGGAGCCGAGCGTCTCCACCGCGGAGAGCTTTTTCAGGATCGCGCGGTTGCGCGCCATGCGCCACATGCCGATGGCGAGCGTCACCGTGACCACCGCCGGCAGCCCCTCCGGAATGGCGGCGACGGCGAGCGCGACGGCCGTCAGCGCCGCCTCCACCAGCGGCGCGTCGCGGGCCAGCGTGAGCGCAAAGATCACGAGCACCACGGCCGCGGCGATGGCCGCGAGCCGCTTGCCGAGCACGTCGAGCTGGCGTTGCAGCGGCGTCTCGGACTCCGGCGTGGCGGCGATCATGCCGGCGATGCGGCCCATCTCGGTGTCCATGCCGGTGGTGGTGACGAGCAGCTCCGCGCGCCCGCGGGTGACCACCGTGTTCATGAACAGCATGTTGAAGCGATCGCCCAGAGGCAGGTCAGCGCGTTCCAGCGCGTCCGTCCACTTGCCGACGGCCTGGGACTCGCCGGTGAGCGCGGCCTCGTCCACCTCCAGCGCATGGGCGGCGAAGAGCCGGCCGTCCGCCGGCACGCGATCGCCCGCCTCCAGCAACACCAGGTCGCCCGGCACCAGCGCCGCAGCGTCGATGTCGCTGACCTGCCCGTCGCGGCGCACCCGGGCGCGCGGCGCAAGCATGCCCTTGAGCGCGGCGAGGGTGCGCTCGGCGCGGTACTCCTGCCAGAAGCCGAGCGTCGCGTTCAGCACCACCACCACCAGGATGACGATGGCGTCCTTGAGGTCGCCGATGGCGCCGGCGAGCACCGCCGCGAAGATCAGCACGATGACCAGGTAGCTGCGGAACTGATCCAGCAGCTTGAGCCAGATGGGCCGCGGCGGGGTCTCGGCGAGGCGATTCTCGCCGTAGTGGCCGAGCCGGGCTTCGGCTTCCCGCGACGACAGGCCGCGGGACGAGTCCGCGCCGAGCGCGGCGGCGGCCTCCGCGGTGGTGCGGGTGTGCCAGGCCTCTGCGGCCGCTTGGGCTTGGTCGTTCATTGAGGCTCCTTCGAGTTCCGGCAGGCCGCGCACAGGCTTAACGCCGCTGCGAGGCCGATGCAAGGCGAATCGGCAGACGGTTGTGTGCAGCAGCCGAGTCCCGCCGGCCGCACACGCACGCGCCGGGCCAGACCGGCGCCGACCGGTGCCGCCCGCCCGCCGGGCCGAGCCCCGACCCGTCCGCCGGCAGCCAGGCTTGAGACAGGCGGCGCAGATGCCCCGGAAAAGCGGCAAATGCACCGGGTGGTGCGGCGGCCGGCGTTGTCGTTGTCGTTGTCGTCATCGGAAAGCCGGCGCCAAAGCCGTCAAGGACGCATCACGATGACGACAACGGCAACGAGCCGCTGCGGATGGGTACGGATGCTGCTTCGGGATGTCAGGTGTCCCGAGGCGGCGAAGCGGAGGTAGCCATGGTCCCGATGCGACAGCAGAGGACGTACACGGAGCTCAGCGCGGAGGTCGGTGTCCCCGCCGACGGCGGCGTGCTGCCGGGCTTCCTGGATTTGCCCGCCGAGCCCGGCGGCGTGGTGCTGTTCGCGCACGGCAGCGGCAGCAGCCGTTTCAGCCGGCGCAACCGCTACGTGGCCGAGATGCTGCGCAGCGGCGGCATCGGCACGCTTCTGTTCGATCTGCTGTCGGCGGACGAGCAGCGCGTGGACGAGCGCACGGCGGAGCACCGCTTCGATATCCCGCTGCTCACCCGTCGGCTGGTGCAAGCCATCGACTGGACCCGCGGCGACCCGCGCACGGCGGCGCTGCCCATCGGACTCTTCGGCGCCAGCACCGGCGCCGCCGCGGCGCTCGGTGCCGCCGCCGCGCGGCCGCGCGAGGTGCAGGCGGTGGTCTCCCGCGGCGGCCGGCCGGACCTCGCCGTGGATGTGCTCGGCGACGTCCGCCAGCCGACGCTCTTCATCGTCGGCGCGCTGGACGACACCGTGCTGGACCTCAATCGCCGGGCCGCCGCGAGGATGCCGGTGACGCCGCGCATCGAGGTCGTCGGCGGCGCCACGCATCTGTTCGAGGAGACGGGCAAGCTGGAGCTGGTGGCCATGCTCGCGCGGGACTGGTTCATGGCGCATCTCAAAGTCGAGGTGACGCGATGACCGCCGTCTCGCTGCCGTTCGAGGACCGCGCCAGCGCCGGCGCGCTGCTCGCCGATGCCCTGGCGGACGAGCGCGGGCGCGACCGGCTGTTGGTGCTCGCACTGCCCCGCGGCGGCGTGCCGGTGGCCGCGATGGTGGCCGACGCGCTGGACGCGCCGCTGGACCTAATGCTGGTGCGCAAGCTCGGCGTGCCGGGCCAGCCGGAGCTTGCGATGGGCGCCCTCGCCACCGGCGGCATCCAGGTGCTGAACCCGGACATTGTCAACGCGCTCGGCATCAGCGACGCCGAGATCGACCGCGTCGCCGCCGCGGAGGGCCGGGAGCTCGCCCGCCGCGCGCGTGACTATCGCGGCGAGCGCCCGCCGCCGCCCATTGCCGGGCATCGCGTGATCCTCATCGACGACGGGCTCGCGACGGGCGCGACCATGCGCGCCGCCGTCGCCGCCACCCGCGCGCAGCGGCCGGCCGCGGTGATCGTCGCGGTGCCGGTGGCGAGCATCGAGGCGGTGGAGCTCCTGGAGCCGACGGTGGACGCCGTGGTCTGCCTCGCGACACCGGAGCCCTTCCTCGGCGTCGGGCGCTGGTACCGAGCGTTCACGCAGACCACCGACGCGGAGGTGCGCGCGCTGCTGGCGGCCGTGCCGGGGCCGGCCTAGGGTCGGGTTTGGCCGATTGCGACAACGACAACGACGCCGACAACGACGCCGACAACGACGCCGACAACGACGCCGACAACGAGGCGATCTTGGATCGAGCACGCCATGACCACCACCCCATTCGACCCCAACGCCGACGTCGCCCGCACGGAGCCGCTGGACCCCACGCACTGGCCCGCGGCGCTCGCGGACTTCTCCCGCACCCATCACGGCTGGCTGGTGCGCGTGCTGCAAGTGCCGACCGCGGCCACCGCAGCCCCCGCGGACGAGCACCTCGCCGAGGCCGATCAGCTCGCCGCCGACGTGACGCTGGCGGAGGTGGCCGTTGCGACGGACGGCGCCAGGGTCGGCCTCGATATCCGCGTGCGCAACGATGTCGTCCACACCGCCACACACATCGAACGGCCGCGCTCCATTGCGCTGGAACGAGGCGCCGACGGCGGCGTGATGGGGCTTCGCATCGACGACACCGGCGGGCGGACCACGCTCGTGCGCTTTCGCAGCGTGCTGCCGACGGAGATGCTCGATGGCCTCGCCGATGGCGAGCTGTGAGCCTTACGCCCGTGCGAGCGGTTTCAGCCGCGATGGCCGCGAGCCGTCGGCACGGCGTCGCGGTCGCGGCTGAAGCCGCTCCCACAGCGCGGCGGCAAGCTGATCCGGGGCAAAAGACCAATTAAGCGGTGCAGAAGCACCGCGCCGCCCTGCTCCGCGCACCCGGCCCATCCATCGGCATCTGTCCCAAGCCCCTGAAACGGCTTCGCCCGAAGCCGTGGCCTGATTCATGCAGCCCGTCAGGCATCGTCTCATTGCTGATGGAGACAAGACATGCAGATGAATCGCGCCGAGACAGGCGGACATGCCGGCAGCACCGGCAGCACCGGCCACCGCAAATGGAACATCGGCCGCCCGCTCAAAGGCTTGGTCGATCTCTACAACCCGCGTATCTGGAAAGAGAAGGGCCTCTGGTGGACACTCGGGGTGCTGGTGGTGACCGCAGCCGTCATTATCGTCATCCTGGGCATCTGGTGGTCGCGCTCGCCGGCCAGATTCGACGTGCGGGAGAACGCGCTCGCCCTCGCCGACGGCGACCAAGCGGCCCTGGTGACGGGCAGCTATACGGCGGCCACCGCGGTGCGCATCGGCCGGACGCTCCTGAACAAGCCGGGCGGCTATCTCAGCAACGACAAGCTGCCGCCGGGGCTCTATCTCGACAACATCCCGAACTGGGAATTCGGCACCATCACCGCGCTGCGTGACCTCGCGGCCGAGATGCGCAATCACCTGAGCCGTTCCCAGTCCCAGTCCATCGAGGACCCGGACCTGCAGATTGCCCACCCGCAGCTCAACTACGACTCCGACTCCTGGATCCTGCCCTCCACCGAGTCCGAATACCGCAAGGGCATCGCGGCGCTGGAGAGCTACTTCCATCGGCTCTCCGGCGATGGGCAGCGCGATGCGCAGTTCTTTGCGCGTGCGGACAACCTGACCTTCTATCTGCGCGAGGTGTCGACGCGCCTGGGTAGCCTGGGCGCCCGGCTCGGTGCCGCGGCAAAGCACAAGGGTGCCGCAGCGACCGTCGAGATGGAGGAGCTCACCGCGGAGGCGCAGCAGGCCCGCGACGAAAGCCGCGAGGACACAAGCGAAGTGTCGCAGATAGAGATGCCGTGGCTGGAGGTCGATGACGTCTTCTTCGAGGCCCGTGGCTATTGCTGGGCGCTGCTGCATACGATGAAGGCCATACAGATGGACTTCCGCCGGGTGCTGGTGGACAAGACCGCGATGGTGCCGATGCAGCAGATCATCGACGAGCTGGAGCACACCCAGGCGATGATCTGGAGCCCGATCATCGTCAACGGCACCGGCTTCGGCCCGCTCCCCAATCACCCGCTCGTCATGGCCTCCTACATCGGCCGCGCGAACGCCGGCATCATCGATCTGCGGAACCTGTTGCAGCAGGGTTGACCGCCTGCTGGCCCGGTGGCGGCGGACTGAAGTCCGCCGTCACCGGGGGCCGACTGAAGTCGGCGTACCCAGGGACACGACGCAGAGCTTGGGCTCAAGAACCAGCGGAGAGTCGTCCTCTGCCAGCCCCCAACCCGGAGACACTGAATAGCGCCTCGGGTTCGCTCGCGCGGACCCGATCGATCCAGCGGGGGAACTTGCCTCCCGCTACCTGGCCCCAAATGCTCAGTACGGGTCCGAACGCCGGCGCAGCCGATGCCGCAGCAGCGCCAGCGCGCCCTGCCCCAGCAGCAGCACCGCGACGGCGACCAGGAGCCAGCCGATATTGCCTTGCTTGAGCGAGTCGCCCAGCAGCACCAGCCCGGCGCCGATCAGCGCCTGCACCGGCAGGCCGTAAACCATGTACGGGCCGAAGCGCGCGCCGCCGATGGCCAACAGCCAGCTCTGCATCAGGTACGGTAGCGGCGAGGCGCGCAGCAGTACGATAACCCGCCACTCGGTAGCCCCGCCGAGCTGCGGCAACGGCAGCCCGCGGCGGCGGATCAACGCCTGCACCGGGCGCGCGAGCCAATGGGCGATGCCATAGGACAGCGCCATGTTGAGCGCCATGCAGACCCAGGCCACGGCCAGCGCCAAGGCAGGCGGCGCGAACACGGCGCCGCTGGCGACATAGAACAGCGAGATCGGAAAGCCCAATGCCGGCAGCAGCACGAACGCTAGGACGAAGCCCCAGGGCGGGATGCCCGCGAGCAGTGCGTCCAGTTGGGCACCCGCCGCACCAGCCCAGTCTGCGGCGCCGGCCGCGGCGGCACCCGCCCAAAGCAGCAGCACGATGCCGAGAAGGCCAACGGGCGACGGCGGCACCCCGCGAGCAGGATCGAAATGTCTGTCACTGCCTGGCATGGACCAGGCAGTTGGGCCGCCCCGGCGCGCAACCAAGCGCACTGGGCCGCGCGCAGTCCCCGGCCACCTGGCCCTGCCCCGGCATGACGGACCCGGCGCTCCCCGATGCCTCCCGCCCCGGAGCGCGCCCACAATGAGCACGCAGGACGGCACCCGGCCCCCGCGCGACATCACCGTGCCGGCCTGGCGCCGGCGGCTGGCGCGGCTGCGGCGCAGCACGGACTGGATCCGCCGCCCGCAGGTGGTGGGCCGCTGGTACCGGGGCTTCAGCTACGTCTGGCACCTGCTCGTGTGGTCGCGCATCAGCGCCGGGCGCCGCGGCACGCTGCCCATCGAGCTGCCGGAGCGCATGCTGCGGCACAAGGGCATCCCGCTGCCGCCGCCGCACCTCGATGCCTCAGGCCACCCCGACGCCCGCGCCGTCAGCGACGGCTTCGCCGAGGTCTATGCACTCTTGTTCGCCAACCTGCAGCGGCCCGACCTGCTCTCCTCCACCCGGCACGCGATCCCGGGGCCGGCCTTCCGCGGCGTCTATCTGTGGGATTCGGCCTTCATCGCGCAGATCTGGGCCGCGTGGGACACGGCCGTGGCCGCGGACGTGCTCCGCGCGGTGGTGGAGCTGCGCGACGGCGACCGGCTGCAGCACGTGGTCACCGAGTTCCACGAGTCGCCCTACACCCAGCCGCCGCTCATCGCCTGGTCGCTGGCGCGCCTCGCGGAGCAGCTCAATGACGACGCCGCCGAGGCGCTGATCCGGCCGCTGTACCGCCCGCTCTGCGACTATCAGCGTTGGCTGGAGGCGCACCGGCGCTTTGCGAGCGGGCTCTATTTTTGGGCGCACCCCTACGAGTCCGGCGTCGAGAACGCGCCGCGCTTTAGCAACACCGACGAGAGCGTGCTGCGCAACACCGCCACGCTCACGGCCGTCGACCTCTCCAGCTATGTGGTGCTCCAGCTCGACGCGCTGGCGAGCCTGGCGGAGCGCCTAGACCTCGCCGACGAGGCCTCCCGGCACCACGCCGAGGCCGAGCGCCTGCGCGCGCTCATCGACAGACTCCTGTGGGACGAGCGCGACGGCCTCTACTACGACTGCGACGGCGCCGGCAGCCCGGTGCGGGTCGCCACCATCGCCTCCCTGCTGCCGCTCTGGGCCGGCGTGCCGGACGCCGAGCGAGCGGCGCGGCTGATGCGACACATCGTCGCGCCGGACGGCTTCGGCACGCTGATGCCGCTGCCCTCCGTGGCCCGCGCCGATCAGCACTTCGAGCGCGACATGTGGCGCGGCCCGGTGTGGCTCAATACCGCCTACGGCGTGATCCTGGGGCTGCAGCGCTACGGCCGTGCGGACCTGGCGGCGGAGCTGGCCTGGCGGCTGTGCACCGGCGTCTACCGCGTCTTCGACCGCGAGCGGCGCATCTACGAGTTCTACGACCCGGACGCCCACCACACCCGCGACCTGCACCGCAAGCGCGGCAACCGCTGGAAGGCGCTCACGCTCGGCACCGGCCCGCAGCGCGACTTCGTCGGCTGGACCGGACTCGTCAACAACCTGCTGCTGGAGGTCCTGCTCGGGCTCGATCTGGGGCCGGACAGCATGCACCTCTGCCCACGGCTGCCGCCGGAGGCGCAGGGGCTTAAGCTGCGCCTCAAGCTGCCGCGCCGGCAGTTGGAGCTGTCACTCGATGCCGGCAAGGACGACGCCACCGGCAGCGTTCGCTTCGCGGGTCGCCATGCCCGCTTCGGCATCGGCTACGGCCACCGGCTCGACCTCGCCGCCGCCCTCGACGGCAACACCGAAGAACCCGACCATGCGCTTCTGTGACCTCACCCTCGCCTACACCGAAACGAGCGGCGGCATCCGCACCTACATCGACCACAAGCGCCGCCACGTCGCCGAGCACACCACGCACGAGCACGTGCTGATCGTGCCCGGCGAGCGCGACCGCGTGAGCCGCGACGGGCCGCTCACCAAGATCGAGATCCAGAGCCCGGTCATCCCGGGCTGCCGGCCCTACCGTTTCTTCTGGCAGCCGGCCAAGATCCGCCACGCGCTCGAGCGCAGCGCCCCGGACGTCGTGGAGCTCGGCAGCTTCTTCGTCTCGCCCTGGGCCGCGTTCCGCTATCGCGAGGAATGCCGAGCGGTGGCGCGGCCCTGCCTGGTGTCGGCCTACTTCCACACCGACGTGGCCGAGGCCTACATCGGCGCGCCGCTGCGGCACTTTCTCGCCGACGGGGTCGAGGAGATCAGCGACACCCTCGCGGACTGGGGCCATAAGGTCTCGGATGCCATCGAGAGCGGCGCCGAGGCGAGCTTCGGGCAGATCTTCCAGCGCTGCGACCTGACCTTCGCGGCCACGGCGGCGCAGGCCGAGCGCATCCGCAAGTACGGCGTCGAGGCCGCGCACATCGTCCCGCTCGGCGTGGACTTGGGGCTGTTCTCGCCGCAGCGCCGCAGCCCCGCCTGGCGCCACCGCCACGGCATCGGCGACGACGACCTGCTGCTCATCTACTGCGGGCGGCTCGACGCGGAGAAAGACGTGCTGCTGCTCGTGGACGCCTTCGCCCGCTTGCGGCAGGGCGGCGCGACCACGCCCACCGGCGGCCAATGGCACCTGATGCTGCTCGGCGAAGGCCCCCAGCACGACGCGCTGTGCCGACGCGCCGCGACCCTGCCCAGGCTCCACGTGCAGGGCTACGAGAAGGACCGCGGCGCCTACGCCGATGCGCTGGCGTCCGCCGACGTTTACGTGACGGCGGGACCGCACGAGACCTTCGGCCTCGCCGTGGTGGAGGCACAGGCGTCCGGCTTGCCGGTGGTGGGCGTCGCCGCCGGCGCGCTCTGCGAGCGCGTCAGCCCGGACCAGGGCCGCCTCGGGCCCGTCGGCGACGCGGCGGCCTTTGCCGACAACATCCGCACCGTCGCCGCGCAGCGAGCGAGCATGGGCGCCGCCGCCCGCGCCCACGTACTCGCGGCCGGCTACGGTTGGGAGCGGACCTTTGCCGTCCTGTTTCAGCTCTACGCCGACGCCTTCGCGGCGCGCGGCGGCATGGCTGGTTGAGGGCCAAGGGGCCGCCCCCTAGCCCCTAGCCCCTAGCCCCTAGCCCCTAGCCCCTAGCCCCTAGCCCCTAGCTCCTCATACCTGCAACCCAACTTGCCGCAACCGCAACCGAATCGGCCCCTTCGCCGTATCGGGGTCCACGGGCCGGCCCTGCTGGGTGATGTCGATGCGACCGTCGCGCTGCAGCCGCCGCGCGGCCATGCGCACGGGCTCCATCTGGGCGCGCCAGTCGCCGGCACCGGCCACTTGTCGGGCCGCGTCGCTGGGGCAGATGCTGGCGTCGGCGGCGCGCTGCTCCAGCAGCGCCAGGATGGCCTCCTCGATGCGCCGGTCCTGCGCCGAGAGCCCGCGCCGGCGGCAGGCGTCCGAGCAGTACTTGACCTGTTCCCAGTCCCGCGCCCATTTTCGCCGCCAGGAGATACTGCGCCCGCAGACGGCGCAGACGCGCTGAAGTCGGATCATGCCGATGCCTCATAGAAACTCGGTGCTTGCGCAACAATGTGCGGGAGCTTCCGGTGGAGGCAACGGCGTACCGCCTGTGGAGGCAACGGCGTACCGCCTGTGGAGGCAACGGCGTACCGCCTGTGGAGGCAACGGCGTACCGCCCGTGGAGGCAACGGCGTACCGACTGTAGAGGCAACGGCGTACCGCCTGCCGCATCCGGCCAGCGCCAAATCCGCCGACGGGTTAGCATGTCGCGCAGAGCCGGACGCACCCGGCCGCCGTCATCCGCTGCGCTAGAGAACCGCCGCGGGCGCGAAAGAACCGCCGCGGGCGACGTGAGGTAACCATGGCCCCAGACACCACCGACAAGAAACCCGGCTTCGGCTCCCGCGGCGAGGTGCTGGTGCTGATCCAGTTCGCGCTGATGATCGGCTTCGCCGTGCTGCCGGTGTGGCATCCGGGGCTCGGCGCCGATGCGATGGACGCCACCGGCACGCTGCGCGGCCTGCTCGCGGCGCTCTTGGCCATCGTGGCCGTGGTGTTCGGCGGCTTTGGCTCCGTGCATCTGCGCGACTATCTGACGCCGCTGCCCTACCCCGTGGACCACAGCCAGCTCGTGCAGCACGGCGTCTACGCGCTCGTGCGGCACCCGCTGTATGCAAGCCTGCTCTTCGCCGGCGCGGCCTGGACGGTCTACAACCTGAGCCTGTCGCATCTGCTGGCGCTCGTAGTGGCCTTCCTGTTCTTCGGCTACAAGGCGGGCAAGGAGGAGGCCTGGCTCACGGAGCGCCACCCGGAGTACGCCGGCTACGCGCGCCGGGTGAAAAAATTCATCCCATTCGTGTACTAGCATCAAGGGCCAAGGGCCGGAGCCTCCCTTTTCAAACTTCCGACTTCAAACTTCCGACTTCAAACTTCCAACTTCAAACTTCAAACTTTTCTTCACCCGGGTAGGTGTGTAATCGGGCCAATTCCGGCACCGCCCGCCGCCGCCGTTTCGCCCCGAGGCCCAGTCCATGTCAGCAACGAGCCCCATCGCCCGCCTGGACGATGTCCGTCTCGACGACGCCTACGTGCCGGCCCCCGGCACCTGGGACGAGATGCGCGCCGCCGACGGCGCGCTGCGCCCGCATTGGCAATACCTGGTGGACACGCTGCGCCAGCTCGGCCGCGGCGGCATCGAGACCCGCTGGCGCGAGGCACACCGGCTGATCCGCGACAACGGCGTCACCTACAACCTGCACGGCGACTCCCGCGGCATGTCGCGCCCCTGGGACCTGGACCCGCTGCCGCTGCTGCTGCGCGGCGAGGAGTGGGCGGTACTGGAGCGCGGCCTGATCCAGCGCGCCGAGCTGCTCAACGCCGTGCTGCTGGACCTCTACGGCCCGCGCACGCTGATCCGCAAGGGCCTGCTGCCGCCGGAGCTCGTAGACGGCTATTCCGGCTATCTGCTGCCGTGCCACGGCATCGACATCGCCGGCAACCGCCCGCTCGTCTTCTACGGCGCGGACCTGACCCGCGACGCCGACGGCCACTGGCGGGTCATCGGTGACCGCACCCAGACGCCGTCCGGTGCCGGCTATGCGCTGGAGAACCGGGTCGTGCTCTCGCGCGTGATGCCGAGCCTGTTCCGCGACAGCCACGTGCACCGGCTCGCCGGCTTCTTCCGCGGCGTGCGGCGGGCCATGAACCGGCTGGCGCCACACGGCGCGGACGAGGCACGGGTGGCACTGCTGACGCCGGGGCCCGCGAACGCCGCCTACTTCGAGCACGCCTATCTCGCGAACTATCTGGGCTACACGCTGGTGCAGGGGGCGGACCTATCGGTGCGCGACGGCGCGCTGTGGCTGCGCACGCTCGGACGGCTGGAGCGCATCGACGCCGTGCTGCGCCGCGCCGACGACTGCTTCTGCGACCCGCTGGAGCTGCGCGAGGATAGCCTGCTCGGCGTGCCCGGCATGATCCAGGCGGTGCGCGCCGGCAACCTCACCGTGGCCAACGCGCTCGGCAGCGGGGTGCTCGAGCATCCGGGGCTGATGGCCTTTCTGCCCGCGCTGTGCCGGCATCTGTTGGGCGAAGAGCTGCTCCTGCCGCACCTTCGCACCTGGTGGTGCGGCTGCCCGGAGGACCGCGCCTTCGTCCTCGCGAACCTGGAGCACCTCGTCATCAAGCCGGCGGCCGCACGTTCCGATGCGGCGCCGGAGCCGCGCGTCATGTTCGGGCGCAACCTGGACGCCGACGCGCGCGCCCGGCTCATCGCGCGTATCGACGCCGAGCCGCACCGCTTCGTTGCGCAAGAAGAGGTCACGCCCTCCACCGCGCCGGTGTACATGGATGGGCACATTGCGCCGCGGCCTTTCGTGCTCAGAAGCTTCATGGTGGCGGAAGAAGACGGCTATGCCGTGATGCCCGGCGGCTTGAGCCGCGTCGCGCTGGCGCAGGACACGCCGATGGTGTCCACGCAGCTCGGCGGCATCGGCAAGGACACCTGGGTCCTCGCCACCGAGCCCGAACGCGAGGAGACCCTGCTCGGCCTGCACGACGCGCAAAGCCCCGCCGTCGTGCGCGAGAGCGATGTGTCCTCCCGCGTCGCCGACAACCTGTTCTGGATCGGGCGCTACGCCGAGCGCGCGGAGGGCATGGTGCGCCTGCTGCGCGTCACCGCCATCAATCTCACCGCACGCAGCAGCTTCGCCGCCGAGGACGACGGCATCGGCTGCCTCGCATCGCTCCTGGAGGCACTGAACGAGCAATGCCAGGCCAATGTGCCGCTGCCCATCGGCGCCGAGCCGACGACCCTCATCGCACCGACCCCCGCGGTGTTGTCCCTAATCACCGACTTGGAGCGACTTGGCGCGCTGCCGCAGACCCTGCAGGCCCTAAACCAGGCGGCGTGGTCGGTGCGCGAGCGGCTGTCGAGCGACACCTGGCGCGTCATCAACGACATCGAGCGCCATCTGCGCCGCCTCACGAATCAGGCGCCGCAGACGCTGAACGCGGCCCTCGACGTGCTCGATCCGCTGGTGACGTCGCTGGTGGCCTTCTCCGCGCTGACACAGGAGAACATGACCCACAACGAGGGCTGGCACTTCTTGGAGGCGGGCCGGCGGCTGGAGCGGGGCATGAACCTGGCCATGCTGCTGCGCTCGACGCTGGTGGCGGTGAGCGCACCCACCGAAGAGGGCCTGATCGTCGAGGCCATCCTCGGCGTGACCGACAGCCTCATCACCTATCGGCGCCGTTACCAGGCCGGCATTCGCGTCGGCGCGCTGCTGGACCTGGTGGTGCAGGACGAGGCCAACCCGCGCGCGCTCGCCTACCAGATCCAGGAGCTTGAGCGGCTCGTGGACGAGATGCCACGCGACGCCCTCGGCCCCGTGCGCACCGCGGCGCAGAAAGGCGTGCTGCGGCTGATCACGGAGCTCCGGCTCGCCGAGCTCGACGGCCTCGCGCAGCCGGATGATCCGGCCGGCAGCCGCCGCGGCGCGCTGGCGCAGTTCCTGCTGGACCTGGAGACGGGCATGGCGACACTGTCCGATGCACTGACGGCGCAGTATTTCCGCCACGAGGAGCACCCGCACCACATGCTCCAGCATCGGCTGCGGTGAGCGTTCGATCCCGATTTCGATTTGGATCCCGGCGACAACTGATGAAGATGCTTTGACGCCGCAGACTCTTTGCTGTCAGGGACCCCCGCGGCCCTGATCCCGCTTCCCACCGACCGGACCGGCACGGGCCCATGCGCTTTCGCGTCAGCCACACCACGCACTACGCCTACGGCGACCCGGTGTCGCTATGCCACAGCATTGCGCACCTGAAGCCGCGGGAGGAACCGCACCAGCGCTGTCTCAAGAGCCAGGTGCGGGTCTCGCCGTGGCCCTCGGTGGCGCGCGAGCACCAGGATATCTTCGGCAACCGAGTCAGCTATTTCTCCATCCAGCAGTCGCACGGGGCGCTTGAGGTCGGCGCCGTCAGCGAGGTGGAGGTCACCGCCCCGCCGCCGCACAATGCCGCCCTATCGCTGCCGTGGGAACAGGTGCGCGAGCGCCTGCACGCCGCCCGTGACCCCGCGGGGCTGCAAGCGCGCATGTTCGCGCTGCCGTCGCCAGCCACGCCGCGGCAGCCGGCGGCACGCGACTTCGCGCTCGCGTCTTTCACGCCGGGGCGCCCGGTGCTGGAGGCCGCCCGTGAACTGATGGCGCGCATCTACGGCGAGTTCGAGTACGACCCGAGCGCCACCGACGTGGCGACACCGCTGGCGACGGTGCTGAGCCAGCGCAGCGGCGTCTGCCAGGACTTCGCGCACGTCGGCATCGCCTGCTTGCACGAGCTCGGGCTCGCCGCGCGCTACGTCAGCGGCTATCTGGAAACCCTGCCGCCGCCGGGCCAGCCGAAGCTCCGCGGCGCCGACGCCTCGCATGCCTGGTACGCGCTCTACCTGCCCGCGGCAGCGGAGCCGTCGGCGGAGGCCGCCGCGACCCCGCCCGCCGGCACTTGGATCGACTACGACCCCACCAACGACTGCCTGCTCGGCGAGCAACACATCACCACCGCCGTCGGCCGCGACTACGGCGACGTCACCCCCGTGCGCGGCGTCTTCTACGGCGGCGGCGAGCACCAGCTCAGCGTCGCGGTGGATGTTGATCGACTCGGTGAGGGAAGGGGCTAGGGGCTAGGGGCTAGGGGCTAGGGGCTAGGGAGACTCAGACCAACGAGTCGTGCTGATCGCGCTATCGAAATCGTTATCGAAATCGAAATCCACAGCAACCGATCCCTATACAGCGGGGCGCAGGGGGATTGAAGATTGGCGACTCCGCAGGAGCGCTGTCGCGAGTAGACCGCCCGCAGACCCGCCACGACGGACAGCCCCGCACGTCAGATCAAGCCCCAGCCCTGCGCATCCAGGATCTCCAACATTTCCAGCTCACCTCCTTCGGAGCGCCAGTCAGCCAGCGTTCCCAACGCCTGCTCCTGGAGCGCAGTGCCGCAGCGCTCAAACAGCGCGGCATTCTCCTGCCCGGGCAGTGTACGGGACGCATAGCGAATACCGTCCAGGGCCGCCGGTGCACCGTGAACCCAGCGCGACCACGCCTGCGGCGCCCGGTAGTCGAGCGTCGTCAGGAGGTGACCGTCGAGGTTCAACGCCGCAAGGCCCGGCCCGAGAAAAAGGGCGAGCTGCAGTGCACGCGTGGCGGTGATGCGGTACAGGCGGCGCTCCGAGAGCTCCTGCACGGTCACGAACTTGTCGGCAGCCGGCTCAAGCTGCCCGGACAGTCCGTGGCCGAAGGTCTCAGCGAAGGCCGTGCCCGGGGCATCGGCGACGTACAGCACCCCGAAGTCGGCCTGCGCATCGTTCCAGCGGCCCGCCGGGCCGCTCGAAAAGTGCAAAGCACTCGCATAACGCGCGTGGACGATCCGGTACCACGCCTGCCCGGCGGGCACGGACACCACGCGCAGCTTCCCGTGGCCACCCCGCGGCGGCAGCGGCAGGCTCATACCGCGAGCTGCACCCCGAACTGCTGCGCCTTGCGCTCAACCAGCGCCCGGTCGCCGTGATCGGCCCGCAACAGCACGGCGATGGGGGTCTCGCCGAGGTCCGCGTCGGGCGTGACAAAGAAGCGCACCTTGGCGGCGGCGCTGTCGGTATCGAGCAGCGCCAGCACGGCATCGAGCCCCGGCACCACGCGGCCGGCGTCGACATCGAACTGGAACGCCGGATAGACGCCATGCTCGCCGCGGGGCAGCGCCAGCAGCTTGCCGCGGGCGGTGCGCTTGCGCACGGCGTCCTGCGTGATGCCCAACAGCTCGGCGACCTCGGCCGTGGTCAGCGTGCCGCCGCTCGCGGCCAGCAGCCGGCGCAGCGCAAGCTGGCCCTGCAGGCGCAGCCGCAGTGCCCGGGGCGCCAGGACATCGTTTTGCAGCGAGCGGATCAGCAGCTCGGCCAGCAGGGTCTTGTCGTCGAGTGCAAGGAGGCGCCGATCCCGGCCCGCGTCGGCGAGGCCATCGCCCATGGACAGCAGCTCGCGCATGAGGGCGGTGACGGCCCGATCGAACACCGCTGCCGCCTCCGGCTCGCCCTCCAGGCCGGCATGCGCCTGCTGCGCGGACCGCGGCAGATCGGTTTCGCCGTAGAGTGCCGAGTGGTCGCGGATCATCGGGTTCATGGTCGATTGCTCGCGGTTGTCTTTTGGGAGAAGTATAGCGGACAAACGCGATAAGCGGAGATGACCAGATTGCTTGACGGCGCAGATGAGGTAGTTTTAGAAGGGGTCCCAAGCGATCGGCCGCCGACCGAAACGTGATCAAGACGCAGCCATGGGACGGCTCGAGGCGCTAGGATGCTCGGCGATGATTCCAACCATACCCGGCCCCCATGACCCTGACCCTGCTCCTGATCCTCGCCGCCGCCGTCGTGCTCCTGCTCTACACGACGCTGATCTACAACAATCTGGTCCGGCTGAAGCACACCGTGGCCAAGGCTTGGTCGAACATTGATGTCGCGCTGAAGCAGCGTCACGACGAGCTGCCGAAGCTGGTGGAGGTCTGCAAGCGCTACATGCAGCACGAGCAGGAGACGCTGACCCGCGTCGTGCAGGCCCGCGGCGAGGTGCTGGCCGCGCAGCACGCCGGCGATGCGCGCGCGCTCGGCCGCGCCGAGACGGCGCTTCGCGCCGGGCTGGACCGGCTGCTGGCGCTGGCCGAGAACTACCCGGATCTCAAGGCCGACCGCGCCTTCCAGCAGCTCGCGCAGCGCATCTCGCAGTTGGAGGACACCATCGCGGACCGCCGCGAGCTCTACAACGACAGCGTCAATCTCAACAACATGCGCCTGGAGCAGGTGCCGGACGTCTTCGTCGCCCGGGCGTTCAAGTTCCGGCCGGCGGAGCTGTTGGAGTTCCAGGACGCGCGCAGGGACGTGGACATCGCGCGGCTCTTCGCCTGATACCCGGCGGCACGCCGCGGCCGGCCTGAGCGGGGCGTCGGCCGCAGCGGGCCGCAGCGCGAGCCAGCAGCGCCATGCAGGACTTCATCGCCGCGACTGCCGGCAGCATGGACCCGGTGGGCTTCTGGACCAGCACGATCTTCGCCGCGCTCTTCGGCGGCTGGCTGCTGCGCCTGGGGCGCAACGCCCTGTGGCGGCTGCGGCTCATCGTCGATACGCCGACAGCGCGCATCCGCTCGGCGCCGCAGGGCTATGTGGAGCTGCGCGGCGTCGCCGCGCCGCTGCGCGGCCTGCTCACGGCCAGGCTCACCGGCAAGCCCTGTGTCTGGTATCGCTGGCGCATCGAGCAGTACAAGCAAAGCGGGCGCAGCGGCAACTGGGTCCTGCTGGAGCACGGCAGCGCGGAGTGTGCGTTCCTGGTGGACGACGGCACCGGCGCGGCCGAGGTGGTGCCGGCGGGTGCCTACCTGCACTGCCGCACCCGCGAGCGCTGGACCGGGCCGCGCCCGCTCGCGCCCGCCGGCGCGGGCGAGCATGGCCTCACCGCCTTCATCGGGCGCCACCGCCGTTATCGCATGACCGAGGAGCGCATCGCCCTCAATGAGCCCGTCTACGTCCTCGGCCACTTCGAGACCCCGCGGCGCGGCGTGCGCGAACGCGCGACCCTGACCCGCAAGCTGCTCGCGCAATGGAAGCGCGACCCGGCGCGCATGCGCCGCTTCGACCGCAACGGCGATGGCGAGATCGACCTCGCCGAGTGGGAGCACGCCCGCCGCGAAGCGGCCGAGCTCGCCGAGCGCGCCGAGGCCAGGCTCGCCGCGGCGCCGCCGCGCCCGCGCGTCGGCCCCACCGGCGACCCGGACCATCCGTTCGTCGTCTCCACCGAGGACGAGCCGGCGCTGCTGCGGAAGCTCCGGCTCACGGCCTTTGGGGGCCTGACCATCGGCGCGCTGGCCTGTGTCGGCGCCGCGCTGATGCTGCTGGCGCGGCTCATGCCCTAACGAGGCTTCGCCTCAGACCGACTGAGGTATGCCCAACAAGCGGGCTCGACACCGCGCCACTGGGACCGCCGGCTTTCAGCCGGCTGCGCGTGCCGGGGGCTCGATGCCCCCGGCGCGCGATCTGCGGCGCGGGAGCCGGGCCGTTGCCCATGGGGCGCCGCCGGGCGGACGACTGCGCAGGTGCCCTCTGATCAGCTCAGACGCCGCCGACGCGGCATCGAGCCGCGTCGGCGGCGAGCCGGCTGGAAAGCCGGCGATCCCAGTCCGCCGCG
>NZ_JABX01000067.1 GCF_001469165.1 Thiohalocapsa sp. ML1 | reverse complement strand
AAGCGCGGATCTTCGTGGGAGCGGCTTTTAGCCGCGATCTGCCAGGGTGCGGCACGCGCGCCTGTCGCGGCTAAAGCCGCTCCCACGGGGGCAGGCGCGGATCTTCGTGGGAGCGGCTTTTAGCCGCGACCGGCCGGGCTGCGGAACGCGCGCCTGTCGCGGCTAAAGCCGCTCCCACAGGGGCAAGCGCGGATCTTCGTGGGAGCGGCTTTAGCCGCGACCGGCCGGGCTGCGGAACGCGTGCTGTCGCGGCTAAAGCCGCTCCCACAGGGGCAAGCGCGGATCTTCGTGGGAGCGGCTTTAGCCGCGATCTGCCAGGCTGCGGCACGCGCGCCTGTCGCGGCTAAAGCCGCTCCCACGGGGGCTCAGACGGCTTCGATGGCCTCTGCCAGCGACAGCACGGGGCGGATGCTCAAGCCCTCGATGCCGCCCTTGGGCACGTTGGCCTTGGGCGCGATGGCCTGGCGCAGTCCGTGCTTGGCGGCCTCGCGCAGGCGGTCCGGGCCGTTCGGCACGGGGCGGATCTCGCCGGACAGGCCGATCTCGCCGAACACGGCAAGCTCGATCGGCAGCGGGCGGTCGCGATAGCTGGAGAGCACGGCGAGCACCAGCGCGAGGTCCGCCGCGGTCTCGGTGACGCGCACGCCGCCGACGGCATTCACGAACACGTCTTGGTCGAACATCGCAATGCCGCCGTGGCGGTGCAGCACCGCGAGCAGCATCGCGAGCCGGTTCTGCTCCAGCCCGACGGCGACGCGCCTGGGGTTCGCGAGCGGGCTCTGGTCCACTAGCGCCTGCACCTCCACCAGCATGGGACGAGTGCCCTCGCGGGTGACGAGCACGACGGAGCCCGGCACCGGCCGGTCGTGCCGGGACAGGAAGATCGCAGACGGGTTGCGAACCTCACGCAGGCCCTTGTCCGTCATGAGAAAGACGCCCAGCTCGTTGACAGCGCCGAAGCGGTTCTTGACGGCGCGGATGAGCCGGTGCGTGCCGTCCGGCTCGCCCTCGAAGTAGAGCACCGTGTCCACCATGTGCTCCAGCACCCGCGGGCCGGCGAGCGCGCCCTCCTTGGTGACGTGGCCGACCAAGAACACGGTGGTATCGGTGAGCTTGGCAAAGCGCACGAGCTGCGCCGCGGTCTCGCGCACCTGCGAGACGCTGCCCGGCGCGGAGGTGAGCAGATCCGTCGATAGGGTCTGGATCGAGTCCACGATGAGCACCCGCGGGCGCACGGCGGCGACCGTGGCCAGGATCTGCTCGACGCCCGTCTCGGCCAAGAGCCGCAGTGCACTGCCCTGCCCCGCCGCGCCCGCGAGCCCGAGCCGATGCGCGCGCAGGCTCACCTGCTGGGGCGATTCTTCGCCGGTGACGTAGAGCACAGGCAGGCGCTCGGCGACGGCGGCGGCGGCCTGCAGCAGCAGCGTGGACTTGCCGATGCCGGGGTCGCCGCCGATCAGCACCACCGAGCCCGGCACCAGTCCGCCGCCGAGCACGCGGTCCAGCTCGGCGATGCCGGACGGCGCGCGGGTCTGCTGCTCCGGTGCGACCTCGGCGAGGGACAAGACCTCGCTCGGGTTCAGCGCCGCGGCGCCCTGCCCCGCACCGGCCCAGCCGCCGCGACCCGGCGTCAGCGGCGCGGCGGGCACCTCGTCGATGCTGTTCCAGGCGCCGCAGTCCGGGCACTGGCCGGACCACTTCGGCTGCGCCGCGCCGCAGGCGTTGCAGACGTAGGGGCCGCGAGGCTTTTTCGGGCGCTGGGCCATGGGGTTAATTACATCGTGTCTGTGGGAGCGGCTTTAGCCGCGATGCCTGTGGGAGCGGCTTTAGCCGCGATGCCTGTGGGAGCGGCTTTAGCCGCGATGCCTGTGGGAGCGGCTTTAGCCGCGACCGCTGTGGGAACGGCTGACGGCAAAAGGGCCGAGGGCCGAGGGCCAAGGGCGTCCTCCTCGGCCCTTGGCCCTGTTGCGCGGAGCCGACCTGGAGGTCGGCTCTCCGGCCCGGCCCCGCTCGCGGCTAAAGCCGCTCCCACGGTCACGGTCAATAGCCCATGTCGTTGTAGAGATTGTCGGCCAGGTTCTCGAACTTGGTGTACTGCCCCAGGAAGGCGAGCTTGACGGTGCCGATGGGGCCGTTGCGCTGCTTGGCGATGATGATCTCGGCGACGCCCTTGTCCGGGCTCTCCTGGTTGTAGACCTCGTCGCGGTAGATGAACACGATCAGGTCCGCGTCCTGCTCGATGGCGCCGGACTCGCGCAGGTCCGACATCACCGGGCGCTTGTTCGGGCGCTGCTCCAGCGAGCGGTTGAGCTGCGAGAGCGCGATGACGGGCACGCACAGCTCCTTGGCCAGCGACTTCAGCGAGCGGCTGATGGCGGAGATCTCGGTGGCGCGGTTCTCGCCCTCGCTCGGCGCCTGCATCAACTGCAAATAATCGATGACGACCATGCCGAGCTGCTTGTCCTGTCGCTGCAGCTCCCGTTGCAGCCGGCGCACGCGGGCGCGGACCTCCGTGGGCGAGAGCGCCGGCGTGTCGTCGATGAACATGGGCGCCTGCGACAGGATGTGCACGGCCGAGGTCAGCCGCGGCCAGTCCTCGTCGGTGAGCTTGCCCGTGCGCACGCGGTGCTGATCGATCTGCCCCAAGGACGACATCATGCGCATGGCGAGCGAGTCCCCCGGCATCTCCATGCTGAACACCGCCACGCCCTTGCTGGTCTTGATGGCGACGTTCTCGGCCAGGTTCATCGCGAAGCTAGTCTTGCCCATGGACGGGCGGCCGGCGACGATGATCAGGTCCGAATTCTGGAGGCCGGAGGTCTTCATGTCGAAGTCCACGAAACCCGTCGGCAGACCGGTGATGGGCTCGTCGCGGTGGAACAGCTCGTCGATCTTGTCGACGGCGATCTTGAGCAGGCTCTCCAGGGGCTGGAAGCCGCCGCCGCGGGCGAGCTGCTCGGCGATGGCGAAGACCTTGGCCTCGGCGGCGTCGAGGATCTCGGCCTCGGAGCGCCCGCCGGTGTCGAAGGCCAGGTCCGCAATGCCGGTGCCGGCCTTGATGAGCTGCCGCAGCACGGAGTTGAAGCGGATGATGCGCGCGTAGTGCGCGGCATTGGCGGCGCTCGCGGTGTTGCGGTCGATCTCGGCCAGGTAGGCCATGCCGCCGACGTCGTCCAGGAGCTTGCGCTTTTCCAGCGCCTCGGCGAGGGTCACGACGTCGAAGGGCTGATCGCTATCTGCGAGCAACGACACGGCACGGAACACGAGCTGGTGCTCAAGGCGGTAGAAGTCCACCTCCCGCACCTTGTCCGCCACCAGCTCCCAGGTGCTGTTCTCCAGCATCAGCGCGCCGAGCAGGGATTGCTCGGCCTGCACGTTGTGCGGCGGCACGCGCATGCCCTCAAAGGGCGTGCCGGCAAAGGCACCCGGGTCGTCGGCATCCACGGCGGTGATCTCCTGTTGTCGGAGGCGAAAACGAGCCCAGTACCGGCGTACCGCGGGGCGGCGCCGGGGCATGGAGCAGGGGCTCTTGGAGTCGGGATTGGGGAGGAGGATTGTCGGCCCAAGCGTGGCCGGGCGACAAGCAAGGAAAACCGTACAGGCCGCCGCCGGAGTGTGGCGACTTTTGTGGCGATTCGAGAGTCGGGGCTAAGCCGCGCGGGGGTGGAGGCTTGGGACGTAGCGACTGGGCGCGGAGCGCCGGGAGAGGCGTGACACCGCGGGAGCGGTGTCACGAGAAGTAAACTGCGCGGGTGCGGGCTTGGGACGGGTCGACTGGGCGCGGAGCGCCGAGAGAGGCGTGACACCGCGGGAGCGGTGTCACGAGGAGATCGCTCGATGGCTGGAGGCCGGGCGCAGCGTTGCCGGCTGGACGCCGGCATCACGATGTCGGTGCCGGATGAATCCGGCGTACCCAAGAGCCGGATGAATCCGGCGTACCCAGGAGCCGGATGAATCCGGCGTACCCAGGAGCCGGATGAATCCGGCGTACCCAGGAGCCGGATGAATCCGGCGTACCCAGGAGCCGGATGAATCCGGCGTACCCAGGGGCCGGATGAATCCGGCGTACCCAGGGGCCGTCGCAGCCGGGAGGGCGCGGCTCAGTCGCCCGGGACGATCTCGACCAGGATCACGACATCGACGTCGGTGTGCAGATGCAGCTCCACCTCGTAGGAGCCGATGTGGCGGAACGGGCCCTGCGGCAACCGGACCTCGCTCTTCGCCAGATCGACGCCGACGGCGGTCACGGCCTCGGCGATGTCGCCAGTACCGACGGAGCCGAACAGGCGGCCTTCGTCACCGGCCTTGCGCGAGATGTTGACGGTAAGGCCTTCGAACCGCTCGCGGCGGGACTCGGCAATGGCCAGCGCCTCGCCGGCCTGGGCTTCGAGCTCTGCACGGCGCTCCTCGAAGGCCTTCAGGTTGGCGTCGGTGGCGGGTACCGCGGCGCCCTGGGGGATCAGAAAATTGCGGCCGTAGCCCGCGCGCACCGCGACCTTGTCGCCAAGCTCGCCGAGCCCGCCGACCTTCTTCAGCAGGATCACTTCCATCGGGGTTTCCTCAGAATCGATTCGATTAGGCGGCGTCGCGCCGGCCGGCCGCAGCTCGCGGCGGGCCGGCAACCTGCGCTCAATGCCCGTCGGTGTACGGCAGCAGCGCCAGGAAGCGCGCGCGCTTGATGGCGTCGGCGAGCTGGCGCTGGTACTTGGCCGAGGTGCCGGTAATGCGGCTCGGGACGATCTTGCCGGACTCGCTGGCGTACGCCTTGAGCAGGTTCAGGTCCTTGTAGTCGATCTCGGTGATGCCTTCGGCGGTGAAGCGGCAATAGCGCTTGCGGCGAAAGAAACGGGCCATGCTGGTGTGCCTCTGGGTGCTGGAACTGGATGGGACGGAGCGGGGGCGGATGCCGGATCAGTCGTCGTAGCTGTCGCGACGGCGCGGCGGACGGTCGTCGTCGTCATCGCGACGGCGCGGGCGATCGTCGTCGTCGCGGCGACCACCGCGGTCGTCGTCACGCCGGCCGCGGCGCTCCTCGCCGCCTTCTTCATCGCCCTTGAGCAGCGGCGACGGCTCCGTGACGGCAGCGCGGCGCTTCATGATCAGATTGCGCAGCACCGCATCGTTGAAGCGAAAGGCGTTCTCCAGCTCGTCGAGGGCCTCTTGGTCGCACTCGATGTTCATCAGCACGTAATGCGCCTTGTGCACCTTGTTGATCGGGTAGGCGAGCTGGCGGCGGCCCCAGTCCTCGAGCCGATGGATCTTGCCGCCACGGCCCTCCAGGTTGCCGCGGTAGCGCTCAATCATGGCCGGCACCTGCTCGCTCTGGCTCGGGTGCACCAGAAACACAACTTCGTAATGTCGCATGGGGATCCTCGCGGGTGTAAAGCCTCCCGACGCAATGGCTTGAATTATGGCGCGGTGAGGCGAGGCGATCGTCGCAGGGCGCGACGAAGCCGGGCATTGTTGCCGGTATCCCCCGCAAGATCAAGTCCGCAACGGCACTTTGCGGGTTCTTTGCGGACTTGTTATCGGTACTGGCAAGCCGCCGCGGCTGACGCGACAATGTTCCGTTTTCCGCTGGAGTCGGGGCGCTGCCGCCCCGCGCCCAAGTCCCTGAACACGAGGTTGAGTCCTGATGTTTCGCACAGTGTTGCGCCTGTTCTGCGTCGCGGCCGTGGCCGCTGCCGTCAGCGGCTGCGGCTCCTCGGGCGGTGTCGCCGAAGTCGAGACCATTGCTGCCTACTCTCCGCCAGTGCGCGTCCGCGGCGATGTCGAGGCCTACGACGGCCCGCTGGCGGCGGCGGTGGCACCGGTGGAGTTCCCCGGGGGGTCCGAGGCGGACCGCAACTGGCTGCAAGCCGAGATCGCGCGCGGGCTGGAGGAGTCCGGTGCCTTCGCGACGGTCATCCGGCTCCAGGCGCGCGGGCAGAACAACGAGGCGGATGTCGTCATCGACCCGACCGTCGTGAGCACCGAGCGCTACAGCGGAGGTCTGAGCCGGGTCGACCTGCGCCTGCGCTCACAGACCAAGACGACGGGGCGGATCGGCGTCGATCAGGTCTACCGCGGCAAACGCAGCGGCAATCAGAGCGCCATCCGCGACGCCGTCGCAACGGCAGGCCGGGACCTGCGGCGCAAGTACGGAAGCTGAGGTTGCTGTGGCAGCGGCTTCAGCCGCGACCCCAGCCGCGAGCCAAGGTCGTCGCGGCAGTCGCAGCAGTCGCGGCTAAAGCCGCTCCCACGGCCTCGGCCCTCGGCCCTCGCCCCTTCTTCACCGGTACTGCCGCAAATACCACCACTCGAACCCGCGCTTGAGCCAATGGAAGGCAACGGAGCTCGGCAGCACCCAGTTGCGCTTCTCGGTGCGCCAGATGACCATGCCGCGGTCGTTGGCGTCGACGATGCAGAGCAGCTCCACGTCGAACGTCTCATCAGCGGCCTTGCCCGCCATCTCCGCCACCAGGTTCTTCGCGGCGGCCTTGGCCTGCAGGTCCGCCATGTGCGCCTGCTTCGGCATCCACTCCGGACCCGGAAAGCTGCCGGAGTCGCCGACGACATAGACCCGCTCCGGCCCGGCCACCTTGCAGTGGGCGTCGGCCTGGATCAGCCCGCCCGGGGAGCGCGGCAGCGTGGTGTTGTCGAACCACTGGTTGCCGGTCATGCCGGGCATGAACACGATGAGGTCGGCCGGAAACTCCCCGCCCTCGGTCATCACCTTGTCCGCCGTGAAGCCCTTGAGCTTGCGGCCCAAGTGCGTCTCGATGCCGACCCTGCGCATCTCGCCGAGGAGCTTGTCCACGGCCTTCGGGCCGAGCCGGTTGCCGGGGCGCTCGGCGGGCGTGAAGAAGACGATGTTGAAGCGCTCGCGGCGCCCTTCCCGCCGCAGTTGCCGGTCGAGCCCGAACAGGAACTCGAAGATCGGCCCACCGCGCATGGACGACGGCTCGTTCGGGTTGCCCGCAAAGCCCATGGCGACGGTGCCGCCGTCCATGGCCTTAAGCCGGTCGCGAATCGCCTCGGCCGCCGCGATGCCCTCGCAGGGCGTGATGGCGTGCTCGATGCCCGGCAGCTTCTTGATGAAGCGCCCGCCGCTCGCGATGATCAGGCCGTCGTTGGCGATGTCGCCGGCGCTCGTGTGCAGAATTCGCCCGTCATCGCTGAGCCCGATGGCCTCGGCAGCGCGATGGTTGACACCCATGCGCCTGAGAAAGGGCCGAAGATCGATACGCAGGTCATCGCCCTTGCGCAGCCCGGACGGCACCCAGATGAGGCCCGGGTAGTAGACGAATTCCGGCTTCGGGCTGACGACGGTGATGTCGAGCGCCGGGTCCGCGTCGCGCAGCGCCGAGATGGCCGTCAGCGCGCCGAAGCCGGAGCCCACGATGCTTACGCGGTGCATCGGCTGTTCTCCTCGGTTTGTTGAGTCATGAATCCTGATTCGTCTGCAGCCGTTCGACCGCCCGCGCTCGGCTCGGTTGCAGCGGGCGCGTGCCCACTCAGCCTTCGGCGTCGGCGGTGGCCTTAAGCAGCGGCAGCAGCCCCGGCCAGACGTTATCCAACATCTTGGGCTGCGCCGCGGCGGTCGGGTGCAGGCCGTCCGGCTGCATCAGCTCGCGCCGGTCCGACACGCCGGCCAACAGCCTCGGCACCAGCGCGGCGCCGGTAGCCTGGGCCACCTCAAGATACAGCGCCTGGAACTGCTCGGCGTACCCGCTGCCATAGTTGGGCGGCAAGCGCACGCCGGCAAGCAGCACCCGCGCGCCGGCCTGTTGCGATTGCTCCACCAGCGCCGTCAGCACCGCGGCGATCTGCTTGGGCGGAAAGCCGCGCAGGCCGTCGTTGGCGCCAAGCTCGATGACGACCACCGCGGGCCGATGCTCCTTGAGCAGCGCCGGCAGCCGGGAGAGTCCGCCCGCGGTGGTATCGCCCGAAATGCTGGCATTGACCACGGTATGCGGCAGCCCCGCCTCGGCGATGCGCGCCTTGAGCAGGCTGACCCAGCCCTGATCTAGCGCAGTCCCGAAGGCGGCGCTCAAGCTGTCCCCCAGCACCAACAGCCGGGGCGCCGGCGCCGCGGCGCCGACGGGCCCCGCCAACAGCATGGCGAAGACGAGCACCGGCATGAGCAGCGGTGCACTGCGTAAGCATGGAGACTGCATGAATACCCCAGAGAGCGTGAGCCCAGAGAGCGTGAGCCCAGAGAGCGTGAGCCCAGAGAGCGCGAGCCCAGAGATTGTGAGCCCGGAGGTCCTGTGCCGGGCCGACGGATTGGCGAAGCATGTTACCGGCCCCGGCGGGCGGCTGACCATTCTGCACGACTTATCGCTCAGCATCGGCGCCGGCGAGGCGGTGGCCATCGTCGGCGCCTCCGGCAGCGGCAAGTCGACCCTGCTCGGCCTGCTCGCCGGCCTGGATACGCCGAGCGACGGCGACGTGGAGCTGTGCGGCGAGCGGCTCGCAACGCTCGACGAAGACGGCCGCGCCGCGCTGCGGGCCGGGCGCGTCGGCTTCGTGTTCCAGAGCTTCCAGCTCCTGCCGACCCTGACGGCACTGGAAAACGTCTCGCTGCCGCTCGAGCTCGGCGCCATCACCGACGCCCCGCGCATGAACGGCAGCGGCCCCACCGGCATCGCCCGCGAGGCGCTGGAGCGCGTCGGCCTCACCCCCCGCGCCGGGCACTATCCGCGCCAGCTCTCGGGCGGCGAGCAGCAGCGCGTGGCCATCGCACGCGCCTTTGCGCCCGGGCCGCGCATCCTGTTCGCGGACGAGCCCACCGGTAACCTGGACCTCGCGACGGGCCAAAAGATCATCGACCTGCTGTTTGCGCTGCGCGCCGACGCCGGCGCCGCGCTGGTGCTGGTGACGCACGATCAGGCCCTGGCCGAGCGTTGCGACCGCCGCCTCGGCATGCGCGACGGTCACCTGGAGGCACTGGCATGAGCGCCCGGTTCCGCATCCGCACCAGCGCCTGGTGGCTCGCGCTCAAGCTCCTGCGCCGGGATTGGCGCAGCGGCGAGCTGTATCTCCTGTCCGCGGCGCTGGTGCTGACGGTGGCGGCCATCACCGCCGTCGGCTTCTTCACCGACCGCATCGAGCGCGCGATGCAGCGCCAGGGCGGCGAGCTGATCGCCGCCGACCTCGTCATCGACTCCTCACGCGCCATCCCGGAGACCTTCGCCGACGAGGCCGCCCGGCGCGGGCTCGCCATCGCCCGCACGCTCACCTTCAGCAGCGTCGTACTCGCCGGCGACAGCAGCCAGCTCGTGCAGGTGAAGGCCGTGGACGACACCTATCCGCTGCGCGGCAGCATGCGGCTCAAGGCCGATCTGGACGCCGCCGAGCTGCCCACCGACGGCGGGCCCGCGCCGCGCACGGCCTGGGTGGAGCCGCGGCTCCTGTACGCGCTCGGTGCCGAGGTCGGCACCGGCATCGACTTGGGCGAGGTCGGCTTCACCGCGGATCGGCTCATCGCCTACGAGCCGGACCGCGGCGGCAATTTCTTCCAGATTGCGCCCCGGGTCATGATCCGGCTCGATGACGTGCCGGCGACGGGGCTGGTCACGGAGGCGAGCCGCGTGCGCCATCGGCTGCTGCTCGGCGGCCCGCCGCAGGCCATCGCCGACTTCGCCGCGTGGGCGGAGCCCAAGCTTCCGGCCTACGCCGGGCTCCTCGACGCCCGCGAGGCACGCCCGGAGTTCGAGTCGGCGGTCGATCGCGCGTCGCGCTTCCTGCACCTGGCGGCGCTGACGACGCTGCTCGTCGCCGGCGCGGCCATTGCGCTCGCGAGCCGGCGGCTCGTGGACCGCCAGACCGACGCGGTGGCCGTGATGCGCTGCCTGGGCGCGCCGCGGCACGTGCTGACGCGCATCTTTGCGCTGCGGCTCCTGGCCTTCGGCCTCATCGCGAGCCTCATCGGCTGCCTTATCGGCTGGCTCGGGCAGCAGGGGCTCGCGCTGGTGCTCGCGGACTGGTTCGACGGGCCGCTGCCGGCACCGTCGGTGGCGCCCGTCTTCGTCGGGCTCGGCACCGGGCTGGTGGCGCTGGCGGGCTTCGCGCTGCCGCCGCTGATGCAGCTCGCCGATGTGCCGCCGCTCAAGGTGCTGCGGCGGGACCTGGGCGCGCCGAAGACCTCCGTCGCGCTCGCGGCGCTGGCCGCCGCCGCCGCGTTGGCGCTGCTGATCCTGTGGCAGGCGGGGGATTTCGAGCTGGCGTGGAAGCTGCTGCTCGGCGTCGTCGGCGCCGTCGCCGCGCTGGTGGCGCTCGGCGCGGTGATGGTCTGGCTCGCCGGGCTGGCAGCGGCGCGCACTCGCGGCATCTGGCGCTTAGGCTTAGCCGGGCTCTCGCGCCGGCCGGCGGCGGCGATCCTGCAGATCACCGGCTTCGGGCTCGGCATCCTCGCACTGCTGCTGCTCGCCGTGGTGCGCGTGGACCTGCTCCAGAGCTGGCAGCAGACGCTGCCGGAGGGCGCGCCGAACCGCTTCTTGATCAACATCCAGCCGCACGAGAAGGACGCACTGGCGGACTGGTTTGCCGAGCGCGACATCGACAGCTCCGGCATCTATCCAATGGTCCGCGGGCGGCTCACCGGCATCGGCGGCGAGACCGTGGAGCCGGACGACTACGAGGACCCGCAGGCGGCGCGCCTGGCCGACCGGGAGTTCAACCTGAGCTACTCCGACGTGCCGCAGGGTGACAACGAGATCGTCGCAGGCAGATGGTGGGCCGGGCCGGACCCGCTGCCGCAGTTCTCCGTGGAAGAGGGCATCGCCGAGACGCTCGGCATCGCGCTCGGCGACGAGCTGCGCTTCTGGATGGCCGGGCGCGAGGTGGCGGCGCCGGTCACCAGCCTGCGGCGCGTGGTCTGGGACAGCTTCAACGTCAACTTCTTCGTCATCGGCACGCCGGGGCTGCTCGCCGGCGAGCCCGCGACCTACGTGACCAGCTTCTACCTGCCCGCGGCGCGCGAGGCACTGGTGCCGGAGCTGCTGCGGGCCTTCCCGAGCGTCACGCTGATCGACGTCGGCGCGCTGCTGGAGCAGGTGCGGGGCATCATCGAGCAGGGCATCCGCGCAGTGGAGTACGTGTTTCTGTTCACGCTTGCGGCCGGGCTGTTGGTGATGTACGCCGGCATCCAGGCGAGCCTCGCGGTGCGCCGTGGGGAGCACGGCGTGCTGCGCACGCTCGGTGCCAATCGCGGGCAACTGCTGCGGGGGCTCTTGGTGGAGTTCACCGTCGCCGGGCTGCTGGCCGGGCTCACCGCGTCGATCTTCGCGGAGCTCACGGGCTATGTGCTCGCGCGGCAGGTGTTCGACCTGCCGTTTGCGCCGAACCCGTGGCTCTGGGTCTTCGGCGTGCTCGGCAGCGGTGTCGCCATCGGCCTGGCCGGCACGCTCGGCACCTATCGGGCGCTGGTGCGGCCGCCGCTGGCGCAGTTGCGGGCGGCGTAATGAGCCGCGGCTGCGAGGTCTCTAAGCCACTGAATGGACAGTGGCGACGAGATCGGACGATTGTATTTAACCCACGGTACGGCGCAGAATCAAGGGCTTGCATGCGCCGCTTGGGCGGAGGCGGAGAGATCCACGCGGCCCTCGCGCGCTTATTACACGTGAGATCTCACCCTCGCGTTATGACCCTCGCGTTATGACCCTCGCGTTGCTATTCCCATGGCTTCTTGCGCTGCCCTTGCAGATTGCGACTGCCATGGATGATCGTGACAATGAACAGGTCGTTGGCACGCGTCTGGTAGATAATCCGGTACCCCTGATAGATCAGCTCCCGAACGTCGTCGCGTCCGTCGGCTTCGGGGACTGGCCGACCCATCGTAGGAAAGGTCTCCAGGTTCTCGATCACTGAGATCATACGCTCCGTGAAGCGACGGGCATTCATCGGCGAGTCCTTGCCGATATAGTCCTTCAAATCAAGGATGTCGATCCTGGCGCGTCGAGACCATTTAATCGCCATTGCCAAGCAGCTCGGCCTTGACCCGCTCGTGCGGGATGACGCGGCCCGCCTCAATGTCAGCTAGACCTTCCTCGATCTTCTGTTTTGCGTAAAGCTCGTACATGATCTCATCCCAGGACGCCTGCTCCGGGAGCTGCTCAATGACCGCCTTTGCGACCTGCTTGGCAGACTGCATGGTTGAGAAATCCTCATTGTTGACGTTGAATAGGTCAGTACCCCACCGAGCGACCCAGAATCAAGGGCTTGAATGCGCCGCTTGGGCGGAGGCGGAAAAATCCACCCCAAGGGCGTTGGCGGGGATGAAAAAGGGCGGCCACCAGGGAATCAATGTCGTTGTCGAGGCGACCTCTCGGAGAGGAGACCCCATGGCGGCCATGACCCAAACGAAGCTATTGCCTTGGGACGCGATTGAGGCGCGCAGCGACCTCGAACCGGCTCAAGCTTGTTGTTGATCATCTCCCCGACGAGCGCTTGGTGCAATACCTTGAGATGATGCGGTAGCCACGGGGCGGTCGCAAAATGGGGACAGCGCTGATGTCTCGTAATACTGCCGGCTTGTCGCGGCTAAAGCCGCTCCCACGACTGTCGCGGCCGTCGCGACTTCGGCCCCGAAAGGGGGATGCCACGGCTGCCGTTGTTGCTAAGATGCGCGGAGCCGGCCCCACCCCAGGAGCAGTCGCCCGCCAGCGGGCACCGATGCGCCATGCCTGAGCCACCGCTGATCCGTCCTTTCGCCGGCCTGCGTCCGGCCCCCGGCCGCGCCGCCGAGGTCATCGCCCCGCCCTACGACGTGGTCGATGCCGAGGAGGCGCGCCGGCTCGTCGCCGGGCGCGCGCGCAGCTTCCTGCATATCTCCCGCGCCGAGGTGGACCTGCCGCCGGGCACCGACCCCTACGCGCCCGAGGTCTACGCCCGCGCCCGCGCTAACCTGGAGCGGATGCGCGCGGACGATGTGCTCTGCCGCGACGACGCGCCCTGCTACTACGCCTATCGCCAAGAGGTCGCGGGCCGCCGACAGACCGGCCTGGTCGCCGGCGCGTCCGTCGCCGCCTACGTCAGCGGGCGCATCAAGAAGCACGAGCTGACCCGCCCCGCCAAGGAGGACGATCGGGTGCGGCAGATCGCGGCGCTGGATGCGCAGACCGGGCCCGTGTTCCTGGTGAACCGCGCCGATGCCGCCCTGCGCGAGCTGCTCGCGGCGGCCTGCGACGCGGCGGCGCCGGAGGTGGACGTGACCGCCACCGACGGCGTGCGCCACCAGCTCTGGGTCATCGCCGATACGGCACGGGTCCAGGCCCTGACGGCGCTCGGCGCCAAGCTCCCCGCGCTCTACGTCGCCGACGGCCATCACCGCTCCGCCGCCGCGGTGCGCGTCGCCGAGGCGCGCGGCGATGCCGCCAGCGCGGCCTTTCTCGCCGTGATCTTCCCGCACGACGAGCTGACCATCCTGCCCTATCACCGATTGGTGGCGGACCTGGGCGGGCTCGATCTCGATGCGCTACTGGCGCGCGCCGGCGAGCGCTTCGCGGTCACGCCATCCGCGGCGCCGGTGCAGCCGGCCGCATCGACGCAGTTCGGCCTCTACAGCGACGGGCGCTGGTGGCAGCTCCGGCTGCGCGAACAGCGCCTGCCCGCGGATGACGACCCGGTGGCCAAGCTCGCCGTCACGCTGCTGCACACGCACCTCATCGAGCCGCTGCTCGGCATCACGGACCCGCGGCGGGACCCGCGCATCGACTTCGTCGGCGGCAGCCGCGGGCTCGCCGGCCTCATGGCGCCGGTGGATGCCGGGCGCATGGCGCTCGCACTGGCCCTGCCCGCCACCGGCATCGATGAGCTGCTGGCCGTGGCGGACGCCGCTGCCATCATGCCGCCGAAGTCGACCTGGTTCGAGCCGAAGCTCGCGGACGGCCTCGTTAGCCTGCTGCTCGATCCCGTTTGAGGCCGGGCCGGCACGGTGGCGGCTCGACTGCCCCGGCGCCGGCCCCATCTGGTCCGCCATGGTCCAAGCTGTCACGAATCTGCCGGAGCGCGTCGACGACGCCGCCGCCGTGCACCACTGGCTGGCGCAGGTCACGCCGCGCTACGACGCCAACGGCCGCCGGCTCCTCGCCGATGCGGTCGAGCAGACGCTCGCCTGCCACGGCAGCGCGCTGCTGGAGACCGGCGAGACCGCCGTGCGCCATCGCCTCGCCGCCGCTGACCTGCTGTTCGGGCTGCGCATGGACGCGGAAACCCTGTGCGCCGCCTTGCTGCAGGGCTGCCTCGGCGACGCCGGCAGCGACGCCGCGGCCCTGGAGGCCCGCTTCGGCCCCGTGGTCGCGCGCCTGAGCGCGGACCTCGCGCGCATCGAGCAGTTAACCCGCCTGGAGTACGTCGCCGAGGGCGGCAAGCGCGCCGAGCGCAACCGCGCCGCGCACGAGGAGAACCTGCGCCGCATGCTGCTCGGCATGGCCGAGGACGTGCGCGTGATGCTGGTGGTGCTCGCCGACCGGCTGCAGTGGCTGCGCCGCGGCAAGCATCTGTCGCGTGCGCGGCAGCTCGAGCTGGCCGACGACACCCGCCGCGTCTACGCGCCGCTGGCCAATCGCCTGGGCGTCTGGCAGCTCAAGTGGGAGCTGGAAGACCTGGCGCTACGGGCCGCCGAGCCCGAGGCCTACATGCGCATCGCCAAGGCGCTGGCGGAGCGCCGCGACGAGCGCCAGCGCTACATCGGCGCGGTGCTGGAGCAACTGCGCGCGGAGCTGGCCCGGGCCGGCATCGCCGCCGAGGTGACCGGCCGCGCGAAGCACATCTACAGCATCTGGCGCAAGATGCAGCGCAAGGGCGTGGACATCGACCAGATCTTCGACCTGCGCGCCGTGCGCATCATGGTGGACGACGTGCCGGCCTGCTATTCCGCGCTCGGCGTCGTGCACGGGCTCTGGGCGCACATCCCGTCGGAGTTCGACGACTACATCGCCACGCCCAAGGGCAACAACTACCAATCCCTGCACACGGCCGTGCTCGGCCCCGAGGACAAGCCGCTGGAGGTGCAGATCCGCACCCGGGCGATGCACGAGCATGCCGAGTACGGCGTCGCCGCGCACTGGGCCTACAAGGAGGCCAAGGCGCACGACCCGGAGCTCCAGCGCCGCATCGTCTCCATGCGCCACTGGCTGTCGCACGCCGGCGACGCGGAGCCCGACGAGCAGGCCGCTCGGCAGCCGAGCACCGACCTGGCTCCAACGAGCATCTACGTGCTCACACCGCAGTCCAAGGTCGTCGAGCTGCCGCGCGGCGCCACGCCGCTGGACTTCGCCTACGCCATTCATTCCGAGATCGGCCATCGCTGCCGCGGCGCCCGCGTGGACGGGCGCATGGTGCCGCTGACGCATCAGCTCAAGAGCGGCGAGACGGTGACCATCATCACCCAGAAGAACGCCCAGCCGAGCCGCGACTGGCTCAGCGTGCACCATGGCTACATGGTCACCAGCCGGGCGCGCAACCGGGTCCGGCAGTGGTTCAAGCAGCAGGACTTCGACCGACATCTGGCCGAGGGCCGCGTCGCGCTGGAGCGCGAGATCACGCGCCTCGGCATCGACGCGGCGCCCCAGCTCGAACGGCTCGCGGAGCGCTTTAATCTCAAGTCGGGCGACGACCTGCTCGCCGCCATCGGCCGCGGCGACGTCGCCGCCGGCCAAGTAGCGCGCCAGGTCGGCGAGCCCCGCGCGGAGCGCCGCGAGGCCCCGGACGAGCTGCCGCCGAGCCGCCCGTCGGCGGCGGTGCCGGAGGCGGGCAGACGCGGGGCGGTGGTCGTGGAGGGCGTCGATGACCTCATGACGCAGATGGCCGCCTGCTGCCGGCCGGTGCCGCACGACAAGCTGGTGGGCTATGTCAGCGTCGGGCGCGGCGTCATCGTGCACCGGCGCAACTGCCGAGAGATCCTGAACCTGCCGGAGGCGGAGCGCGCGCGCCTGGTGCAGGTGAGCTGGGCGGATCAACCCGCGCAGGCCGGCTACCCGGTGGCCGTGGTGCTGTCCGCGGCGGACCGCAAGGGCCTGTTGCGCGACATCTCCTCAGCCCTCGCCGACGCCGACGCCAACGTGCTCGGCAGCGACACCCGCACCGATCCGAGCAACGACATCGCCCACATGCGCTTCACGGTGCAGGTGACCGACGCGGAGCACCTGGAGCGGATCATCGCGCGGCTCAAGCAACTGCCGGATGTGCTGTCGGTGGCGCGCGCGCAGTAGCGAGCCTGCCCAAGCACGGCGCGAGCGTGGGCCGTCAACCCACGCGGCGCTCGTGGTAGCATGGCGGCCGATCTCCGGCCGGGGGTGACCCGGCCCGCGCACAAAGCGGCCGCAAGCAGCCATGAGCTCCCTGCCATGAACACCCTTCTCGTTACCGGCGGCGCCGGCTTCATCGGCGGCAACTTCGTGCTGACGATGCTCGCGGAATCCGACGCCCGCATCGTCAACCTCGACAAGCTCACCTACGCCGGCAACCTGGATACGCTGCGCGCCGTGCAGGACAACCCACGGCACGTCTTCGTGCAGGGCGATATCGGCGACCGCGAGCTGGTTGCGCACCTGCTGCGCGAGCACGCCGTAGACGCCGTCGTCAACTTCGCGGCCGAGAGCCACGTGGACCGCTCCATCGACGGCCCCGCCGCCTTCATCGAGACCAACGTCCTCGGCACCTTCAACCTGCTGGACTGCACGCGCGAGTATTGGCGCGGGCTGGACCAGGACACCCGACAAGCCTTCCGCTTCCTGCACGTGTCCACCGACGAGGTCTACGGCTCCCTCGGGCCCACCGGCGCCTTCACCGAGACCACCCCGTACGCGCCCAACTCGCCCTACTCCGCCTCCAAGGCCGCGTCGGACCACCTGGTGCGCGCCTGGCACCACACCTACGGGCTGCCGGTGCTCACCACCAACTGCTCCAACAACTACGGGCCCTACCAGTTTCCGGAAAAGCTGATCCCGCTCATGATCGCCAAGGCCCGCGCCGGCGAGCCGCTGCCCATCTACGGCGACGGCTCCAACGTGCGCGATTGGCTGTATGTCGAGGACCACTGCCGGGCCATCGCCCGGGTGCTCGAGGCCGGCACGCCCGGCGAGGTCTACAACGTCGGCGGCAACAGCGAGAAGACCAATCTCGACGTCGTAGACACCCTCTGCGCGCTGCTCGACGAGGCCCTGCCGGGCTCGCCGCACCGCCCGCATGCACGGCTCAAACAGTTCGTCACCGACCGGCCCGGGCACGACCAGCGCTATGCCATCGACGCGACCAAGCTCAAGCGCGAGCTGGGCTGGGTGCCGCAAGAGACCTTCGAGACCGGCCTGCGGCGCACCCTCGCGTGGTATCTGGACAACCACGACTGGGTGCAGCGCGTCATGGACGGCAGCTACCTCGGCCAGCGGCTCGGCACCGAACGCGCTGAGCACTGAGCCGGCCGCGACGCCAAGCCGGCCCCATTCCACCAGGAGAACACCATGACGCGCAAGGGCATCATCCTCGCCGGCGGCTCCGGCACCCGGCTGCATCCGCTGACGCTGTCGCTGAGCAAGCAGCTCTTGCCGGTGTACGACAAGCCCATGATCTACTACCCGCTCGCCGTGCTGATGATGGCGGGCGTCCGCGAGATCCTGGTCATCACCACGCCGCGCGACGAGCCCTCCTTCCGCGCGCTCCTAGGCGACGGCAGCCAGTGGGGTATCGCGCTCGACTACGCCGTGCAGCCGCAGCCGGGCGGGCTCGCGCAGGCCTTCATCATCGGCCGCGACTTCATCGACGGGCAGCCGAGCTGCCTCGTCCTCGGCGACAACATCTTCTACGGTCACGGCCTCGTCCAGAGCCTCAAGGCCGCGGCCGCGCGCACCGATGGCGCAACGGTGTTCGGCTATTGGGTCAAGGACCCGGAGCGCTACGGCGTCGCCGAGTTCGGGCCGGACGGCAACGTCATCGGGCTGGAGGAGAAGCCGGCCAAGGCCAGGTCGAACTACGCCGTCACCGGCATCTATTTCTACGACAGCGATGTCTGCGGGCTCGCGGCGGAGCTGACGCCGTCCGCGCGCGGGGAGCTGGAGATCACGGACCTGAACCGGCGCTATCTCGAGCAGGGCCGGCTGCAGCTCGAGCGCCTGGGCCGCGGCATCGCCTGGCTCGACACCGGCACGCACGAGTCACTGATCCAGGCGGCCAACTTCATCGAGACCATCGAGCAGCGCCAGGGGCTCAAGGTCTGCTCGCCGGAAGAGGTCGCCTACCAGAATCGCTGGATCGACAGCGAGCAATTGCTGGCCATCGCCGAGCCCCTGCGCAAGAGTGGCTATGGCGAGTATCTGCTGAGCCTTCTGCACCGGGAGCAGCAGCCGTGAGCAGCGCGCTCCCTGCCCCCGACCGCCCCGTGGGAGCGGCTTTAGCCGCGACGGCCAACTCACATCCCGGCCCTTCGCGGCTAAAGCCGCTCCCACAGCGCACCGCACCGCCCGCCCTCCCCGTGGGAGCGGCTTTAGCCGCGACGGCTAGCTCACATCCCGGCCCTTCGCGGCTAAAGCCGCTCCCACAGCGCGCCGCCGCCCCCGCCCGCCCCGTGGGAGCGGCTTTAGCCGCGACAGCTAGCTCACATCCCGGCCCTTCGCGGCTAAAGCCGCTCCCACAGCGCGTCACACCGCCCGCCCTCCCCGTGGGAGCGGCTTTAGCCGCGACAGCCAACTCACATCGCGGCCCTTCGCGGCTAAAGCCGCTCCCACAGCGCGCCGCCGCCCCCGCCCGCCCCGTCGGGAGCGGCTTTAGCCGCGACAGCCAACTCACATCCCGGCCCTTCGCGGCTAAAGCCGCTCCCACAGCGCACCGCCGCGCGCGCCCGCCCCGTGGGAGCGGCTTTAGCCGCGCCAGCCAACTCACATCGCGGCCCTTCGCGGCTAAAGCCGCTCCCACAGCGCGCCGCACCGCCCGCCCGCCCCGTGGGAGCGGCTTTAGCCGCGACGGCTAGCTCACATCCCGGCCCTTCGCGGCTAAAGCCGCTCCCACAGCGCACCGCACCGCCCGCCCGCCCCGTGGGAGCGGCTTTAGCCGCGACAGCCAACTCAAATCCCGGCCTTTCGCGGCTAAAGCCGCTCCCACAGCGCACCGCATCGCTCACACGCCACGCAGGCCAAACCGCCCCAGCGAGCCCAAGCTGACATGAAAGTGACCCCCACCGAGCTGCCGGACGTGCTGCTCATCGAGCCCAAGGTCCACGGCGACCAGCGCGGCTGGTTCGTCGAGAGCTTTCACCGCGAGCGCTACCGCGACGCCGGCATCGCGCTCGACTTCGTGCAGGACAACATGTCCTACTCCGCCCGCGGCACCCTGCGCGGACTGCACATCCAGAACCCGCACAGCCAGGGCAAGCTCGTGCAGGTCATCGCGGGCGAGGTCTTCGACGTCGCCGTGGACGCACGCCGCGACTCGCCGCACTTCGGCCGCTGGACCGGCGCGCATCTGAGCGCGGACAATAAGCATCAGCTCTGGGTACCGCCGGGCTTCCTGCACGGCTTTCTGGTGCTCTCCAACACGGCGCTGTTCAGCTACAAGTGCACCGACCTATACCATCCGCAGGCGGAGCTCTCCGTACGCTGGGATGATCCGGACATCGGCATCCGCTGGCCGCTGGACAGCGGCGCACCGAGCCTGTCCGAAAAAGACCGCAACGCGCCGCTGCTGCGCGACATCCCCCGAGCACGCCTGCCGGACTGACACGACCACGCCCAGATGCAACCAGCCTCAGACCCAACCCGCCCCACGTACGTCGCCGGCCACCGCGGCATGGTGGGCTCCGCCATCGTCCGCGCGCTGCGGGCACAGGGCCAAGACAACATCGTCACCCGCACCCACGCGGAGCTCGACCTCACGAGCCAGGCGGCGGTGGAGACCTTCTTTGCCGAGGTGCGCCCGGCACGGGTGTACCTGGCCGCGGCCAAGGTCGGCGGCATCCACGCCAACGACACCTACCCGGCCGATTTCATCTACGACAACCTGCTGATCCAGGCCAACATCATCAACTCCGCCTGGCGCCATGGCGCGGAAAGGCTCCTCTTCCTCGGCAGCTCCTGCATCTACCCAAGGCTCGCCGAGCAGCCCATGCCCGAGTCGGCGCTGCTGACCGGGCCACTGGAGCCCACCAACGAGCCCTATGCCATCGCCAAGATCGCCGGCATCAAGCTCTGCGAGTCCTACAACCGCCAGCACGGCACGGACTTCCGCAGCGTCATGCCGACCAACCTGTACGGGCCCGGCGACAACTTCGACCTCGCCAACAGCCACGTCATCCCGGCGCTGATCCGCAAGTTTCACGAGGCCAAGCTCGCCGGCGCCAATCATGTGCCGGTCTGGGGCAGCGGCCGGCCGCGCCGGGAATTCCTGCACGTCGATGACATGGCCGCTGCCTGCCTGCACGTGATGGCCTTGGACGCGTCGGCCTACGCCGCCCACACTGAGCCCCGCAATTCCCACCTCAACGTCGGCACCGGCACCGATGTCACCATCGCCGAGCTGGCGGCATTGGTGGGCGACGTCGTGGGCTTCGCGGGCGAGATCCGCTTCGATCCGTCCAAACCGGACGGCGCCCCGCGCAAGCTGCTCGATGTGAGCCGGCTCAAGGCGCTCGGCTGGACAGCGCAGATCGACCTGCGAGACGGCCTAGCGCAGGCCTACGACTGGTTCCTCGCGCATCAATCCGAGCTGCGGACATGAGCATCGCCGGCCCGCCCCCCCCGTGGGAGCGGCTTCAGCCGCGAAACCGACCCAGCGCAAACGCTCGCGGCTGAAGCCGCTCCCACAGGCCGCTGACACCGCAACGTCATCGATCAGCAAATACCGAGAATCGAACCACGTGAAGAAAGCCCTAATTACCGGCATCACCGGCCAAGACGGCGCCTACCTCGCCGAATTGCTGTTGGACAAAGGCTACGAGGTGCACGGCATCAAACGCCGCAGCTCGCTGTTCAATACCGACCGCATCGATCATTTATACCAAGACCCGCACGAGCCCAATCAGCGCTTCATCCTGCACCACGGCGATCTCACCGATTCATCCAGCCTGATTCGCATCATGCAGCAGGTGCAGCCGGACGAGCTCTACAACCTGGCGGCCCAGAGCCACGTCGCGGTGTCCTTTGAGGAGCCGGAATACACCGCCAACTCCGATGCCCTCGGCACGCTGCGACTGCTCGAGGCCATTCGCATCCTGGGGCTTGAGCAAAAGACCCGCTTCTACCAGGCCTCCACGTCGGAGTTGTTCGGCAAGGTGCAGGAGATCCCGCAGCGCGAGACCACGCCCTTCTATCCCCGCTCCCCGTACGCCGTCGCCAAGCTCTACGCCTACTGGATCACCGTCAACTACCGCGAGGCCTACGGCATCTACGCCTGCAACGGCATCCTGTTCAACCACGAGAGCCCCATCCGCGGCGAGACCTTCGTCACCCGCAAGATCACCCGCGCCATGGCCCGCATCAAGCTCGGCCTGCAAGAGCGCCTGTATCTCGGCAACCTCGACGCCAAGCGCGACTGGGGCCACGCCAAGGACTATGTGCTCATGCAATGGCTGATGCTGCAGCAGGAGGCACCGGAGGACTTCGTCATCGCCACGGGCCGCCAATACGCCGTGCGCGACTTCGTCGACGCCGCCGCCCAAGCGGTGGACATCGGCATCCGCTGGGAAGGCGAAGGCGTCGAGGAGAAAGGCTACAACACCAGCACCGGCCAGTGCATCGTCGCCGTCGATCCGCGCTACTTCCGCCCCACCGAGGTCGAGACCCTGCTCGGCGACCCCACCAAAGCCCACGAGAAGCTCGGCTGGTCGCCAACCGTGTCGTTCGAGGAGCTGGTCGCAGACATGATGCAGAGCGACCTCGACGCAGCACAGCGCGACGCCCTCTGTGCCCGGGAGGGCTACCGCGTGCTGGAGCGCAACGAGTAGCCGGTTCAATGCGACTGACACCCCGGCAAATCCAAGCGATCAAACAGGCAGTCGCCGATCACTTCGGTGCGAATGCACAGGTCTGGCTGTTTGGCTCCCGCACGGACGACAAACGCCGTGGCGGCGACTTCGACTTCTACGTCGAGACAGATCTCGATGACCCCGCCGAGGTCATCGACCGCAAGCTGCGAGCGCTAGCCCAGCTCCATGCCACGCCCGAATTCGAAGACGAGAAGATCGACCTCGTCATCAAGCCCGCCATCGCCGGCCCCTACCCGCCGATTTACGAACGCGCACGCCAGCAAGGTGTCCGCCTGTGAAGACCCACACATTACTCGACCCCACCAACGACTACGTCTTCAAGCGGGTGTTCGTCGGCGATCCCGCGCTGCTGATGTCGCTGATCAACGACCTGCGCCCCGATCTCCCCGACATCACCACGGTGGAAATCCTCAACCCCGGCATCGAGCCCGGCGAGCTCCGCGGCAAGTACATCATCCTCGATGTGCTCGCTCGGGACGCCGAGGGGCACTGCTACAATGTCGAGGTCCAAGTCCGCCGTTACGGCGCCTGGCACAAGCGCGGGCTGTTCTACCTGGCACGCTCGCTGGGCGGGCAGTTGAACGCCGGCGAAGACTATCAGGAGTTGCGCGCCTCGGTCGGGCTGCATCTGCTCGACTTCGATCTGTTCACCGCCACGGCGGCGCAACGCAGCCAGGCCCTATGGCGCTTCGAGATGCGCGATGAGCACCAGCCCAACATCTCGCTGGGGAACATCCTGCAGATGAACCTCATCGAACTGAACAAGGCAGACCGCCTTGGCCTGCCGCCGGGCCCGCTGCGCGCCTGGATCACCTTCTTCAAACACTGGCAGGACGAGATCACCATGGCGACCGTCACCCACGAACCCGTCAAACAGGCACTGAACCGCGTCCGAACCCTCAGCGCCGATGAAGAAGCGCGCCGCCTGGCATTCGTGCGCGAGAGAGCCTTGCACGATGAAGTATCCTTCTTGAACGAGGCTAAGCGGGAAGGCATTGAACAAGGCATTGAACAAGGCATTGAACAAGGCATTGAACAAGGCATTGAACAAGGCATTGAACAAGGCATTGTACAAGGCATTGAACAAGGCATTGAACAAGGCATTGAACAAGCCCGCAACGAGACA
>NZ_JABX01000066.1 GCF_001469165.1 Thiohalocapsa sp. ML1 | reverse complement strand
GCGCTCGCGCACGCTGTCGCTCGGCGGGCCGAACTTGCGCTCGATCAGACGCAGCACGGCGGTTGCCTCGCCGAGGCGTTGGCCTTGGTCGATGTAGCGGTCGATGAAGGTCTGCATGATCGGTTCTCCGGTGGAGGTCTGTTGCAGCAAGATCCGGACGGTCGGCTCGTCGACCCGTTGCGTGCCTTGGACGAAGTAGCGCAGCAGGGATTCCAACACTTCCACGGCGGTGTCGCGGTCTTCGATCTGATCGATCAGCGCCAACAGCTCGCGCAGCCGCTCCACCGGCTGGGCGTCGAAGACCCAGCGCATGGCCAACTGCACCAGCCGCGTCAGCACCCGGCCCTTGATCTCGGCGTTGGTGGGGCCGGACAGATCCACCAACTGGTAGCCGAAGCTCGGCACGAAGGGCACGAGGCTGTCCGGCAGCGGCTTGACCAGGTCTTGGAATGCTGCCGGTGCCTGCCAGGGCCGCTCGCCGTGGTAGATCACCAGCGGCAAGACCGGCGGCAGGTGGCGGGTCTTGGGATGCTGCTTGCGGTACTGCTCGCCCTCGGCGGCGATGTAGCGCAGGAGCTGGAGCGCCGTCCAGTGCTCGGCCCAGCTCTTATGCTCGAACAGCAGGTAGACGTTGAGGGGCTCGCCGCGGTAGGCGACGCGATAGACCAGGTCGGAGTACGCCGTGCGCAGATCGCTCGCGACGTAGCTGTCCTTGCCGATCGTCAGCGTCGTCAGGTCCAACTCGGCGAGCAGCGCCGCCGGGAGCTGGCAGCACAGGAAGTCGCGGGCGACCTCACTGCGGGTGAAGCTCTCGCGGAAGAAGGTGTCGTGGGGCGAGGCGATGCGGTCCATGGCGCGGAAGCATAGCGCCGTGTCGGAGGGTTGGCGATGTTCGGGCTGATCCCATCTGCGTGCGCTCGCACTCGGCGGGCGGGAGCCCGTCTCGCTGTGGCGGTGGCTGTTCTCGCGTTACCTGTGAGATTTGACTGCCCTGATTCCTTGCGCGGCGAGGTATCCGTCGATGTCCGCGGGCGTCAGCTCCGCCAGCCGTCGCGGCTGCATCGCCTTCGCAAACCCCTCCGCGCACGGCACACACCAGCGCTGCGCGTTCTCCCGTGCGCCCCGTTTCTTGACCAGCGTCAAAAACTTTGACCAGAAGGCATCGATGCTCTGCCGGGTGGTTGTCGCGGGCGCCGACATCGACTAGCTCCGTGCTCGTAGGGCAGGATCGGGGAACGGAGGATGCCGGAAGACCTTCCTGCTTCCTGGGATGGGCGATGCGAGACCTGACCCCGTGCCTTTGCGAGCCCTGACCCCGTGCCTTTGCGTGACCCCGTGCCTTTGCGCATGCAACAACGCGAGAACTGACCCCGTTCTCCGCGAGAACTGACCCCGTTCTCCCTGACCCCATGTGACCCTGACCCCATGTGACCCAATGTGCGTTTGACCCCATGTGCGTTTCCCAGCTTGTGCGCTCGTTAGGCGACATAGCCCCATGATTTGAAGCGATCTTGAAGATCAGGCTCGCTCTGGAATGCCCGAAAATAAATAAACTCGGGAGCAAAATCAGCGCCGTTGGGCCAAACGATCGTGTCAAGTTCCGGGTCGACACGTAATTGTGCGAAAACCTTGAGATCGCGGAGAGGTTCAAACACCTTGCCGGTCAGAGAATCCCGTAGGTCGGCGATCCCTCGTCGGCCATCGTTGAAGGTTACTTCGACTTCGTAATCTCGAAGGTGGCGGGCTTGGCTGATATGAAGGAACACGGTTTTACTCCAAAGGCTCGATTGGCTTAGGTTCGTTGCGAGCTCGACAAAGCCCCCAGTCTTCCAACAGTTCGTCTTGGTGCAGATCATGCCATTCCAACACATGCCGTAGCGCTCGCTTTGGGAATTTCCCCTGCACGACCCCCGTTAGTATCTCCACAGTGATCTCGTACTCTCCGTACTTCGCATGGAAATGGGGTGGTGAGTGATCATCCCAGTACATGGCGATGATGATTCCGAGGAACCTACTGATTACTGGCATGTTGGCAGAGGAGTCTTTCTGCGCCTAACGTCAACCGCGGCCCGCGCCGAATTGCGGCCACGCGCGAAGCGCTGGCCGCAGTTTGGCGTCGGGCTCGCGGGTTCGTTGGGTTTTGGCTCAGGGTAGCGCAAAAGTGCCCATAGTACTCGGCGTAGTTGCCGATGCTACCTGCAAATTCGATGGTAGACCCCTCGTCTTTGCGGCCCGGACCGACAAGCGGGAGCTGATGCTGTCAGAAAACTTTACAGACCTGTCCACCCTGCTTTCTTGCGCCGCGAGGTAGCCGTCGATGTCCGCGGGCGTCAGCTCCGCCAGCCGTCGCGGCGGCATCGTCTTAGCAAACCCCTCCGCGCGCGGCACACACCGGCGCTGCGTGTCCTCCCGCGCGCCCCATTTCTTGACCAGCGTCAAGAACTTTATCCAGAAGGCATCGATGCGCTGCCGGGTGGTTGTCGCGGGCTCCGACATGGACTAGCTTCGTGCTCGTGGGGCAGGATCGGGGATCGGGGAACGGAGGATGCTGGCGGGTCGCTGGCGAGGGAAGGTCTACCTAACTCGGCTTCTGTGGCCAGCGCAGCGATAAGTCGGCATTCGGCGGCATTCGGCATTCGGTCGGAGTGGTGCTGTGGGTGCGGTGTTCGCCGGAGCGTAACGGCGTTGAGGAAGTCTAAAAAGGGCTCTGACCCCTTTATCCCTCGAAGAACTTTGTTCAGAAGGAGTCGATGCTCTGCCGGGCGGTTGTCGCGGGCTCCGACATGGACTAGCTTCGTGCTCGTAGGGCAGGATCGAGGAACGGACGATGCTGGCGGGTCGCTGGCGAGGGACGGTCTACCTAACTCGGCTTCTGTAGCCAGCGCAGCGATAAGTCAACTGTCTTCGGCATTCGGCATTCGGCATTCGGCATTCGGTCGGAGTGGTGCTGTGGGTGCGGTGTTCGCCGGAGCGTAACGGCGTTGAGGAAGTCTAAAAAGGGCTCTGACCCCTTTATCGCTTTAAAAGGGCTCTGACCCCTTTATCGCTTTCGGTCGGAGTGGTGCTGTGGGTGCGGTGTTCGCCGGAGCGTAACGGCGTTGAGGAAGTCTAAAAAGGGCTCTGACCCCTTTATCCGCTGATTCTGTTCGGGGTGCCGGTGACCGTGGACGCGGGCACGCGCGGATGGCATCCAGGGCCGGCGGCGCGCAGTCTACGGGACCAAACGATGCCTCGGCTCGGGCATCCTGCCCGGCGGGGCACGCCGGCCTTGCTCGACGACATCACCACCTTCGGCGCAGGCCCGCGTAGGGCGGAACCATGGACGGGTTCCGCCTTCCGGCGCGACCCATGATCACCTTTGTCGGTTTAGCAATCCCGGCGGGTTGGCGGATCGCCCTATCGGGCATCCGCCCTACGCGCTAGCGCAGGGCGACGATCGGGTCAGAGTAGCGGAAACCCCGATCAGCGGGTAAGCTTGACCCCGTCTCCCGTCTCCCGTCTCCCGTCTCCCGCCTCCCGCCGAAAGATCTCGTTGGTCGGGCTCAGGCGCAACGGCACGGAGTCGCTGCCGGGCATGCGGTCAGCGGCGGACGCGAGGGCACCACAGCATCAACCCGACCGACATCACATTGACCGTGAGGATACGGACATGAACCCAAACGTAAAGCAAACCGCCATCGGCCTTGGCGCCGGACTCCTGCTGCTGGCCGGGAGCGCCCAGGCGGCGCTGGTGAGCTACCAGGCCAACGGCATCGACCTGGTGTATGACGACGTGCAGGACCTGACCTGGGTGCGCGACGCCAACCTGTTCAAGACCCAGTACGACGCCGACAACACGGTGGTGACCCAGATCATGACCGCGGTGCCGACCATCACCAGTGGCAACGGCGCGCACAACGTCGTCGCCGGGGACTTCGACACCACGAACGGCCCCATGACCTGGTACGGTGCCATGGCCTGGGTACAGTGGTTGGGCAGCATCGAGTACGCGGGTGCCGACGACTGGCGGCTGCCGGCGATCATCGACACCGGCGCGGCTGGTTGCGATTTCGCCTTTGTCGGCACCGATTGCGGCTACAACGTCGACACCAGCACCGGCGAGCTTGCGTCCCTGTGGTACGACACCTTGGGCAACATCGCCTACTACGACACCAGTGGCAGTGGACCGCAATCCGGCTGGGGCCTCAGCAACACCGGCCCCTTCGGCACCAGCATGCAGGACTCCGTGTACTGGTCGGGCACGGAGTACGCGCCGAGTCCAGGCAAGGCGTGGCTCTTCAACTCCATCCTTGGCCTCCAGGACCTCGACTTTAAGGTCAGCCAGTACTACGGTTGGGCAGTTCGCCCCGGACAAGTCGCCGCCGCCCCGCTGCCCGGCACGGCCTTGCTGATGGCACTGGGCTTTGGAGCCCTGTCGCTCTCGCGTCGAGCGCGGCGGCGACTTTGGTGATTCGGTCATTCGTATGATTCGGTCCTTTTGAGGGGGGTCAGGGGGGATACTTCCCCCCTGCTCGCGCGCGTAGCGCGCGAGGGCTTTTAGCGATTTTTTTATGGCCCGATACGAGCATCTACCGATCTCTCTGGTGACACCGCTCCCGCGGTGTCACCGCCTCCCGGCGCTCCGCGCCCACCCGCCGCGCTCGCTGTCCCAAGGCCGCTGCCGACCTCGTCGCCCCGTCACACCCCGCGGGGCGCAGAGCGCCGAAGAGCGAGTGACACCGCAGGAGCGGTGTCACGAGCAGGACCTCGGGTCATGGCGCCCGGAACGATGATCAAGGCCCGGAAGTGTGTGTCGCCGTTGTATCGGAACGGTCCCTAACCAATCCCAAACCGCCCCCTAAGCGCCGCAGCCGTATGCCCGATGCCGGCCCGCGCGACCTCGAGCGGCGCAGCGCCGGCGACGATCTCCCCGCCGGCGGTGCCGCCTTCCGGCCCCAGATCCACCACCCAATCTGCGGCGGCGATGAGGTCCAGGTCGTGCTCGATGACCAGCACCGAGTGGCCCGCGTCCACCAGCCGTTGCAGCACGGCGATGAGCCGCTCCACGTCGGCCATGTGCAGGCCGACGCTCGGCTCATCGAGCACGTATAGAGTCGGCCGCTCGGCGCGGCCCTCGGCGTCGCTGCGGGCCTTGGCCAGCTCGGCGACGAGCTTGATGCGCTGCGCCTCGCCGCCCGATAGGGTCGGACTCGCCTGGCCGAGGGTCAGGTAGCCCAAGCCCACGGCCTGCAACAGCTCCAGCGGCCGGCGGATGGCGGGGTGGGCCGCGAACAGCTCGATGGCTGCATCGATGCTCAGGCCCAGCACCTCGCCGATGCTGTGGTCGCGGTAGCGGATGGCGCGGGTCTCGGCGTTGAAGCGGCTGCCGTGGCAGACCTCGCAGGGCACCTTCACGTCTGGCAGAAAGCTCATCTCCAGGCGCTGCATGCCCTGGCCGTCGCAGGCGTCGCAGCGCCCGCCCTTGGTGTTGAACGAGAACCGGCCTGGGCCCCAGCCGAGCATGCGCGCCTCCGGTGTCGCCGCGAAGAGCTTGCGGATCGGGTCCCAGAAGCCGATGTAGGTCGCCGGACAGGAGCGCGGCGTCTTGCCGATGGGGGTCTGGTCCACCTCCAGCACGCGCGAGAGCGCCGGCCAGCCGGCGAGCGCGCGACAGCCGGCGAGCGCCTGGCGCCTGGCGGTCGGCCCCGGGCGCTCGGCGGCCAAGAGCCCACGCAGCGATTGCGCCAGCACGTCGCGCACCAGCGTGGACTTGCCGGAGCCCGACACCCCCGTGACGCAGACGAGCCGCGCGAGCGGGATCGAGACGGTCAGATTCTGCAAATTGTTCAGCGCCGCCCCCGTGACAACGAGCCGCTGCGCCGGCACGTCCGGGCAGGGGCGCGGCGCACGGGCCGGCGGCGCCGGCGGGCGGGCGAGGAAGCGACCCGTCACGGAGTCCGGCGCCGCTGCGAGGTCCGCGGCCGTGCCGCGGGCGACGATGCGCCCGCCGAGCCGCCCGGCACCGGGGCCAAGATCGATGATCTCGTCGGCGGCGCGCATGCTGTCTTCGTCGTGCTCGACGACGATGACGCTGTTGCCGCGCTCACGCAGCCCTATCAGCGTGTCGATGAGCCGCGCGTTGTCGCGCTGATGCAGGCCGATGCTCGGCTCGTCCAGCACGTAGCAGACGCCGCGTAGGTTGGAGCCGAGCTGCGCCGCGAGCCGGATGCGCTGCGCCTCGCCGCCGGAGAGCGTCGGCGCGCCCCGGTCCAGCGTCAGATACCCGAGCCCCACCTGGCACAGAAAGCCGAGCCGGGCGCGCACCTCGGCGACCACGTCGGCGCCGATGGCCGCCTCGCGCTCGTCGAGCGGGATCGCCCCCAGCCGATCCGCGGCGGCCGCGACCGTCAGCGCCGACAGCTCGGCGATGTTCTGCTGCTTGAAGCGCACGGCGAGTGCTTCCGGGTTCAGCCGGGCGCCGTCGCAGGCGGGGCAGGCGCCGGCGCCGTGCTCCGGGCCGTCCAGCCAGGCGCCTTCCTCGCCGCTCTGCTCGGCATCGAAGCCCGGCAGCTCCACGCCGGTGCCGAAGCAGCTCGGGCACCAGCCGTGCTTGGAGTTGTAGCTGAAGAGCCGCGGGTCCGGCTCCTCGAAGCCCTTGCCGCAGCCGGGGCAGGTGCGGCTGGTGGAGTAGGTGGCCGTCGGCGCCGCCGCGTCCGCCGGCAGCACCCGCACCAGGCCCTTGCCCAGGTCCAGCGCCTGGTCCAGCAGCGCCGCGAGCTCCGCCGTCGGCACCGCGCCGGGGTCCAGCTCGCCGACGGGCAGGTCGATCTGGTGCTCGCGGAAGCGGTCCAGCGCCGGCCAGGGCTGCGTCGGCACCGGCTCGCCGTCCACCCACAACAGCGTATGGCCCTGGCGCGCGGCCCAGGCGGCGAGGTCGTTGTAGAGGCCCTTGCGGGCGATGACCAGTGGGGCCAGCAGCGTCACCGTGCCGCCCGCGTGCTCCGTGCGCAGCCGCTCCAGGATCGCGGAGCGCGGCTGCGCGGCGATGGGCAGGTCGCACTCCGGGCAGTGCTGCACGCCGAGCTTCACGTACAGCAGGCGCAGGTAATGGTGGATCTCCGTCAGCGTGCCGACGGTGCTCTTCCGCCCGCCGCGGCTCGTGCGCTGCTCGATGGCCACCGTCGGCGGGATGCCGAAGACGGCGTCCACGTCCGCCCGCGCCGCCGGCTGCACGAACTGCCGCGCATAGGCGTTGAGCGACTCCAGATACCGCCGCTGCCCCTCCGCAAACAGGATGTCGAACGCGAGCGTGCTCTTGCCGCTGCCAGAGACGCCGGTGACGACGACGAAGCGCTCCCGCGGGATCGACAGGGTCAGATCCTTCAGGTTGTGCTCACGGGCATGGGAAATGAGGATCGAGGGGCTGGGGGCTAGGGGCGAGGAAGGCTCGCCGGCGCCGACCGCATAGACCGCCGGCGTATCGGCAACGCGCGCCTCGGCCCTCGGCCCTTGGCCCTCGGACTCGCCCGCCAGCTCCGCCCGCAGCGCCCGACCTGTGTGACTCGTCCGGTGCCGCGCGACCTCCGCCGGTGGGCCGACACAAACAATCTCCCCGCCGCCGTCGCCGCCCTCCGGCCCCAGGTCGATGAGCCAGTCCGCGGCGCGGATCAGATCGAGATTGTGCTCGATGACCACCAGCGAATGCCCGGCGTCGAGGAGCCGGCGGAAGGCCTTGAGCAGCGTCGCGATGTCGTCGAAGTGGAGCCCCGTGGTGGGCTCGTCGAGCAGGAACAGGAGTCCGGCGCCGCGGCGCTTCGACAGGGACTTGGCGAGGTGGCCGGCGAGCTTGAGCCGCTGCGCCTCGCCGCCGGAGAGCGTCGGCACCGGCTGGCCCAGGCGCACGTAGTCCAGGCCCACATCGGCGAGCGGCTTGAGCGCGCGGGTCACGTCCGCGTGCTCGGCGAAGGCACTCAGCGCCTCGGCGACGGTCAGCTCCAGCACGTCGGCGATGCTCGCCTCGCCGACGCCGGGCAGCGGCAGGCGCACCTCCAGCAGCGAGGACTTGTAGCGCCGCCCGTTGCAGTCCGGGCAGCGCAGATAGACGTCGGACAGGAACTGCATCTCCACGTGCTCGAAGCCGGAGCCCGCGCAGGTGGGGCAGCGCCCGGGGCCGGCGTTGAAGCTGAAGTGCCCGGCGGTGTGGCCGCGCTCCTTGGCCAGCGGCAGGGCCGCGAAGCGCTTGCGGATCGGGTCCAGCGCGCCGACGAAGCTCGCCGGGTTGGAGCGCGACGTACGCCCGATGGGGGACTGATCGAGCATCAGCACGTCGGCGACGAGGCCCTCGCCGGTCACCGCGTCGCAGTCGCCGGGCGCGCCCTCCGGGTGGCCCTTGGCCTTGGCGAGGTGCGCGAACAGGATGTCCTGGATCAGCGTGGACTTGCCGGAGCCGGACACGCCCGTGACGACCACGAGTCGCCCAAGCGGAATGTCCACGTCGACGCCGCGCAGGTTGTGCGCACGGGCGCCGCGGATGCCGATGGCGGGCTCGCCGGCGGCATGCGGTTTCGCCTCCCGCTGCGGCTCGACGCGCCGGCGCCCGGCCAGATAGTCGCCGGTCAGCGACGCCTCGCAGGCCATGAGCTCCGCCGGTGTCCCCTCGAACACCAGCTCGCCGCCGCGCTCGCCGGGGCCGGGTCCGATGTCCAGAATCCGATCCGCCGCCGCCATCACCTGCGGGTCGTGCTCGACCACGAGCAGCGTGTTGCCCTGGTCGCGCAGCCGCTTGAGGATGCCGACCACCCGGTCCATGTCCCGCGGGTGCAGACCGATGCTCGGCTCATCGAGCACGAACAGCGTGTTCACCAATGAGGTGCCGAGGGCGGTGGTGAGATTGATGCGCTGCACCTCGCCGCCGGACAGGGTGCGCGACTGGCGGTCCAGCGTCAGATAGCTCAAGCCCACCTCGGTGAGGTACTTGAGCCGGGCGCGGATGTTGGCGAGCAGCAGCTCCATGGCCTGGTCCATGGCGCCGGGCAGCGTCAGGTCGTCGAAGAAGGCCCGGCAGCGATCAATGGGGAGCTGCATCAGGTCGTGCACATTGAGCCCGGGCAGCCCGAACCAGGCCGTCTCCGCCATGCCGATGCGGGCGTGGCGGAAGCGCTCGCCCCGCGGCAGCACGGCGTCGGCGAGCGCGTGGTCGCCGACGCGAAAGTCCAGCGCCGCGTCCTTGAGTCTGGCCCCATTGCAGGCAGGGCAGGCGTCGTAGCTGCGGTAGCGCGACAAGAGCACCCGCACGTGCATCTTGTACGCGCGCCCCTCCAGCCAGTCGAAGAAGCGGCGGATGCCGTACCAGACGCCCGCGTCCCACTCGCCTTCGCCCTCCAGCACCCAGGTGCGGTCGGCGTCGGTGAGGTCGCGCCAGGGCACGTCGGTGGGGATGCCGCGGCGGTGCGCGAAGCCCATCAGGTCTTCCTGTACCTCGGAATAACTGTCGGACTGGATGGGTTTGATGGCGCCTTCCAAGAGCGTCTTGGACTCGTCCGGCACCACCAGCGACCAGTCGATGCCGATGACCCGCCCGAAGCCGCGGCAGGTGTCGCAGGCGCCGAGCGGGGAGTTGAACGAGAACGACGCCGGCTGCGGCTCCCGGTAATGGATATCGCAGTCCGGGCAGTGCAGGTCCGCCGAGAAGCGCCACGGCGCGCCGGGATTGCGCTCGGCGTCCAGCGGATAGACCCGAAGCCGCCCGCGGCCATGCTCCAGCGCCGCGGCCAGCGCCTCCACGGCGCGGCTTTGGTTCTCGGCATCGAGCCGGAGTCGGTCCTGGATGACCTCCAGCCGGTCGTCGGCCTCGGCTAGGAAGCGGATGTAGCCCTGCTGGCCGAGCAGGTCCTTGAGCTGGTCCGGCGTCATGGACTCCGGCACCGGCACGTCGAAGCTGATCAGCGCGCGCACGGGCTCCGGCCGCTCGGCCGCGTCGGCACGGTCCTGCCCGGTGCGGTGGCGGAGCGCGCCCCAGATGCTTTCGGGCGTATCCCGGCGCACCTCCCGCCCGCAGCCGCGGCAGAAGAGCCGCGCGGCGCGGGCGAACAGCAGCTTCAGATGATCGTTTAGCTCCGTCATGGTGCCGACGGTGCTGCGCGACGTGCGCACCGGGTTGGTCTGGTCGATGGCAATCGCCGGCGGGATGCCGTCGATGCGATCCGCCCGGGGCCGGTCCATGCGGTCGAGGAACTGCCGCGCGTAGGGCGAGAAGGTCTCGACATAGCGCCGCTGACCCTCCGCGTACACCGTGTCGAACGCCAGCGACGACTTGCCGGAGCCTGACACGCCGGTCACGACGATGAGCGCGCCGAGCGGCAGGTCCAGGTCCAGATTCTTGAGATTGTTCTGCCGCACCCCGCGCAGGCGGATGCGGTCGGCGGGGTCGGGCATGATTGGAGCTTGCTGCTGGGGCCGGCAGGGGCCGACGCGGGCGCATCGGCGGAACCCGGCATCATCGCAGCCGGGCGGCGGGCGTCAAGCGTGAGCGCGGTGGGCTGCTAGCCGATGCCCGTCGTCGGGGTGCGGGCTTGCGCCTGCTGCCGCGGCGGCGGAGCATCCCGCTGCCGCCGGAGGCTCGGCGCCACCGCTGCGCTCATCGCCGCCTCGTCGAGCCCGCCGCCGAGGAAGGCATTGAGCTGCGCCGCGAGTGCCGCCGGCTCCGCCAGCGCCGTGCGCCTGTCGGCGGTCTTGTAGACTTGATTGCGCTCTCGCTTACCCACCGCGACGACCAGCACCACCAGCCGGCTGTCCTGCACCTCGTAGACGAGTCGAAATCCGGCCGAGCGCAACTTGATCTTGTAGCGCTGCGGATGGCCGCTCAGCCTTGACGCGACGACATGCGGCTCCCGCAGCCGCTCCGCGAGCTTCTTCTTGAGCTGCTCACGGACGGAAAGGTCCAGCGCACGCCACTCCTTCAGGGCATCCGGGTGAAACTCCAGCTCATAGCTCATCCAGCGAGACCTTGACGGGCGCCTGCCCGTCGCGCAATCGCGCGTCGGCGATGAGGTTGAGCTCCAGGTCGTCCAGGCGATCCATCAGCGCCTCGTACGCCTTCGCCGGCACACAGTAGAAGGCCGGCTCGTTGTGATTGAGCACGGCGACGGGAAGACCCTCGCCGGCCGCCACCGTCCCCATCGGATTGCGCTTCAGCTCCGAGATGCTGGCCGTGGTCTCGGCCAGGATACGATGTGCCATGCGGGTGCCCTCGCGTCAGAAAGAGCGCGAAAGTTAGTACCAAGAATGGCGCTATGCAAGGTATCGCGCCCAGGGCGCGGAACGGGCGGGTGTCAGGCCTCGTATCTTCTTCCGCGTCCCTGCGCGAGCGACCTAGCCGTCAGGCCACCGCGCGCCTTGCCCGCCAGCGGAGGATGCCGAAGGCGCCGGCGGCGAGCAGGGCGAGCGTGGGCGGGGTTGGGACATCCTGGGTGCCCGTGTTGCCGACCTTGACGATGCCGTTCGGCCGTGTCGTTGTAGGCCCAACGGTTGACGGTGACGGTGCCGCCGCCGGTGGTGGAGAGGATCGACTCCGCCCAGCCGTAGAGCACGTCGCTGCCGGAGAGGAAGCGGAAGCCGATGTAGTTGCTGCCGATGACGCCGTTGTTGAACTCGCTGCTCAAAGCGCTACCGGCCATATGACCGTGCGGAAAAAGATGTTGCCGGCGCCGTTCCATCAATACCCGGCGCTCAGGGTCGGCCCAAGCAGCGCGCCGGTGGACGCGGCACCGGCCGGCAGGTTGTTGAAAACCCTGCTGCCAGATCCCGTGGCCGCGAAGCCGCGGCCATTGCGTCCCCCCCGCTGAGTCGAAAGCGACATAACGGAACGTGGAAGCAGTGCTGGTAAAGAGACGGAAGTCATTGCCGCCGGCCCCGTCGATGTCCCATTCTGCCGAGCCCGTCTCGGCGGAGCTGACCGAGAAGGCGTTGCTGTTGTCCTTGTAGCCGATGGCGGCGTCCGCCCCCATGGGGACCGCGGCGGCCGAGACGGCACCGGTGGCGATGGCCAGGTGCTGCTTGAGCTTGATGTGCATCAGCGGGTCACCGCTTGCGAAGCGCGCTGTCCACGGCTTCTCCTCTCCTGCGCTTTCCGTTGCGCCACCGCGCCTCGGCACGAGATAGCTTCTTTCGGGTCTCGGCGCGAGCGTGTGCCGATCGGGCTGTCAAGCCGACCCGTGCAGGCGCGGGGGTTTGGTCGCGAGTGTCTCAGGCGAGCCCGAACGGGCGCGTCAGTTGCTCATAGCCGGGCAGGTTGATGCCCTCTGCGAGCGCGGTCTCGTATTCCTCGCGCAGGGAGTCGAGGGTGCCGTGGTAGTGCTCCAGCGTCTCCTGCAAGTCGCAACGGCTTTCGATTTCTGCTTCGCTGAGCTCGTCGAGGCGCTCGTCCAAGTCCGCGAGCTCTGCGGTCATGTCGCGAATCCTGGCGGCGACGAGGGGGATGACGACGGCGAGGTCTCGTTCGCTGATCGATCGCATGGCAGGTCACCGGGTGGGTTATGCGGAGAAGTAAAGCGAGCTGCGGGCGTTCTCGACGGCCTTGGCGATGGCGGCGCGGGCGAGGGTGTCGAGCGCGCCTTGGTAGGCGGCGAGCGTCATGGAGTTGCGGCAGCGCAGCGAGTGGTGGGTCTGATCTCTACTCGACGGCGTGTGCTTGACGTCCAGACTGGCCGGGATTGCCGTGGGCAGCGCTCATTTGCGACGGCTGCCAGGCGACATCGGCGCGTGCTCGCTCAGTGCCGCAAGGCGCGAGCGGGAAGGAGCGTCGCCGTTAGGCGTCCTCGCGCCGCGAGGGTTCAGGTCAGCAGCCGGCGCAGGACTTCGGCGTAGACGGCCGCGAGCTGGTCCAGCTCGGCGACGGCGACGCACTCGTTGACCTTGTGGATGGTGGCGTTCACCGGCCCGAGCTCCAGCACCTGCGCGCCGGTGGGGGCGATGAAGCGCCCGTCGGAGGTGCCGCCGACGGTGGAGGGCTCAGTCTCGATGCCGGTGACGGCCTCGATGGCGCTGCGGCCGGCGTCGAGCAGCTCGCCGGCCGGGGTCAGGAAGGGCAGGCCGGAGACGTGCCAGTCGAGCCGATAGTCCAGGCCGTGCTCGTCGAGGATGGCGTGGACGCGCTCCTGGATGGCCTCGGGCGTCTGCTCGGTGGAGAAGCGCAGATTGAAGATCGCCGTCAGTGCGTCCGGGATCACGTTGTCGGCGCCGGTGCCGGCGTTGAGGTTGGAGATCTGGAGGCTGGTGGGCGGAAAGTGCGCGTTGCCCGCGTCCCATTGCTCGGCGACCAGGGCCGCCAGCGCCGGCGCTGCTCGGTGGACGGGGTTGTCCGCGAGCTGCGGATAGGCCACGTGCCCCTGCTTGCCCTGGACCTTGAGCTTGGCCGTCAGGCTGCCGCGGCGGCCGTTCTTCACCACGTCGCCCAAGCGCTCGTGGCTCGATGGCTCGCCGACCAGGGCGTAGTCGATCTTCTCGCCTCTGGCCTCAAGCGCCTCTACCACCTTGCGCGTGCCGTTGATGGACGGGCCTTCCTCGTCGCTGGTGATGAGAAACGCGATGGAGCCCCGGTGGTGCGGATGCACGGCGAGGAAGCCCTCGGTGGCCGTGATCATGGCCGCGAGCGAGCCCTTCATGTCGCAGGCGCCGCGGCCGTAGAGGCGGCCATCGCGAATCGTTGGCTCGAAGGGGTCTGACTCCCAAAGCTCCAGCGGCCCGGGCGGCACCACGTCGGTATGGCCGGCGAAGCAGAGCACGGGGCCTGCCTCGCCGCGCCGCGCCCAGAAATTGTCTACGTCGCCGAAGCGCATGTGCTCCACCGTGAAGCCGAGCAGCTCGAGGCGGGCCGCCATGACGGCTTGGCAGCCGGCGTCGTCGGGCGTGACGGAACGGCGGCCGATGAGCTCACAGGCAAGCTGCACGGTGGCGGAAGGTTGTCTCGTCATGGCGTGAAGATGGCCTGGTATTGGGCGTCGGAAAAGCCGACATGGCGGGCAGCGCCGGTATCGAGCACGGGGCGGCGGATGATGGAGGGTGTTTCGAGCATGACTCGGATCGCCCGCGCCTCGTCGAGGTTGTCCCGCACTGCGGGGTCGAGCTTGCGCCACATCTGGCCGCGCTTGTTGATGAGCTGCTCCCAGCCGAGCTCTGCAATCCAGCCGCGCAACGTCGCCTCGTCGAGCCCGACCTTCTTGTAGTCGTGGAAGTCATAGCCGATGCCGTGCTCGTCGAGCCAAGCGCGGGCCTTCTTCATGGTGTCGCAGTTGGGGATGCCGTAGAGGATCATGCGTTTAGAGAAGTACGGAGTACGGAGTACGGTGTACGGGGGTGCCGATCTCGGGTTTGAGCCAGTGAGCACGGACTTCGGTGTTGCCAACCAGACAGCCTGCGTTTAGAGAAGTACGGAGTACGGAGTACGGAGTACGGGGGTGCCGATCTCGGGTTTGAGCCAGTGAGCACGAGAAGTACGGAGTACGGAGTACGGAGTACGGGGGTGCCGATCTCGGGTTTGAGCCAGTGAGCACGGACTTCGGTGTTGCCAACTAGACAGCCTGCGTTTAGAGAAGTACGGAGTACGGAGTACTGAGTACGGGGGTGCCGATCTCGGGTTTGAGCCAGTGAGCACGGACTTCGGTATTGCCAACCAGACAGCCTGCGTTTAGAGAAGTACGGAGTACGGATACGGAGTACGGAGTACGGGGGCCGATCTCGGGTTTGAGCCAGTGAGCACGGACTTCGGTGTTGCCAACCAGACAGCCTGCGTTTAGAGAAGTACGGAGTACGGAGTACTGAGTACGGGGGTGCCGATCTCGGGTTTGAGCCAGTGAGCACGGACTTCGGTGTTGCCAACCAGATAGCCAGACGCGAAATGCGGGCGCAAACCGTACTCCGTACTCCGTACCCCGTACTTCGTACTCCGTACCCCGTACTTCGTAGTCCGTACCCCGTACTTCGTACTCCGTACTCCGTACTCTCCCCCTCAAATATCCCTCAACAACTCATTGATCCCGACCTTTCCCCGCGTCTTTTCATCCACCTGCTTGATGATGACGGCGCAGTAGAGGCTGTGGCTGCCGTCCTTTGCCGGGAGGTTGCCGGGGACGACGACCGCGCCGGCGGGCACGTGGCCGTAGAGGGTCTCGCCGGTCTCGCGGTTGTAGATCTTGGTGCTCTGGCCGATGTAGACGCCCATGGAAATCACCGCGCCCTGGCCGACGATGACGCCCTCGACGATCTCGGAGCGGGCACCGATGAAGCAGTCGTCTTCGATGATGGTGGGCGCCGCCTGCACCGGCTCCAGCACGCCGCCGATGCCGACACCGCCGGACAGGTGCACGTTCTTGCCGATCTGTGCGCAGGAGCCCACCGTGGCCCAGGTGTCCACCATGGTGCCGGAGTCCACGTAGGCGCCGATGTTGACGTAGCTCGGCATCAGCACGCAGCTCGGTGCGATGTAGGACCCGCGCCGCGCCGTCGCCGGCGGCACCACGCGCACGCCGCCGTCGCGGAGCTCGCGCGAGCTGGCGTCGGCGTACTTGGACGGCACCTTGTCGTAATAATTGGTGAAGCCGCCCTTGATGAACTGGTTGTCCTCGATGCGGAAAGAGAGCAGCACCGCCTTCTTGACCCAGTCGTTCACCACCCATTTGCCGTCGGTCTTCTCGGCGACGCGCAGCTCTCCGCGGTCGAGCCGCTCGATGGTGTCCTGCACGGCGTCGCGTACCAGCGTCTCGACATTGCGGGGCGTGATCTCGGCGCGGCGCTCGAAGGCCTTGTCGATGATGGCTTGGTGGTCGGACATGAGGGCTCCTCGGGATACGTGGGGAAGATCAATGATTGGTTCTTGGGGTTTGCGCGCGCCGGCGCAGGCGGGTGCTCACAGGCCTCGGCAGAAGGCCCGGATGCGCCGCGCCGCCTCGACGCACTCATCCTGGTCCGCCACCAGCGCCAGGCGCACGCGCCCGCGCCCGGGGTCGCCGTGCGCGGTGGGCCGCGACAGGTAGCTTCCGGGCAGCACCGTTACGTGCTGCTCGGCGAAGAGCCGGCGGGCGAAGTCGGTGTCGTCCAGGGGCGTGCGTGGCCACAGATAGAAGCCGGCGGCAGGGCGCGTCACGTCCAGCGCGCCGTCCAGCGCGTCCAGCACCGCGTCGAGCTTCTCGCGGTACAGCCGCCGGTTCAGCACGACGTGCTGCTCGTCGCGCCAGGCGGCGGCGCTCGCGTGCTGCTGCGGCAGCGCCATGGCGCAGCCGTGGTAGGTGCGATAGGCGAGAAAGCGGCGCAGGATCTCGGCGTCGCCGGCGACGAAGCCCGAGCGCAGCCCCGGCGCGTTGGAGCGCTTGGACAGGCTGTGGAAGACGACGCAGCGGCGGAAGTCGTCCCGGCCCGCCGCCGCACAGGCCTGCAGCAGGCCGACGGGCGGGCCGGCCTCGTCGAAGTAGATCTCGCTGTAACATTCATCCGCCGCGATGATGAAGTCGTGCCGGTCCGCCAGCGCCAACAGCCGCGCGAGCGTGGCTTGCGGCAGCACCGCGCCGCTCGGGTTGCCCGGCGAGCAGATGTAGAGCAATTGGCAGCGTTGCCAGGTGGCGGCGTCGACGGCGTCGAAGTCCGGCTGGAAGCCCGACTCCACCGTGCAGGGCAGAAAGTGCGGCTCGGCCCCGGCGAGTAGCGCCGCGCCCTCGTAGATCTGGTAGAAGGGGTTCGGCAGCAGCACCAGCGGGCTCGACGCTGCATCCACCACGGCCTGCGCGAAGGCGAACAGCGCCTCCCGCGTGCCGTTGACGGGCAGTACGTGCCGTTCGGGGTCGAGCAGTCCCGCCGGGAGCCCGAAGCGCCGCGTCAGCCACTCGGCGATGGCCTCTCGCAGCCACGGCATGCCGCGGGTGGCCGGATAGGTCGCGAGCCCGTCCAGATGCTCCGTCAGCGCGGCGCCGATGAAGGGCGGCGTCGGATGCCGCGGCTCGCCGATGGAGAGCCGAATCGGCGCGAGCCCCGTCGGCGGTGTCGCGTCCGCAAGCAGCGCCCCCAGCTTCTCGAACGGGTAGGGGTGCAGGCGGTCGAGGCGCGGGTTCATGCGGCGGTCATGGCTGCGGGCTGAGAGAGGCGTAGGTGTGGTGGCGGGCGGCGCCGGGCGCTGATCGGACGGCGCATCCGATATCCGGCACGCACGCAAGCCGGCAGTATAGGCGATGGTCCCGGGTGGTCCAAACACGAGGCCGCGGCAGCGCGGAGGAAGCAACACATGGCATTGGTTTCCGGCATGCACCACGTGAGCCTGCTCGTCGCGGACACGGCGCGCGCCTTGGGCTTTTACCGCGACCTGCTGGAGCTGCCGATGTCGACGGCGCGCCCGGGCCTGCCGTTTCCAGGCGCGTGGCTGGAGCTCGGCGCACAGCAGATCCACCTGCTGGAGCTGCCCAACCCTGACCCCGTGGAAGGCCGGCCCGAGCACGGCGGGCGCGACCGCCATGTCGCCCTCACGGTGACGGATCTGGACCTGATCGCCACCAGGCTCGACGCGGCCGGCATCGGCTTCAGCCTCAGTCGCTCCGGCCGGCGCGCGCTCTTCTGCCGCGACCCGGACGGCAATGCGGTTGAGCTGATCGAGGCGACGCAGTGACGGACCCCGCGTGGGTCGGCCGCTGTCCGCCAATACGTCACAACGCCAGCATGCTCCCTGCCGCACGGCCGCGGTAAGCCCCTGACGGGCGGGGCGGCGTGCTAGCATTCGAGGGTTTTTGACAGAGCTTGGTGCGGGCCGCGTGCGCTGCGTCCGGGCTCTTCCTGTTTGTCGCTGATGCCGGAGCTCCTCGTGAAGTTGATGAAGCTGTTCTGTCTGGTGGTATTGGCGCTGGCCGTGGGCGGCTGTGCGTCGATGGGCGGCGGCAAGTCCGGCCCGGGGAAGGTCTACGTGGGCGACATCTCGCGGCTGCCGCAGATCACGCTGCCCGGCGCCAAGCTGGAGCAGGCGCGCTCCGTTGCCATGGCCGCCGCGCGCACCAAGGGCTGGGACATCGTCAGTGCCGATGCCAACCGCGTGCTGCTGGAGCGCCCGCTGCCGCCGGGCCTGCCGCAGGCGCAGGCGCTGCCGAGCCCGCTGGCGGCGCCGCGCATGCAGGTGGCGACCAATCTCGTCGAGCGCGGCGACGGCACCACCGTCGCGCTCAGCGCCGCCGTGCTGACCAATCCCGGCACCCCGGACGAGCAGGTCATCGATTACACCGCCGACTTCGAGAACGAGCTTCTGGCATCGCTCGGCTCGCTGTCCTCGGCCTGGCTCGCCGCCCAAAGTAAGCTCAACTCCCGCGCGCCGGTGTTGGCCGAGCGCGAGGCCGCCGAGGCGGGTAGCGCTGCCGCGTCTGGCGAGGCAGCCGCCGAGACCAGCGCAGACGTCGCGGCGGCTGCTGCCGCACCGGCAACGGCAGCGCCGGCGGCGCCTGCCGCGCGGGCACCGGCGCAGCCTGCTCCGGTACCGACCCCGGTGGCGCAGGCACCGGCAGCGCCCGCGCCGCAAGCCGCACCGACGGTTCGCGCTTCGCCACCGCCGGCACCCGCGGCGCCTCCGGCCCCGCAGCAGGCGCAGGTCGCGCCGCGACCGGCCCCGAGCCCGGCGCCGGATATCGCTGTGTCAGAGCCTGCGACCGCAGGGATCGGCGCCGTGGCGCCGACCATCGCACCGCCTGCGTCGCCGAGAACGGCCGCCGAGGCCGCCTCGCCGTCGGCCCTGCGGCCCGGGCCGAGCTTGGGCAGCGTCGCAAGCCCCGCCCCCATTGCGCCGACGGCCCCGGTGGAGATCGGCGGCAGCAACGAGATGCTGGTGCTGAACCAGGGCAGCCGCAAAGGGCTCTGGAGCTACTACGCCGAGGACTATGCACGGCTGCGCGGCTGCAAGCTCGGCGACCGCGGCGCGGTGCTGCTGCAGGACACCGATGGCTACGAGCTGCACGAGGTGCAGTGCGTCGGCAGCAGCAACGTCCGGGTGCGCTGCCGCGGGGGCGTCTGCGAGCCCTTGCGCTGAGGTCATGCTGGCGCGCGGCAGGCGGCGGCTTGGCGTCAGGCGCCGGATCGGCGCCGCTATGCTGCTGCTCGCGAGCGCCGTGTCTGCGCCGGTCAGCGCCGAGACCGCGGCGGGGGCGGCCCCGAGCGTCCTGCTCCGCGGCGCCAACATCCCGCGCGCGAAGGCCCTGGCGCTGGACGCGGCGCTGATCAAGGGCTGGCGCGTCGTCGCGAGCGAGCCCGAGCACGTCATCTTCGAGATCCGCCTGGACACCCCCGCCAGCGCCGGCCCGCCCGGTGCCGCGCCCCCCGAGCACACGCTGCTGCGCATCCGCGCCGATTTCACCGCGACCGCCGACGGCGTCGCCACGGCGCTGCGCGCGACCGAGCTCTGGTACGCCGGCACCCCGGCGGCCTGGAGCACCGATGTCACCGCCGCCTATCGCGGCAATCTGCACACGGCGCTGACCTCGCTGGTGCAGCAGTGGTCGGCCATTGCGCCGCCGTCGGCTGAACAGCAGCGCCCGCCCGCAACGACGCGACCGGCGCCGGCCCCGGCGCCGAGCGCTCCGGTCGAGCGCATTGCGCCGCGACCGAGCCCCGCGCAACCGCCCGCGGTCACGCCGCTGCCGCCAGCGGCCACGCGCGCGAGCCCACCGGCACCGCCGCCTGCGCTCGCGCCTGCGTTGCGCAGGACGCCGACCGAGCAGCCCGCCGACGCCGCGATGGGCGTCTGGGCCTACTACGCCGAGGACTTCGCCGTGGCCCAAGGCTGCGTGCTCGGCGAGCGTGGCGCCGTGCTCGTGACGGACGACGCCGACACCGAGCTGCATCGCGTCCATTGCGTCGGCGGCAGCACCGTCATGGTGCGCTGTAGTCGCGAGGGTTGCGCCGGCGCGGAATGAGCGTTGCGCCTCGTTGCGGGGCGTCTTCAGTCTGCCGTCGCGTCGGCCACGGCGATACCGAGGTAGTCGCCGACAACGAGCTGCACTTGATCCACCGACAGCGGCGGCCCGAAGGTGCAGTTGTAGTAGGGCGCGATGCAGCGGAGCTCACGCACGTCCGTCGTCGCCTCCGCACTCGCCGGGGCCAAGCGCCAGCGCGATTCCTGAAACACGCCGTCGGAGCAGTCGAAGGTGGGATACACGGCTGGAATGCGCGTGATGGCGTCGCGCAGCAGCCGGTTGCCGACGCGGCTGACGCGATAGGCGCCGGGCAAGAGGTCGCGCCGCTCGGGTGCCACCAGATTGGCCTCCAACTGACAGAAGGGCTCGAACAGGTTCGTCCCGCGCACCACCCGGCCGAACTGGAAATTGGCATGCGCCGAGCCCGCCGGCAGCGGCACCGGGCGGCGGATCTCGACCCGCAGCCCGGTGTCGCCGCCGCCCGGCGCCGTCGGCAGGGCGCAGCCGCCGAGCAGCGCCGCGATCAGCGCCACGGCACTTGCACGCAGCGTATGCACCCGGCCGGGGTTGTCTCTCATCGCTAGGGGTCCGGGTCGTCGTCGTTGGCGTCGCGGCTCGTGCCGCCCATCAAGAACACGCCGGCGATGCCGAGCGCGACGAGCAGCAGCAGCGACAGGGCGATCAGGCTTCCGACGAGGCTCATGGACGCATGCTCCGGTGTTCCGCCGGCCGAGTCGATACCCGGCTTCCGTATGGGTGTCGCCCGGCGGCGGCATTGTAGAATCCCGCGGGCGGCGCCGCTGCCGCGCCTTGCCCCGATGTTGACCGTATGTCCGATCTCAAGTCCAGCGTTGCCCGCCAGCGCCTCGCCCTGTTCAACATGCTGGTGGAGCCGATGGCCTTCATCGCCGGCCGCTGCGCCGCCGTCTGGGGGGATCGCGCCGCGCTCGACGCGCTGTTGCTCGAGGCGCTTGGCACCATACCGCACAGTCGCTACGTGTATGGGCTCGACAGCGCTGGCGTTCAGGTGACGGCGAACGCTGCGGCGGAAGGGCTGATCGAGGCGGACTTGGGCCGCGACCGTTCCGGGCGGCCGTACATGCAGGAGACCATGCCGCCGCATGGCCTGCTGCTGTCGGAGGCCTACATCAGCCAGCGGGCGCTGCGGCCCTCGCTGACGGCGCTGCGGCGCATCGAGCGCGACGGCGTGCAGCTCGGTTATCTCGGTGCCGACTTCGATCTGCGCGACCTGCCGCTGACCCGAGAGGTGTACTGCGAGCCGAGCCGCTGGCAGCAGTTGCGCGGCGACCCCGCCATCCGCGGCTCGCTGTTCGAGCAGCGGCGGGTGGAGAGCCTGATCGACCGCCACATCGACCAAGTGCTGGCGGTGCTCGAGGAGCTCGTCGTCGAGAGCGGCGTGTTCCACTGCAAGATCCACTTTTCCAGCAGCCGCGCGACGGTCTGGCTGGTCAGCGATCCCTTTCGCTACCGGCTGCTCGGCTTCGAGGAGCTTGCCGACCCGGACGTGTGCCTCGCCTATCCGCACTGCCCGTATCCGCCCGACGCCCGCATCGACGCCGACCAGGTCCGGAGCATCCTCAAGGGCTTCAAGCGGCTGCGCTATGCGGACGACATCATTTATCTGCGCTCAGGCTCGCTCAATATCTTTAATGGCTTGGTGGCGCTCAACTTCTCTTGCGACGGCTCCCACTACCTGCCGCATACGGAGTTCCTGGACCCGCAGTCCACCTTCTGGCAGAGCGTGAGCTGACCGCTTTGGCCCCCTTAGCTGTTTTGTTTTCAGGTACTTGCGCTTTCGCATTGGCGACTGCGGCGGTCTGCGCCATGCTCCGCGCATGACTACGCAAACGCATCCCTCGCCCATGACTACCATGACCCGACCCGCCGGGCTGCTGCTCGCCGCCATGCTCGCCGCGGGGCTGCTGCTCGCCGGCTGCGGCGACGACACCGACCCGGCGACCCGCACCGAGCAATTGCTTGAGGTCGCCGAGCGCGGCGACCTCTCCGCGCTGGACGCCCTGCTGAGGCGCAACCGCACCGCCGACGTGCGCGACAGTTGCGATTGGACGCCGCTGATGAAGGCCGCCGTCAACGGCCATCGGGAGGCGGCTGCGAAGCTGATCGCCGCCGGCGCCGACGTCGATGCCGCCGACAAGGGCGGCTACACGCCGCTCCTGCTCGCCGCCTCCAACAACCATGCCGACGTGGTGGCGCTGCTTTTGGACCACGGCGCGATGATCGACGCCCAGGAGCAGACCCAGGGCTATACGCCCTTGCTCTGGGCCGCCCAGCGCGGGCATGCCGAAACCGTGCAACTCCTGCTCGCCCGCGGTGCGGACGCGACGCTGCCGGACCGCGAGGGCCACGATGCCGCTTGGCACGCGGCGGAACAGGGGCATGGCGCGGCGGCTGCGCTGCTGGCGCCGACGCCGGCCGCCGCGGCGCCGGCCACCGCATTACCCAGCTCCTAGCCCCTAGCCCCTAGCTCCTAGCCCCTGCTTTGGTCAGCCTGCGCGAGAACATGGCCCAGCACGGGTTCGAGTCGAACGACGACTACGAATTCCAGGTCCGCTGCCTGCTCCGCGGCCCCGCCGAGGGCATCCGCACGCTCAGCATCGAGGGCGACGGCGAGCGCCGCAAGACCGCCTTTGCGACGGCGCTCGCGCACGCCCTGGAGCGCCCGCACGTGCTCTACCACGACTTCGCGGATCGCTCGCGCGCGCTGCCGGATGTGATCCTGCCCGAGGGCCAGGACGAGTATGGGCGCAAGGAGTCGCCCATCGAGCCGCTGGACGACATCTTGAGCCACGCCTGTGCGCTGAGCGAGGCCGAGGGCGTCGTGCTGATCCTGGACCAGCTCCAGGCGGCGGACTTCCGCGAGCACATCCGCATCCACCGCCTCATCCGCGACCGCCGCTGGCAGGTGCGCGACGCGAGCTACGACGCGAACCCAAGGCACCTCTTGCTCTTCCTGATCAGCGAGGAGCCCCTGTACCACTCATTGCAGCGGGCGAGCTATCGCGTGTGGGTGAGCCGCGTGTCGCAGCGGCGCGTCGACTACCGGCCTGCGGAGCTCGGCTTCGGGTCCGCCGCCGTGCCCTTGTTCGGCGCGCTCGCGGACTTGTTCAAGGCGCTCGATGCCGCGCCGACCCGCAGCGAATTCGAGAAACTGCTCGCGGACCTGACCCGCCACGTCCAGACCGAGACCGATTTGCGCCACGCCCTGTTCGGGCGCTGCGAGGGCATCGACCGGGCGCGGCTTTACGGGCCGGGCGTGGACGTTGAGCTCGGCCGCGTCATCGAGGCGCTGCGCGCCTACATCGGCACCGAGCAGATCGAGATCGGCGGGGGCTAACGCCCGGCGCCATCGCCGGCGATCACATGCATCTGCCGATCTGGCCAGCGCGACTGATCGGCGCGCTTGTCGGCATGCGGCACGTCGTGATGGCTTGCTCGGAGTTCCCTGTGAGTTGAGCAAAGGTGACGCCGACGTACGACGACCGGTCGCACTTCGGGCTCAGGTTGGTTCGGGACAAGAACCACCGGATGTCGAAGCCCGAGCCGGTCAGCGTGCGCTTGAATGCCCTTATCGAGGGTCACAAGCCCCCGGGCCTGTCCCGCCAACGCCAGATGGAGTGCATCGGCGAAGTCCATGCCTGCCTCAAACCAGTCGAGAGCGGACGCGACCGCGTTTGCTTGTTCGACCCGTTCGGAAAACAGGGACAGACCACGTTTTTCTGCTAACCTTCGCGTCACCTCAACACCTGCTCTCCCCCT
>NZ_JABX01000065.1 GCF_001469165.1 Thiohalocapsa sp. ML1 | reverse complement strand
AACACGGCGACAGAGCGGAATGTTGTCGCGACTGCCGAGCCGACCGGGAGGTCGGCTCTCCGGCCCGGCCCGGGCCGCTCTGGATCGCCCACCGACCCGCCGGCGACGACCCAAGACGGTCTCAAGACTTCCGCGCCGCTGCACTAGTGGCTAGTGGCTAGTGGCTAGTGGCTAGTGGCTAGTGGCTAGTGGCTAGTGGCTAGGGGCTAGTGGCTAGGGGCTAGGGGCTAGTGGCCAGGGGCTAGTGGCTAGTGGCCAGTGGCTAGGGGCTAGGGGCCAGGGGCTAGGTGCGGTGTTGACTGGGGTTCGCTGGCGTTGACTGGAGTGTTGACCTCCAGGTCAACACGGCGACACCGCGGGATGCACTGATATCGCCAGCGCGGAGCCGACCTGGAGGTCGGCTCTCCGGCCCGGCCCGGCCCGGCCCGGCTCCGGGCGGGCCAGTGCTGCGCTGCCGAGCGCCCGAGACCTTGGTTCGTCGTTGTCGTTGCAGCGCCGCGCGCGCATGGGCGCATGGTCGGCAGCGCACCACTAGCGAGGCAGAGCCTCAGACCGACCAGGGCACGGCGCCTCGTCTTGCGCAGCCCGCTCGTCGGCGCATGGGGCCAAGGGCCAAGGACCAAGGGCCGAGGCGGGCTCCCTTGGCCCTCGGCCCTTTTGCCTGCAAGCGCCTTGTCGTCGTGAAACTTGACTCATCTGCAAGCATTCGGCGCCGTCAAGCAATCTAGGGGCCGCTTCTGCGCGACGAGCTAATTCCGATCCGCCCTCCCGGAGTCATCCATGAGCCCCGCACACGCGCAGGTCGCCAGCTCTGCCGAGCGTCGCTGGCTTTTTTTCTCGTGCCGAGGCTCTGCCTCGGTACGCTTCTTCGCGGCTCTGCCGCCTTGGGCCCGTCCACTGGAGGCAGAGCCGACGGCCCCCGGTGCCGAGCTTGATCAGCCCTCCCGGAGTCATCCATGAGCCCCGTACACCCGCAGGTCGCGAGCCCTTCCGAGCGCCGCTGGTTCCGGTTCAGCCTGCTCGCGGTGCTGATCCTCTTCGTCGTTGCCTATCTGCCGTTCTTCGAGCGGGTTTCGCACCAGGACGACATCTACTACGTCTACGTCGAGGGCGGTCGCCTGGCGGCCGGCGCGAATCCCTACGCGCGCGTGCTCGCGTCGGACATGCGGCACAACGACAAGTACGCCACGTACTTGCCCGGCACCTATCTCGCGGCGGCGTGGCTCCGGCAGGCGGGCTTCGTGAGCTTCAAGGACTGGCTCACCGCGTGGCGCTGGGCGCTGTTGGGGCTGACCCTCGCCACCGCGGCGGCCTTCTTCCGCGTGCTCGGGCCGGAGCAGCGCTGGCTCGCGCTCTTTGTCGCGACCTTCTGGCTCTTCAACCGCTGGACGCTGGAGGTCGTGCGCATCGCGCACATCGACGTGCCGGCGCTGCTCGCCGTCATCGCCGCGCTCGCGCTGCTGCCGCGGCGCTCGCGGATCGCCGGGCTGCTGCTCGGGGTGTCGCTGGCCATCAAGCACATCGCCGTGCTGCTGGTGCCGCTCTTTCTCATCTGGGCCTGGCAGCGGCGCCGGCGCTGGCGGGATATGCTGGAGCAGGGGGTTTGGATCGCGCTGCTGCCGGCGCTCTTGACCCTGCCGTTCCTGCTCTGGGACGCGGAGGCGCTGCTGCGCACGCTGCTGTTCCCGATGACCCGGCTGCCCGCACAGACCGTCGGGGCAGCGTCGCTCGATGCATCGCTCGGCCTCATCGGCCTGCCGGCGAAGCTGCCGATGCTGCTGTTGTTCGCCGGCGTCTACGGCCTCGCCTGGCGCGGGCTCGTGAACCGCTGGGCAGCCGCCTTTCTGATCTTTGCGGTGTTCACGGGCTACAACTCCGTGCTGTTCCCGCAGTACATGGTCTGGCCGCTGACGCTGCTACCACTGTTGTGGGCCGCGGCCGACCCGACTGACTCGTCCGCGTGACACCGCCGTCCGTTCTCGTGACAGCGCTCCCGCGGTGTCACGCGCACTCATTCTCGTGACAGCGCTCCCGCGGTGTCACGCGCTCCTCGGCGCTCTGCGCCCCAGCGTCACACAAGCAGACACACCATGGCCAGAAGCCGCTACCACTTCGCCGAGCCTCACCTCGGGTGCTCGTGACACCGCTCCCGCGGTGTCACGCGCTCTCCGGCGCTCCGCGCCCCAGCGCCAAACAAGGAGACACACCATGGCCAGAACCCGCTACCGCTTCGCCGAGCCCCATCTCCCGCACTTCCTGACCGACACCGTCGTCGAGTGGCTGCCGATCTTCACCCGCCCGGAGGCCGCGCAAATCCTGTTCGACGCCTGGACCCATCAACAGCAGCACGCGGGGCTGCACATCTACGGCTTCGTGGTGCTGGAGAACCACCTCCACGCCGTTGCCCAAGCCCCGCGGCTGCCGGATACCTGGCGCGAATTCAAGTCCTTCACGGCCCACCGCCTCATCGACCTGCTGGAAGCGCACGCCGCTGCTGGAACGCCTGCGCCTGGCGCTGAAGGCCAAGCGCACGGACCGCAGCCACCAGCTATGGCAGGAGGGCTCCCACCCGCAGTGCATCCAGGGCGAGGAGATGCTGCGCCAGAAGCTGGAGTACATCCACAACAACCCGGTCAAGCGCGGCTTCGTCGACGAGCCCGAGCATTGGCGGTGGTCCAGTGCGCGCAACTATGCCGGGCGGGAGGGGATGATCGAGGTGTTTACCGGTTGGTGATGGGGGCGGTGCTTTGGCGCTCTGCCCCCCAGGGGGGTTGGCGAGGTCGGCGGAGATCGTGGGGCAGGGATGGCGGCGGGTGGGCGCGGAGCGCCGGGAGGCCGTGACACCGCGGAGCGGTGTCACGAGGAAGTTTGTGGTGTCCCGTCAAGTCTGCTCGTGACACCGCTCCTGCGGTGTCACGCGCGCTTTGGCGCTCTGCGCCTCGGGGGGTGCGGCGGTGCGGCGAGGTGGGATGGCGGTGGATGGGCGCGGAGCGCCGGGAGGGCGTGACACCGCGGAGCGGTGTCACGAGAAGGTAAGGGTCAGGGCGCGGCGGCGGGTGGGGGCAGGCGCTCCAGCAGCAGCAGGAGCTCGGCGGCTTGGTCGTAGCGCAGGCCTGCGGTCTCGGCCAGGGCCGGGTCGCGGCGGCCCTGGGCGATGGCGGTCAGGCAGGCGAGGAAGGGGCCGCCCTCCGACCAGTCCGGACGGGCGGCCAGCTCGCGCAGCTCGGCCTCGGCGGCGTCCGCCTGGCCGTTGGCGAGCAGCTCGCCGACGGCCAGCGCGAGGCGGCCCGAGGGCCAATGGTTCTCGCCGTCGTCGCGCCGGTAGGCGAGGAAGGCGGCGCGGGCCTTGGCGCGGGCGGCGCGGGCGGCGTCGGGGTTGCCGGCGGCGGTCTCTAGGCGTGCCAGGACATCCCAGGTCTTCCAGGGCTCGGCGGCATGGCCGAAGCGGGCATCGCATTCGATGGCCCGGGTCAGCTCCCGGCGGGCCTCGTCGAGGCGCTGGAGGCGGCGCAGCGTGATCGCGAGGTTGCTTCTCGACCGGCCCTCGTTGGCCAGGTCGCCGATCGCCTGATAGGCCTCCGCCGCCTGGCGATAGAGGGCGACGGCGTCCTCGGGGCGGTCGAGGACATCGGCGTAGAGATTGCCCAACTGCCCCAGCGTGCTGGCCTGCCCGGCGCGATTGCCGAGCCGCACCTCAATGGCGAGCGACTGCCGATAGGCGTCCTCGGCCGCCTCGCCGCGGCTGGCCTCTTGCAGGGCCATGCCGGTCTGGTGCCAGACGACGGCCACCGAGCCCGGCTCGCCCAGGGCCTCGAAGCGGGCGCGGGCCTCGGCGTAGGCGGCCAGTGCCTCGTCGATGCGGCCCTGCAGAAGCCGCACCGTGCCGAGCTGGCCCTTGCAGGCGGCCACCTGCCGCGCCGCGCCCAGCGCCTCAGCACGGCGGATGCCCTCCTCATAGGCCGCCGCCGCCTCGTCGAGCCGGCCAAGGGCGCGAAGACAGTCGCCGCGCTCGGTGACACAGGCCGAGGCCATGCCCTCGGCGGCGCGACTGGACTGGGACCGCAGCGCGATGGCCTCGAAGCGCCCTTGGGCCGCGTCCAGCAGCGCCAAGGCCTGCTCCGCGCCGCCGGCCGTCTTCAGCACCCGCGCGAGCAGCCAATGGGCCATTGCCAAGTCATAGTCCGCGCCCGGATAGGCCGCGTCGCCGGCGGCGACGGCCCGCTCCAGCAGCGCGCGGGCGGCATCAAACGCGGCCTGAAGCTGGCCGCCGGCGAGCTGCTGCTCGATGCGGGTGCGCTGGACCTCGAAGGCGGCATGGGACCACGACCCCGCCAGGGCCCGCTCGGCCGCGTCGCGGGCGCGGGCGATGCGCTGTTGCAGGCGCGGGCGGCCGAGCATCTGGAAGAGCTGGTGCATCGAGGTGGTGAGCGCGATGATCGCCTCCGGCGCACCGACCGCCTCGACCCGGTCCAGCAGGGCCAGCAGGTTGGCCAGCCCCAGCCGGGTCAGGGTCGCGGACAGGTCGGTGTCCTGGAACCGCTGTTGGACGAGGAACGCGACGTACTGCCCCATGGCGGCGTCCCAGCGGGTCAGCAGGTCCGCCCGCTCGGCCGGGTCCAGCCCGCGCAGCAGGTAGGGGCACAGGGCCGGGTTCAGGGCGAGATGGCCGTAGGGCCCCCGCGTGGCCAGGCCGGTGTCGGTGAGGGCCTGGGCCAGGTCGGCGACGGTGGGCTGATCCCAGTCCATCATCACGCGCAACAGGTCCAGATCGACGCTGCCCTGGAAGACACCGAGCACCCGCGCCCGCTGGCGCTGGTCCGGCGTCAGCCTCGCTAGGGACAGTTCGACGCTGGCATAGAGGGAGCGCTCGCGCTCGCCGGGCCATTGCCGGTCCATCGCCTCCATCAGCGCCACCAGGCGGGTGCGGGTCGCCTCGACGCCCTGGGCGCGGAGATTCGGCACGAGCAGCGCCAGGGTGCGGGCGTGGCCCTGGACGGCCTCGACGAGGGCCTCGACGGCCTCGCGCTCGGCGTCGGGCAGGCCGGTGCCGGCGGCGTTCAGGGCCTTCTCGATCAGCTCGACGGCGTCGTCCATGGCCAGCCGGTGCAGCTCCCGGCGCTGGGCGGCGCGATCAAACGGGGCCAGATGGTCGCCGACCAGGGGCTCGCGGCTGGTGAGCAGCAGCCGGGTCTCGCCGATGGGGTGGAGGCGCGCGGCCAGGGCCAGGATCTCGGCGAGGGCCTGGTCGGCCGCCTCGACCAGCGATGCCGGGGCGTTGGGGTCGAGGTCGCGCGGCAGCAGGGACTCCAGGTTGTCGAGCACGAGGATGGTCGGCTGGTCGCGCAGTGCCCGCTCGATGGGCTGGAGGGCCTGGTCCAGGCTCGGGTAGCCGGTGACGCTGTAGCCGGGCACGAGCTGGCGGCCGAGGGCGTCGAGCACGGCCGTTGCGGTGCTGTGTTGCTCCACCGACACGAAGGCGGCGCGCCGGCAGCGGCCGGTGCGAACCCGCCAGCGCGCCAGCTCGCAGGCCAGCGCGGTCTTGCCCTCGCCGCCCTGGCCGCGGATCAGGGCCCAGCGGGCGCTGCCGAGCAGCCGCTCCAGGGCCAGCAGCTCGCGGGAGCGGCCGATGAAGCCGGTCGCGGGCGGGGGCGGCAGCGCGCCCAGGCGGCGCGCGAGGTCGTTGTTGATCTCCTCGACGGTGCGCGGGGCCGGGGTCTCGGTGAACAGCCGCGGGTCGTCCTGCTCCTGGTACAGCACCGGCACGAACCAGTCCTGGAGCCGGAGCGGCCCGGCGCCGAAGACCTGGCCGCGGGTGTCGTCGTCCTTGAGGGCCTGTTGGCCGGCCAGCATCGCATCGCCGATGCGCTGGCTGGAAGCCAGCGCCACGTAGAAGGGGCGGACGAAGCGCCGGGCCGTCTCCACCAGCACCGAGTGGGTCATGGCGACGACGCCGGCGACCCCGGCCTGGAGCAGGGCGGTGGCGACGGAGTCCGTGGCGTCCTCGGCCTGGGCGGTCTGGCAGGCCTCCAGGAAGACCAGCGGGATGCGGTGGTGCTGGACCAGCCGGCCGAGCTCGTTGGTGTCGATGGTCTGGTGGCGGCGGCGTTCCAGCTTGTCCAGATCGGCCGGGTCCTCGAAGCAGAGGCCGCCCAAGCCCCGCCGGCGGTCGTAGACGCCGTGGCCGTCGAAGTGGATGACGTGATAGGGCCGGCCCTGGTCGCGGGCGGCGGCGAGGGCCTGGCGCAGCGCCGGCAGGGTCGGCGGGTCGAGCAGGGTCGGGACGACCAGCTCGCCGAGATCGGCGACGGCATCGAGCAGCGGCAGCGTGGAGGCGCGGTGGTCGATGTAGCCGCAGGCGGCGTCCTCGGGGCGGGGGCTGATGACGAGGATGCGGATCGGCGGGTCGAGCAGCGGGCGGTCGTAGCCGCGGGTGCCGGGCAGCCGGCGGCGCACCCGCACCGGCCGGCGGCCCTGGAACAGGAAGTCGCGGCCGTCGTGCAGCAGCTCCCAGGGCCGGGCGAGCAGGGCGGTGGCGGCCTCCCGGGCCTGCTCTTGCTCGGCCTCGCCGGTGCCGGCCAGGGGCCGGGCGTCCACCTGCACCGAGAAGCGCCGGGCGGCGCCGTCGGCCGCGGCCTCCCAGGCGTCGAGCACGTTGCCGACCTCCGCGGCGGGCAGCGCGGCGTCGTGGAGCAGCCGGCCCCAGCGGATCAGGTCTTGCTCCACCTGGCGGGCGCGGGCCTGGTAGGGGGTGCCGGGCCAGACCGGGTACTTCTCCAGGTACCAGGCGAGGTCGTCGGCCTCGATGGGGCCGAGGGGGGCGATCAGGCGCCAGTCCCGCGCACCGTGCACGGCGGGACGGGCGGGGTCGGCGGGCTGGTAGACCAGCCGGGCGCGGGCCCGGGGGCGGCGGACGTTGTTGTCGGCGACGTGGATGCTGAGATCGGTCAGCTCGAGCACCAGCTCGTCCATGGGCCGGGCATCGGCGCGGGGGCCGGGCTCGGTGCCGCTCGGGGCCTCCAGGCCGAGGGCGGCACGCAGCGCCGGCAGGGCAGCAAAGATGCCGTTGGCGCCGCTATGCAGGCGGACCTCCAGCGGCTTGTCGTCACCGAACAGGGTCTCCAGCAGGCCGAGCGGGGCGCCATCGACGCGGATCGGGATGATGCGGTAGGCGCCGCCGGCCTGTTCGCGCTCGGCCTTCACCCGCCGCGCCATGGCCACCTCCTTGCCGACCCATACGGATTGCAGGGCCGCCGGCGTCACCAGCACCAGCAGGGCGTCGGCCGCGGTGATGGCGCGCTCGATCTCCGGGGTCAGGCCGTCGCCGGCGCGCAGCTCGCGCTTGTCGAGCCAGACGTGGACGGGATGCTCGGCGCTGCTCTGCTGCTCCAGCACGCGCTGGAGGTTGGCGGCGAGGGCCTTGTTCTCGTGGGCGTGGGACAGGAAGAGCCTAAGCATGGTGCGATCCTTGACAGGCTGCGGGGGCTGGGGCTGAGGGATGCCCGGATCATACCCAATCGGGGCGGGCGCTTGGCGCAAGGCCGCGCGACACCGGGGCGGCACGGCTGCAAGAAAAAGTTGCAACAGCAACGAAACTGGACTATTCGTTGCGTATGCAACAATTCAGCCGGAGCTCGCCCCCATGTCCGCCGCCGTCCAATTGGCCCCCGCTGTCCGCCCCGATGCCCGCGCCGTCCTGACCAAGGCGCTGCTCAACGCCGGCAAGGCGCTGGGCCTGTCGCAGCAGCGCGTCGCCGAGGTCATCGGCCGGGAGCGCACCGCCTTCAGCCGCGGGCTGGACGCCCACAGCAAGTCCGGCGAGCTGGCCCTGCTGCTGATCCGCTGCTATCGCAGCCTCTATGCCCTGGTGGGCGGCGACGCGGTGGCCATGCAGCACTGGATGCACACGCAGAACCGCGACACCGGCGGCGTGCCGGCGGAGCAGGTGCGCTCGGTGCAGGGGCTGGTGGCGGTGGTCGAGTATTTGGATGCCATGCGCGGGCATGCCTAAAACCAGGGGCTAGGGGCTAGAGGCTGGGGGCTAGGCGGGCCGGGTGGGGCGTTCCGTGCCGAGCCCCTAGCTCCCAGCTCCACCTCTTACGTGATGCTCGACCTCTGGCCCGCCTGCGCCGAGACGCTCTGCATCGCCCCCCTCGGCGGCGAGCTGCTGCGCATGGTGGAGAGCCAGCAGCAGGTGGCGACACTGTCGCTGGTGGACGACCTGGCCGAGCAGGCGCTGCTGGAAGAACTGCTGGAGCGCTCCAAGCCACCGCTGGTGCCGGGGAGCCGGGGGCTGCACTACCTGCTCGGGACGCCCTTCCGCTATCCGCCGCTGCGCCACGGCTCGCGTTTTGGCGGGCGGTTCGAGCCGAGCCTGTTCTACGGCGCCCGCGGGCAGGGCAGCCTGCTGGCGGAGGTGGCCTACTATCGGTTCGTATTCTGGAGCGCGATGGCGGAGCCGCCGCCGTCGGGGCGGCTGCGCACCCAGCACAGCCTGTTTCGGGCGCGCTGCCGGGGCGAGCGCGGCGTGCGTTTGCAGGAGCCGCCCTGCGCCGCGCACGATGCGGTGCTGCGCGACGCGGCGGACTACGGCCCGACCCAGCGCCTGGGCGCGGCGCTGCGGGAGGCGGGCATTGATCTCATCGAATACGTCTCCGCCCGGGACCCGGAGCGCGGCATCAATGTGGCTTTGTTCCGGCCCGAGGCGCTGGTGAGCCGCGCGCCGCTGGGCCTGAGTCGCTGGCTGTGCGAAACCAGGGCGCAGGCGGTCAGCTTCGCGCCGGAGGCGTCCTCCGAGCTGCACGTGTTTGCGCTCGATACCTTCCTGGTGGACGGGCGGCTACCGCGCCCCGCCTGACGTCGGCGCAATGTCGTGAAGGTCTTGACGCCAACGGCGCTGCGGATCGATTCTGCGATGCTAAGATCCTTACCCACCGGATACGCTGAATCGCCTTCGCCATGAGCGCCATCACCTTCGACACGCTTAAGCTCGCCCGCGACGCCGGGGTACCTGGGGAGCAAGCGGAGGCATTCGCGAACGCCTTTAGAGATGCCACGAGCGATGAGCTGGTCACGCGGGACTACCTGAATGCGTGCATCGCGGATGTCGAGACCCGCGTCGAGGCGGCCAAGGCCGATATCATCAAGTGGATGGCCGGCCTGCTGATCGCGCAAGCGGCGGTGGTGGCGATGCTGGTCAAGCTGCTCTGAGGGTTCAGGGTGCATTCGCCCCATCCCGCGGACGGTCCGAAAAGCTGACCCTGAGGAGCCGTTCAAAAACAACCGATACACAATCATCTCCGACACACAGGCTCCGCCAGCCGTTCGTCCGGATCGAAATCGAGGTTCTAACTCTAGTGCTTCGCTGCGGAAATTGCCGGCGGCGGACGGAAGTCCGCCTTCCCCAGGGGGCCGACTGAGGTCGGCGTACCCGGGAAGGGCCTCCTCGCCCGCCGTTGGGTTCCGCTGTGACGAGTGTCCCGGTTATTTTTGAATCTTCACTAAGCAGAACGCGGCGCCTCGCATCACATCAGCACCAGCCACAGAATGACCACGCCGAGCAAGAGCCGGTACAGCACGAAGGGCAGCATGCTGACCCGCTCGATAAACCTCAGGAAGAAGTGAATCGTGAGATAGGCCACGATGAACGACAGCACGGCGCCGAGGCCGAGCGCGCCCCAGTCCACTGGCGCTGTTGCCTCAACAAGGTCCTTTGTCGCCAGCGCCCCGGCGAGCAGGATGGTCGGGATCGACAGCAGGAATGAGAACCGCGACGCCGCCTGGCGCGTGAGCCCGATAAAGAGCCCGGCGGTCATGGTAATGCCGGAGCGCGAGGTGCCGGGGATGATCGCAATGGCCTGGAACAGGCCGATGAGCAGCGCCGCAATCCAATTGATGCCGTATTCGTCCAGCCGGCGGCTGCCGCGCACGTCCGCGTACCAGAGCAGCAGCCCGAAACCGATGGTGGTGCCGGCGATGACCAGCGCGATCAGCGTCTCGTCGGTGCGCAAGACGTCCAGCACCCCCTTGAGCGGCAGCCCGAGGATCAGGATCGGCAGCGTCGCGATGACCACCATCCAGCCGAGGCGGGCGTCCTTCTGCCGCTCCGGCGTCAGCTCGCCGCGGAAGCCCGTGGCCATGGCCAGCGTCATGCTCGCGAGCTCGTTGCGGAAGTACAGCACCACCGCGGCGAGGGTGCCGAGATGCACCGCGACGTCGAAGGACAGGTCCTGCAGCTCGTAGCCGAACAACAGCGGCGTCAAGACCAGGTGACCGGAGCTGGAGATGGGCAGGAACTCGGTGAGGCCCTGCACGAAGGCGAGTAGTGCGATCTGGATGGCGTCCATCGAAACGGCTGATCCTGCGGTGAGGTTGAGGACTGGGGCTGAGGACTGGGGCTGGGGCGCAACGGCGCGCTAGGCCATGGACCCGTCTGCGGCCGTGGCCGGCGCAACCACCGGCAGCGCCTGCTGCGGCAGCCAGCGCTTGAGCGCGCTCTCAAGCGCGCCGCGCTGCACGGGCTTGGCGATGAAGTCGTCCATGCCGGACGCCAGGCAGGCCCGGCGGTCGGCGGCCGTGGCGGAGGCGGTCATGGCGATGATGGGCACCCGGGGCAGGCCCGCGCGGGCGGCGCGCATGCGGATCTCGCGGGTGGCCTCCTGGCCGCCGAGCACGGGCATCTGCATATCCATGAACACGAGATCGAAGGCGTGGTCACCGGCTAGGGCGTCGACGGCCAGGGCGCCGTTCTCGGCCACCTCCGCCTCCACGCCGAAGCGCTGCAGCATCAGCACGACCACGCGCTGGTTCACCGGGTTGTCTTCCACCACCAGCGCGCGGGCGCGGAACTGCGCGCGCGGCGGCGGCGGTTCCGCCAAGCGCCGGTCGCCGACGCCGACGCCGAGCACCTTTAGCGCCGCATCGTGCAGCAGGCTCTGCCGCACGGGCTTGAGCAGGCTCACGCCGATGCCGGCGCGGCGGGCGTCGGCACCGGGGAAGCCCAGGGAGCTCAGCATCAGGAGCCTTGTCGCCGCCAGCGCCGGGTCGCCCTTGATGCGCTGGGCGAGCTCGATGCCGTCCATCTCGGGCATCTGCATGTCGAGGATCGCGAGCGCAAAGGGCTGTTCCGAGTCCACGCCGCTCTGTAGGGTGCGCAACGCCTCGAGCCCGCCGGCGACGCTGTCGCTCGTGGCGCCCCAGTTGCCGAGGTAATTCTCGAGAATCAGCCGGTTCGTGGCGTTGTCGTCGACGATCAGCACGCGCACGCCGCGCAGGTCCGCCGCCGGCTGCTCGGCGCCCGCCGTGGAGCGCGGCAAGCGCAGGCGAATCCAGAAGGTCGAGCCCGCACCCGGCGTGCTGTCCACGCCGATCTCGCCGTCCATCAGGCTGACCAGTCGCTTGGAAATCGCGAGCCCGAGCCCGGTGCCGCCGAAGCGGCGCGTGGTGGATGCATCGCCCTGGGAGAAGGGCTTGAAGAGACGCTCGCGCACCGGCGCCTCGATGCCGATGCCGGTGTCGCGCACGCTGATGCGCAGCCTCACGTCCCGCTCCGTCAGCGCCTCGGCGGCAACGTGGACGACGACCTCGCCGCGCAGCGTGAACTTGAGCGCGTTGTTGGTCAGGTTCATGAGCACCTGGCGCAGCCGGAATGGGTCGCCGACGACGCCCGCGGGCACGTCCTGCTCGATGAAGCTCACCACCTCCAGGTCCTTGTCGCGGGCGTGGCCGGCGGCCAGCGCCGTGACCTCTTCCACCGTCGCGCGCAGGTCGAAGTCGATGTGCTGGAGCTCGAGCTTGCCGGCCTCGATCTTCGACAGGTCCAGGATGTCGTTGATGATGCCGAGCAGCACCTGGCTCGACTGCTCGGCGGTGTCGATGAACTCGCGCTGCTGCACCGAGAGCGAGCCGTCGCGCAACAGATCCAGCATGCCCAGGATGCCGTTCATCGGCGTGCGGATCTCGTGGCTCATCACGGCCAGGAACTGGCTCTTGGCGCGGTCCGCCGCCATGGCCTGGTCGCGGGCCTCGGCAAGCTCCTGCATGCGCCGGCGCGTCTCGGTGAGGTCGCGGGCGATGGCGGTGAAGACCGGCTGCGCGCCGATGTTGACCTCGCTCACGGCCAGGTAGAGCGGAAAGCGGCTGCCGTCGCTGCGCTGGCCCGTCAGCTCGCGGGCGTCGCTGACGTCGCCGTGCCCGCCGTCGGCGGCGTCGCGGATCAACGCCTCCACCTGGTCGCGGTGCTCCGGGGCGAGCAGAACGGACAACGGCTCGCCGCGCACCGCGGCACTATCCTGCGCGAACATGCGCTCCGCCGCAGCGTTGAGCGCCACGAGACGGCCCTTGTTGTCGATGTGGATGGCGCCGTCCACCATGTTGTCGACGACGGCGCGGTTGCGCTCGCGGCTTTCCGCCACCGCGGCGAGCCGGCGCTCAAGCATGAGCCACACGAAGAGGGTCACGGCGGCGACGGCACTCAAGGTGACCAGGGCGATGACGAAGACCGTCGCCGCCCGCGCGCGCAGCACGGCGGCTCCGCCGACGTCGAATGCGCCGAGGGGCTCACCCAAGACCCAGCTTCCGGCACCGAGCCCGAGCCCGGCGATGAGCAGCAGCGCGGCGCCGCCAGCGAGCAGCAGGCGGCGGGCGCGGTCACGCACGTCGCCGAGTTGCGGATTCGGAGTGGCCATGCGGTGCGGTTCTGGTGGCGGCGACGTCGTCAAAGATCCGGGGCGCGCAGGCGCTGGCCTCGGGGCCAGCCGGATGGCGCAACAGGATAGCGCGAAAACCACACGGCGACCCGACATCAACCCTAACCCGGCCTGCCTGCGGGGTCAGTCGGCGAGCAGCTTGTACGCCTGCCAGCACTCCGGCGGCGGCAGTCCCTCGCGGGCGACGGCGCAGATGGCAGCGAGCCCGGCCGCGGTGTCGGCCCGGGCATGACGCACCAGGAGCCCGGGCGGGTCCGCGTCCCGATGCCGGCCGAGCCGTAGCGGAACCGCACCGCCGCCGGGCTGACTTCCAGTTCGCTGTGGGATCTGACACGAGCTGACACTGTGACTATTGTGGTCCGTTCCGCCCGCTCCTGGTTAGGGAAAACCAGCAAGCAACCAAGGCAAGCGCTGACAAATCTCAAGGGATGCCGCATACTGCCGTCCATCAGCGTTCCCTGATCGACCAACGCTTGCGGAGGCGCGGTTTTGGCAGCACTACTATTGCCCCGGCTGGAAGTCCGGGTCGAGCACATCTGCGAGCGCGGCTGCCGCGGCGCCTGGGATGCCATCGACCGACTGGAGCAGGGCGAAGACCTGCCCGAGACCGCGGACCTCTCGCGCGCCGAGCGCGACTGGGTCCTCGCCGAGCTGAGGACGGTAATGTCAGTTTATGGAGAGCGGTGCCGAATTAGCTGACGAGGGCCGAGGGCCGAGGGCGGAGGGCCGAGGCGCAGCCCTCCTTAGCCCTTAGCCCTTAGCCCTCGGCCCTCGGCCCTCGGCCCTTTGCTCCCCACGCAGCATGACGCTTGCCGCCATTTCTCAGCCGGCTGAGCTCCAACCAAAGTTGGCCAACGCCTGTCGCTGTGCCTAGAATGAAGCCCCGCCTGAATCAGGACTTCGTTCAACGGCATGCAATCCATCGTTCAAGTCATTTCGCACGAGATCGGCGCAAGCGCCCACCAAGTCGAGGCCGCGGTTGCGCTGCTCGACGGCGGCGCCACGGTTCCGTTTGTCGCCCGCTATCGCAAGGAGGCCACCGGCGGGCTGGATGACGTGCAGTTGCGTCACCTCGAACAGCGCCTGGCATACCTGCGCGAGCTCGAAGACCGCCGCGCCACGGTGCTCGCGAGCATCGAGGAGCAGGGCAAGCTCACCGACCCACTGCGCGCGGCCATCGTCGCCGCGGACAGCAAGCAGCGCCTGGAAGATCTCTACCTGCCGTATCGGCCGAAGCGCCGCACCAAGGCGCAGATCGCCCGCGAGGCGGGGCTTACGCCGCTGGCCGACCTGCTGCTCGCCGATCCGGGCCAGCCGCCGGAGGCGCATGCCGCCGCCTTCCTGAACCCCGAGCAGGGCATCAGCGACACTGCTGCCGCGCTCGAAGGCGCCCGGCAGATCCTAATGGAGCGCGCCACCGAAGACGCGGAGCTGGTCGGCGAGCTGCGCGGGGCGCTGTGGGAGCGGGGCATCCTGGTGGCCAAGGTGCTGCCTGGTCAGGAGACCGCCGGGGCCAAGTTCCGCGACTATTTCGACCACGCCGAGCCCATCCGCGGCATCCCGTCGCACCGCGCGCTGGCGCTGTTCCGCGGGCGCAACCAGGGCGTGCTGAGCCTGGAGCTGATTGCCGGGACGGAGCCCGATGCCGACCGGCCGCTGCAGAGCCGCGTCGCGGCGCGGCTCGGCATCGCCGACCGCGGCCGGCCGGGCGATGCCTGGCTGCTCGAGACCGTCCGCAAGGCCTGGCGCATCAAGCTGCTGACCCGGCTCGATCTGGACCTCAAGGCGCGGCTCGCCGAGGCGGCCGAAGCGGAGGCGATCCGCGTCTTCGCGACCAATCTCAAGTCGCTGTTGATGGCCGCACCGGCCGGTCGGCTGCCGACCATGGGGCTCGACCCTGGCCTTCGCACCGGCGTCAAGGTGGCGGTGGTGGACGCCACCGGGCGGGTCGTCGCCACCGACGCGATCTTCCCGCATGCGCCGCGCAACCAGTGGGACCAGTCCATCGCGACGCTGGCGGCGCTGTGCAAGGCGCACCATGTGAAGCTCCTCAGCATCGGCAACGGCACCGCGTCGCGGGAGACGGACCGGCTGGTGCGCGACCTGACCAAGCGCCACCCGGAGCTCGGCGTGAAGGGCGTCGTGGTGAGCGAGGCGGGGGCCTCGGTGTACTCGGCGTCCGAGTATGCATCCCAAGAGCTGCCGCAGCTCGATGTCTCGCTGCGCGGTGCCGTTTCCATTGCGCGGCGCCTGCAGGACCCGCTCGCGGAGCTGGTGAAGATCGACCCCAAGTCCATCGGCGTCGGCCAGTACCAGCACGACGTCAACCAAACCGGCCTGGCGCGCAGCCTGGACGCGGTGGTCGAGGACTGCGTCAACGCCGTCGGCGTGGACCTGAACCTGGCCTCGGCGCCGCTGCTGGCGCGGGTGTCCGGCATCTCCGCGACGCTGGCCGAGAACGTGGTGCGCCATCGCGACGAGCATGGTCCCTTCCGCAGCCGTGCCGCGCTGATGCAGGTGCCGCGGCTCGGCGAGAAGGCGTTCCAGCAGTGCGCGGGCTTTTTGCGCATTCCGGACGGCGATGAGCCGCTGGACGGGTCCGCAGTGCACCCGGAGGCCTATCCGGTGGTGCGGCGCATCGTCGAGCACACGGGCAAACCGGTGCGCGCGCTGATCGGCGACCGGCAGACGCTGCGCGGGCTCGCCCCCGAACGGTTCGCAGATGCCCTGTTCGGCGCGCCGACGGTCCAGGACATCCTGGTGGAGCTGGAGAAACCCGGCCGCGACCCGCGGCCGGCCTTCACCACGGCGACCTTCCAGGAGGGCGTCGAGCAGTTGACGGACCTTGAGCCCGGCATGATGTTGGAGGGCACGGTCACCAATGTCACGAACTTCGGCGCCTTCGTCGACGTGGGCGTGCACCAGGACGGGCTCGTGCATATCTCGAAGCTCGCCGATCGCTTCGTCGATGACCCGCACAAGGTGGTGCAGTCCGGGCAGGTGGTGAAGGTGAAGGTGATGGCGGTGGACCTAGAGCGCCGGCGCATCGCGCTCAGCATGCGCCTGGACGAGCCGCTGGAGGACGCGGCGGCGGTCGCCGCCGGCAAGGGCGAGCGGCGGCAGCGATCGGCGCCCCGCGGCGAGCGCGGTGGGGCGCGCACGCGCGAGCCGGAGCCGGCGGGCTCGCTGGCCGCGGCCTTCGCGGCGGCGCGGCGGCGCTGAGCGCGGCGGCGCTGATCAGATGGCTGCGGGGGAGGGCACCGAGCCGACGCCCTCGCGCCGGCTCCGCGAGCGGGTGTGTCGGGCGGCGTCGCCGATCCATGGCCAGGGCTGCTTCGCGCGCGTGGCGTTCGCGGCCGGCGCGCACATCGGCAGCTACGCGGGGCCGCCGGCGCGGCGCAACGGCACCTATGTGCTTTGGGTCAGCGATGACGGCGAGCACTGGCATGGGCGCAGCGGCCGCAATCTGCTGCGCTGGCTGAACCACAGCCCCGCGCCGAACGCCGCCTTCGACGGCTTCGAGCTCTATGCGCTGGCGCCCATCGCGGCGGGGGAGGAGATCACCTTCGACTACGGCCACGGCAGTGCGGAGGCCTTCGGCTGAGGGCGGCGGCGCCTGCGGGTCGGCACGACCGGGCGTTTGCGTCCCCCGGGCAGCCTGGTCTAAGGTGAGCATCAACCGGGCAGAGCCGGAATCATCCACAGCCCCGGGTCGGCCGCGTTTGCGCGGGGTCGGCTCCCACCGACACGAAACGCGAGGAGCACCCGAGATGTCAGCAGACAGCAAAGCCGCCGCCGTCGGCGACACCGTCAAGGTCCACTACACTGGCCGGCTGGTGGACGGCACCGAGTTCGATTCGTCCCGCGGACTGGAGCCGCTGGAGGTCACCCTGGGCCAGGGCGAGACCATCCCCGGCTTCGAGGATGCGCTCATCGGCATGGTGCCCGGCGAGCAGAAGTCCATCACCATTCTGTGCGACGCCGCCTACGGCGAGCGCAACGAGGCCATGACCCAGACCTTGCCCCGCGCCGTGATGCCGGACGACATCGATCTGTCGGTCGGCATGGTGCTGAATGCCCGCGGGCCCGACGAGCAGACGGTGAGCTTCGTGATCGCCGCCTTCGACGAGGAGACCGTTACCGTGGACGGCAACCATCCGCTCGCCGGACAGGATCTGCTGTTCGATCTGGAAATGGTCGCGGTCGCCTGAGACGCCAGCACCGGCGACCGGTCCGAGCCCGATGCCCGCGTCCGGCCGCTGGCGCGAGCTGAGCGCACCGGCGCTGGACCGGGGCCGCCGCGTCGTGCTGTTGCCGGTCGCGGCGCCGCCGCGGCTGCCGGATGGCAACTTCATGAGCGTCGGTACGACGGTAGCGCCATGTCTGCTGCGCCCGATGTGACAGCCTGCGCGGGGCCGAGCCGGACTGGCCCGGCCTGGGCGGCATTGCTCGCCGCGAGCGGCCGCGGCGGCGGCGTTAGCCCGGCACTGCTGGTGCGTACGGCAGATGATCGCTGGCAGTTGGCGCCGGACCTGGCCGAGCCCGACCGGGATCTCCTCGCGCTCTACCTGCCGCTCTGTGCGGACGGTGCCGGTGCGGCCTGGACCGTCGGGCACCTGGGGCAGAGCCTGGACGGCTGTATCGCCACGCACAAGGGCGATTCCTGCTTCGTCACGGGACCCGACAACATCGTCCACCTGCACCGGATGCGCGCCTTGTCCGATGCGGTGCTGGTGGGCGCCGGCACCGTGGCCTGCGATGACCCGCGCCTCACGACGCGTTTGGTGCCAGGCCCGAGCCCGGTGCGGGTCGTGTTGGACCCGAAGGGCAGCCTTCCGGCGCGCTATCGCGTCTTCACGGACGATGCGGCGCCGACGCTGCTCTGCACCGCGCAAACGGGCAGCTCGGCCTGCCACGGCCGGGCAGAGGTGCTCAGGCTGCCGGCGGGTCCGCACGGGTTGGATCTCGACGCACTGGCAACGGCGCTTGCCGAGCGCGGGCTGCGGCGGCTGTTCGTGGAAGGCGGCGGGGTCACGGTGTCGCGCTTTCTGGTCGCCGGGCGGTTGTCGCGGCTCCAGCTCGCGGTGGCGCCGCTGATCATCGGTCAGGGCCGGCCCGGCATCTGCCTGCCGCGCACCGAGCACCTGTCCGAGGCCCTGCGCGTGTCGCCGCGGATCTTCCGCATGGGGGCGGACATGTTCTACGACTTGGATCTGCTGACGCCGCGCGACGACGCCATCCCGCGGGCGGAGCCAACGCCAGGCGCCGGCTTGCTCAAGCGGGTGCTGTGACGGCCGGCACCGCGGTGCCGGCCTCAGGGGCGCGGTTGCCCGGCGTTACTCGGCCGGCGGCGGCTGCATCTGCTGCATCTGTTCCTGCATCTCCTTGAGGCGCGCCTCCATCTTCGTCTTCATGGCCTCGAAGTAGGCGGTGGCCTCGGCCTCGTCGGCAATGCCGTCGCCGCTCGTGTCCATGGCCGCGAAGGAGTCCTTGGTGGGCTGCTCGAACTCGGCCAGATCCACCTTGCCGTCGCCGTTCTTGTCCAGGTTCTTGACAAAGGTGCTGCCCGGGTCCGGCATGCCGCGCTCCTTCATCGCCTCCAGCATCTCCGGCGGGACCTGCGCGGCGAAGGCGGCGCGGGCCTCGTCTTCGGTGATGAAGCCGTCGCCGTCCGTGTCGTTGCTCTTGAACTGCTCGCGCTGGGGTGCGGTGGCCTCTTCCAGCGTGATACCGCCGCTCTTGTCGGTGTCCAGCTTCTCCATGAAGGCCTGGGCCGCTTCGCCGGCCTGGAATTCCGGCGCCGCGGGATCCTGCGCGAAGGCGCTGCCGGCGACGACGCTGCCGCACAGCGCGAGCACGGCGAGGTGGATGGCTCTCTGCATTGATGATCTCCTGAAAGTGGATAAGTGGCGGGTTGACGAGTGAGCTGCCCGAGTCCGGGCGGGCGCCGGATTCCCGGGCCGATGGCTGACTCGGCCGTGCCGGCGCTTGCAACCGACCGCCCAACAGGTTAGTGAGTGTTGCGCCTGCTGGCAAATGTCGCCATCGAGCGCACGGGTTTCCGGCCCGAGCGGGCGTTAAGGCGCAGGTGACAGCTTCGCTGCCCTTGGCCCTTGACCCTCGGCGCTTGTATGCTGCCGGGTCTTACGCCGGCGCTAGACCCCGGCGCCGTGCCGCCGGTGCGTCGAAGCCCGGCGGGATGCAGTGGCCCCGCTGAACGAGTGCTATGAGCGACACACCCCGGACCAACTTCATCCGCCAGATCATCGATGCGGACCTCGCCAGCGCCAAGCACGAACGTGTGCGCACGCGCTTCCCGCCAGAGCCCAACGGCTGCCTGCACATCGGTCACGCCAAGTCCATCGTGCTCAACTTCGGCATCGCCGAGGACTATGCGGGCACCTGCAACCTGCGCTTCGACGACACCAACCCGCACAAGGAGAACCTGGAGTTCGTCGAGAGCATCAAGGCGGATGTGCGCTGGCTCGGCTACGACTGGCAGGATCGGCTCTATTTTGCGTCCGACTACTTCGAGCAGCTTTACGGCTTCGCGGTGGAGCTCATTGAGCAGGGGCTCGCCTATGTCTGCGACCTGTCGGCGGACGACACGCGCGCGCGCCGCGGCACGCTGACGGAGCCGGGTCAGGACAGCCCGTACCGAGAGCGCTCCGTGGAAGAGAACCTGGATCTCTTCCGGCGCATGCGCGCCGGCGAGTTCCCGGACGGCGCCCGCACGCTGCGCGCCAAGATCGACATGGCCTCGCCGAACATCAACCTGCGCGACCCGGTGCTGTATCGCATCCGCCATGGCGTGATCCACCACCAGACCGGCAACGCCTGGTGCCTGTACCCGACCTACGACTACACCCACCCGATCTCGGACGCGCTGGAAGGCATCACGCATTCGCTCTGCACGCTGGAGTTCGAGGACCATCGGCCGCTCTACGACTGGTGCGTAGACCACGTCTCGGTGCCGAGCAAGCCGCGCCAGATCGAGTTCAGCCGACTCAATCTGGAATACACGGTCATGTCCAAGCGGCTGCTGACGCAACTGGTGGAGGAGGGCATCGTGACCGGCTGGGACGACCCGCGCATGCCGACTATCTCGGGGCTGCGCCGGCGCGGCTGCACGCCCGGCGCCATCCGCGAATTCTGCGCCCGCATCGGCGTCACCAAGGCGGACAATCTGGTGGAGATGGGGCTTCTCGAGAGCACCATCCGCGAGGATCTCGACCGCGAGGCCCCGCGGGCGATGGCCGTGCTGCGCCCGCTCAAGATCGTGCTGACCAATCTGCCCGCCGACGCGCCGACGGCCGTGCCGGTGGCGAACCACCCGAAGCGCGAGGACATGGGCAACCGCTCCGTCCCCTTCGGTGCGGAGATCTTCATCGACGGGGACGACTTCGCGGAGGAGCCGCCGAAGGGCTTCAAGCGCCTGGTGCCGGGCGGCGAGGTGCGGCTGCGCAACGCCTACGTGATCCGCTGCGACGAGGTGATCAAGGACGCCGCCGGCGCGGTGGCGGAGCTGCGCTGCTCCGTTGACCCGGACACGCTCGGCCGCAACCCCGAGGGCCGCAAGGTCAAGGGCGTGATCCACTGGGTGGATGCGGCCACCGGCGTGCCGGCGACGGTGCGGCTGTACGACCGCCTGTTTACGGTGCCCCAGCCCGGCAGCGGCGGGCGGGATTTTCGTGTCGACCTCAATCCCGAGTCGCTGTGCGTGCTGTCCGGATGCATCATCGAGCCGGCGCTCGCCGCCGCCGAACCGGGCTGGCGCTGCCAGTTCGAGCGGGAAGGCTACTTCGTCGTGGACCCCGACTCGGTGCCGGGCGCGCCGGTCTTCAATCGCACCGTGACCTTGCGCGACACTTGGGAAAAGCGGCAGGCCGCCGGCTGAATCCTGTGACCGCGCCATCACACAACGGAGGTCGGCGATGAGCAAGACCGACAACCCGAAGCTCGCCCCACCCGGTGCGGGCATCCCCTGGCATGAGCGCCAGTTGCTTGGCGCCGCCGTGCGCATGGCCGCGAGCCTCTACACCAAAGACCGGCTTACCGATCTGTTCCGCCAGGAGGCGGAACAGGCCATTGCGCTGGCGCGGGGCCTGGACGAGGCGCAGGGCCGCCGGCGCGTACTGGTGCGGCGCCTGCCGGGCATTGAGGACAGTAGCCGGCACTGGTCCGTCTACATGACCATCGAGCACCTGGTCATCGTCACCTCGGCCATTGCCGCGACGCTGCCCAGGCTGTACTCCGGCCTCGATGTGGTCACGGAGGTCCGCGTCGCGGACTTCAAGCCAGTCCCCGAGGCCGGCCCCGAGCAGTTGGACGACCTCGCCCGGGTCGTCGACCGCTACACGGACATGGTGGAGAAGCTCGGCAACCTGCACGCCGGCATTCGCTTCCCGCACCCCTGGATCGGTGAGCTTTCCGCCGCGCAGTGGCACGCGCTGGCGGCCCTGCACAACGGCCTGCATCGCCGGCAGGTGCAGCGCATCCTCAGGGCGCTCTGACACCGGTCCGGCGGAGCCATGATCAACGACACGTCGCCGGCGCGGCGCGAGCTCGAGCTGCTGCGCGGGCCCGATGACCTGCTCAAGGACTTCGACCGCGCCGTGACCGTTTTCAACGAGTTCGTGCACGGCTATCGCGCGCTGCACGACCTAGGCGCCACGGTGACGGTCTTCGGCTCGGCACGCTTCGGCGAGTCCCACCACTACTACAAGCTCGCGCGCCGGCTCGGTGCCGCGCTCGCCGATGCCGGCTTTACGGTGATGACGGGCGGCGGCCCCGGGGTGATGGAGGCCGCGAATCGCGGTGCGCGGGAGGCGGGCGGGCGCAGCGTCGGCTGCAACATCCGTCTGCCGCAAGAACAACAGCCCAACGCCTACCTCGACCGCGTGCTGACCTTCGACTACTTCTTCGTGCGCAAGGTCATGCTGGTCAAGTACTCCTCCGGCTTCGTGTTCCTGCCGGGCGGCTTCGGCACCCTGGACGAGCTATTCGAGACCCTGACCCTGATCCAAACGGGCAAGCTGCAGGCCTTCCCGTGCGTGGCACTCGGCCGCGCCTTCTGGCGCCCGCTGCTGGACGTGGCACTGGAGCGCCTGTACGAGGCCGGAACCATCTCCCCGGGCGAGGTGGAAATGCAGCTTGCTGACTCCGCCGAGGAGGCGGTGGAGCTCCTCGCCGCCTCCTGCGGCCCGGTGTTGCCGCTGGACGTGGGCGAGGGGGCTTGAGCAATTGCCGCGCCGCCGCGCCGGGTGTTGGGATAAGACCCGAGTGTCGCGTCACCCGCCGCCGATTCCGCGTTGACCCGGCGCCCCCGGCGATCGGAGCGCTGCTGACCGCCTTGGTCCGGAACGGTCTCCTGCTGACGTGACGCTTCGACGCCGACATTTGAAACCGACGCAATTAATCGAAGTTACCAGCCACGCCGCAAGGCTCGATACTGGGCTCGCGGCTCACGATTACCCAGGCGGGACTTCCACCCGCTAGATCACGCGGCCTTGCCAGGCCGCACTGTCCCCTATTGTCGCTATTGTCGCCCTATTGTCGTGCGGTGATTTCGTGCTGCTCGGATTCCCCTGTCGATCGCGGGCGGCGCTTGCGATGCGCTGCCCCGGTGCTTCCGTTCCGCTATTGAATTCGATCCTAGCTTCGGGCTTTGACAGTTGAAAGCGCGGGATGCGCTGGGGTTTTCACTGAGGCCAACGTTTCGGGTAACCCCAGCCGGCCGCTGTTTGGCCGGCTTCGGAGTTTCCCCGTGTGTTAGAGCCGACCTAACCAGTACTGGGGCCGACGCCGGTTGTGTGCTACTGCCAGTACCTGTACGGTATTCGCGTTCTCTCGGTACAGAACTGTAAACGGAAATCGTTTCATTCTCATGCGCCTTACGTCAGGGCGTCTTTCGACGGGGCTTCTGTGCGGGGCTTCACAGATCGCATCCATTACTCTTTCGAACTCACCCATATACGTAGCCCCAAGCCCTGGGCGCTTTGACTCATAATAGGCGATAGATTCCAAATACTCTGCTTCAGCAGCGGGATGAAAGAAATAGCTCATCTCAGGAGAGACAGCGCTTTTCGCCTGACCTCTTCCGAAGAGACCGGCTGTACAAGACCTTCATCCAACTCGCGTGCCCTCCGGCTTGCTTCCGTTAGCCAGTCCTCGGAAATTTCACTTTCAGACGGAGAATCTAGACTTAGCAGAAGTTTTTGAGCAAGTGCTGCTCTCTCTTCCTCGGACAGGTGCAGAGCTTCACGCTCAATCTCTGTGAGCTTCATATTCGTTTACCGAGGTTATGTATCTACGTGGCTCTAATGTTAAGGCTGGCCCGCCGCCCGTTGGCGCGCCGGAGCGCAGCGACGGCGCGGCAACGGGCGGTCGGGCCGAGCCGCTAGTTGGGCGTTTGTGGGTACCTGGGCAGAAAGTGCGCTGTGGCCTTTTCCTAGTAATGATAACGGCACGCAAGAATCCTGATCTTTTCGTCGTTAACCTGATAGACGAGACGGTGTTCTTCATCAATGCGTTTCGACCAGCAGCCAGACAGTTCATGTTTCAGCGGTTCAGGCTTGCCGATGCCGCCGAAAGGTTCGGCGCGAGTCTCCTGAATGATCCTCATCAGGCGGATTGCCTTCTTCCGGTCGTGCTGAACCCACCACGCCAGGTCTTCGAACGCTAGCGCGTCAAATTCCAAGTTGCGCACGGGCATCCTCAAGAGAGATGCCGCCATCTCTACCTTTTGCCAGCAGCAAACGTTCGCGCATCGTGTCGCTTTTCAGCAGATAGGCAGTTTCGATTTCTGCGGTAATCTCTTCCCAGAGCTCGATGGGTACGATGGCGCTGAGGCGGCGCCCTTGTTCATCTGAGACGTATTGGATGCACTCTTGACCGGTCATTCTCACTTACCATCATCGTCTGCGGGGATGCTTGTTGCTCGTCAGCGAATAGCCGAGATCAGCAGGCAAAACGTATGGCGTTGCTCTGAGGGTCTATGGCCCTCCCCGTGATTCCTCGACCCCGGGCTCGTCCAACGACCGGTTCAGATCGCGGCTCGCTTCGCTCGCGCGATCTAAACTTATTCGTTGGGCTGGTTTCGAAATAAAGCGGTGTTTCTCAGGTTCGTCTGCGTGTTGCTTTTCTCTAAGTTTCCTGGTCGCAGCTTGCCAGAACGCCAATTCCTGCTCTGCGGTCATTCCGTCTGTCAGCGCTTGCACCTCGCGAGCTCCTGCGCGCTTCCATTGGACGCACTTGGGTTCATGAGTCATCATAGTCGAGCACCTGAGGTGGAGAAA
>NZ_JABX01000064.1 GCF_001469165.1 Thiohalocapsa sp. ML1 | reverse complement strand
GTCCGGTATCGACCTATGGGCGGACTGGAAGGGGCTGGCGCTGCGCGATTGCTGCGCGTTCCTCGCGTGGCACCCGGGCATGCCGATCCGCTGGCAAGGCGAGTCCTACTACTACCCGCTCTATGTCCACACCTACTACAGCCAGCTCCGCTTGCACGATTTCTCCCAGGGCATCATCGAGCATGAGCTGGCCGATTTGCGCCGCGCCCGCATCCTGCGCCAGGCCTTCATGCAGTTCCGTAACCAGTTCTGGTTCCGCGAGCCGGCAACCCGCTTTCAAGGGATCGCGGTAGCCGATGCCATGCGTGCCGGCATGGGTCTCAATGGGCTCTACGACAGCGTGGCCGCCGAGGTGGAGCAGGTCGGCAACTACGTCGATCAGAAGACCAGCGCGGCGCGGCAGAAGCTGATTGCGCTGCTGTTGGTGCTGATCTGGCCCATCGGCATCCTCACCGGGATCTACGAGGACGAGCTATCGCAACTGGAGTCCTGGCTTCACGACGCCTCGCCCTGGTGGATCGCTGCCGGCTTCTTCGCCTTCGTCGCCGCTGTGATCGGGCTCTACGCGGCCCTCGCCGAGCGCGCGGCGCTGTGGCTCACGCGCTTGGGGGAGTGGTTTCTGCGCAAGGGGGTCTGAATCTACCCGATGCACCCGATACGCTATCGCTTCGTCCCCCCCGGCTCGATGGCCGAGCCCGGCCCCGGCGAGCTGTACCTAGACACTGGCAACCGCCTCGCGCCCGGCGTCATCGACCATCACCAGCCGGACGCGCCGGCGCGCTGCACGTCGGCGTTGGTCTTGGAGCGGCCCGAGCTGGTGCTATCGCAGGTCAGCAACCTCGCACCCGGCGAGCCCCTGACCATCGTCACGCACGATGCGCCGGATATGGACGCGGTCACCGCCGCCGTGCTGGTGGAGCAGGTGCTGGCGGGCTCGGTGTCCGACGGTGCTCGGCGCTTGGCGGACTATGTCTGCAGGATCGACCGGGGAGAAACCCGGCTTGATCCGGCGGCGCCGATCACCGCCTATACGATCTTTCTCGCCACTGCGCGTCTGGCCTGCGACCGTGCGGGCGACGATACCGATTCGGTGGCGATGGCGGCCCTCGAAGCCGGGGCGCGGCTGATCCGCCGGCTCATCGAGCAGCTCGACCGGGAGCCGGACCCGGCAGCGCTGGAGCACGCGTTGGCGCAGGCGCCGGCCTGGGCGGCGGAGCGGGAGCTGATCGACTCGGACCTGGCGTGCTATCGCAGCGATCTCGCCACCGCCGAGCGACTGCGACCGGCGCTGCCGCGGGTGGACGGCGGCCTGGAGTCGGTGCCCGGGCTGTGGGTGAGGCAGCCGACGGCGATGCTGTTCAAGGCCTGGGCACGCGGCGATGTGGAGGGCGCGGCGGACCCGCGCGGGTTCGTTTTTCTGGCCGTCGTGCTCTCGCCGCGGCGCACCATCCTCAGTGTGCAGCCGGATCAGGGGGTTTGGCTGAAAGGGCTGGGCGAGGCGCTGGAGCGGGCGGAGACGGCCAAGCGCCGAGCGTTGGGGCAGGAGCGCCGCGGCAAGCCCCGCCCCGGCTACGATTCGCCGGACCCCTGGTACGACGGGCGCTCCCCGCTGCATGGCTGGACCATCGTCGATGCGCCCCGTGACGGCAGCGTGCTCACTCCGCCGGAGATCCGCGACGTGCTGGATGACTGGATCGCGGGGGGTGGATGCGATCAGCCGCCGACTGGCGCCTGATCACCGTCCGCCAGGGCTCGTCCTGTGGCGATGAATCGTTCGGCCTCGTCCAACGCACGCGCGACATCGGCGAGAGGAATGGCATCCGCGTGTAATCGGCGACCAAACGCAGCCCCTGCAAGCGCGAGAGGGTCGCACCCAACTCCAGACTTACCCGCCCGGTCTTCACGTAGACGCGGGCGAGCTCGGCGATCATGCCGTTGTGCGTCTTCGGGCGTGGGACGCCTGCTCGTTCCAGCATGGCCCAGGCGCCGTAGTAAACCGCATAGTAGGCGCGATCGGACGCGGTCTCGGCATCGCCACGCTCACAAGCCGCGCGTCCGGCAGCTAGGGCACGACCAGCCTTGTCGAACAGCGCCGTCTCGGTCACAGCACAATGCCCTCTCCCTGGATACTTCGCAGCAGACCCAGGGCGCGATCCTGCGCAGGCCGATCCGGAGCACCGCCGAAGGCCCAGGGCTGGATCAGAATGCCGGTATCCAGGAACACCCCATAGGCGTCCCCCGCCATGTCCATTTGCGCCTCGACGGGATCGGCGATCGGATCGAGAAAGACCGCCAGATCCGCGTCGCTGTCCGCTCGCGCGTCGCCCCGCGCGCGCGAGCCGAACAACACCAGCCCGCGCAGCCGCTCGCCGTAGCGTCGCATCAGGTGCATGCGAAAGGCGGCGACGGCGTCCGTGGTGGCCGCATCGGGCACGGGGGGCTGGGGCATGACGGGAAGCCTCGGATCGATCACCGAGCAATGTCGGTCATTTGCGAACGCTAGCGCATCGCTGGGCTCGGGACAACCGGGGGTCGCCCGCCCGTCCATGCATTGCTTGCATGCTTCATCGCTCCGCAACCACGTTCCCGCCGACACAGCGGTCGCCGAGGTGACACGCAGCTATCCCCGGGCCGTCTCCAGAGTGAGGAGCATCCGGCATCGGGTCGAGGCCCTAGGCCACATCGTGCAAGGCGCCCGCGTAGAGCGGCGCGATGTGGGTGCCGAGAAAGGCCGGCGCGGTCGGATCATCGAGCGGGCGGGAGGTCAGCACCAGATAGAGCCCGTCCGGCAGCAGGTTTGGCGACGGTAGGAGCTGCAACGGCCAGTCGGCCTCGCCGGGCGGGCGGGACTCGTCCAGGCCGTCGATGCAGACGATCAGCGGGCCTGTGGTGCGGGTCAGGTGGATGTGGCGCGCGGCGAACTCACGCCAAGCCTGGAGCCAGGCGACGAAGCGCTCCGGCGTCGGCTCGCCGTCGCGGGTGAGCAGCAGCGGGCGATCGTTCTTCACGTTGTCGCTCGGGTCGTAGACGGCGGCCAGGCGCTCCTCCAGCCGCGCCAGCAGCGCACCGACGCCGGGGCGGTACTCCTTGCGGCAGTAGTAGGCGACGATGGCGCCCGGTGCCGCGGCGCCGGTGGTTTGGCTCGTCCCCGTGCGGGTTGCGTGCGGGTCGAAGCGCGCCTCGATGGGGGCGTCGCTCAGGTCCGAGTCCCCGGCCAGGCCCTGGATGAAGGTGGTCTTGCCGACATGGGCCGGGGCCTGCAGCCAGTAGACGCCGCTGGCATTCTCCGCCAGAAAGGCGGCCAAGTCCGCGCGCAGATAGGCCGGCGAGTCGTAGTTGCGGTCCACCCGCGCCCGGTCGAGCGCCCGCAGCACCCAGCCCTGGCTCAGCGGCGCGTCACGCAGGTCGGCAGGCGGCAGGTCCGCGAGCGGGATGTCCAGCCCGGCGATGGCCTCGCCCAGGTCGGTCTCGTCGCTGCCCTTGAGCCGCGAGCTGTGGCCGCGGGCATAGTCCAGCAGGTCGAAGCGCCCGCCGCGGTCGGCCTCGCGCAGGTTGTCGTAGATCAGCACATCGCGGCGCCCGCACTGCTGGCAGATGCGCGCCGCGAGCAGCGGGGAGAGCGCGAGCCGGGCCCCGTCAGGCAGCTCGAACGCCAGCGGCAGCCGGCGGCTCCGGTGCCCGCCCCCCGACCCGCCCTGATCGTGCCGCGGGTCCTTCAGCCAATGTGCGGTGGCCGCGGCGCCGGTGAGGTCGATCTCGCCGACGGCGGCGTCGTCGGGCGCCGCGTCGGCGTCCAGGGCCAGCAATCGCCAGCCCATGAAGGCGCCGGCGTCCACCAGCTTGGCCAGGGTGTCGAACAGGGGCTCGCAGCGCAGCGGCTCGCCGCCCTGGCCCGCCTGGCCGGTCTTCCCGGTCTCCAGCAACGCCCGCACCAGGTCCGCGGTCTCCCGCGGGTCGGCATTGCGGGCACCATGGCCCAGGGTGCGGTTGCGCAGCGCCGGATAGGCGTTCGCGAAGGGCAGCAGGTGCGCGCGCAGCACGCGCGCCAGCGCGGGCAGCGGGTCATCCGCCGGACCCTGCTCTGGTGATGCCGCATGGTCGATGGCCTCGCGCAGCATCTGCACCCAGTTGCCGACGGAGAGCCCGCGTTGGAAGGCCGCGCGCCGCGCCCAGTCCGCGGCATCGCCGCCGGCCGCGAGCAGCCCCTGCAGCAGCACGCAGGCGGAGAACTTGATCAGCACCTCAGCCGTGTCCCGCGCCTGCAACAGCGCCGCCTCCGGACTCGGCGGCAGCCGCCGCCCGTCGGCGCCGCGCGGGCCGGCCAGGTCATCCGCGAGCCGGGCGACCTCGTGGGCGATGGGCGCCGGCCAACGCTCGCGCACCCGCTCCAGCCAGCCGCCCGCCGCGCCGACGCCCGCCATGCGCCGGCCGAGCGCGCGCAGGGCCTCGCCCGCCGCAGCCAGGTCCGCGGGCGCGGTCAGGTCCGGCGCCAAGGCGTTGCTGCGCTCGGCGCAGTCGGCGGCGAAGTCCCAGACGCGCTCGCGCCGCGCTGCGTCGGCGCCCGCGGTCTCCAGCCAGGCCTGCACCTGCGCCAGGAAGGCATCGCGGCTATGCCCCGCCTGTTCCGCCGCGTGGCGCAGCAGCAGCACTTGGGCTTGGTCGTCGCGGTCGATGGTCATGTCAGGATCCCCAGGCCCGAAAAGGCCGAGCCGACGCCACGCCAAGACCGGTGCGCCCCGGCAACGCCCGGCAAGCGGACGTCTGTATCCGCTCGGTGCTTTGCGCCCTTGCAGCGCTGACGTGCGCCTCGGTGGCTCACGGCGTCACGCGAACGAATCGGCGTACAGGCAGATTGCCCAGAACGGCCCGCAGTTGCGGCACCAACGGCAGCAGCTTGGAAAGCTCATTGGACGGCGCGTCCAAGATGACCACCGACAGCGGCAACGTCGCCGGGTTCTGTTGATGCGGCATGTTCTTGTCGGCGGTGATCAGCGCATCGAATTCCGCGGCCGCGACGGCCAGCAGCCGCCCGTTCCGGTAGCCGCTCCAGCCCATCGTCGCGACAGTCTCGACCCGGTGGCCTGGAAGGTGCTCGCGCAACCGCCGCGGCAGCGACTCGTCAAGCAGCAGCCGCATCGAGGAACAAACGCTCGCGGGCCGCCTCCAGCACCGCAACGGCAGCGGGCCGGGTGACCGACGGAAAGTCGGTCAGAAAGTCGTCGAGCGACGAGCTGCCTTCCAGGTAATCGAACAGGTTCTGCACCGGGACGCGGGTGCCGCTGAAGCAAAGCACGCCGCTCATGACCTCCGGGTCGCGGCTGATCGGGAGTAAAGGCATGTGGACCTCGCTGTTTCAGAGCTCGGGCCGACCCGCAAGTGGTGGCAATTTAGACCAGCACATCCCGGAGCTCCGCCAGGGTCTCGATGCTGAAGACCGGCGTCACACGCCCGTCGAGCGCCGCACCGACGACGACGCCGGCGCACCGGCGGGATTGATCAGGCCCGAGACGAAAACATTGGTATCAACGATGACGCGCACGCTCGGCTCGCACCTTGTCGACCAGCGCCGCGATCTCGTCGTCGTCCGGTGCCTCGGTCCCGACGGCCGCGCCGAGCCGTGCGACCAACTCGCGCAACTGCGCGCGCGCCATGGCTTGATCGCGGGACTCAATGATCAGCCCCCCTTTGATGCGGCGTACGCTCGGGTCGGGCCCGAGGTCGGCAAGGTACTGCGGCGGGATCACCAGTCCTTCCGGTGCGAGCTTGAGATCGGCCATGATGTTTCTCGGCGTCGTCTTCGGCTTGAATGCTGAAGAGTGTAGCGGGCAGCAGGGGCAAAGTAACGCTTGTCCATCAAATCAGCGGCTTGCGGCGTGATGCCTAGCCCGAGCGCCGGCGGAGCCAGCGCACGGCGCGGACCAGGAGCGCGATGGGCAACAGGATTAGCCAGATCGGCGCCACCACCACATGCAACAGCCAAAACACCCGCGGGTTCTGTTCGCGTAGGGTCGACAGCACAGCGCCGCTCCCCCAGTGCAGCAGGACGCTTGTACACCATTCCTGGACCTGCGCCGCGTCCTGGGCGTGTCCCTCGGCACGCAGCCAGGCGGCGATCTCTGCCGCGGCGGCGAAGTCCGCCCGCCCGCGGGCCGCGCCGAGCGCGTGTGCGCGGGCGCTGTGAGTTCCCGCCAGGTCGACGCGCAGCGGAGCAGGCCAAGCAGCCTCGCCGCTGGCGGCCAGCAGCGCGTCGCGGATGTCTTGGCCAAGCTGGATCGCCGCATCAAAGTCGGCGATTGCCGCAGCGAGATCGCCATTGTTCCAATGGGCGACGCCGCGGTTTCGGCGCACGGTGGCGAACTCGTTGCTGTAGGGGATGCTCAAGGCCGCTTCGCCGCTGGTGGCCACCTGCGCAGCGCGAATGCCTTCAAACAACCGTATCGCTTCATCATAGTAAGGGATTGCGAGGGTAAGTTCACCGTTCGCCCGATGGACGTTAGCGAGGCCGCAACGGAGGACAGCGAGATTTCTGCGATATTGGATGCTCCAAGCATCTTCTCCACCGGCTGCAATCAGAAAGTCCCGGATGCCTTCATGTATACTAATCGCCACACTATAGTCTGCCCCCGCACAAGCAAAGTTGCCATTGAGTTCGTGACCGAAAGCTCGATTCTGATACGCCAAAGCGAGATCGTCTTGTTGTGGTATGCTCCATGCGGCATCGCCGCCCCCCTCTATCAACGTGTCTCGAATGCCTTCCGTTATTCGGATCGCAGTGTCATGATCAGAGATAGCCCGAGCAATTTCCCGATTTCTCGCGTGCGCAAGACCTCGATTTGATCGCGTGGCAGCATAATCTCGACGATAGTTTATCGTCCATGCGGACTCACCTCCGTATTTGACGAGTACGTTGCGGATATCCTCCTCGATTTGAACCGCCGCGTCGTAGTCGATAATCGCCGAAGGCAAATCTCCGTTACTCTGGTGCGCACTGCCCCGGATTGAGCGTGCGACGGCGAGATCATTCAGGTAAGAAATGCTCCCGACTGCGCAGCAATCGGATGCGATCAGCGTGTCGCGGACACCCTCGCGGAGGGTGATCGCCTCGCCGAGGTCGGCGATCGCGAGGATGAAATTACCATTCTCAATGTGTGTGCACCCCCGGTTGCAGAGAGTGCCAGCGAGAAAGTTCCGGTAAGGTATTTCCCAAGCTCCCTCACCACCGGTTGCGATCAGCTCATACCTTATGTCTTCGAGAAGCTCAATCGCCCCTACATAGTCAGCCATAGCTGCGGCGCTGTCGCCGTTGCTTGCGTGCGCGGCGCCGCGATTCTGGAGTGCGCGGGCGAGCTCAACACGATAGATAGTCGCCCAAGCTGACTCTCCCCCACCGATGTTGAACGCGTCGCGAATGGCCTCTGCGAGCACCACTGCCGCGCTGTAGTCAGCAATCGCAGTATGAAGGCCCCCTTGTAATTGGTAAGCGTAACCGCGGGTCGAAAGGCAGCCGGCTAACTTGTTACCGGCTACCGGATCAGCGGTGATCCGACTGCTGATAGAATCCCCGGTCACCTGGGCTGATGGCAAATACCAGGTTGCGAGGAGGCTGAGAACCGGCAGACGTAAGTCGGCGCGGGCGGCCTGCTCAAGGGCCTCGTCCTCGGCTGACAGCCGGCGCATTGCCGTCTCGCGCAGCGCGGCCCATCGCGCGGCCACCGGCTCGGAGTCGGACAGGGTGGTGACCAGGGCGTCGAGTAAGGGCGCCAGAGCCTCGAACAGCGGCCAGTCCGGCTGCCGGCTCGGTTGGAGGCCGGGGGCATCCGGCGCAGCCTCGCTGCCGGCGGCGATGGCCTCGACGGCATCGAGCGCGGCGCCGGCCAGCAGAGCCGGCGCGCGCCGGACGAGGGGTGCGAGTTGTTCGTCCTGCGCCAGCGCCGGCCCGAGGTCCTTGAGCCCGATGCGAAAGCGGCTCGTGCCGCTGCCGCCGCGGTGCACGGCGAGCACGCCCTGGAGCTGTTGCAGGGTCAGCAGCAGGGCGGGGTTGTACGCGTCCGCGGGCCGGGGTGATATCTCGTTCGGGTCGCCGGCGGCCGGTGTCGTGGGCTCGGGGCTGTCCGTGCCGATGTCGCTCCCCGCGACTGGCACCAGCGCCGCTTGCCGCGGCGGCTCCAGCAGCAGCAGGGTCTGGAGCACCGCCAGCGGTAGACCCTGGAACTGCTCCGGCAGCGGTGTCAGTGCCGCGCCGGTGACGGGGTGCTCGATGCGCCCGGCGCCGAAGACCCAGGCGTGGGCCTGCTCGGCGGCGTGCAGCAGGGCGAGCACGGCGCGCATGCGCTCGGCCAGCTTGTGGCCGTATTCCAGGTGCAGACCGGCGAGCCAGCGCCGGTACAGGGCCTCGCCGGCGGTGGGCGCTGTCGCGGCGGCATCGCCGGATGCGTCGGTGCCGTCGTTGGCGGGTGGATCTGCGGGCGCCTCGGCGGCGGCGCGGCGCAGGCTGTCGGCGTCCTCCCGACCGCGCTGGCAGCGCTCGGTGAGGAAGGCGACGTAGGCGAAGCGGTGGTCGGCCGTCGCGATGATGGCATCGAGCAACTGCGCGTCGGCCGGCTTGTGCCGCGGGCTCAGGGCCAGCCTACGGCAGACATAGCCCTCCAGCATGGCGCGGTAGGGGCGGCCGGAGAGCCGGACGCGGCGCAGCGCGAGCGCGCCGGTGCTGCGTGCCGTGTCGCCGGCGAGCGTGCCGGCGGTCGGGGTGGCAGCGTCCTCTGGGGTGCCCGCTTGCGGCGATGCGTTGGTGCTGGACATGACCGCGAAAAGTCCCTCTCCGATACCGAAGCTGATGCGCAAGTGTGTTGTTCTGCGGCAATTATGCTCGAATGTCGGCTGCCATTTGATCCGCCTCGTTCTCGCTGAGCGCGCGCGAACTGTTCACACGCCTCTGGCCAAGCCTGGGCAATCTGCTGAGCCACGTCGGGCGGTTCGTGGACGCGGTGGCCTGCTGGGACCGGGCCATCGCTCGCTTGCCGGGCTTCGGGAGAAATAGGGGACGGGAGAAATAGGGAGAAATAGGGGACGCACCACCAATTCGCGCCGCTGGCGCCGCAACCCGAGCACTAGGCAGATGCCCACACCGCGCCGCGCACTGGCGGCCGAGCCGCCGGACCCGGTGCCGAGGCGGAGCCTCGGCACAAGTCGGAATGGCCTGACGCGCTCCGCGGTTACCGCGCCACACGCAGCGGGATTCAGTGGTCACCTGTTGATCGACGTGGATGGGAAGGCAACCCAGCGCAGGTGTCAAAGTAGGGTAACAGTCTGGCGGTGCGCCTGCCCGCCGCCGTGGTCGAGGGGCTCGACCTGCGCGTCGGCGACGACATCGAGATCCACGTCGATGGCGCACGGACCTTGAGCGTGGGCAAGTCGCCCGACAACCGCGAGCTGCTGGCACGGCTGCGCAAGTATCGGGGGCGTCTGCCGGAGGGCTTTCGGTTCGATCGGCTGGAGGCCCATGAGCGCGGCTGATGCCTTCTTCGATACAAAAGCCGACATTTGCGCTCAGCCCCTTCGCCGAGCACTGGGCCGAAAACGGGCTTCGAGAGTCGCTTGCGGCCCCTGCTGGCTAAGACTTGTCTGGAAGGGAGGCTGCGCCGACGGGCGAAGGACCGGCGAGCAGAGGGATGAACGCCAATCTGCGCCTCGCATCCGCCGCCAGTCTATTGATTAGAAAGGGAATTTGGCGCGCCCGACAGGATTCGAACCTGTGACCCCAGCCTTCGGAGGGCTGTACTCTATCCATCTGAGCTACGGGCGCGTGGGTGGGCCGATGGCTACTGGCCGCAGCGCATCGGACGGGTAAGGATAGTGGCGGAGCGGCGGCTTGTCCATGCCGGCGAGGGCCGGCGAGCGCCCCTCCGCCAGGCGGGCGCGGTGGCGGGCGTTGCGGTGCGGGCGCGGTCATCGGTCCGCGAACAGGCCCTTGAGGGCGGCGAGCTGGGCGCTGCCGTGGGCGCGGGCGTCGGCCTCGGTGCGCGGGGTGCTGTCGGGCTGGTCGAGCTCGCCGGCGGGCAGCTCGGACAGGAAGCGGCTGGGCCGGCAGGTGACGGTCTCGCCGAAGCGTCGGCGGCGGCGGGCGCGGGTGAAGGTGAGGCTCTGCTGGGCGCGGGTGATGCCGACGTAGCAGAGCCGGCGCTCTTCTTCGATGGCGTTGTGGCTGCCGTCGGCGGCGTCCGGGGCGGGGTCGTCGAGGCTGCTGTGGTGCGGCAGCAGCTCTTCTTCCATGCCGACCAGGTAGACGTGCGGAAATTCCAGGCCCTTGGCGCCGTGCAGCGTCATCAGGTGCACGCGGTCGCCGCCCTCGGCCTCTTCCCGGCGCTCGAGCACATCGAGCAGCGAGAGCCGGGCGACCAGCTCCGGCAGCGTCTTGCCGCTGCCCGCGTCGCCCTCGGCGACGGCGTCCCGGTGCAGGCGCTCCAGCCAGTCCACCAGGTCGGTGACGTTGCCGATGCGCCGCTCGGCGCTGGCGAGGCTGGGGGCGCTGTCCTTGCACCAGCCGGCGTAGTCGATGGCGGTGATGAGCGCGCGCACGGCGGCGACGGGGCTGGCGGCGGTGTCGGCCGCGGCGCGGTGTGCGTCCAGGAGCGCGACCAGCTCGGCGAGCCGCCCGGCCTGGCGCGCCGGGAGCTGCGCCGCGAGGGCGGGCTCCCGGCAGGCGGCGGCCAGCGGCTGCTCGCCTTCGGCGGCGAAGGCGGCGAGGCGTTGCAGCGTGGTGGGGCCGATCTCGCGCCGCGGTACGTTGACGACGCGCAGGAAGGCGGCGTCGTCCGCCGGATTGGCCAGCAGCCGCAGATAGGCCATGACGTCCTTGACCTCGGCGCGCGCGAAGAACGAGGTGCCGCCGCTCAGGAAATATGGCACGCCGAGCGCCCGCAGCGCCTGCTCGAAGGGCCGCGCCTGATGGTTGCTGCGGTACAGGATGGCGTAGCCGCCGTACGCGCGCTCTTTGGTGAGGTGCGCGTGCTGGATCTCGGCGGCGACGCGCTCGGCCTCGTGGGCCTCATGGCGGCAGACCAGCACGCGGGCCGGGTCGCCGGGGCCGAGCTCGCACCACAGGCGCTTGTCGAACAGATGCGGGTTGTGGCCGATGAGGCCGTTGGCGAGCTTGAGGATGCGCCCGCTGGAGCGGTAGTTCTGCTCCAGCATCACGACCTTGAGGGTCGGATAATGGTCGCGCAGCCGGGCGAGGTTGTCCGGCCGGGCGCCGCGCCAGGCATAGATCGACTGGTCATCGTCGCCGACCACGGTGAAGGCCCCGCGCGGGCCGACCAAGAGCCGCACCAGCTCGTATTGGGCGCCGTTGGTGTCCTGGTACTCGTCCACCAGCAGGTGGCGGGTGCGGTTCTGCCAGCGCTCGCGGGCGTCGGCATGGTCGCGCAGGATGCGCACCGGGCGCACGATGAGATCGTCGAAGTCGCAGGCGTTGTAGGCCGCGAGGCTCTTCTCGTAGTCGGCGTACAGCTCCGCAAGGCCGGCCTCGAAGTCGTCGTCGGCGGTGCTCGCGGCGCGGGCGGGGTCGATGAGGTCGTTCTTCCAGCGCGAGATGCGCGCGAGCGCGGCGGCCGGCGACACGGCATCGGCGAGTGCGTGCTCGCGCAGGTGCTCCTTCAGCACCGTGGCGCCGTCCTCGGGGTCGAACAGCGAGAAGCCCGGCCGCAGCCCCGCGGCGGCGGCCTCGCGCCGGAGCAGGTTGAGGCCGAAGGTGTGAAACGTCGACACCTTGAGCCCGCGCCCGGCGCCGCCCTTCAGCAGCGCGCCGACGCGGCCCTTCATCTCCCGCGCGGCCTTGTTGGTGAAGGTGAGCGCGACGATGGCATTGGCCGGCAGCCCGTGCTCGCGGATCAGGTGCGCGATCTTGCGCGTGATGACCCGGGTCTTGCCGGAGCCGGCACCGGCGATGACCAACAGCGGCCCGCCGACGTGGCGCACCGCCTCGGCCTGGCGTGGATTGAGTCCGTGCATGGAGGGCTCTTGGAGTGGATGGCGGCGGCGGGCCGGTCCGTGCCGGCGCGAGTCGCATGATGCCCCCGCGCGCCTCGCCGAGCGAGCCGCATCATGCCCGCGCGCTGCGCCGAGCCGACGCGGCGCGCACCGATGTCGGGGCGACGCCGAGCGCGCTGCCGGATCATCCGTAATACACTAGCGCGACCCGCAAGCCGCCACCGTATCGCCCATGCCACGCTTTTTGCCCGCGTCGCCCACCCCGGCGTTGCCGCACCTGCCGATGCTGCTCCTCGCCGCGAGCATCGGCCTCGCCTTTGCCACCGGCGCTCGCGCGCAGATGGCGGACGACGACGGCGGCTTTCTGTCCGCGCCCGCGGTGCCGACGCCGCCACGGCGGGCGGACCGGGTGGAGCCGGAGGTGACCATCATCGAGACCGATGAGGAGGTCATCTACGAGTATCGCGTCAAGGGACGGGTCTATATGGTGAAGATCCAGCCCATCGTCGGCCCGCCCTACTACCTGCTCGACACCAACGGCGACGGCACGCTGGACGTGCAGGAGAGCCACGAGCCGAACATCGCCCTGCCCCAGTGGCTCTTGTTCAGTTGGTGAAGCAGTCCATCCGGCTCGCGCCAACCGGCAGCTCGGCGGCAACATTCGGAGGCGGCAGGGCCAGATGGCGCAGGACGCATTGATCCCGGCCGTGCTGCTGCGCGTTGCAAGCGCGCTCGACCTCGTGAACGCCTGGGTGGGCCGCGTCATCGCCTGGCTCGCGCTGGCGATGGTGCTGGTGACCTTCCTGGTCGTGGTGCTGCGCTATGGGTTCGACAGCGGCTCGGTGGCATTGCAGGAATCCGTCACCTACATGCACGCACTGCTGTTCATGCTCGGCGCCGCCTACACGCTGCAGCAAAACGGTCATGTGCGCGTAGACATCTTCTATCAGCGCTTCTCGCCGCGGGGGCGCGCCTGGGTGGACCTGCTCGGCACGCTGGTGCTGTTGGTTCCGGTCAGCCTGTTCATCCTGCTCTCGTCCTGGGACTACGTCATGACCTCCTGGTCCATCCACGAGAGCTCGCGGGAGGCCGGCGGGCTGCCTTACGTCTACTGGCTCAAATCGCTGCTGGTGGCGATGCCGCTGCTGATGCTGGTGCAGGGGCTGGTGCTGATTGTGCGCAACGGACTCTTCCTGGCGGGCGTCGAGGCGGCGCTGCCGTCGGCCGCGAGCGAAGCCGAAAAGCTGCCCTCGGCGGGCAACGAGGACGCGAACGGGAACGGCGCCGATGGCTGAGCTGATGCCGCTCTTGCTCTTTCTCGCCGTCGGCGGCGTGCTGCTGCTCGGCTATCCGGTGGCGCTGTCGCTCGGCGGCACGGCGCTGGTGTTCGCCTTCGTCGGCGAGTGGTTCGGGCTCTTCGACCACGCGTTCATCACGGCGCTGCCGAACCGCATCTACGGCGTGATGACGAACGAGACGCTCATCGCCGTGCCGTTGTTCGTGTTCATGGGCGTGATGCTGGAGCGCTCGCGCGTGGCCGAGAACCTGCTCGACACCATGGCGCTCTTGTTCGGGCCGATGCGCGGGGGCTTGGGCATCTCGGTGACGGTGGTCGGCATGCTGCTCGCGGCGAGCACCGGCATCGTCGGCGCCACCGTGGTGACCATGGGCCTGTTGTCGCTGCCGACGATGCTCAAGCGCAACTACTCGCCGAGCCTCGCGGCCGGCACCATCTGCGCGTCCGGCACGCTCGGGCAGATCATTCCGCCGTCCATCGTGCTGGTGCTGCTCGGGGACGTGCTGTCCGCGGCTTATCAGCAGGCGCAGCTCGACATGGGCGTGTTCTCGCCGGACACGGTGTCCGTCGGCGATCTGTTCGTCGGTGCGCTGATCCCGGGCTTGCTGCTGGTGGCGCTCTATATCGGCTACATGCTCGGCGTTGCGCTGCTGCGCCCGGAGGCGGCGCCGGCCATCCCGGCCGCCGAGCGCCCGCGGCACGACTGGCGCTTCTGGCTGCGGGTCGTGCGGGTGCTGCTGCCGCCGCTCGGGCTCATCGTCGCGGTGCTGGGGTCGATTCTGTACGGCATCGCGACGCCGACGGAGGCGGCCTCGGTGGGTGCCGTCGGCGCGCTGCTGCTCGCGGCGACGCAGGGTCAGTTGCGGCTTCGCACCCTCGGCGACGTTGTGCGCCAGACCAGCATCGTCACGAGCATGGTGTTCCTGATCTTCATCGGCGCCGCGATCTTCTCGCTGGTGTTCCGCGGCTTCGGCGGCGACGAGGTGGTGACGCATTTCCTCACCAACCTGCCGGGCGGCGTGGTCGGCGCCGTCACGCTGGTGATGCTGGTGATGTTCCTGCTCGGGTTCATTCTGGACTTCATCGAGATCACCTTCGTCGTCGTGCCCATCGTCGGACCGGTGCTGCTCGCCATGGGGCTGGACCCGGTGTGGCTCGGCGTGATGATCGCGATCAACCTGCAGACGTCCTTTCTGACGCCGCCGTTCGGCTTCTCGCTGTTCTATCTGCGCGGCGTCGCGCCGCCCGAGGTCACGACGGGCCAGATCTACCGCGGCGTCGCGCCCTTCATCGTGCTGCAGCTCTTGTTGCTGGGCGCGCTCGCGCTCTTCCCGCAGCTCGCGACCTGGCTGCCGAAGGCGATCTATTCCTGACGCGGCTGGGCGGCGCCGGCCACTCGGTGGAGCGCGGAGCACTGGAGCAAGCCGCCGGGGCAGGCTAGGATCGGCCCGGAAACACCATCGCTGCGAGCCGCCGCCATGACCCTCACCGCAACGTCGCCGCCGCGCGCCTCGGCCCTGGGGCAAGCTGTCCGCTTCAGTGTCGCGGACTATCACCGCATGGGCGAGTCGGGCATCTTGGGCCCGGAGCTGCGCACCGAGCTCATCGACGGGGAGGTCGTTGAAATGCCGCCGATCGGACATCCGCACGCGGGTACGGTGAAACTGCTGTCGAACCTGCTGAAGGAGCGCCTCGGCCCCGCCGCGATCGTCTCCGTGCAGGATCCGGTTTGGCTCGACGACCACACCGAGCCGCTGCCGGACATCGCCCTGCTGCGCCCGCGCGCCGACTACTACCGCAATGGCCACCCGACGCCGGACGAGGTGCTGCTGATCATCGAGGTGGCGGACTCGAGCCTCGCCTACGACCGCGATGTGAAGCTGCCGCGCTATGCCCGCGCCGGCATACCGCAGGTCTGGCTCGTGGACCTCGGCGGGCGCCGGCTGCTGCGGTACAGCCGGCCGGCGGGCGCCGGTTACGCCGAGACGACGGAGACGGCGGACCTCGCCGCGGTGGCGTTGCCGATGCCCGGCGACGGCGCGGCGGTGCTGGATCTGCACGGGCTCTTCTGACACGGCCGGTGCAGAACCCGCCGCCGCGAGCGCGGGGCTCGCGCCGCTGCGCGGGCGGCGCGGATCAGGACCGATAGTCCACCTCGGTGCCCGCAGTGCGCGGCGGCGGCGGCGGCATGTGCTCTGCGGCAATTAACCCCTGGAACAACTCGGGCTGCGGCTCGCGGAACATGACGCCGATGCCGGTGTTGTCGCCGTGGATGACGACCGCGGCGATGAGCCAGTCCCGGCCGAGGCTCGAGAATTCGAGCTCGACCGGCGTGCCCACGGGCAGGATCAGCGAGTGCACCGACAGGAACATGCCCCCGACGGAGACATCGTGCGCCGAGGCGCCGAGAAAGGGCCGGCGGCGATAGCGGATGTAGACCGGCAGGTCGATGCGGTGTCGCGCACCGTAGCGGCGTTCTTGACTCACAGGCGGTTGCCCCCTAATCAGCTTTTATTTCACACCGCATCTTAGGATATGTTCTTGACAAAGAAATTCAGCTTTCGTGAACAAATTATTTCAGTCACAGGCGAATCCTGATCGCGACGCGGGGCACACAGCCGCCGCGGGAAGACGCGGACAGCCGGTGCGGTCGGAAACGAACGTGCGCGGTGTTGACGGGCGTTGACTGGAGTGTTGACCTCCAGGTCAACGCGGCCACAGAGCGGGATGCATTGGTGTCGCGACTGCGGAGCCGACCGGGAGGTTGGCTCTCCGGCCATTCGGTTCGATCGCGCCCAAACGGCGTCAATGCGACCTAGAGCGCAACCTGGCGCGTGCTTCGATGTATCTTTCCAACTGACCGGCGCGCCCGATGGGCCGACGGGGGCATCTGACCGACGCCGAGCCCGCGGCATCGGCGTCGCATCAAGCACAGCGGAGGACGCACCATGGATCGCCAACAGGCCGCCAAGTTCATGCAGGATTGCCTGCGTACGATGTTGCAGCGCAAGGGTTCGGACTTGTTCATCTCTGCGGACTTCCCGCCCGCCTGCAAGATCGACGGCAAGATGACGCCGCTGACGGAGCAGCCGCTGACACCGGCGCAGACCTCGACGCTGGTGCGCTCCATCATGAACGACCACCAGATCCGCGAGTTCGACGCCACCAAAGAGTGCAACTTCGCGATCAATCCGCCCGGCATCGGGCGCTTTCGCGTCAACGTCTTTGTGCAGCAGGCGCGCACGGGGGCGGTGCTGCGCATTATCCCGACGACCATCCCCAAGATCGAAGAGCTCAACCTGCCGCCGGTGCTGCGCGACCTGGTGCTGACCAAGCGCGGGCTGATCCTGGTGGTGGGGGCACCGGCTCCGGCAAGTCCACGACGCTGGCGGCCATGCTCGGCTATCGCAACGCCAACACCTTCGGTCACATCATCACCATCGAGGACCCGGTGGAGTTCGTGCACAAGCACGACAAGTGCCTGATCACGCAACGGGAGGTGGGCGTCGACACCCAGAGCTGGGACCATGCGCTAGTCAACACGCTGCGCCAGGCGCCGAACGTGATCCTGATCGGCGAGATCCGCACGCGCGAGACCATGGAGCATGCGATCAACTTCTCGGAGACCGGCCACCTGTGCCTGTCCACGCTGCATGCCAACAGCGCGAACCAGGCGCTGGACCGCATCATCAACCTGTTTCCGGAAGAGCGCAGATCGCAACTGCTGATGGACCTGTCGCTGAACCTCAAGGCCGTCGTCAGCCAGCGGCTCCTGAGCAAGACGGGCGGCGGGCGCATCGCCGCGGTGGAGATCCTGATCAACTCGCCGCTGATCCAGGACCTGATCTTCAAAGGCAAGGTGCACGAGATCAAGACCATCATGCAGCGCTCGAAAGAGTCCGGCATGCAGACCTTCGACATGGCGCTGTTCGACCTCTACGAGTCCGGCCAGATCACCTACGAGGACGCGCTGCGCACCGCCGACTCGATGAACGAGCTGCGGCTCAAGATCAAGCTGGAGGGCAAGGACGCCGACGACCACGACGCCCTGGGCGACGTGGACGGGCTCTCCATCGTCGGCGAGGACGAGCCGGCGGCCCCACCGCCGGTCAACTTCGGCGGCCGGCGCTGAGCACGGAGACCACACGCATGGACTTCACGCCGTACTTGGACATGATGATCCGCAAGCAGGCCTCGGACATCTTCGTGTCCGCCGGCAGCCCGGTGCGGATCAAGATCGACGGCCAGTTGCACGACATCGGCAGCACCGTTTACACGCCGGAGCTGTGCCGCGACGCCGTCTGCTCGCTGATGGACGAGCGCCAGATCGAGGCGTTCGACGCCGCGCGCGAGCTGGACTTTGCCGTCGGGCTGGAGGATCGCGGGCGCTTTCGCATCAACGCCTTCCACCAGCGCGGCCACGCCGGCATGGTGATCCGGTATCTCAGCAACCGCATCCTCACCTGCGATGAGCTCGGGGTGCCGGACGTGCTAAAGACCATCGTCATGCACAAGCGCGGCATCGTGCTGATGGTGGGCGCCACCGGCTCCGGCAAGTCCACCACGCTCGCCGCGATGATCGACCATCGCAACAAAAACAGCACCGGCCACATCCTCACCATCGAGGACCCGGTGGAATACGTCCATCCGCACCAGGGCTGCGTGGTGAACCAGCGCGATGGGCGTCGACACCAAATCCTATGCGGCTGCGCTAAAGAGCAGCCTGCGCGAGGCGCCGGACGTGATTCTGATCGGCGAGATCCGCACCCGCGAGACCATGGAGGCCGCCATCGAGCTGTCCGGCACCGGGCATCTGGCCATCTCCACGCTGCACGCCAACAACGCCCACCAGGCCATGCAGCGCATCATCAACATGTTCCCGCAGGATCTGCACAAGACCCTGTACCTGGACTTGAGCCTCAACATGCGCGCCATCATCTCGCAGCGCCTGGTGCGCACCGTGGAGGGCAAGCGCACCGCCGCCATCGAGATCCTGATCAACACCCCGCACATTGCGGACCTGGTCCGCGAGGGGCGCATCGACGAGATCCAGGAGGCCATGGCCGGCACGGAAGAAGGCGGTATGACCACCTTCGACAACGCCCTGCTCAAGCTCTACCGCGACGGGCGCATCGACCTGCCCGAGTGCCTCAAGAACGCCGACTCGCAGGCGAATTTAGAGGCGAAGATCAACTTCGGGTGAGGCCGCATGGGCCGGCGCGACGGCCACGCCAGCTCAATGCGCCTGCCCGGCATAGAGTGCCGCGTAGGCGCCCTTGCCGCCGATGAGCTCCGCGTGGCTGCCTTCCTCGATCACCCGGCCGTGCTCCAGCACCAGCACCCGGTCCGCCTGGCGCACGGCGCTCAGCCGGTGCGCGATGATGAGCGTCGTGCGGCCCGCGAGGAAGCGCGACAACGCCGCGTGCAGCCTGGTCTCCGTGGCCGTGTCGAGCGCGGAGGTGGCCTCATCCAGGATGACGACCTTGGGGTCCGCGAGCACCATGCGCGCGACGGCGAGGCGCTGGCGCTGCCCGCCCGAGAGGCGCACGCCGTTGCGCCCGACGCGGGTGTCGAGCCCGCGCTCCAGCGCGGCCGCGACCTCCTCGAGCTGTGCGACCCCGAGCGCCGCCCAGAGGTCGGCATCCGGCATGTCGCGCCCCATGGTCAGGTTCATGCGCAGCGTGTCGTTCAGGAGCGCCGGGTGCTGCAGCACCGTCGCGACGTGGTCGCGCACCACGTCCATGCCGATGCGGGTCACGGGCACGCCGTCGAACAGGACCTGCCCGCTGCCCGGCGCGTACAGGCCGAGCAGCACCTGCACCAGCGTCGTCTTGCCGCCCCCGCTCGCGCCGACCAGCGCGACCTTCTCGCCGGCGGCGACCTCAAAGGAGACCCCGGTCAGCACCTTGGGCCCGTCGCCGTAGGCGAAGCACAGGTCGCGCACGGCGACCGACACGGTCCGCTTGCCGGCGAAGGGGTTCTCGGCATGCGGCCAGGCGGGCTCGCGGTGCAGGGCCAGAAGCCGGTTGATGCGGGTCAGCGCCCCATCGGCGGCATGGAAGGCGTACTGCACGTTCAGTACCTCCTGCACCGGGCCCATCATGAACCACAGGTACGCGAACACGGCGAGCATCTCGCCGATGGTCAGGTCGGAGAACAGCACCATCAGCATGCTCACGGCGCGGAACAGGTCGAAGCCGAACAGGAACACGGCGAACGACACGCGGTTCGCCGCATCGCTCTTCCACGTGAAGGCGCAGGACCAGCGGCGGATGGCGTCGGCCGTCTCGATGCCGCGGCCGATGAAGAAGCGCTCGCGGTTGCCGGCGCGGATCTGCGCGATGGCGTCCAGCGTCTCGGTCAAGCTCTGCGTGAAGGCCTCGTAGGCGGCGTTCTCGCGGCGCTTCATGTCCTTGACCCGGCGGCCGAAGACGATGGTCAGGTAGATCACCAGCGGGTTCAGCAGCAGGATGAAGAGCCCGAGCTGCCAGTGCATCCAGAGCAGCACCACCGCGGTGCCGGCGATGCTGAGCACCGCGACGATGAACTTGGCCACGGCGCCGCCGATGAAATTGTCCACGGCGTCCACGTCCGTCACCAGGTAGGATGCGACGGTGCCGCTGCCGAGCGTCTCGTACTCCGCCATGGACACGTGCCGCAAGTGGCGCAGCAGCGCGCTGCGCAGCCGAAACACGATGGCCTTCGAGATGATCGTAAACTGGCGACTCTGCACCACACCCAACGCCAGCGCGACCGCGCGCAGCCCAATGGATGCCGCCAGCACCGCCAGCACGTAGAGCATCGGCCCGTGCCAGGCGGCCGGAAACAGCGCGTTCATCAACGCGACGGCAGACCCCGGCTGTTGCAGCAGCACCTCGTCCACCAGCACCGGCATCAGCAGCGGCACCGGCACCGCGGCAAGCGTGCCAAGCACGGCGACGGCATTGGCCGCCACCAGCTCGCGCCGATGACTGCCGACCATCGCCCAAAGGTCCGACCAGCGGTAGCCGGCATGCGGCTCCTCGCGGCCTTCGCGCTGGTTCATTTCCGCAACAGGAATACGCTTGTCCTCCGCAGTCCGGTACCGCAAAAAATGCATTACAAGATTGACCGCAATGGGTTTCCGAGGGCAAAAGCGACGCCGGTTGGCGGCTTTCAATTGTGGCATTGCAACATCGTCACCTATACTGCCGCCGCAGCGCCGCTGCAACCACAGCCACTCGGCCCTGTGAGAGATTATGACCAAGCATCGACTGGTGCCGCTGCTCGTCGCCTGCGCCATCACCCTATTGCCCGTCGCCGGCCCCGCCGAGGACCTGCTGGCGATCTACGACCTGGCCACGGAAAGCGATCCGACGCTCCGCGAGGCGGAGCAGACGCTCTATGCCACCCGCGAGGTGAAGCCACAGACGCGCGCGCTGCTGTTGCCCAACTTCGGCGTTACCGGCGACGTGGACTACCAGAACGTCGATTCGTCCGGCCGCTCCGCCGTCGGCAGCTTCAGCCGCAGCGACAGCTTTTCCACCCAGGGCCTCGCCGCGGTCGTGAACCAGTCGGTGTATGACCGTGCCGACTGGGTGCGCCTGCGCCAAGCGGACGACACCATCGCCCAGGCGGAGGCGCAGTATCGCAGCGCCCAGATCGACCTCATGGTCCGCGTCACGCAGGCCTACTTCGCGGTACTGGAGGCCGCCGACGCGGTGCGCGTGAACCAGGCCCTGGTCGCCGCCGACGAGCGCCAACTGGAGCAGTCCCGTCAGCGCTTCGAGGTGGGCCTGGTCGCCATCACCGACGTGAACGACAGCCAGGCCGCCTATGACCGCTCCCGCGCCAACCTGATCACGGCCGAGAACGCGCTGGACAACGCCTGGGAGGCGCTCCGGCGCATCGTCGGCCCCGTGTCCGTGCCGCTCGCCCGCTTAGGCGACCGACTGCCGCTGGCGCCGCCGGAACCGAACGACATCAACATCTGGGCCGAAACGGCGCTCGCCAACAACTACGCCATCATTGCCGCCAGGGAGGCCGCCGAGGCCGCGCGCAAGGACATCGAGATCGAGCGTTCCGGCTACTTTCCAAGCGTGAATGCCCAGGCCGGCTACGACATCTCCCGCTCCGGCGCCGAATTCAACACCGACAGCGACACGGGCTTCGTCGGCCTCAGCGTCAACATCCCGATCTACCAGGGCGGCGCCGTCGCCTCGCGCACGCGCCAAGCGGGTCATCAGTTCCGCGCCGCGCAGGACCGCCTGGACCAGCAGCGACGCGCCGTGATCAATCAGGTCAAGGACGCCTTCCGCGGCATCACCTCCAGCATCAGCGACGTCCGCGCACGCCAGGCGGCCATCGTCTCGGCACGGAGCTCGCTGGAGTCCACCCAGGCGGGCCTTGAGGTCGGCACCCGCACCCAGGTGGACGTGCTGAACGCGCAGCGCGCGCTGTTCCAAGCGGAGTTCGATTACCTCGCCGCCCGCTACGACTACATCATCAACGGCGTGCTGCTGCACCAGGCCACCAGCACGCTGAGCCGCGACGTGCTCGCCAAGGGCAACGAGTGGCTCACCGAGGGCGATGTGGTGCCGCCTCCTGCCTATTGAGGTGCTAGGGTGCTAGGGGCTGGGCGCTAGGCAGTGCCGTCCCGGCCCTAGCACCTAGCTCCTAGCTCCTAGCTCCTAGCTCCTAGCTCCTAGCTCCTAGCTCCTAGCTCCTAGCTCCTAGCCCCTAGCACCTGATTCCCAATGTCTGGTAACTCCATCGGCAAATCCTTCGTCCTCACCAGCTTCGGGGAGAGCCACGGCGCGGCCATCGGCGGCATCGTCGATGGCTGTCCGCCGGGGTTGGCGCTGTCGGAGACGGACCTGCAGCACGACCTGGATCGTCGTCGGCCGGGGCAGTCTCGGCATACGACGCAGCGGCGCGAGGCGGACGCCGTGCGCATCCTGTCAGGCGTGTTCGAGGGTCGCACGACGGGTGCGCCCATCGGGCTGCTGATCGAGAACCAGGACCAGCGCTCGAAGGACTATTCCGAGATCGCCGACCGGTTCCGCCCCGGCCACGCGGACTACAGCTACACGATGAAGTACGGCTTCCGCGACTATCGCGGCGGCGGGCGCTCGTCGGCGCGGGAGACCGCCATCCGCGTCGCCGGCGGCGGCATCGCCAAGGTCTGCCTGCGGGAGCTGGCGGGCGTGACGGTGCGCGGCTTCCTGTCGCGGCTCGGACCCATTGATGCGGCGACGCTCCACAGCGACGGCTTCGATTGGGACGAGACCGACCGCAACCCGTTCTTTTGCCCCGTCGCCGCGCGGGTGGCGGAGTTGGAGGCGTACATGGATGAGCTGCGCAAGTCCGGCGACTCCATCGGCGCCGAGGTGACCGTGGTGGCCGACGGCGTGCCGCCGGGCCTGGGCGAGCCCGTGTTCGATCGCCTGGATGCGGACATTGCGCACGCGCTGATGGGCATCAACGCGGTTAAAGGGGTCGAGGTCGGCGCCGGCTTCGCGAGTGTGGCGCAGAAGGGCACCGAGCACCGCGACGAGATGACACCCGAGGGCTTCCTCAGCAACAACGCGGGCGGGGTGCTCGGCGGCATCTCCACGGGTCAGCGCATCATCGCTCGGCTCGCGCTCAAGCCCACCAGCAGCATCCGGCTGCCGGGCCGCACCGTGGACCTGAACGGCCAGCCGACCGAGGTCATCACCAAGGGCCGCCACGACCCCTGCGTCGGCATCCGCGCGACGCCCATCGCCGAGGCCATGCTCGCCATCGTGCTCGCCGACCATCTGCTGCGCCACCGCGGGCAGAATGGGCATGTGGTGCCGCCGCTGGCGCCGATTCCGGCCGGCCGCGGCTAGCCCTCCCCGGGTCCGCCGATTTCATCGGCCCCATGCCCTACGCGCGCCTGTCCGGCTACTACTTCTTCCACTTCGCGGCCATGGGCGCCCTGGTGCCCTACTGGGGGCCTTATCTCTTGGAGCGGGGCTTTGCGCCCGCGGCCATCGGCGTGCTGATGGCCATCCTGATGGGCACCAAGATCGTCGCACCCAACGTCTGGGGTTGGCTCGCCGACCGCCGCGGGGAGCGCATGCCCGTGGTCCGGCTCGGCGCGCTGCTCGCGGTGCTGGCCCTAGTGCCGGTGTTCTGGGCAGAAGGCTTCTGGGCGATGGCGCTGGTGATCACCGCGTTCAGCTTCTTCTGGAACGCGCCGCTGCCACTGATGGAGGCCGTGACCTTCAACCACCTCGGCAGCCGCGTGAATCGCTACGCCAGCGTGCGTGTCTGGGGCAGCATCGGCTTTATCGTTACAGTGCTGCTGGTGGGCTGGTGGCAGAGCAGCGCCGGCAGTGCGGTGGTGCCCGTGTCGGTGCTGGTGCTGTTCGTCGGCGTCTGGCTAAGCTGCCTGCTGATCCCGGATCGCGGCCACGCACCGGCCGAGCATGCGGAGCTACGGCTGCGGCAGGTGCTGGCGCGCCCGGAGATCCTAGCCTTTCTCGCCGCGTGCCTGCTGATGCAGGCGAGCCACGGCGCCTACTACGCCTTCTATTCAATTCACCTGGAGGCGCACGGCTACGGCCGCACCGCCGTCGGCGCGCTCTGGGCGCTCGGCGTCGGCATCGAGGTGCTGGTGTTCATCAACATGCATCGGTTGCTGCCCCGCTTCAGCGCCCGGCGCATGCTGCTCACGAGCCTGCTGCTGGCGGTGCTGCGCTGGCTCCTGATCGGCGCCTTCGTGGACATCGTCGCCGTGCAGCTCCTGGCGCAGAGCCTGCACGCGGCCACCTTCGGCGCGTTTCACGCCTCGGCGATTCACCTCGCGCATCACTACTTTCCGGGCCGCACCCAGGGCCGCGGCCAAGCGCTCTACAACAGCGTCAGCTTCGGCGTCGGCGGCGCCATCGGCAGCCTCATCGCCGGGTCACTGTGGGCGAGCGCGGGGGCCATGGCGACCTTCGCCGCTGCGTCCGGGCTCGCCGCGCTCGGCTTTGTCGCGGCCTTGCGAGTGGATCGCGCGCGGCGGTACTGAGCGGCAGGCGTCGCTGGAAGCGGACTAGGTTGCGTGCTGGGACCGCCGGCTTTCCAGCCGGCTCGGCGCGGCTCGATGCCGCGTCGGCGGCGTCTGGGCTGAGCAAGAGGGCGCATGCGCAGTCCTCCGCCCGGCGGCGCGGCATGAGCAACCGCCCCGGCTCCCGCGCCGCAGATCGCGCGCCGGGGGCATCGAGCCCCCGGCACGCGAAGCCGGCTGAAAGCCGGCTCGGCGCCGGCACGCGAAGCCGGCTGAAAGCCGGCTCGGCGCCGGCGCGGCGGACCGGGACCGCCGGCTTTCCAGCCGGCTCGCCGCCGACGCGGCTCGATGCCGCGTCGGCGGCGTCT
>NZ_JABX01000063.1 GCF_001469165.1 Thiohalocapsa sp. ML1 | reverse complement strand
TAAGCGCTTCGGCGAGATCGATTTCGTCATCGTCGGCCGGCCGGGCCTCTACGTGCTGGAGGTCAAGGGCGGCGGTATCGCCTGCCACCGCGGCGTCTGGACCACGACCAATCGCAACGGGGCACGCGAGACCCTGCGGGAGAGTCCGTTCCGACAGGCGGAATCGGCGCTGCACGCGCTGCGACGCCGGCTGGAGGCGCAGCTCGGCGCCGGAGTCATCGTCCGATTTCCGATCGGCTATGGCGTCCTGTTTCCGGACTGCGACTGGGACACCGCCGGTGCCGAATGGGATCGCGCCGTGCTGGCCGATGCCCGCGCGCTGCGCAACCCCGAGCGCTGGCTCGGCGGGCTGTTCCACCACTGGCAGGAGCGCGACCGGCAGACCCGCGGCGGACCGCGACCCGAGCTCGACCCGCCGGTGAGCGCCGACGCGGTCAAGGCGATCGTCGACTTCCTCCGCCCCGAGGTGGAGGTTGGCGTGCCGCTGCACGTGCGGGTGGCGGAGATCGCCGATCGGGTCAGCGCCTTCACCGAGGATCAATTGCGCCTCATCGATGCCGTCGCCGACAACCCGCGCATCCTGTGCAGCGGCGGTGCCGGCACCGGCAAGACCTTCCTCGCGCTGGAGCTGGCGCGGCGCTGGGCCGCCGACGGCGCGCGGGTTCTGCTGGCCTGTCAGTCTCCGTGGCTGCGGCATTGGCTGGCCGAGCGCTTTGCGGTGCCGAACCTGACCGTGGCTCTGGCCGAGAAGGCGGCGACAGCGGCACGCAGGGCCGGGGTCGAGCGCTTCGACGCGCTGATCGTCGATGAGGGGCAGGATCTGCTGCGGCTCGACCTTCTGGACCCGCTGGACCGAGCGCTCGCCGGCGGGCTGGAGCGGGGCCGCTGGTGCCTGTTTCACGACCGCAACAACCAGGCAGGTCTGTTCGGCCCGGCGGAGCCGGAGGCGCTGGCGCTGTTGGAGGGCACCGGACCGGCCCGTTTGCGGCTCACCACCAACTGCCGCAACACCCGCCAGATCCTGGAACTGGTGCAGACCTGCCTCAGCGCCGACATGGGTATGCGTGGCAGCGGCGACGGACCCGCGGTCGTCAGCCACCAGGCTCGCGACGAGGCTGAGGCCGTTGCGCGGCTTGCGGGCGAGATCGAGCGGCTGACCGGATCGGGTGGGCTCGCACCGAAGGAGATCACCATCCTGTCCCCACGGCCCTTTGCGGACTCCACGGCCGCCCGCCTGCCATCTGGCCTGGCGGGCAGCATCGTCGTGCTCGACGAATACGCACTGCGGGACTTTCCGCCCCCGGCGCTCAGCTTTGCCGGGATCGCCGCCTTCAAGGGCCTGGAAAACGAGGCCGTGGTCGTCATCGACCTGCCCCCGCCGACCGTCCCAACCACGTTGCACTATGTCGCGCTGAGCCGCGCCAGGAGCTGCCTTAGTCTGATCTACAATGGATGAATCTGCCACGTAACGGCCTGTCTGCTGACCACGGACGGACACGGGGGTGCGCGCTCGCACTCGGACAACGCTTGAGCCTGTTGCGCTCAACGGCTGATTTTCGATCTCGATCGCGACCTCGGAAAAGGGGCGGCTGAACCTGAGCGTCGGGGAGTCTGTGTCCGGATACTGCACAAATGCCTCGTAAGCCGGGTCAGGCGAACTAGAATGCCCCGGCGTTTACCCTTAATCCGAATCGAGCATGCCCTCATCCCCTGCCGTTCCAGCCGCAGACCCGCACCTGGCGCAACAGGTTGCCCGTGCCTTCGCCGATATCGACTGGGATTGGCAGGCACTGCCGCAGGGCTTCGAGCCCGCGGCACTCACCGATATCCAATGGCGCTCCGATGCCTGCGGCGCGGGCTCCGTGCTGTGCTTTCAGCGCTTTGACGGCGGTCCGGCCGATGCCGAGCTGTATCGGCGCTACCTCGCGGGCAAGCCCTTTGCGCTCCTGGTGACGAACCGCGCGCTGGACTGCTTCGATGCGCTGCGCGCGGACGGCAAGGCCATCTGCGTGGCGCGGCCCGGCGCATACGGGCGGGCCGTCGCGCGCCTCTGCGATGCCTTCTACCCGCTGCCCGCCGGGCACTGGCGCATCGCCGCCGTCACCGGCACCAACGGCAAGACCACCACGGTGAAGTACCTGGAGGCGCTGCTCGCTGCCGCCGGCGAGCGGGTGCTCAGCGTCGGCACGCTCGGGCTCGCGCTGAACGGCGTGGACCAGGGCGTCACGGGCTTCACATCGCCGCCGCTGGTGGAGCTGCGCCGGCTGCTCGCGGCCTATCAGGATCGCGCCGACGTCCTGGTGACGGAGGCATCGAGCCACGCGCTGGAGCAGGAGCGGCTCGCGGGGCTTGGCTTCGACGCCGGGGGCTGGACCAACTTCTCGTTGGATCATCTCGACTATCACGGCACCGAGGACGCTTACTTTTCGGCCAAGGCGCGCATCCTGGGGCAGCTCGGCGACGGCGTGCCGCTCTATGTCGGCAGCGATGCGGTGGCCCGGCGCCTGCTACGCGAGCATCCCGGCGCGCCGGTGCGGCTGCTGGCGCCCGAGCCGCTGCCCCAAACGGTCCTTGCCGAGCGCCCCTTCCTCGCGCTCGCCTACAACCAGGCCAACTATGCGCTGGCGCTCGCGCTCGCCGAGCAGTTGCTTGGCGACGACAGCGGACGGCTGCCGAACGAGCCCTGGCGCGTGCTGAGCGACGTTGACGGCCGCTTCGAGACCTTCGTGCACGGCAACCGCACCGTTGTCGTGGACTTTGCGCACACACCGGATGCGCTCGACAACGTGCTGCGCGCCATCCGCGAGGCCTTCCCGGACGCCCGGGTCACGACGCTGTTCGGCTGCGGCGGTGATCGCGACCGCGGCAAGCGCCCGCTGATGGGCGCCGCGGTCGCCGCGCACTCGGACCACGCCATCGTGACCTCGGACAACCCACGCTTCGAGGACCCGCTCGCCATCATCGATGAGACCGTCGCCGGCATGGCCGACTGCGCCGCAGCACCCGAGATCATCGTCGACCGAGCCGAAGCCATCCGCGCGCTGTTCGACCGCCTCGCCGCAGCGCCGGCGGACGTGCTTCAAGTCGCGCTCATCGCCGGCAAGGGCCACGAGCGCTACATCGACCAACAGGGCACTAAGATCGACTACAGCGACCAGGACGAGGTGGCGCGGAACTTCGCGCGGCTCGGCTGGGGCGGCGCATGAAGGCGGCCATCGCAGCCTGTCTCGCCGTGCTCGTGCTCGTGCTCGCCGGCTGCGCGGGCGGGCAGCGCGGCGGCATCAGCATCACCGAGTGCATGGACCCCGCCGATGCCCGCTCCGCGGACGTGCGGCGCAACCTGGCCAAGCTCCGCGGCGCGCCGGTCTGCTATCGCCGGCAGGAGGTGCGCGAGGGCGACTTTCACTGGGTGTTTCACATCCTGGAGCACACCAAGACGCCGGACGGACCCTTCTGGGTGCTGCCGCACGACAACGAGAACACCGCGTTCGACGCCGGCGTCGAGGCGCTGCTCGCCTACGGCGGGGGGCTACTCGCCGTAGATGCGGGCGGCGCGCGCAACTTCCGCGGCCAGGACCCGAACCGCAACTTCAGCACCACCGCGGTCGAGGCCCGGCTCTGCCGCGCCAAGCGCCGGCCGGCGCCGCGCTACACCCGCGCCATCCTGGCCCATTACGAGGGCCGCAAGACGCCCTACCTGGCGCTGCACAACAACAGCAACGGCCATGCGCGCAATGGCGGCAACGGCAACCTGTCCATGCAGCTCACCGGGCCCTACCTCACGGCGCGGCACGGCGCGCGGGTCGGCAGCGCGGCGCTGCGCGACGAGGACAACCTGGTGGTGGTCGCGGGCCCGCGACCGCTGCGCGCGGACGCGGTGCTCAACCGGCGCGTCGCGGCGCTGAACCGCGCCGGGCTCAACGTGCTGCACAAGGAGGTCACGGCGACCAACTTCGACTGCTCGCTGTCGGACTACCTCGCCAGGCACCGCCTGGGCGAGTACTACAACATCGAGGCCGAGCACGGCGCCCGCGCCGCCCAAACGGAGATGATCGACCGGCTCTTAGCCGTGCTCGGCATCGCGCCGCTGCGGCCAAAGCAGCGCGCCAACCCATTCTTGGAGTGAGCACGGCCGGCCGCCAATGATCTGGAAGACGCTCTACTCGACACCCACCGCGCTCGTGCTCGGCCTGCTCGCGGCGCTGCTGCTGCCGGCGGGGGCGCCCTACGTGGCCTGGCTCGGGGAGATCTTCCTCGCGCTGCTGAAGGTGCTGATCCTGCCGCTGATCCTGTTCTCGATCTTCGCGGCGCTGGCGGGCGGCGCCGATCTCAAGCGCCTCGGCACGCGGACTCTGGCGTTCTATCTCGTCACCTCCGCCGCCGCGGCCATCGCCGGCACGCTGCTCGGCTGGGCCTTCTCGCGCGGCGTCGCGCCGGGGCTCCTGAACCTGGAGCAGGTCGGCGCCGACGGCGCCGGCTTCAGCGTCGCGGCGCTGATTGCGAGCTTCGTGCCCAGCAACCTGTTCGCGTCGCTCGCGGACGGCAACATCCTGCACGTGGTGGTCATCGCCAGCTTCGCGGCGCTCGCCTCCCGCGGGCTGCCGGCGGCCGAGCGCGGGCTCCTGCACGACGGCGCCGAGGCCGTCAACGCGCTGCTGATGCGCATGCTGTCGCTGCTCTTGGCCGTCGCGCCCGTCGGCATTGCGGCGCTCGTCTACGGCAGCCTCGCGGACATGGACTGGGCCGGGGTCTTCGCGCTGCGGCCCTTCGTCTGGGCCGTGGCCGCCGCTGCCGTGCTGCACGCCGGTATCGTCCTGCCGGTGCTGCTGTGGCTCGGCAGCGGGCGGGCGCCGCTGCGGTTTCTGCGCCAAGTGCGCGCCGCGCTGGCCACGGCGCTGGCGACGGCATCCAGCTCCGCCACCTACCCCGTCTCCAAGCGCGTGCTGGAGGAAAACGCCGGTGTGGACCCGCGCACCACCAGCTTCACGCTGCCGCTGGGGGCGACGCTGAACATGGACGGCTCGGCGCTGTATCAGTCCATCCTATTGATCTTCATGGCTCAGCTTGCCGGCGCGGAGGTCAGCTTCGCGCAGGCGGTGCTCATCGTGCTGCTGACCATGGCGTCAAGCGCCGGCACCGCCGGCATCCCCGGCGGCGGCATCGCGATGATGGCCTTCATGCTCGACCTGCTCGGGCTGCCGCAGACGTATCTGGCGCTGTATCTGGTCGTGGATCGCTTCTTCGACTATCCCATTACGGCCCTGAACGTCTGGGGCGACTTGGTTGTCGCGGCGGTGGTGGATGCCGACTGCGAGCGCCAGAGCGCCGACGGCGCAGATGCAGAAGAAACCGTCGAAGCATCCGCGCCGATGTCGTCATCGTCGTCGTGATTCGGATGCTGCACGACAGGGAACACGTCAAGACAACGACATCTACGCCGAAACAACGATTTACAAATTGCAGATCCCACCTTCAATTTGTAAGATCGCGCGATGATCCCGCGACGAGCCATGGCCACCGCGACGCGCTTGGCGCAGGGCTTTCCGATCTTGACGATCACGGGGCCGCGTCAGTCCGGCAAGACGACGCTGGCCCGGGCGCTGTTCGCAGAGCGCCCTTATGTGTCGCTCGAGAACCCGGAGCAGCGCGAGTTTGCAACCACTGATCCGCGCGGCTTCTTGGCGCGTTTCAGGCACGGCGCCGTCATCGACGAGGTCCAGCATTGCCCCGATCTCCTGTCCTATCTGCAAGGGATTGTGGACGAGCACCGCCGCATGGGCGAGTTTGTTCTGACCGGCTCACAGCAATTCGGCTTGATGTCGCGGATCACCCAGTCGCTCGCGGGGCGTGTCGGGCGCGTCGAGCTTTTGCCCTTCTCCATCAGTGAGCTGGCGGGCGCCGGTCTATTGCCGCAGGACCTGGATGAGCTCTTGTGGCGCGGCGGCTATCCTGCCCTCTACGATCGCCCGCTGGCGCCGGATGACTGGTTTCCGAACTATGTCGCAACCTACGTGGAGCGCGACGTCCGCCAGCTCCTTGCGGTGCGCGATCTGAGCCTGCTTCAGCGCTTCGTCAAGCTCTGTGCCGCCCGCACGGGACAATTGCTGAACCTCTCCGCGCTGGCGAACGATTGCGGCATCTCCCATACCACGGCGCGAGAATGGCTCACGGTGTTGGAGGCGAGCTATCTCGTGTTCCGCATGCCGCCCTATCATCGCAATTTCGGCAAACGCCTGGTGAAGACGCCGAAGCTCTATTTTCTGGATACGGGCCTCGCCGCGGCCCTGCTCGGCATCAGGGACGCGGCGACCCTGAACCTGCACCCCCTGCGCGGCGCCCTGTTTGAAACCCTCGTCGTCGGCGAGCTAATCAAGCAGCGCTTCAACGACGGCAAGCCGGCCGAGCTCTATTTCTGGCGCGACAACACCGGCAACGAGGTGGATGTCGTCTTCGAGGTGGGCACCGAGCTTCAGGCCGTCGAGATCAAATCCGGCGCGACCCTGGTGCGTGACTGGCTCAAGGGGATCGCAAAATGGCAATCCTTGGCCGGCGCCGAGGCCCGATCGCCGTGGTTGATCTACGGCGGGGCTGATGCGTACCAGCGCGATGGCGTGCAGGTGATCCCGTGGTCGGCATTGGGCGGGTAGGCTTTCGCCGCGTTGCGCCTGGTGCGAGCAGAGATGTTACCGCCCGACCCCGGCGTTGATACAAGGACCAACTCATGAGTGCATTCAAAGAACTGGTCGGCGGGATGGCCCAGGGCCGAGATTGGCAATTGATGGGCGAGACGGCAGCCGTGCGCGAATTGCTCGAACGTGTCTACAACGAGCGCTATCATAGCGCGAAGCACTATGCCGCTGCGTATCAGCTTAGGATCAACTTGCAGATCAAGGACGACGCAGCCTCCTATGCGGGTTGGATCGCCGCCGAGAATCCAAGCTCGGGGCCTTATCAGGGTACTTCCTTTGCCTGGTTCCCGGGCAATCAGGGAAGCCTAGCGGTACTGGTCATCGGCACCAATGGGTTCGGGGGTGATAGTCATATTCTCGGGCGACCTGGCCATCGCCGCCGGCTAAAGGCGCTCTCGCGACTCCACCGGGGCACCATTTGGGTCAAACCTGACCTTCTGGATATTGCAACGGACGTTCCAAGCGCCCTCTGGGAGGCGTGGCCGGACATACCGGCAGCGCGCAAGGCATATAGCCGAGTCATTTATGCCGCAACGCCGGTCAGGTCCCTCGCCGACGCTGAGCGCGTCGCCGATGTGCTTGACCTGTTCTTCGACGAGCACAACACACCCTTGACCGGCAAGCCCAACGAGCGCTGGCAGCAACGCACGCAAGCAATCGCCGGTGCGATATTCCCGCCGACGGACGAAGACACTGCGCTTAAGCTCCTGCGCGAACGCCGGTTCATCATCCTGGAAGGACCTCCTGGCACTGGCAAGACCCGCCTGGCATGGCGTTTAGCGGATCGAGTCGGGTCGGCGACGCGCATCCAGTTTCATCCAGCGCGCACCTATGAGGACTTCGTGGTGGGGCTTTTCCCGCGCCCCGTCGACACCGGCCTGGCCTTCGAAGTGCGTCCGGGCGACTTGCTCGCGGCCAATCGCGCCGCCGCGGATCAGGAACACGTTCTGGTCATTGATGAGATTAACCGCGCCGACCTCGGTCGCGTCCTCGGCGAGGCGATCCTGCTGTTCGAGTCTGGAGAGGCCCAGCGAGCAGTGAGGCTCCCGCATACACCAGATGGGTATGCGCCGCTGCTGACGTTGCATCCGAACCTGCGCGTCGTGGCGACGCGCAACACTGCGGACCGCTCCATCGCGCGCATGGACCTCGCCATCCGGCGCCGCTTCGCCTTCGTCGAGGTCTGGCCGCAACTGCATGTGGTCGAGCAGCAAGGGGTCGAGTTCGCCAGTAGGCTGTTCGCCGACATGGTCTGGACCTTCGCGGAGTATGCCGACGAAGACACACTCCGGCTGATACCCGGGCACGCGTACTTCCTCGATCCGCGGCCGGACCTGCCGCAAGCTGATCGTCCTGGTCGGGTAGCATCGCGACTGCGGTTGGAGCTGTTGCCGTTGTTGCGGGACTACCTCGATGAGCGACTCTGCGGCGGAGCCACAGAAGCCATTGCCGGCTTCGCTGACCGCCTAGAAGCTGGCCTTTTGGAGCGATCATGACCCCGGCACCGACGCCGCGCAGTCGCAAGCGACGCGCACAGCCCGCGCTGAACGCATCACGGCCGCTGATCTCGACCACGGACCATGGCAAGAGCGTCTGGGTGAATGCGGCAACGCTCGGTGTGAGCGGCGATCGGTGGGTCGAGCCCTTTCTGGCAGCGAACGCTCCACAGCTAGACCGTCTCGGAATCAAGGCGAGCATCGATGCGCACGACCAACTCCGTGTCCGGCTCATGCCCGGAAGCCGAATCGGCGCCACGCCATTGCTATCCCCGGCAACACGCCGCGTCGTCGCCGGTCTGCTCGTCACACCGAGGTTCCGTTGGAGCGCGCTCGGCGCCGTACTCGGCGACATTGGCTTTGCACTGGAGCCCCAGGTTGGCGGTGCGCAAATGGTGCCGGGGTCAGCGCGTGCGGTCCCAACCTGGCTGCTCGCCGCGCCAGTACTGAGACGGCTCGAAGCCCTGCTTCGACAGCGCAAGCGTGGCTTCGTCGAACGCGAGGAAGAACGCGCTAGTCCACGCGGGCGGGTTGATTGGTCGGACTATGCGACCCGACGGCTTGCTACTGGACGCTGGGCAAGCCTGTTATGCCGTTTCCCAGACCCAGACGATGACCCAGACCTCGTTGCTACGGTCCGTTGGACGCTGAGACGCATCCAAGACGACCTCGAAAACCATCGCGACAGCGTTCCGGGAAGATTGCTTCGCCTGCGCGCGGCAGACCTCGAAGCCGAGATCGGTCCTGGCGCCAGCCGGCGGCCCAACGGTTGGGATCTGCCGGACATGGCTGGCATCGTTGCCGAGGCCAAGCAGGCCATGGGGTGGATCGCCGAGGAACGCGGCTTGGGAGGCGCGCACTCCTTAGATGGACTGAGTTGGGAATTGGCGATCGAACAGGTCTGGGAGGCTTGGGTCGATCACTTCATCTCCCTCTTGGCACCGCATTGCGGCTTAGTCCAGTTGCCCTCCGGCCAGACGGCCCGGAGCCTCAATTGGCGCACGGCTTTGGGGTCGATGCGTCGGCTTATCCCCGACAGCGGGCTATATGGCCCGAACAGAAGGATCTGGGTGGACGCCAAATACAAGGCACACCTGCAGCTCCTCGCCCATCAGGGCTGGTCGGGCCTCGGCGAAGATGTGCGTGACGCCCACCGCGCCGACCTGCATCAAGCCCTCGCCTACACGGCGCTCGACGACGCCGCACACATCGACTCCATCCTTGTCTATCCACAGGTCGACGCAGACTCCTCAATCGCCCCAGCGATCGCCACACTGCCCGCGGGGCGCAGAACCCTGAGGCTCATCCTGTTGGGGCTCCCGTTTGGCTTCCGGTCCGAAGTGCATCGGCAGCAGACGCTCGCACTTTGGCGCAACCTGTTGGTTGCCTGAGGGAGTCGCGTCGGCCGCGCGCCGAGCGCGGTCGCCCAAAATTGGCCCGGCACGGGCGGCCTGCCGCTGCACCAGCAACGCCCGCACAGCCCGCGGCCGGCGGCCGCCGGCGGCAATCATTCGCCGAGGACGGACTTGATCTCGTCCAGCCCCACCGGCTTGACAAGGTGTCGGTGAAAACCCGCCGCCTGCGCCCGTTGCCGATGCTCGTCCTGGCCCCAGCCGCTAATGGCCACGAGCCGGAAGCTGCGCTCGGGGTGGTCGGCACGGAGTCGGCGTGCGGTCTCATAGCCGTCCATGCCGGGCATCCCCAGGTCCATCAACACGTGGGTGGGCAGCCATTCCCGGCAGATGCGGATGGCCTCGGCGCCGTCGTAGGCGACCCGCATGTCGGCGTTCAGCAGTATCAGCAGATCGCGCAGGGACTCGGCGATGTCGCGATTGTCGTCCACCACTAGCACGCGCCGGCCGGGCGCAACCGCGGGCGCGGCCCCGGCGCCGGCCGGCGCCGCAGTCCCCGCGCTGAGCGGCAGGGACACGCAGAGCTCGGCCCCGCGGCCGGGCCCGTCGCTCTGTGCGGCAACGGTGCCGGCATGCATCTCGACCAGAGCGCGCACCAGCGACAGGCCGATGCCGAGCCCGCCGCTGCGGCCGTTCTGCACTTGCGAGAACGGCTCGAAGATCTGCGGGAGGCTTTCCGGAGCGATCCCGATGCCATCGTCGCCAACGCGCACCTGCACCTGCTCGGCGCGGCGCTCGGCCTGGACCCAAATGCGCCCGTCCTCCCCGGTGAACTTCGCGGCGTTGTGCAGCAGGTTGGCAAACACCTGCACGAGCCGGACGCGGTCGCCCTCGACCGGCAAGGGCTCCGGCGGCAGGCTCAGGCTGAGGCGCCGCTCGCCCCGGGAGACGTCGGCCTCGCTCATCTCCAGGGCGGACCGGATGACCTCGGCGAGGTCGAGGTGCTCCTTGTGCAGCGTGATCTTGCCGCGGCTGATGCGGGACACGTCCATGAGGTCGTTGACCAGATGCACCAGATGCGTGAGCTGGCGGTTCATCATGGCCAGCACGCGCGGGTCGTCATGGCCGCGCAGCAGCAAATCCAGCCCGGTGCGGATGGGCGCAAGCGGGTTGCGCAGCTCGTGGGCCAGGGTCGCCAGGAACTCGTCCTTGCGCCGATCGGCCTCCCGCAGGGCCGCCTCCGCCTGCCGGCGCGCGGTGATGTCCATGGCCGAGGGGATCAGGTGGGTGATGCGGCCGTCGCCGTCGCGCCGCGGCGCGAGCTGGAAGTCGATCCACATGCGCCGGTCCCCGGCGACCCGCACCGGCACGTCGAAGCGCACGACCTCGCCGTCGCGGGCGCGGACAAGCCGCTTCCCGCAGCCGTGCCTGGACCTCGGCGGAATAGCTCCACCAGTAGCAGTCCCAGAACGCTCGCCCCAGCACGTCCGCGGCGCTGATCCCGGCTGCCTCCAGCGGCGGCCGGTTGGCCTCCAGCACCGTGCCGTCCAGATCCAGCACGCCGACGAAGGCGAAGAGCTGATCCAGCAGGCGGCGCAGGAACTGTTCGCTCGCGCAGAGGGCCTGATGGGCGCGCGTCCGCTGGGTCACGTTGCGAAGCGTCTGGGCCGCGCCGATGGGCCGCCCCCGGTCGTCGTGGATCGGATTGAAATGGACCTCTTACACCGCGCGCCCCTGCGCGGGCGGTCCAAGCTCCATGGTGACGTCGAAGCGCTCCCCCGCGAGCGCCCGATCCCACAGTTGCCGGACCTTCTGTTGGTCCTCGGGCCAGGGGTCGAGCATCTCGACCATGCTGGTGCCGACCGCGAGGTCGCGACCCCACAGCCGCCGAAGCTCGCGCTGGTAGGCGGGGTTCACGAACAGGCAGCGGAGCTCGCCGTCGGCCGCGGCGATCATGTCCTCGGTCTCACCGGTGATGGCGCTGAGGAGGCCCGTGGCGCGCCGCAGCGCCGCCTCCGCCTGCTTGCGCTCGGTGACGTCGTGGCTGACCACCATGCCGGCGACGATGTCGCCGCGGTCGTCGGGGATGGGCACGTAGGACGATGCGAAGACGCGGCCCTTCTGCTCGGTCTCGAACTGCAGGGACTCCCCGGCCAGCACGCGCGGGCATCGCTCGGCCAGGATGCCGCAGGTCTCCGCATCCGTCGCCTCCCAGATGGTCTTGCCTTCCAGGTCTTCACGACGCCAGCCGAGGGACGCCAGGGCCGCCCCGTCCGCAACCCGGAAGCGCAGATCGCGATCGAGCACGTAGACGGCGCCGGCAGGAAAATGCCGCGCGATGGCGCGGTAGAGCGCCTCGCTTTCGCGCAGCGCCGCATCGACACGCTTGCGCTCGGTCACGTCGACAATGACGCCCGGGAACATCTGGCTGCGGCCATCGGCCCGGCCGCGGGCATGCATCCAGCGCACCTGACCGTCCGCATGCACGACCCGGTACTCGGCCTCGTAGGGCTCGCCCTGCGCGGCGGCGGCGGCGATGCCCGCTTGCACCCCCGCGCGGTCGTCCGGGTGGACGCAGCCGAGGAACCGCGACGCCGGCAGCTCCCGCTCCTCGCCGCCGAGGCCGAAGAGCCGCAGCAGGTTGGCGTCGGCGCGCACCAGATCGCGGCGCACGTCCCAGTGCCAGACGCCGACCTCGGTGGCCGTCAGCGCCACATCGATGCGCGCCTTGGCGCGGGCCAGCGCCGCTTCCGCCTCCTTCTGCGCGGTGACATCACGCAGCGTGACGATGGCGACATCCAGCTCGCCGTCGGTGCCGTGCACAGGCGTGCCGCCATAGGAGCCGATCCACGTGCGCCCGGTGTCGCGATGCCGGACCCTGACCTCGAAGCCGGTGAAGGTCTCCCCGCGCAGCGCCCGCGCGATGGGCCAGTCGCGGGTGTCGAGGGGCTGCCCGTCCATGTCCCAGAGCTCGAAGGTATCGCTCAGGTGGTGCAGGTGCCGGCGCAGCGAGTCCACGCTCTCGAAGCCGTGGATGGCCAGCGCGGCCGGATTCATATCGAGCAGGTTGCCGTGGGCATCGAAGATGACGAGCCCTTCGGTCATCTGCTGAAAGATGACCCGGCAGCGCGCGAGGGCCTGGAGAGATTCGCCGGCATCCGTACTCAATGGGGTAGTCACTGCGCCCCTTCGTTTACGGTTGGGCGTGGAATATCCATCCCGACTTCGATTTCGATCCCGATTTTGATTTCGAATTCGATCCTGACGAACGGCTGGCGGAGCTTGGGGGCCGGAGATTGCCACCCGCCCTCCCCCGCAGCGCCGATAACTCAGGTGAACAGCGTCAGCACGCCTGTGTAGCCGTAGAGGCGGTGCTGGAAGACCTCACCGTTGGCGTAGAAGCCGACGAGCGGAAAATCGCCGAGCTCGTCGCGGATCTGCAGCAACTCTGCCGAGCCCTCGCCGAACAGGTTCACACCGCGGCCCAGGCAGGAGACGTAGATGCCGCCCCGGGGCGGACCGTTGAGGCGGGACCTCAGGCTGGCGAGCATGCGGCTCAGGTCGTCGCGGGCGGTGGCGGCGTCGCGCCGGCAGAACATGATCTCCTGCCCCTCGGCAACCAAGTCGCCGACGGCCAGGAGCTTCTTGCTCTGGTCGACGCCGATGAGGTTGCGCACCAGGTAATCGCCGGTGTCGGAGCCGCGGATCGGCAGGCCGGCGAAGATGTAGCCGCCGACACGGGAGAGATCATTCGCCAGCTCCTCGCCGATGTCCTCGAAGAAGACGTCCAAGGCCGGGCGCTTGTCGATGCGCGCCAGCACGTTGCGCTCGGACTCGGTCACGGTGCGGTGGGGGCCGATGGGCGAGCAGCCCTGACTCAGGTTGGTCTGGATGCCGACGCTATCGGCGAACATGACGCCGGCAACCCCGCCGACGGCGGCGCCGTCCGCGACCACCCGCGCCGTGTCCCGCGAGCTGGCGAGCCCGCCCACGAGGAAACCCGTCTCGGTGCGGGCGGCGATGTCGCGGATCAGGTCCTCGGTGTGCGCGTTCGACGGGTCCGCGTGCACGAGCCCGATGAAGGGCTTCGCGTTCGGCCCGAGCCAATCCGTGAGCAGGTCGTCGAGCGGCGCCGTATTCTCGGTCAGCGGCGGAAAGACGCGGAAGGCCTCGGCGGGCAGGTCCGCGAGCATCGCGACAATGGCGGGCTCCTCGTAATACTCGACGCCGGTGGCGCAGACGCCGATGCCGACGGCGCCGACCCAGTGCGCGACGCCGGTGAGCTCGCGCAGGCGCGAGAGCACCGCGTCGAGATGGTCGCTGACCGGATCGGTGACGTACAGAAAGCCGAGACTGCCGGGCGCCCCGGCGAGGCCACCTGCCACCTTGGCGAGGGCCTCTTGCCAGTCGTCGGCGGTGGCGTGGGCGTATGGAAAAGGCATCATTTTTTGAAGGGTGAAGTTTGAAGTTGGAAGTTTGAAAGGGGAAAAGATGAAAGGGTGAAGTTTGAAGTTGGAAGTTTGAAAAGGGAAAAGATGAAAGTGTGAAGTTTGAAGTTGGAAGTTTGAAAGCGGGAGAGAAGGTCGATGACGCGACGGCGCGCAGCACCGCACGTTTCACACGTCAAACTTCACCCTTCAAACTTCACCCTTCAAACTTCACCCTTCAAACTTCTCTTCAAACTTCAGCAAGGTCTCCTTTCTCCTGCAGCCAGGCACGACGGTCGGCGGCGCGCTTCTTCGCGAGCAACATGTCCATCAAGGTGCCGCTCTCGTCGCCGGGTTCAACCGTGAGCTGCACCAGCCGGCGGGTGTCCGGGTGGATGGTCGTCTCGCGGAGCTGCGACGGGTTCATTTCACCCAAGCCCTTGAAGCGCTGCACGCTCACCTTGCCCTTCAGCTTCTCGGCGGCGATGCGGTCCAGGATACCCTTGCGCTCGGCGTCGTCCAGCGCATAAAACACCTGCTTGCCGACGTCGATGCGGTACAGCGGCGGCATCGCCACATGTACATGTCCCTCTGCCACCAGGCGCGGGAAGTGCTTGTAGAACAACGCGCACAAAAGCGTCGCGATGTGCGCGCCGTCGGAGTCCGCATCGGCCAGGATGCAGACCTTGCCGAACCGCAGCCGGCTCAGATCATCAGAGCCCGGATCGACGCCGATGGCCACCGCGATGTCGTGCACCTCCTGCGAGCCCAACACCTCCGCCGGGTCCACCTCCCAAGTGTTCAGGATCTTGCCCCGCAGCGGCATGATGGCCTGAAACTCGCGATCGCGCGCCTGTTTCGCGGAGCCGCCGGCGGAGTCGCCCTCCACCAGAAACAGCTCGCTGCGCTCCGGGTCGGTGCTGGTGCAGTCGGCGAGCTTGCCGGGCAGCGCCGGGCCCTGGGTGATCTTCTTGCGCGTGACCTTGCGCCCGGCCCGCAGCCGCGCCTGGGCGCCGGCGATGGCAAGCTCCGCGATGCGCTCGGCATCGGCCACGTGCTGGTTCAGCCAAAGGCTGAAGGAGTCCTTGACGATGCCCGACACGAAGGTCGCGCATTCGCGCGATGACAGCCGCTCTTTGGTCTGGCCGGAGAACTGCGGCTCCACCAGCTTCACGGACAGTATCCAGCTCGCCCGCGCCCAGACGTCCTCGGGCGCCAGCTTCACGCCCCGCGGCAGCAGGTTGCGGAACTCGCAGAACTCGCGCACGGCCTCGGTGAGCCCGGTGCGCAGCCCATTCACGTGCGTGCCGCCCTGCACCGTCGGGATCAGGTTCACATAGCTCTCGGTGACGAGATCGCCCTCCTCCGGCAGCCAGGTCACGGCCCAGGCGGCGGCCTCGGTGTCGCCCTCCATGCTGCCGATGAAGGGCGGCGACGGCACCATGGGCAGGTCCAGCAGGGCCTGTTGCAGATAGTCCGTCAGGCCGTCCGCATAGCACCAGGTCTGCTCCTCGCCGCTCGCCTCGTCGCGGAAGCGCACCTCCAGGCCCGGGCACAGCACGGCCTTGGCGCGCAGCAGATGCGTCAGCGGGCGGACGGCAAACTTGGGCGTATCGAAATACTTGGGGTCCGGCCAGAAGTGCAGCCGCGTGCCGGTGCTGGCGCGGCCGACGCTGCCGACCTCCTGCAGGTCGGACGCCTTGTCGCCACCGGCGAAGGCCATGTTGTACTCGCGGCCGTTGCGCTTGATCCAGACCTCCAGACGCTGCGACAGCGCATTCACCACCGACACGCCGACGCCGTGCAGGCCGCCCGAGAACCGATAGTTGCCGGCGCTGAACTTGCCGCCGGCGTGCAGCTTGGTCAGGATCACCTCCACGCCCGGCAGCCCCTGCTCCGGATGCATATCCACCGGCATGCCGCGGCCGTTGTCGGCGACCTCGCAGGAGCCGTCGGCGTGCAGCGTGACGTCGATGCGCGTGGCGTGGCCGGCAAGGGCCTCGTCGACGCTGTTGTCGATGACCTCCTGCGCCAGGTGGTTCGGGCGGGTGGTGTCGGTGTACATGCCCGGGCGCTTGCGCACGGGGTCGAGGCCGCTCAGGACCTCGATGGCAGAGGCGTCATAGGTGCCTTTCATCGGCGTCTTCAAGTCTCCCTCAGGCAGCACGGCCGTCGCGGCGTGGAGCCGGACGCGCAACGCTGCACGAATTCATCGCAAAACCGCGGTAAGCTACCGCAGCTTTGGTTGAGCGCACAAACTTAAGATGAGCCCCAGCAAGCCCAAGGCCGCCGCCACCACGGCTGCGGACACCCTCGCCGCCCCTGCCCCGATCACGGAGCCGCCGCAGTTCGAGCGCGCCATCGAGGAGCTCGAAGCCTTAGTGGACCGGCTGGAGGGCGAGGACCTCACGCTCGAGGCCTCGCTCGCGTTGTTCGAGCGCGGCATCGGCCTGACGCGCGCCTGCGAGCAGGCGCTCGACGCCGCCGAGCAGCGCGTGCGTATCCTCACCGAGCAGTCGGAGCAGGCGCAGCCCGAGCCCTTTCCGCCCGCGAGCGGTGCCGGCTGAGACGGCCGGCGACGACACCGCAAGCCTACACATGAGCCAAGACCAACTCGAACCGTTTATGCGCCGCTGTCGCGCGCGCATCGAGAGTGTCCTCGACCGCGCCCTGCCGGCCGCCGACACTGAGCCCAAGCGCCTGCACGCGGCCATGCGCTACGCCGTGCTCGGCACCGGCAAGCGCGTGCGCCCGGTGCTGGCCTACGCCGCCGCCGATGCCGCCGGCGTACCCTGGGACAAGCTCGACGCCCCCGCCGCCGCCATCGAGCTGATTCACGCCTACTCGCTCACCCACGACGACCTGCCGGCGCTGGACGACGATGACCTGCGCCGCGGCCGGCCCACCTGTCACAAGGCCTTCGACGAGGCGACGGCCATCCTGGCCGGCGATGCGCTGCAGACCCTGGCCTTCGGCGTGCTCGCCGAGGACACGCGCTCGGACCCGGCCGTGCGCATCCGCATGGCGGCGCTGCTGGCCGAGATCTCGGGCACCGCCGGCATGGTCGGCGGGCAGGCGCTGGACCTGGCCTCCGAGGGGCGGCAACTGGACCTCGCCGAGCTGAAGAACGTGCACCGCCACAAGACCGGTGCGCTGATCCGCGCCAGCGTCAACATGGCGGCGCTCGCGAGCGGCGCACTCAGCGGTGCGCAGACCGACGCGCTTGAGCACTACGCCGATTGCATCGGGCTCGCGTTTCAGATCCAGGACGATCTGCTGGACGTCGAGGGCGACACCGCCGTCATCGGCAAGGCCAGCGGCGCCGACGCGGCGCATGACAAGGCCACCTATCCGTCCCTGCTCGGCGTCGCCGCGGCCCACGCCGCCGCCGCAGAGCTGATCGACTCGGCCCTGGCCGCGCTCGGGCATTTCGATGCCGGTGCCGATCCGCTGCGGTGGATTGCACGCTACATCGTCAACAGGGATCACTGAGCCTGGCGCGCCAGGTTCGCCCCAAGGTCCGGCCGGACCTTTAGCGCCGGTCCGCCGTTTGCCCTGCCCAGCCCGATCCCCGATAATCGGCTGCAACACATCAGCTCCGGTGCCGCCGGTGCATATCCCGACGGTTTCCCCGTTTATTTCGGCAGATTCGCCGCAATTCTCCGCAGCGATCAATCGGCACCGCCGCTCAACAGTCACCGACTCCGAGGATGTCGTTTCATGGACTCACGGGTCTCCCCGCTCCCCAGCACCGCCGCCATCGCCGACGTCCAGGCGAGCGCGGACAGCCGGCGCATCGCCATCGACAAGGTCGGCATCAAAGACATCCGCCACCCGGTCAAGATCAAGGACCGCAGCGGCCATGAGCAGCACACGGTGGCGAGCTTCAACATGTTCGTGTACCTGCCGCACCACTTCAAGGGCACGCACATGTCGCGCTTCGTGGCCATCCTGAACGGCCATGAGGACGAGATCGGCGTCGGCACCTTCAAGCAAATGCTCTCCGAAATGGCCGAGCGGCTGGAATCCGAGGCCGGCCATATCGAGATGCGCTTCCCGTTCTTCATCAAGAAGCACGCGCCCATCACCGGCGTGCCGAGCCTGATGGACTACGAGGTGACGCTGATCGGCGAGATCACGGACGGCAAGCCGCACATGTCCATCAAGGTCGTGGTGCCGGTCACCAGCCTCTGCCCCTGCTCCAAAGAGATCTCCGCCTACGGCGCCCACAACCAGCGCGCCCACATCACCGTGCAGGCCCGCACCCGCGGCTTCCTGTGGATTGAGGAGCTAATCGAGATGGTCGAGGCCGAGGCCTCCTGCGAGCTGTTCGGGCTATTGAAACGCCCCGACGAAAAGTACGTCACCGAGCGCGCCTACGACAACCCCAAGTTCGTCGAAGACACCGTCCGCGACGTCGCCCGGCGGCTCAACGACGACGAGCGCATCAGCGCCTACGTGGTGGAGGCCGAGAACTTCGAGTCCATCCACAACCACTCGGCGTATGCGTTGATTGAGAGGGAGAAGGAAGCGGCGATCACATAGCGATTTTCGGCGCGCGGCGGCGCAGTCTGAGAATCAGGCCACTTCAGTATCGGCACGGACAAGGACGCGACGTTCTAACCGTATACGCTCGCAGCCTGTCCGTAAGAGCAGCCCACTACCCCCCGTCAGTGAGAATCGAAACGAGGCTCTTGACGAAGGCTTCCGTGTCTCGGCGCGCCGTCTCAATGTCTACGTCAAAGCTGCATACTAGCCGGTCCGTGAGCGCCTCAATCGTCGCATCACCATCCACCGCAGCGGCAAACAACGCCGCCCCCGTCGGCGACAAGGTCAACACGCGGTGGCCGGGCATATCCAAGACCACAGCACTGCCGTCAGGTAAGCGCGTCGCTTCTAGCTCACTCCCTTCGATGAGAGTCTGCAGTAGCTGGAAGACATCGTCGTCACTCATGGGAGTCTGTGAACAACCAGTTGCTTCGCCTCGAAATAGGCATGACCAACATCCGCCCCCCGTTCATCGGAAACGATAACGCCTCGACAACTGACCCAGGCATGCCCAAGGGCACGAGGTTCCCCGTCTCCGGGGTTCCCGCCGCTGAAGCCAATATGTATGAGAACGCCGGGGCGATCCGCGATCAGCACGCTAAGCGCAATGGCGCGCACCAAACACCCATCGTGGAACCAACGTGTCCTCGACAAACGCCGCGTAGCTCTACGGATACCGCACTTTGCTTGGGCAACCGTCAGGTCCGACGGAAGAAGGGCCTGCCGCGTAAGCCGTGTCAGCGCAGACTCCATCGTCACGCCCCGATAGACCGCCTGCGCGCCCAGCAACAACCGGATGGCCCCTAGATAAGCCAACACGTCCGGGATCGTCCTGCGACAAGGCTGTCTAGGAGCGCCCATTCACATGCCTTTCAGCGCCAGCCGGTTGCTGGCGGAGCGCAGTGCAAGCGTGCATTGCAAGTGTTCTGCGGGCTCGCCTAGCCTCGATGGCGGTGCTACGGAGACACGTCCGCAGCACGGCACCGCCCGCCCCCATCACGAAACCAGCGCAAACAGACGTGCGAGCCCCAGCGGCTAAGCCGGCGTCTACTGGTCGCCAATGTTACCAAGCCGCTGCCGAGTGATTCGAGAACCGAACAGCCCCCCGAGCCCCGCCAGCATCAGCAACGCCGTAGGCGCCACAGGCACCTCACCATTGAGTTGGAATGCCATGTCCGTCGGGAACGCAATGAGCGGTCCCGTACCATTCAATCGTCCGACCGGCATGTTACCAAAGGTCGAGCTGCTGTATCGCCACCCGAAGGTGCCTGTGGCCTGCGCCTGCGCGAACTGAATGCCAAACCAATATCGAACATCGGGAATCAAGGCCACTGGGTCAGCGAGGTCGGCGTCCCATCGTTGAAATCCCTGCGCAGGTGTCGCGCCGACATCCGTCACAACGACATTCGCACCTGTGCCAGAGGCTACTAAAGGCCCTGGGGCACCGCTGACGTCGCGCCACACGAAATAGTCGAAAACCTGTGTAGCGGGAACGGTGCCAATAGTCCAAAACGACGTAGATTTGAGCGATGACTTTACACCACTAACTTCAAAGTCGTTGGCGATTTGTACCACGTTGGCCGTACCACCGATTCCGAGAGAGCCGCCCGTTGTGCCATCCGCGGGCATATTCTCAAACAACACCGTGCCACTGGCGGCCGTCGTAGCCAGCGCAAGAACGGGAGCCACAAGTAACGCTTTGTTCATTGGAGTGCTCTCAAGAAACTTTACAGATATCGGGAAGGGATACCGACCGCCATCACTTAGAAGCAAGACGCGCGCCAAAGCCTGCAAGCGCTTGACCGTAAGCTTTTTCTCTCTAATGGCAGCACGGCGATCGAGCGAACGAGCGAGGAACTGTAAAAAATACTGACACTACGAATCCGTCATTGGGATGCCGCCGATTCCAGCTGACGCAGCAACTGATGCATCACTTCGACTGGTCGAGTAAGCAAGGTCTGCGGGCATTGCAGACGATACGCAGGCACAACCGACGCCAGCCGAAGTGCGGTTTCAGACGAGGGGAGACTAGCAGTCAACGCCGATCGCGCAAGCCGTACACTAGCCGCGACGAGGGCTGCGAGCGCTTCCGCCTGACATACAGGCTCGACAGTGACCCGACTCGGCGGGTGAGCGCGATCAAGGATCAGCATGTGCGTTGGCGTGGCATTGGAGATGAATGCCTCAGGCGCCACCGCCCGCGCCAGCGCTTGCTTGCCCTTACGGGCAGGCCCCTGTTCTGCCAGCACTCCCGCGTAAAATCGCGGCAACAGCCTGCACGCCGCGTCACTAAAGTAGGCGTCTGGTCGGCCAGCGTAAATCAGATGCGAATCGGGAGCGGCCGCGGTGACGATCACCATGTCATCGGAAATCAACCGCCCCGAAGCGGCCAGCGCTCCCGCACACAAAGCGGACTTGCCAGCTCCGCTGTCTGCGATCACCAGCGCACAAACCTTTCCAAGGAGAAAACATGCCGCGTGCACGAAAAAGCATCCGCGAGCGCCAAGAACGTACGAAATTCCGGCGCCAAGAGCCCCGGACAGATGGTATCGACCGAATGCGGACGGCGTCACGGACACAGACCCGCGGTTGCGCTCCAGGCGAGCTAGACCATCTGACGTGAATGCCTCAACGTCGCCGCTGCCCAAACAGAACACCCAAGTACCGGGGCTAAGCGCGCCCAGTTCGCAGACCAAACTGCGGCTGAGAGTCCCGCGCCGCAGCCTCACAAAGGGCTCGACAGGCGGCCAAGCAACCTCACTAAAAACGCCGCCGAGGAAGCCCAGCGCTCCGCGCAGAGCGCCGGTGTCGCCACCGACGAAATCGACGAAAACACCGGCGTGGAAGGTGTAGCGCAAAGTCTCGCCACGACCGCGCAACTTCAACGTCCTCGTCAACTCCCGCCGCTGCCACCAAACGCATCATTGCCCTTCGGCGGAACACTCACACGCACCGCCTCGTGGAGTGGCACACTCTTGACGACAGGCGGCTCGTATGGTAGGCGCGGATTCTTCCCTGGCTGGTCGGGCAGCAACCCGTAAGACGTAGTTTGTTCGTTCACGATGCGACACCTCGATAAGTTAAGTTTAATTGGATAGTGGGCACCACCGGGAGAACTGTCAAGTGTTCCGGCGCGGCCGGACGGCGAGACCCCGTCGAAAGTCGCCCCCTCGCGCGAAGGTTGCGCCCAACTATACCCCTCACAGAAGTTTCCGGGTTCTGGCGTTGCCAGATGCAGCGCGGGCTGGGGTCTCAGGATTATCGGTGGGGTTTGCGCGAAACGCGGCAAAGCCTGCCAAAACTCCCCCTACCTGTCCGCGCAGGCCCCCGAAAACCGCGAAACTCCAGCCGCTCAAACTCAGCGAGTCTATCCGGATGCCGCAACCCCGTATCTCCGCAGGTATCGTTCCTTGTAAACGAGGTTGACCAAAGGGTCGTCTACGCGCCCCATACGCCGCGCCTGCGCAAGAAGGTCGGCCAAGGCGTCCTTCGCCACGATGCCAACCTCCACCAACTTCCAATCGACTGGCGGCCCTAGATCCACCAAGAACCCCACAGAGCGCCCGCTCGGCACATCCTCCAGCTTGAGGTCCGACCAAGGTGGATCGGCGCCCAGCGCCTTAGCCGCACATCGCCGAAGAAGATCCTTCGGGTGCCTACCTCCATTCAGGACACGAGCGGGCACGCTGAATCCGAACTCCATAAACCCACGCCGCATGTACGGCGCAAAAAGATCCAACCCGAAGCGTTCCGCTAGTTGCTCGATGCGCTCAACGCCAATCCCGACGGCATGATGCTTCAGTGCCAGCCACTTGTGGCCGCGACCGTATCCTTCCTTGGCCCGCGTTCGATCAATACTTTCCCAAATGGCCGAAGCCAGGTTGTGCCATTCCGGACACAGCCAGTCTGGGGCACTTCGCAGCCGTTTCAGCCGATAAAGAGTCGAGCCAGGCGGTGCAACTGCAGCGCGCAGAAAGGCTGCCATACGTGCCGCCCGACCAGACTCGTGCGCGGAGTAAGGCCGAAACCGTAATGCATCAACAACTAAATTCAGGAGCCTGCCTGATCGCAGCTCATCTGCTGCATAGCAGCTTGGGGCACTCAACCAGCCTTCGGCCCCAAAGCCAATCACGATGCCGGTCTGTCGGTCTGCACGCATTCGCTCCGCAACAACATTGAATGTATATAATGTGGGCGCGAAAGGCATTCTATCGACATCACAAAGATTCGCCTCATCGTACGGTGCCGGATCGAGACCCGCCAACTCGACAAACGCTGCATTGGTCCGAGTCCGGAACAGAAGCGCCATCAGCGGCGAGCCCTGCGCGATATCCGCCGACGAACCGTAGAAAGAGTACGCCGAAAAGCGCTGCCGTGAGTCTTGAAATCTGTTAGCAACTGCCCACAGAAGCCCAGAGTCGTAACCGCCGCTCAACGCGAAGCCCGTAGCAGCAGGCAGTGAATCGACCTCCTTGACGATCAATTCCACGACTTGCGCAGCCAGATCAGTTTGGTCACGCATTGAGTAAGCTTGCAGCTCAGGCGGAGTCCAGTATTGCCCTACCGTGGATACATCGAATTTGTGTGGCGCACAAGCGTAGATGCGCGGCGACTCCAAGCGATCGATACCAAGGTACTCCGTCCGGTGCGTGTCCATTACCGGCATGCCGACAAGCAGGGACTGCACCACTTGTTCGAGATCCAACGTCTGCGAAAAGCCGCCTCCCGCCGCGACTTGCCTTACTTCACTTGCGAGAACCAGACGCTCGTCAGCTCGCGCGACGAACAGCGGTCTTGCCATTGATACACTGACAAACACATAAGTGATACCACTACCTCGGTGGTGGACCAGCGCACTGAAATCGCCGTCGATATTCTCAAGGCACCCAGCTCCGCCTGCGCGCCAAGACCGAGCAAGCAACGCGGCGCAGGACTGCTGCGAGCCCGTTGGAGTAGACAGCGAAGCGTCATACACGCTTCCATGACAGGCAACAACCAGGTCTGCGCTCTCGTATAACTCACTCTCGTGCGAACGACATTGGATACCAAAAGACCAGTCAGCCAAGTGGATGTACCGCAGCGTGCCGCGATGAGGTGCCCGAGCGCACATCGCGGATATTCGCTCCGACCGCTTCGCGAAAGGCTCTCGGGACTTAATGGCGAGGATGCCACCCATGTCTAGATCCCTTGGTTTCTTTAATCTCTTCGCCTACCGGCAGGATTAAAGATTAAGGATTAAGGTCATCCGCAAGGCGCGCCGCTATTTGGATTAACCGACAAAAAAATCGTCATCGCGCGCCGAGCGCCGCCACCACGGCCTCCTCCCGACGCGCCTCAAGCGCCTCCCAACGCGCATAGTCCGCGCCCAGCGCCGCCTCCAACTCGGCGAGCCGCGCCTGCACGGCCGCAAGCTCCGCGCCGCCGCCGCGGTACAGGGCCGGGTCGGCGAGGCGCTGTTGCAGGGCGGCCTGCTCGGCTTCCTGTTGCTCGATGCGCGCCGGCAGCTCGTCGAGGTCGCGCTGGTCCTTGTAGCTCAGCTTCTTCGCGGGCTTGGCGGGCTGCGGCTTGGCCGGCGCGGGCTTGGCCGTCGGCGGCATGCGCTTGTCGGCGGTGGGCGATGCGCTGGCGCGCTGCCGCAGCCAGTCCGACCAGCCGCCGACGTACTCATGCACCCTGCCCTCGCCTTCGAGCACCAGCGTGGAGGTGACGACGTTGTCCAGCAACTCGCGGTCGTGGCTCACCAAGAGCAGCGTGCCGTCGAAGCCGGCGAGGAGGTCTTCGAGCAGCTCCAGCGTCTCGGCGTCGAGGTCGTTGGTGGGCTCGTCCAGCACCAGCAAGTTCGCGGGCTTGGTGAACAGCCGCGCCAGCAAGAGCCGGTTGCGCTCGCCGCCGGATAGGGCCGCGACGGGCTGCTGCGCGCGGTCCGGCGTGAACAGGAAGTCCTTCAGATAGGACAGCACGTGCGTGCGCCGGCCACCGACCTCCACCGTGTCGCTGCCGCCGGCGACGTTGTCGCGCACGCTCCGGGCCGGGTCGAGCTGCGCCCGCAGTTGATCGAAATAGGCCACTTGCAGGTTGGTGCCGAGCCGGATGTTGCCGGCCTGCGGTTGCAACTGCCCGAGCAGCAGCTTCAGCAGCGTCGACTTGCCAGCACCGTTCGGGCCGACGATGCCGACGCGGTCGCCGCGCAGGATCAGCGTGTCGAGGCCGTCGATGACCGGCGCGGCGTTGGCGTCGTCGCCGTAGCCGAAGCGCACGCCCTCGGCCTCCACCACGAGCTTGCCGCTGCGGTCGGCGGCATCGACCCGAATGCGCGCGCTGCCGGGGCCGCCGCGGCGCTCGCGGAGCTCCGCGCGCATCGACTCCAGCGCCCGCACCCTGCCCTCGTTGCGGGTGCGCCGGGCCTTGATGCCCTGGCGGATCCAGGTTTCTTCTTCCGCAAGCTTCTTGTCGAAGCGCGCGTTGGCCAGGGACTCCGCGTGCCCGCGCTCGGCGCGACGACGCAGATAGTTGTCGTAGTCGCCGGGCCAGTCCGTCAGCTTGCCGCGGTCGAGCTCCAGGATGCGGGTGGCGAGGCGGCGCAGAAAGCGCCGATCATGCGTAATGAATAGGATGCTGCCGCCGAAGCCGAGCAGAAACTCCTCCAGCCACTCGATGGTGCCGACGTCGAGGTGGTTGGTGGGCTCATCCAGCAACAGCAGATCGGGCTCGCTGACCAGCGCGCTGGCCAGCATGACGCGTCGGCGCAGCCC
>NZ_JABX01000062.1 GCF_001469165.1 Thiohalocapsa sp. ML1 | reverse complement strand
GGGGTTACGACGAAGTCGCGCCCGGATCTGGGCGGACACCTCGGCGTCCGAATGACGCCCCGAAATTGAGGGGGTTACGACGCACGGGGTCCCCTCCACATGTTCCCCCGGTGGGGTCCGAATGACGCCCCGAAATTGAGGGGGTTACGACAGACGCACTTCAGCCCACCTCCCCGTGCGGGACGTCCGAATGACGCCCCGAAATTGAGGGGGTTACGACACCTCCCGCGCCTCCACCTCGACACGGTTTTCAGTCCGAATGACGCCCCGAAATTGAGGGGGTTACGACGCAGGAGCAGGGTGTGAGAGAGGGGTTTCTCCGTCCGAATGACGCCCCGAAATTGAGGGGGTTACGACTTCAAGCACTGCCTGTACGCGAGGAAAGAGCGCAGTCCGAATGACGCCCCGAAATTGAGGGGGTTACGACATTTCGAGACCTTTCGCTGTCCCACGCAGTTTTGTCCGAATGACGCCCCGAAATTGAGGGGGTTACGACACCAGTGTCATTAGTAGAGCGAAAACCGGAATACTAGAGTCCGAATGAAGCCCCGAAATTGAGGGGGTTACGACCCCGAACTGGTGCCCGCCACGAACTCGACAGCAGCGAGTAGCCCGGATGGAGCGAAGCGCAATCCGGGGCCGGCCGAGCCATTGGCGCGGATCGGGCGGGGGCGACGAGGGGGGCATGCTCCCGGGTTCCGCTGCGCTTCATCCGCAGCGCGCGGGGGCCAGGTCATCCTCTACGGACCGGCAAGACCTGCCACGCCCGCAATGCCGCGCGGGACCTGGCGGCGCTCGCGCCCTTTGGCGTCCCTTACGAGACGCTCAAAGCAGAGCAACGGGCGGTTGTCGACGGCGACGAGCGAGTAGCCCGGATGGAGCGAAGCGCAATCCGGGGCCGGCCGAGCCATTGGCGCGGATCGGGCGGGAGCGACGAGGGGGCATGCTCCCGGGTTCCGCTGCGCTTCATCCGCAGCGCGCGGGGGCCAGGTCATCCTCTACGGACCGGCAAGACCTGCCACGCCCGCAACGCCGCGCGCGATCTGGCGGCGCTCGCGCCCTTTGGCGTCCCTTACGAGACGCTCAAAGCAGAGCAACGGGCGGTTGTCGACGGCGACGTGCAGGCACCGGGGCTGGTGCGCATCTGACCGGCTGTCATGCCCACGGCTGGACAAACGCCGGTACGGCTATGGACTCAAGGTTTGTGGATCCAGCCGGGGAATGACCCAATGCAGGTCTCGAAGTGGGGCAATAGTCTGGCGGTGCGCCTGCCCGCCGCGGTGGTGGAGGCGCTCGATCTGCGATTTGCAGGATGGGCAATCGATTGAAGATCGAATGGTGGTGCGCAATCCGTTTCTGAGTCCCGCCTAACGGCCATGGCGACCAGCGCCACCCCGGAGGATGAAAGGCGCTAAGCCCGCGACGTTCTCGACCGCTCGACCTCGCGTGTCAACCAACCGGCCGCGCCCGGTCCCGGTGCAGGCGACCCAGGGGTATTGCACCTTTTCCCGCAAGGTGCGCCCAAGGATAGTTCTGATCATGCGCATGAACACGACCGCGTCGCATTGGTTCGCGCGCCGCAGCAGGCGGTCGACTTCACGCCACGAGTACCCGATCGAGGGTCGTGAACTGATCGAGCACCAGCGTCGTTTCCGGCTCGTGCTCCTGAGTCGGGGAGTCGACAGCTTCGGCGGCGACGGTTGCAACCGCGGCGTCCTCCGCCGGCAACGGTGGCAGGCGCGACAGCGCCTCGCCGGCGTTGGCCCAGGTTCGCTGCTCCATCCGGTGCAGCACGCCGAGGTAGTGCGCGACGGATGCGGCGCCATGCTGCCCGGTGAGCGCGGTAGCGGCATCCACGAGACGCTCCACCGGAACCGGGTCCGTTTCCGCCTGCATCACGCCGTCGCCGCAATCGCAGCGACCGCCGGGCGACCAGGACCGGCCCGCCCAGCGGCCAAGCCCCGTGCCCGCTGGTTTGCCCCGGCGGACCTGGGCGATCAGCTCAACATGGACCTCTGCGCGCAGCGCGCCGCGGCCCGCGCCCTAGTCGGCCGCGGCCTCGGCCTGCCGCTGTCCGCGCTGGCGCGCATCAACCCCAAGGCGCCGCGGGCAGCAGAGCCGGCCCGCTGTCGGGTGCTGCGCATCAAGGACCTGGACCACCAGCTCGGCGTCGCAGGCCCGCTGCCGGGCCGCAACGAGACGGCCTGGCGCAGCCAAACCCGGGTCGTCACCGTGGACGACGTGCTCCTGTCGACCTTCGCCGCCGAGCCCAAGGTTGCTTACATCGACGCGCCCGCCGCCGTTGCCGCAGCCGCGCAGGCACAGGCGCCCGGCGACGGCTGCGTGCTGCCCAGCGAGCTGGTGCTGACGCTCTGCTTCCATCGCTGGCCCGGCGCCTACGCGCTGGTGCTGGAGTCGCCGCCGGTGCTCGCGCAGTGGCGCCGGCTCGCCACCGGCGGCGGGCTGCGCTTCGTGCAGCCCGCCGAGGCCGCCGCGCTGGCGCTGCCGCTGCCGGAGCCCGAGCAGGCCACGGCCTGGCAGGAGCGCCTGACGGACCTGCTCGCGGAGCGCCGCGCGGCCCGTGGCACGCTGCAAGCCCTGGCCGACCAACTGCATTGGCTCTATCGTGCGAGCCATCCCGAGCGCAGCGCGCAACCGGAGAGCCCCACGGCATGAGTAACGATTCAAGAACAAGTTGCACATCCTCTTGAAACGACGAAACACGCGAAAAGCGCGAAAATCGCAGCGAGCTCCGACTGTCCGGCTTGTTCTTTCGCGTATTTCGCGTGTTTCGTAGTTGAAAAAGCTGCATTGCTTGCTTTTGAACTGTTACCAAGTCGTTTAACTTGTTGATGAAGCGTCCCTGATGGCGGAACAACACGGCAGCGGCACCGCCGCCGGCGGCTCGCCGGAGCCCCCGGCGACAGAGTCCCCGGCGACAGAGTCCCCGGCGACAGAGTCCCCGGCGGCAGAGACCATGGCGGAGCTCGCACGCCTGCGGGCGGAGCTCTGCACCACCGCACGCCCGCTGAGCGACCTCTGGCATGAGCGCACGCCGCTCTGGCAGGCGCTCGGCTGGGAGCGCGCCCAACTGCGGCTCTGGCTGCGCTGCCTCCCCGGCGTCGCCATGAGCGGCGCGGACACGGCAGACCCCGTCTTCGGCAGCGCCGCCGCCGCGGGCAGGCCCGGCGCGACCGCGCAGACCGGCCTGGCGGCGCAGCAGCAGCTCGGCGAGCGCATTGCGGAGGTGCTTACCGCCCTCGGCAAGCCGGCACCGCCGGCGCTGATCCGCACCCGGCTCCCGCCGGACCTGCTGGTAACAGACGCCCTGATCCTCGGCGCCGCCCGCGCGCATCCGCGGCTCGCGCTCACCGGCCCCTTGATCCGACTCAAATAGACCCGCCGCCGCACGGCGGCACCGGCAGCCCCCAACGGAGCCCGACCATGGACACCAAGACCAGGAAGCCCAACGCCGCCGCCGACGCCGAGCCCGCCTATCGCGCGCTGCGCCGGGAGTACCAGGACTACGCCTTCGACCTGCCGCTCACGGACGACCAAGACCTCGCCGCCGCCGGCCTGATCTGGGGCGAGGTGCAGGGCAACGAGACGCCGCGCATCCTGCTCATTGCGCTGCCCAAGGGGCACTGGGGCCTGTCCGAGCCCGTCCGGCTGGAGGAGCTCGCCACCCGGCTCCTGGCCGAGCACGTGGAAGACTGGCCCCTGTACGTGCACCTCACCGACGGCGACAACAGCCAGCGCTACGCCCTCATCGGCGCGTTCAGCGCCGCCACCCAGACCATCGATGAGCTCCCGCCGCTGGCGCTGATCCGCGAGCACCGCCGCTACCGCGCGGACCCGACGCTCAAATGGTCCATGCAGACCTACACCCGGCTCATGCATCGGCTCGACGCCTTCCACGAGCAGGTCTACCAGACCGTGAAGGACCGCGTCTCGGACAAGAACGAGATCATCGAGGAGGTCGCCAAGATCCTGTTCCTGGAGACCTTTCGCTGCCATCACGACGCCGCCCTGGGCTTCGAGCACGAGGGGCAGCGCTACGGCTTCCGCGAGGTCTTCAGCGCCGACTACGTGCGGGAGCATAAGGAGCACGCAGTCAGCCGCATCCAGGCCGCGTTCGACCACCTCAAGGGCCACCCGGACTATGTCGTCACCGCCGACGACGGCACCGAGAACGCCATCTTCGAGCGCAACACCCACCTGCGCCTGGCGCGCTGGGAGAACTACGCCGCGCTGCTGGAAGCCATCCAGGACTTAGGTCCGGTCACCGACAACCAGGGCCGCACCATCAAGCCCGCCGGCACCCTGGCCGACGTCTCGGCAGACGTGCTCGGGCGCGTGTTCGATGTCTTTCTGCGCGCCAACTTCGAGTCCAAGGGCGGCTTGGGCGTGTATCTGACGCCGAACCCCGTCAAGCAGGCGATGCTCGACATCGCCTTCCACGACATCGCCGCGGACCCGGCCGCCATCGAGGAGGTGGTGGCCGGCCAATTCCGCTTCTGCGACCCCGCCTGCGGCACCTACGGCTTCGGCGCCGTCGCCCTCAGCCGGTTGCGGGCCTTGATCGAGTACGAGCTCTCCAGCCTCGATGACGCCGAGCGCGAGGCCCTGTTCCAGCGCACCGTGGCGCAGGGCTTCATCGGCGCCGACTCCGCCCCGCGCATGGTCATGCTCGCCCGCGTCAACATGGCCCTGCAGGGCGCCCCCAAGGCGCGCATCTTCTACACCGACAACTCGCTGACCAGCCGCGCGCTCGAGCCCAACAGCATGAGCCTGATCTGCACCAATCCGCCCTTCGGCACGCCCAAGTTCAAGGCCAACAAACAGGGCGAGGAGAGCAAGAAACACTACGAGGCGCTGATGGAGCAGGTGCTCGGCGGCTTTCGCGATGCGGAGCTGGTGGTGACCGGCTACAACGCCTACTACGACCACGTGAGCAAGGCCTGGCGCGACCTCGGCCCGCTGCACCTGGACGCCGACGGCGCGCCCATCTGGGCCGGCTACCGCACGGATCTGCGCAACGTCGCCGGCGGCAAAAAGCCCCGCTACGAGCTCCACCCCAGCACCGCCGGCCTTGCCATGGGCAGCAAGCCGGACAACAAGGGCAACTGGAAGCAGGTGAAGGGCGGCTCCATCGACCCCGCCGTGCTCTTCATCGACCGCTGCCTGCAACTGCTGAAACCCGGCGGGCGGCTCCTGATCGTCCTGCCGGACGGCATCCTGTGCAATTCCGGCGACCGCTACGTGCGCGAGTACATCATGGGCAAGAAGGACCCGCAGACCGGGGAGTTCAGCGGCGGCAAGGCCATCGTCAAGGCCGTCATCTCCCTGCCCGCAGACACCTTCAAGCTCTCCGGCACCGGCGCCAAGACGTCGATTTTGTACCTGCAAAAGCGCAAGGCCGCCCCGGACGACCCGAGCCGCTTCCTGCCGGAGCCCCAGACCGACGTCTTCATGGCCGTGGCGGATACGCTCGGCTACGTGGTAAAGAACAACGTCGAGGACTACGCCGCCGGCGTGCCGAATGACCTGGATCGGATTGTTGGGGCGTATCGGAGGGGGGAGTGAGTGCGCTTTCCTAATCCAGCGGGACTTGATACTCGCCCATCGCTTTTGAGGGATAAGTAATGGCCGTTGACGCCGAGCGTGGCAAATTCCACATCAACGTCATCGAACCAAGCGATATTGGAGTGCTTTGGTCAGCTCAATCCTATCGTTCTGAAGTGACCGCTGCGATTAGAAAGATCAAGTCTATGCGGTGGATGCCATTGCAAAAACTAGTGGTCAATTTAATCTCCCCCGGCCCGCATCCAGCTTACGGGGGCGATTACCCTTGCCTAAAGACGAAAAACGTGCAGGACTTGCTCGCCGATTTGGAGCCCGCGGACTACGCGGACGTTTCAGGTTATGACGACGTGCAAGAACTTCAGGTCCAGTACGCGGACTTGCTAATCAATTTGACCGGCGCAGGGAGTATTGGCCGTGTTTCCATCTACTATGGACAGCAGCGACCCATCACGAACCAACATGTCGCCAAGATGTCAGTTCTCGACGGCACAGATGAAGGGTATCTCGCAGCCTTCTTGAGATCATACTGGGGTGAGCGCTGTCTTGAACAAGGCGTGGCGGGAACCACGGGCCAGATCAATATGGTGAATGATCACGTACGATCGGTACCCGTCCCCGTCATTGACTCTGATGCGCAGCGCTACATCGGCAACAAAGTCCGACAGGCCGAGCGGCTGAGGGCTTGGGCGAAGAGCATGGAGTACGCGTTTCTCTCGGACCTGACAGGAGCTTATCCGGAGGCGTTTGCGAATCGCAAAGGCAGCAACAAGCATACTCGGATTGCAGCCAATGACATCGTTTACACCCTAAATCCCGGCGCCTTTGAAGAGGAAAGGCTTCGGGTGCAACGATACTTGACGACTCACGGGGGTGCGCATCTTAAGACCATTGCCACCGTCGGCGGGAGCACAACGAACGATTACGCACCTGAAAGTGCTTATATTGGTCTGGACGTCATTGCCTCGAATTCTTGCGAGCTTAAAGTTGAGACAATCTCGGGGGCGGGTACCTCCGGCAGTAGTCGGCTGCTGCCCGAAGGCCCAATTGTCTCCAAGCTCCGCCCGTACCTCAATAAAGTGAGCTACGTTCCGGGGTGGCTTGCCGGGGCGGTCGGAAGCACCGAGCTGCTGTGCGTCCAACCGAAAGCGAATCTATCCGGATGGTACTTGTATGGGGTATTGAAGTCAGAAGCGACGCTCAAGCAGCTCCGACCGCTGGCAAGCGGCGCTACGCATCCGCGTATCGATCAAGCGGACCTCTTGCATCTCGTCGTTCCGATGCACCCTGACCACGAGCGGCTGGGCGCTCTGCTTGACGACGCACAAACCGCTTACTTCAACGCGGGTTACCTCACCACCACCGCCAAACTCCTCGTCGAAGCCATCATCGAAGGCCAGCTCACGGAATCCGACCTGATCGCCGCGCAACAGGCGCTGGAGGCCGGCGACGACGGCCCAGACCAGGCCATCCTGGCGCGGCTCACCCCGGACGGCCTCGACGGCAGCGGCGCGCCGCTCTTTCCGGACCTGGACCGGCTCGCCACCCTGCTCGCGCGGGCGGCATCGGAGGCGGCGGGCGATGCGGATTGATGCCAAGGCCGGGCGGTCGCGCCGCCCATGCTCGCTCCCCCGCTACGGAAGCATGGGCACCAGTCGGCGCGGGATGCTCGCCCGGTCGCCCCGCGCTGCTCAGCGCATCGGGGCCGTTCCAAGGCGCCGAGATGCCGCCCGCCGGCCGCCAAGACAGCCAGGGGCCGCGGCGAAAACGCTCGCGCAAAGAATCGGTTGCATCCGCGCGCGGCGGTGCGATCATTTGCGTGACATCACGCAAATGATCTGTATCGCGGCCTGTCCCATGCGCCGGGGCCGCCGCCGCTCCATGTGGTCGCGGCGCTGGATCAGGGGTCGCAGACCTGTTTCGTCATCACCGCGTATCGGCCGGATGAGGCCCATTTCGAGCCCGATCTGAAAACGAGCAAGCCAAAATGAAGCCAGCCTGCCCCCTCTGCGCCGGCCGTCGTAAGCCGGGCCAAACCACCTTCACCGCCGAGCTCGGCTTTGGCGTGGTGGTGGTGCGCCACGTCCCGGCCCTGGTCTGCGACCAATGCGGCGAGGAATGGATCGAAGACCCCGTGGCCGCGGCGCTGGAGGCCGTTGTGGACGAGGCCCGCGCCAAACACAGCCTGGTCGAGGTCACGGACTGGCGCGAGCGCGCGGCCTGAGTGCATCGACTGAGATTCAAATGATGGACGCCCCCGTTCTTCCCCTCGGTCATCGCCCGCCGTTGCTCGATGAGCGCCTGGAGACCCTGTTTGCGTGGCTGCAAGTGCGTGAGCTCGTCGGCGAGGGCGGCAACATGGACCTACCGACGGTGAATTTGGATGCGCCGCAACTGCTCAACGGTGCGAGCTTCGCCCTTGCGGAGCCCACCGCCCGGCGCCATCGGGTCAAGCGCAAACAGGCGCAGGAGATGAAGACGCTCAAGGAACGGCTCGGCGGAACGCCCCCGAACAGCGTCGACAAGCAAGCGGTGTGGGGCGCAGTGCAGACACCTCACGAGGCAGTGCGGAAGCTCGCGTGGCATAAGCTGCCGCCCGACGCGATGGCCTTTTACCGGCCGTTTCACTATCCGCCGTTCGATCAATGGGGCATCTATCTGTTGGTGGAGCCGCTGCTCGCCTATCACTGCCGGCTGCAGCGCATGGCGGCGCCGCTGAAGCTCTATTCCCCCGAGGTGCTCATGCACCTGGTGCTGTTCGAGGTCTTTCACCACGAGTTTTTTCACCACATGGCGGAAACCACGGCCACGTCGTTGGAAATCCTGGCAGCAGCGCGGGGGCAGCCGCGGCGCGTCTACCTCGACTTCTGGCACAGGCAATACGACGGTGACGGCTTCGACTATCCGCACGCTCCACTGGAGGAGGCGTTAGCAAACGCCTACGCTCACAACGCGCTCGGCTTCATTGCGCGGGTCAAGGCGGGCTACCGCACCGCGGTCATTCGCTCCTATCAAGCCGCGCTGGAGACTCATTGGGACTTGGAGCCGCCCGGCTATCGGGACGCCCGTGCCTACATCAAGGACGGCTACGTCGCCGGCGGGGCTTGTCTGCTGGCCCAGATGCTGGAGGTGCCGAACGCGGCCGACGAGGTACCGCTGGCCTGTCTCGCCCGGCACCTGATGCCGAACGGCTTCACGGCGCTGTTGCAAAAGCCGGAGATACCGACTTACCTGGTGGGCAGCGACGAGCAGCTCGACGCCCTGCATGCCCTGGTGCCGGCGCCGAACGAGGCCTATTCGCAGCTATTCTGGCCCTATGACAGCAGAGCTATCGATGCCTACGTTGCTGAGATGAAAGCGAAGGAAAAGGCCGCGAGGGAAGCAGCGAAACGGGCTGGCACAGCCAATGCCCTGGGGCTCCGGCAGGGAGACCTGTTCGCATGAACCGGGACGCCGTAACAAGGGGTGTCGAGCACGCCGCCCGGCAAAGTGCAACTGTACCCAAGCTCGCCCCCCTGGCCGGCCTGGACCCGGACCTTGCGCGCTCGCTGTTGGCCCAGGTGCGGGACCTCTGGACGCACGGCTCCACGGCGCTGGAAGGCAACACCCTGACGCTGGGCGAGACCAAGTTCGTCATCGAAGAGGGGCTGACCGTCTCCGGCAAGCCGCTGAAGGACCACCAGGAGGTGGTCGGCCACGCCCGTGCCATCGAGCTGATCTATGGACTGCTAGAGGACTGGCCGGCGCGGCCGGTGACCGCCGAGCCGTTGTTCGCGCTGCACCGCGCGGTGCAGACGAGCATCGTCACGGACATCGACAAGCCCATCGGCGCCTGGAAGCTGGAGCCCAATGGAACCTATGCAGTCACCCACGACCGCAGCCAAACCTTCATCGAGTATGCGGTACCTTCCGACGTGCCGGCGCTCATGGACACCTGGCTCGCGGAACTGAACCGCCTGGGTGCGGAGCCGCTGGATGAGGACGCCGCGCTCGCGGCCTACGCGCGGCTCCATCTCGGCTTCGTACACATCCACCCGTTCTGGGACGGCAATGGGCGGATGGCTCGGCTCGTCGCCAACCTGCCGGTGCTGCGTGCCGGGCACCTGCCGGTCGTCATCGATGTCCGCGAGCGCAAACGCTACATCGACACCCTGGCCGCATACCAGCTCGCGGTGGGTCCGCTGACGCCCGCCACCGGCGTCTGGCCGCGGCCGGACCTGGAAGCACGCTTCCTGGACCTCTGCCGCGACGCCTACGCGGCAACCCGCGCGCTGGTCGCCGCCGCCCATGCCCAGCAGGCGGCACGCCGGCCCCGGGGTCACCCGAGCGAGGGCGCCCGATGACCCCGAACAGCGCACTCAAGGCGTTGCGGGCGCTCTTCGGCACCGGCACCTGCCCGGCGGCCGATCCGGCGCTGGCCGATCTCCTCACCGGGCTCGCGCATCCGAGCGCCGACGGCGCGCACTGGGTGCTGAGCCGGCGGCTGCTTGCGATGCGGGACGCCCTCGCCGACAACGACGAGGCCGTTGCGGCCGTGCTGGCCGGCGACGAGCCGCTCTGGGACGCCTGGCTGCGCATCCTCGCGGCGCGCTGCCGGGAGGCCGGCCAACTGGCGGACCCTGTTGCGCTGGTGCTGCTGGTGAGCCGGCTCGGGGCCGCCGCCGCGTCGGTGGAGGCGGCCCTGGACGGCGCAACGCTGGCCCCCACCGACAGCACCGGCCTGGAGCGCGAGCTCTTCGGCGCCGGCGCCGAGCAGGCCCGCAGCACCCCGGCGCTGGTGCGGGTGGCGGCGGCGCAGGCGCGCCTGGCTCGCTGGCGCGGCGACGCCCTGCCCGCGCTCGCGCCGGTCGATAGAACAGGCACCGAGGTGGACGCCAACTGGTGTCCGGGCCGCTTGCTGGCGCTGCCGGACGCGCTGCTCCCGGCAGACGACTGGCTGTTGCACGGCCGTTGGCAGCAGGCACCGGCCGACACCCCGGCTGACGCCCCGGCCAAGCCGAGCGCGCTCGGCGTGCTCCAGCACTGGGTGCTGCCCAACCCCTGGCCGCTGCTGCTCGCCATGATCGGGCTGGTGCAGGACGCCTGGGCGGCGGAGGGCCGCGGCGGGCTGCTGCTGGAGCTGCCGCGCGGGCAGAACCCGCAGGCGCCGGCCGAGGTGCAGGTGCTGGTGGCACTGACGGAGGGGGACGAGCGCCTGTGCGGCACCCTGGGCGGGCTGGTGCTCGCGGTGCTGGCGCGGCTGGACATTGCACTGTTTCCGCGCCGCCCGCCGGAGCGCGAGCTGAACGCGCTGCTCGCCCCCGTGGTCGGGGCGCTGCTGCGCCGGCGGGTCTGGGCCTTTCATGAGGGTCTGGCCCACCAGCAGGGTCAGTACCGATTGAGCGGCGACTTCTCGGACGCCTGCTACCGCAGCGCCGGCGTGCTGGCGCTCGGGCGCAACGCGCGCCGGCTGCGCGGTGCGGTGCGCACGGCGGCGCAGCAATGGCGGCTCGACACCGACCGCCGCGACCTTGACGATGAACCGGTACGCGCCGCCGCCGGCATGGCAACGATGAGGACGCCCTGATGCACGAGGTAAGAGACATGGACCTGACACCGGAGTACGTGTCGGACCTGGCCGGGCACCACACCTGGGCGGCCGGCGGTGTCTCCGACTACCCGCCGCGGGACCCGCTGGTGGGGCAGAGCCGCTTCTTCCGCGGCTACCGGACCTTCATCCGGACCATCGATCAGGACCAGGACCGTTTTACCCATGTCTTCGCCGTGGAGGGGGAATGGGGCCGCGGCAAGTCGCGCCTCGGCCACGAGCTGATTGCCCAGATCAACGATTGCTCCCGGGGCTGGTACGTCCGCGACGACGCGGGCGGGCTGGTGGAGGCGGCGCTGTTCGACAGCCCGGAGCGGCGCGATGAGTACCTCGGGCTCTATCTGCGCTATTCGCAGCTCGCGAGCGATGTGCAGAGCTCCGACAACTGGTTCAGCGTGGGGCTCTACAAGGCGCTGCTGCCGCTCGCCACCCGGCGCTTCGACGGCTCGCACCAGAGCCGCATCGCGGAGCAGGCGCTGCGCCGCCTGGAGCCCGAGGGCTTCGACGCGGACCACCTTGCGGGCCTGCTGGAGGCCGCTGCCGGACACACCGACGAAACCCTGTATCTGGACCCATCGCTCGCCACGCGCCTGGTGCAGGCGGCCTACGACTACCTGCGGGAATTCGGCATCCGCTATGTGCTGATCGTGCTCGATGAGCTGGAGACGGTTGCGGAGGCTGCCACCTTCGGCCTGGAGACCGACGAGCAAAGGCACCTGGACGGCCACGCCATTCGCCTCATCGGCAAGGCCATCAAGGAGGAAGACCCGCGCGCCAAGCTGCCGTGGCTGCGCTACGTGGCGCTGTGCTCGCCGCTGTTGGGCCAGCAGTTGCGGGAGATCAAATCACTCACGCGGCGCTTCGAGCTGGTGCAGTTGGAGCCCAACGCCTTTGCCGATGTGTCGGACTACGTCGCGCGACTGAAGGCCGACCGCAAGCTGGCCTACGCCTATCCGCCGGGGCTGGTGGAAGCCGCCTATGCCATGAGCGGCGCCAACTTCGGCTGGTTCAACGTGGTCATGGCCAACATCGACGCGGTGCTGGGCCAGCGGCCCGCCGGCCGGCCGCTGCCGGAAACCGGCGAGATCATCGAGCTGGTGCTGGCCGGCTCCGGCCGCGTGGCCAGCCACGTGCTGGACCACAACGCCATCGAGGGCATCGACACCCGCGACCAGACCCTGCTCGCCCTGGCGCGGCGGCTGCTCTACGGCCAGTTGCCGGTGCCGCTGACGGCCTGCCCGCCGCGCATGACGGAGCTGCTGGCGCACAAGAACGAGTACAGCGAGCCGGTGGCGAGCCGCTACCAGCGGGTGTTCTGGGAGCGACTCGACTGTCGCCGCGCGCTGGAAGAGGCCAAGTTCCGCCGCGACCAAGACGAATGGCTCTATCCGGGCGTGGACCAGGGGCTCGACCTGAACGGGCTGCTCGCCAATCTGCGCACCTTCGCCGTGGTGGAGCCGGACCCGCGCGCGCTGCTCATTCCGCAGACGCAAAGCGAGTTTCGCCATCTGGTGATGCTGGTCTACAACCACCCGGCGGCGGAGCTGGCGGCCGACGCGCTCTGGCACAAGCTGATCGGCAGCGAGCAGGAATTGCCGGCGGAGGACGCCACCCACATCGGCCCGAGCGTCGCGATGCTGCTGCGGCTCGACCTGCGCTACCGCCGGGCGCAGCACAACTCCATGATCTTCCGCGACCCGGCGCTGGCCGACACCCACGAGACGGCGATGAGCGCGTTCGAGGCGGCCTGCCGCAAGGATCAGGCGCTGCGCGCGCGGGTGCGCCTCACGGGCCTGTTCCGGCTGTTGGACCGCAACTGGTCCTATGCGGAGCCGCCGCTGCCCAACACGGAAGGCCTGGTGATCCAGCAGGCGCCGCGCGGGCGTGCCGGCAAGGGCGGAATCTTGTTCTGCGAAGGGCTCAAGCTGCACCCGGACGGCCAGGCCTGGTTCGCCTGGGTGGACAGCGTCGACGCCTTGCAGCGGCTGCATCGGCTGGCCCGGCAGCGGCGCGGCGAGACCGGGCGGCTGCCCGTGGCGGCCTTCACCGGCTCCGTCGGCGTGACGGACTACTACGACCGGGGCGGCTTCGACGACCCGCCGACCCAGGGCCGCAGCGACATCCTGCTGCATTATCTGAACAGCTCCGAGCTGGACGCGCTGGAGCGCATCGGCCTCACCGCCGACTTTGCACCGGACGGCGAGCTGGCCCTGCACGAGGGGCAGTTCACCAGCCGCTTCAAGGCGCGCCTCAACGGCATCCGGGAGTTTGCCCAGCGCGCCATCGAGCGCTGGCGCCGGGAGCTCACCGCCCGCGGGCTCATCGCCTGGCCCCTGCGCCCGGGCGGCAAGCTCAACGCCGAGGACCGCGAGCTGTTGTTCTCCGCCTGGAAACTCTTTGCCATCGACCAGCCCGCGCTCGGCGGCCTGCACGCGCTGACGCCGGACCACGGCATCAGCGCCGGGGCCGTCGCGGAGCTGTTCGGACGGCTCTGCCTGAGCCGCCAGCAGATCGGTCTCGGCTACGCCAAGGACGAGCACGCCGGGCTCTTCCTGGACCTGGACAACCCGGGCCAGGCGCAGGCGCGTTTCCCGGCCTTCCTGGCCCGCATCGCGGACCCGAGCAAGCGGCGTGAATGGACGCTGGAGCAGGCGCGGGCCGATTGGTTTTGGGGGCATCTCGCCGGGGCCGGCGGCCTGTCCGCCAAGTCCGTGTTCGACGACTGGATGTGGTGGTGCGCCCGCCTGGAGCTGCACAAGGTGGCGGACCAGGCCGCCAGGGCCCCGCGCTGGATCCAGGTGAGCCGTGCCGAGCTCGCCAACAACCTGCGCGAGGCCGAGAACTGGCTCGACGGCGACGACCCCGACGGCTACCGCGAGACGGTGAAGCTGCTCGCCCAGGTCTTCGGCGACGGCGAAATCCGCGCCAAGTTCGCCCCCAAGGGCGCCGCACCCCAGGGCGTGGACACCGTCGTGGCGCTGGACGACCTCGCGCACGCGCAAGCGCTCCTCGATGCCGTGAAGCACGGCGAGGAGGCGCTGACGGCGGTGGACGACCTGGCGGTGCTGTCTGTGCGACTGCCGGGGCTGCTGCGCGACCGTGGCGAGGCGCTGCGGCGCATCGACGGCGTGCGCCCGCGGGAGCTGCCGAGCATCTCGCTCGACAACCTGCGCATGCTGGAGCTGAACGCGCGCGAGCGCTCCCTGTATGAGCGGGTGATGCAGGCGCGCGCCTTCGCGGCTCTGGTTCAGCGCGCGAGCGCGGCCATCGCAGCGGCGGTGGACGGGCGCATCCGGGACATCGACGCCGACGCTGCCGCCGCGGCGCCCTTCCCGCGCCGATTGTTCACGCTGTCGCTCGAAACCCTGCGCAACATCCTGGCCGGTGCCGTCGGCGACGGCGAGGACAGCGAGACGCAAAAGGCCGAGGCCGCCGCCGGCTCGGACACGCTGCGCCATTTTCTGCGCGCGCTGGAGCTGGCCAAGGCGTCCGATCGGCTGGAGCTGCTCGCCCGCGAGGCCGGCGTGGATCTGCGCTCCGGCGTCGAGCGGCCCATGGCCGAGGTGGACGGCTACATCCTGACCACGTTCCGCAACTTCAAGGATCGCTGGCAGCAGGCGCGCGAGCAGTGCGCGGCGGTCGGCGCGCGCATCGCCGAGGCTCTGCGGCGCCTGGAGCCGCTGCCGCCGGACTATGCCGATGCTGTTCACCCGCGGGAGCTGGAGGGGCTTGCCGAGCAACTGAGACACCTGGAGGACGCCTTTACCGGCCTGGATGAGCAGGCCGAGCCCTACCGTGAGCGCCTGCGGGGCGACATGCGCAGGGGGCAGTTCGCCGCGATGCGCGAGCTGCCGGAGCTGCTCCTCAAGCCGCTGATCAACTCTGGCGCGGTGATCGCCGGCAAGGTGCAGCGCATCGAGAACGCCATCAGCGGCTATCGGGATGCCAAGCTGCTGGCCTTCAACCGCGGGCTGCGCCGGCGCGTGGAGCCGCTCTTGAACGCGGTCGGCGACGGCCCGGTGCCGCTGCTGGGGAGCGACGCCGTCAAGGATCTGTCCCTGCACGACCTCAACGTCGAGCTCGATCTGAAGCAGCGCGGCCTTGCGGCGCGCGCAAGCCGCGCCTTGGCCGGCACGGGCGTGGATCTGGCGCGCTGGTGCGACATTGCCGAGGACATGCTGGCGGGTCGCGAGCCGGCACTCGGCGGCGATGAGCTCAAGGCGCTGGTCGCGCGCGGCATCCTGCGCCAGCGCATCAGCTTCGGGGCCGACGCGTGAAGCTGTTTCTGGATCCTGCCCTTGCCGCCCATCGGCGCGGGCGCTTCCTCGGCGCGCTGCTCGACGCCGCCGCCGCGCCGACCGCGCTGCCAGAGGCCGGTGTGCTGCTGATGGACGGCAAGGCCTACCAGGGCGCCGCCGAGCAACAGCGGGCTGCCGTGGCGGCCTGGCACGCGCGGCCAGGCCGAACCCTGCTGCTGCTGCCGCCCTTCGAGACGGGCGCCATCGCCGCTGGCCTGGACTGGCGCATCGCCTTTCGCAGCGACAAGGCTGCGGCGGGGGACGCCGGCATCGCGGCGGCTTTGGCCGCGGAGGTGCTGTACGGCCTGCACGGCCAGGACGGCGCCAGCGACCGCGCCGCCGGCCAGCGTTGGGCCGACGGCAGCGCACACAGCCGCTACTGGAAGGCCCACACCGGCAGCGGCCTGCTTGCGGCGACCTGCCTGCCGCTCTGGTCCGTCAGCCTGCTGGATCAGGCCGAGGCAACGCGCGCTTGGATCGGCGCGCTGCATGCGCATACGGGCGCGCCGGAGTCGATCCCGCTGCCGGCGCAGACGGCGGCCACAGCGCAGGCGCCGACGCCGGAGGCCTTCGGCCTGCTGGTGTGCCTGTACGGGTTCGGCTGCGCGGACGCGCAGTGCGTGCTCGCGCGGCTCGCGGCAAGCCCGCTGCCGATCCTGGCACTGGACCGCGGCCGGCTGCCGCTGCTGGTGGCGCAGTTGCGCGCGGCGGGGTACCTGGACGACGGCGGCCTGACGGCGGCGGGCGAAGGCGCGCTCGTCGCATCCCCCTACTGGGCCTACGCGCAACGCCTGCGGGAGGAGCACGCATGAACCCGACACCGCCCGCCCGGCCGCTGGCCCAAGCGCTGGCCGTCGAGAGCCAGATCCGGCTGCCCGGCTCGGCCGGACGGATTCTGAAACAGATTCGCGATATCGAGTCGATCGCGCCGCTGTTCCGGGAGGCCGGGCTGGTGAAGGCCGTCGCAAGGCCGGCCGTCATCGACCTCAGCATCTCAGGCGTCGCCACCCGGTCGGTGGTGAAGCGCGCCCTCGGCGGCTTTGTCTACGCGTCCGCCGGCAGCCGCGTAGACCTGCTGGTGCGGGAGAACCAGGTCAGCACCAGGGGCGGCGATTCGGTGGCGGAGCTCGACGACATCGACTTCGAGGCCCACCGCAAGCGCCTGGAGCTGATCGAGATGCGCCACGGCTACCGGCTCGTCGAGCGGCTGCTGGCGGAGCCGGAGCCGGCGACGCTGGTCCTGCTCGACACGCCCCTGTTCCTGGACCGGCAGATGGCCCCGCTGCAACACCATCGCCGGCACGCAGAGGAGTACGACCAGACCCGGGCGCTGATCGCGGCCTTCTGGGAGCACCACCGCGAACGCCTGTTCCCTTGGAGCCCGCGGGGGCCGATCCTCGCGAGCATCGTCGCGGAGCGCTTCACGGCCATCGTCAGCATCGCGCGGGCGAACCTGCAGAGCCGCGACGGCCGGCAGGAGCTCCTGGCGAGCGACGGCTATGCGCCGGAGGGCCTCGCCGATCTGAATCAGCTCGATGAGAAGCTCGCCGGCATCGGCGATCAGCGCTTCGTGAACGGCATCCTCGGCGCCTTTACGCGCACCATGGCGTTCCGGCTCACCGAGGCGCGCACCCGCCTGGAGCCGAAGGCGGCGGCGGCCCCCGGCGTGCTCGGCTTCCATTACAAGGGCGGGCGCGGCAGCAGCATCCAGATGGTGCAGCTCCCCGGCGACGAGCCAGACTGGAACACGGCGGCGCTGGACGCGGTGGCCTGGCGGCTCATGGTGCTGGACATGCAGAACCGCCGGCAGGCGCGGCCGCTGCCGCAGCTCCTGGCCGCGGAGCACTTGCGCATCCTGGATCAGTTCGCCGGGTTCTATGTGCAGGGGCTCAACGATGCGATGAAGAGCAACGCCATCGAGGACACCTGGCTCGGCGGCTTGGACCTCGATGATTGAGTCATGACCACTGCGATGAGGATTGGACGATGAGGATTGGACGATGAGGATTGGGCGATGAAACAGGGCGTCTTGGGCAAGCTGGTGGGCAACACCGGCGATCCGGCCAAGCTCACCATGGTGGTGACCAATTCCTTCGCGGTGCGCCGGGGGGAGTTCGTGCGTATCGTGCACCAGGAGCGCCCCGACGAGCCGGCGGCAGCGGTGCTGGCGCGGGTGACGCGCATGCATCGCTCCAACATCCTGTTCAATGCCGGCTTCGGCGACGGCGTGACGGAGCTGGAGCTGCTGCCGGGGGCCAGCGTCACCGGCGAGCACCTGTACGCGCACCTGGAGCTGGTGGGCTATCGCGACCCGCTGAGCCGCCAGATTCGCATCCCGCGCCGGCCGCTGGACCCCGGTGCGGCCGTCGAGACGGTGGACTTTCAGTTCCTCGCGGACTTCTACCAGTTCGACGAGCACACCAGCCTGCACCTGGGCAATCTGGTGGGCTACGAGCGCGGCGAGAACACCGTGCCGGTCTACATCGATGTCAACAACCTGGTGACCGAGCACCTGGCGGTGCTGGCCATGACCGGCTCCGGCAAGTCCTACACCGTCGGGCGCATCATCGAGCGCCTGGTGGCCCTGAACAACGGCACGGTCGTGGTCTTCGACCCGCATGGGGAGTACGGCCGGGCGCTGGCGGGCGGGCGCCTGACCTTTGCCGAGCCGAACGACATCGACGACCCCCGCGAGCGCGAGTCGCTGGCGCAGATCCGCGCCATGCTGGAGCGCCTGCAGGCGGCGGATGCGGGCGTCGTCGTGCACACGCCGCAGCAGGACACCTTCCGCTACAAGTACGCCGGCAAGAACCGCCAGCTCGCGCTCCAGTTCGACCGGTTCGAGATGGATGAAGTGACCGAGATCCTGCCCGGCCTGACGGAGCCACAGCAGCGGGTGCTGGACGTGGCGCTGCGCTTTTGGCGCCAAGCGGACAAGACGGAGCCGCGGGACATCAACCGCCTGCGCTGGCTGCTCGGCGACGGCATGGACGAGCTCAAGGGCTGGGACGAGCTGACCGACGCCGAGGCCAACGCGCTCAGCAGCCGCAGCGCCGCGGTGGCGTCCATGAAGCTGAACCGCGTGCTGAACGAGGCGCAGAGCTTCTACTCCGCCACCATGGCGGAGCCCACCGACATCTATCGCATGATCGGCCGCCCGTCCAATCGCCAGGGCCGGCTGGTGGTGGTGGACCTGCAAGGCCTGAGCGACACCGCCAAGCAGGTGGTGTGCGCGCTGCTCTCCAGCGAGATCCTACGCGCGGCCGCGAGCAAGCACGATCCGCTGCGGCCCTGTTTTCTCGTCTATGAGGAGGGGCACAGCTTTGCCCCGGCCGACGGCAAGGCGGTGAGCCACCGCGTGATCAAGAAGATCGCGGGCGAGGGGCGCAAGTTCGGCGTCGGCTTCTGCATCGTGAGCCAGCGCCCGTCCAAGCTGGACGCCGACGTCACCTCGCAGTGCAACACCCTGATCACGATGCGGCTCAAGAACCCGGACGATCAGCGCTTCATCGCCAAGGCATCGGACATGGTCAGCAAGGCGGACCTCGATGAGCTGCCGAGCCTCTCCACCGGCGAAGCGCTGGTGTGCGGGCGCTCCATCCCGGCGCCGCTGCTGGTGAAGGTGGGCGCGAAAGCGCTGGTGCACGGCGGCGAGTCGCCGCAAGTGCTGCGCATCTGGGACAGCTTCCATGAGTGACCCGCTCGCGGCGATCCGCGCCACGCTGACGCGCGACTTCATCGCGCACGCCTATCCCGTGCTGATCGAGCCGGGGGTGCGCGACGAGGACGTGCTGATCCACAGCCTCGGCTGCAGCCTCTGGACCGTCCTCGGACACGAGCTCGGCTATTCCGCGCTGGTGGAGGCGCCGGCACCCGCCGCGGCCGGCGCCGACATCCGCGCCGACAGCCTGTGGTTCGAGCGCGCCGGCTGGCGACCCGTCGTGCTGGTGGAGTTCGAGCGCTTCGAGGCCGGCCCGCGCGGCGAGGCCAAGCTCGCGGAGAAGGTCCGCAACCTGCTGGAGGCGGCCGCACGCTGGGAGCTGGCGCCGCGCCTGCTGGTGCTCTCGGCATGGAGCGCAGGCGTCGTGGATGCGCCGCGCACGGACGCCTTGCGGGCGTTGCTGCGCGACGGCTTCATCAACGCCGCCGGCGTGCGCATCCGCGGACCATCCCATGTGCCGCTGCTGCTGCACCGGCTGCTGCTGGGGGTCGCGCCGGGCGGGCGATTGCGGCTCGCGCAAAACCTGCTCGAGGTGGTCTGATGACGCTGCGCAGCGCCCACTTCATGCCCCAGTCCGACCAGCGTCTCGGCAACAAGTACCTGCTGCTGGAGCGCCTCGGCGACGGCTCCCACGGCTGGGTCTGGCGTGCCGAGCGGCTCGCCGACGGCGAGATCGTCGCCGTGAAGATCCCGAAGGAGCTCTCCCGCGACGACCGCGCCCTGGCCGAGGGGCGCGAGCTCCTGGGCATCGCCGGCCACCCGAACCTGATCCGGATCTTCGACATGGGCCGGGTGCCGCCGGAGCGCGAGTGGTACGCCATCGAGATGGAATACTTCCCGAGCGAGAGCCTGGCGCAGAAGCTGGAGCAGCGCAGCCACCACTTCGGCCTCACCTTCGAGCGCCTGTTCGGCATCTACCGCCAGGTACTGGACGCTGTCGCCTACCTTGCCGCGCTGGACCCGCCCGTCTCCCACGGCGATTTGAAACCGCACAATATCCTCGTCGGGCAGGGCGATCAGGTAAAGGTCACGGACTTCGGCAGCTCCGCGCTGCCGGAGGAGATCTATCTGCGCACCCGCGAGAACGGCGGCACCGTGCTCTATGCCGCGCCCGAGTTTTCCGACTGCACGTCCCGCAAGGGCGACTTCGGCGACCTGCTGCGCGGCGACATCTACAGCCTGGGTGTGCTGCTCTACCAGCTCGGCACCGGCCGCCTACCGCACGACACGCAGGCCCAGGTGCGCCGGCACGCGCCCTTCCCGAAGCCGCGGGAGATCACCCAGGCCATCGCCCCCGCCTTGGAGCAGGTGATCCTGCGCTGCCTGCGGCGCCTGCCGGCGCAACGCTACGGCACGATCGCGGCGCTGCGCCGGGACTTCGACGCCGCCGTGATCGCACAGCGCGCCTTTGTGCCGGCCGCCCCGCCGCCGGCGCACGGCGGCCCCGCCCTGGACTGGTCCAGCGCCGTCCTGCGCGCCTTCGAGCGCGGCGACTACGACGCCGCGGCGCGCCTGGCCGGCGCCGAGCATCAGCGCTCCGGCGACAGCGCGGCGCTGCTCATGCAGCTAAACGCCCTGTTTCGGGACCGGCGCTGGCAGCGCCTCATGGACTTACTGGAGCGCCACGGCGCCGTGGCCATGGAGCCCGGTGCAGACGGCGCCGCCGTGCGGCTCTTAGCCATCAAAGCGGCGCTCAGACTCGCGCGCTACGACTATGCCGCGCGGCTGCTGACGCTGGCCCGTGAGCTGGACGAGCCGACGCTGGAGCACGGCCTGTGCGAGGCATCCCTCGCCGGCCTGCAAGCGTACTATGCCGGCGCGCGCGCCCTGCTCGAAGCGCTGAACCGCAGTCACCCGCGCACGCCGGAGGTGCTGCTGCGCCTGATCCAGGTCTGCGAGCAGCAACGCGACTACGCCGCCGCGGCCGGTTACCTGCGCGCCGCGCTGCGCCGGCTGCCCGAAGACCCGGCCCTCAATGCAAGGCGGGATCGGTATCGGGCGCTGGGGGCATGGTAAGCAGCTGACGACTGACGCACAGACATGGGAGCACCAACCGTGAGCGATCATCAAATCCGAAAGAAGCTTTCGCAGGGCACGGGGCACACCGTAGCGAACCGGCTGTTCGCGGATGCCTGGCGAGAAACCATTGCATATAACCGGGACTTTTACGAACGCACCGGCCAAGCCGAGGCACCGCTGTGGTGGGGAGAGCGGAGCTCGACCTCCGCGTTGCTCGAGGGCCTGCGCAAGGCCGGTGCGCTCGTGCTGCCCGAGATACCGGTGAGCAGGAAGCGGCGAGGCTACGAACCGACCGCGGGCCGGGTCGATGCTTGGGTCTGGACCGAGCAAGCGACCTATTACATCGAATTCAAGCACTTCTACTATGGCGCGGGCCGGAGCTGCCGCCGCAAGACCTTCGGCGATTGCTGGCAAGCGCTTCATCAGCAAGTCCGGACGATGAAGAGCGCCGTTCGCGCAGACGCCGTCGAGAAGCCCGCGTGGATCTGCGGCATGATGCTGGTGTCCCTGTATCGCGAGGCCAACACGCCAGACAAGGCGTGCGCCCTGCCGGAGGGGTGGGACGACGAATTCTTGGCCACGAAACCTTGCAAGGAAGCCGATTGGATCGGCCTCTGGACGCCCACGGACGGCATAGAGCTTCGGGAGTTCCCGAGCGCGTCCGAGCAACAACGCTGGTCGCACCAGCCGATGGTCGCCCTGCTAATCCAAGCCGAGCGTTTTGCGTAGCCCGCGTGCAGCGCGGCGCAATCCCGGTTCGTGCCGGCACGAACCGGCCGACCCGGATTGATTCCGCCTCGCTTCACGGGGCTCGACGGCGCTCGGCGGTTGCTGGATACCGGGCGCCCGGCTCGCTACGAGCAACGATTGGCAGAGTGCGCGCGCAGAGCGGCGGACAAACCAAGCTGTCGGTCGAGGAACACAAGGAGAAGCCTAAATGAAGTTAGCTCGGACCTACAGCCGCGCCAGATCGGACCGCAGCGGCCGTGTTATTCAAGCGGTACTCATTCGATTCTTCGCCAAGAGCGTAGGAGTTGTTGGGCATGAGGCGAATTACCAGGTTCTCCTCGCAAGCGAGTTGGAGCACGATTTTCCGGGACGCGTACGTAGGGAGCACCCCATCGAGTCAACGGGCGGCGGGCTGGTCGACATCGTGGTAGTCGATGCAGACGGTGCACCCTGGGCAACATTCGAGCTGAAAGGGGGCGCCCACGGTGACCGGAGTGGCTTGAGAACGGCATTGAAGGAGGGTCTCCCTAATGATATCGCTAAGCTCGCTCGCACCGGGGTGGCACCCGAGCGCCGTTGGTGTGTGGCGGTCGATCCGGCCCAGGAGCTCGACTCTACCACCCTCAAGCGTGGACATTGGAAGACTATCGAGGAGCAGGCCAGGCGCAGCAACGTCGGCTTTGCTCATTACGCGCACGGACACAAGACATGTCAGATACTCCCGGCTGGTGCGCCGGCGAGGGCGGAAACCATCCAAGCAGCCGTGCAGGCAGGGCAACGCGTCAACGTTCGCGACCTATTCTCGGCCCGCGGGTTGACCGCGGTTTTGGCACCCGCCCGGGAGTCGTTAGCACGAGAGGCCGATATTGTTGCCGCCGTATACGGGCACTTGATGAAGCTCGGCTACTCTCCACGCCAGGTCGCTACGGAGGCGTACTTTGGTTTTGCGCCGCGCATGCAACGGAGTACGTCACCGGCAAGCCCGCGGAACCTTGGCGGGTATGCGATATACCACCTGACGGGCGGAGGGTCGGACATGCCGCAGCGCCCTGACATGTGCATCTTCGAGCCTGAGGTCAGGGGTCGATTCAATCTCTACCCGAAGGGCGAGAGGCCGGAAGCGTACGACCCGATGAAGAGTTATTACCCGTTGAAGCTGTCGTTCTGGAGACTGATGGCGGAATTCAAGGGGGGCAAAACGCTCATCGATACGCCCAATGCGGAACTAGCGCGACTTTTTCGGACAGATATCGCCAAGCTGGCGAATTGGCGACGAGTCGCCGAAAGACAGGACTTCTACCGACTGCGCCACCTGGAGCCCGTCGATTTTGTTCTCGTCGCCAGCGACCTGCGTGCGCAACCACTCGACCGAGCAACGCTCGATGAGCTCGAAGGCGAGGCTCAGGAGAAATCCGTTCGATTCATCTACATCCAGCTACCGGGGGTCAGCGCCGTAGCCTGACGGGCCGACGACCAAACTCGCGCGACGGCAAGGAGGAGATTCGCCAAGCGCAAGCAGTGATCGCCTCGCCTCCACCCCAGCCGGATGAGCAGCCCAATCAGCCGAAACGGCCACGCCCGCGGCGGCCACCGACCGCACCCCTGCCTTCGACGTGCTGCGCGCCCTGCTGCTCGCGGTGCTCTACAGCGCGCTCGGTGCCGATTTGCGACCCGGACAACCGGCGCTCGCGCCGAGCCATCTGCGTGCGCTGTCCAGCTTGGTCCGGCGCCTCGGCGCGCAGGGCTCGGCCGCCAAGACCTTCTACCGCAACCTGCCGGCGGCCGGCGACATCGGCGCGCTGCTGCGCGCTGCTGCGCGCTGCTGCGCGCTGCTGCGCGGTCATGGTCGGCGTCGGACTGTCCGGCGTGCTGGAGTCCGCGGGCGTGCGCCCGGCCCTGGCGACGGCGCTGTTTCGCGATGGCCACCTGTCGCTCGCGCGTGCGGCACACCTCGCCGGGATGTCGGTGGGGGACTTTGCCACGCACCTGTCCCGGCTCGGTATCCCGGTGATCGATCTCGACGGCGCCGACGTAGAGCATGATCGCGACGACCTGGATGCATGGCTCGCCTCGTCCTGACGGACGCAAGCCCGCTCATCGGCCTGGCACGTGTCGACGGGCTTGGCTGGCTGGAGTCCTTGTTCGATGTGGTCGCCCTACCGCCGCGGGTGCGCGATGAGGTGCTGCCGGGCCGCGGAGGCGAGGACGAGCGGATGATCGCGGCCGGGCTGGATGCCGGCTGGCTGAAAGTGCACCGAAGTGCCGACGGCGCCGCCGCTGCCGGATCTCGACGAAGGCGAGGCGGCCTGCATCCGCATCGCCCTGGCGCAGCCCGAGCCCTGTCTAATCCTGATGGATGAGCGCGCGGGCCGGGCCATCGCCGCTAAGCATGGCCTGCGGGTGGCTGGCACCGCCGCCGTCATCGGCCTGGCCCGTCAGCGCGGGCTGATCCTATCAGCGCGTGATGTATTCGCCAGGCTACATGCGTCCGACTTCCGCATCTCGCCGACGGTCCTCCACCGTGCTGCGGCGCGTTGGTGAGTGAGGGGATGCAATGCGCCAAGCAGCAAGGACGGCGATGTTGCGGCCGACGCGCGCGAGCTCAGGGGTTGGCCCTGGTGCATTCCGAGCTCCTTAAAGGTTTGCCCCTATGCACTTTTCGGTGATGATACCTGCCTGCCGGCCAGGTTTCGCCGCTGAGACGTCACGATCAAGGCGCGAGCGGTCGGGCACCGCTGCCCTGCTCGGGTCTGGCTGGCCGAGTTAGGCCCGAGCCTGCCGACAACTCGGTCGCTGCGCCCTGTTGCGAGGAGCCGATGGAAAGCTGCTACCCTTTCGAAACCCGTCTTGAACCGCTCGCCAACTCCGATCAGGGCGGCTGGAGCATCTTGCTCGTCAATCTCTATCAACGCGTGCAGCCCGGGGTGGGTGCTTGGCGCGGTTTCGGCGGGGCTCGGCTGCATCGGCGCGTCGATGCCTGTCTCGAAGTCGCACGCGGGCTCGGCTGGACGCTGCACCCCTATCTGCGCCAACCCCATGGCGCCTGGCTGGGGGAGCGCCCGTTCGACCCGTTGACGGCACTTTCACCGAGTACGCACGACGCGCTGTTCGGCCCGCGGCAGAGCTTCCCGACGCAGCCCATCGTCGCTGCCGATGGCAATGCCGCTGCTGACCCGGACGGGGAGCGCGAGGCGCTGTTGCGACGCCTGGACCGCAGGGCCGCGGGGTGCCCGCACCAGCAACCGGTGCTGCTGACGCGCACGCCGCCCGGAGAGCGGGCGGGGGAAGAGCCCAGCGCGCTCGACGGCGAGCTTGCCCTGTGTCTGAACCCCAGCAAGCATCAGCCAGACGTGGACGCGGCCTGCTCCACCGTGTTTCGCATCCAGTGGGCGGATCTCTGGCTATTCGCCGATGCCAGCGGTCTCGTCTCGACTCACAACGCGCTGCTCGCGCTCAAGGTGGAGCCATTGCGGGTGTTGGCGGCGCGGGGGGCGGCGCGGGAGGTTCGGGTGGGTGATCTGGCCGAGCTAAACCGGGCGTTGCGCGACCTGGACCGCGGCGAGCGCGGCGCCGCCTGGGTGCGACCCGCCGGCAGCGACGTCCAGCCGGTGAACCTGTGGAGCCTGATCCTCGAGCACTGGCTCGGTGTCGCAATTGATGAGCA